>NZ_RJLN01000024.1 GCF_003725545.1 Micromonospora solifontis | reverse complement strand
TCCTTCTCGCCCTGGTGGGCGGCCCGTTCCGGGCTGAAAATGGGGGTCCGGTCGCTCGTTGACGTCGTTCCACCTTGGTCGTTGAGGCCGTCGTCTAGTCGGGCGCTGGGAGTCGCGCTGTTGGGCCCTTCACTGTTGCTTCGAGCACGCGGATTAGCTTCGTCTCCCGTCCCTGCGACTCCTGCGAGCGGCCGCCCCTGGTAACGGTGCTGTGGCGAGGAGGTCGCAGGTGGAAGAGACCCCAGATGATGCGCAGGTGGTGCAGCGGGTCGCGGCGCTGGACATCGGTAAGGCCGAGGTCGTGTGCTGTATGCGGCTGCCCAGTCCGACCGGGTCGTCACGGCGGGTGCAGGAGGTGCGCACCGTCTCGACGATGACCCGGTCTCTTTCCGGGCTGGGTGACTGGCTGGCCGGGCTCGGGGTGACCCGGGTCGTGATGGAGGCGACCTCCGATTACTGGAAGCCGCCGTACTACCTGCTGGAAGCAGCCGGGTTCGAGGTGTGGCTGGTCAACGCCCGCGATGTCAAGCACCTGCCCGGCCGGCCGAAGACCGACAAACTCGATGCGGTATGGCTGTGCAAGGTCGCTGAGCGGGGCATGATCCGCCCCAGTTTCGTGCCGCCCGCGCAGATCCGTGAACTTCGGGACCTGACCCGCTACCGCGTCGACCTGATCGGTGAACGCAACCGGGAGAAGAACCGGGTGGAGAAGCTGCTCGAAGACGCCCAGATCAAACTGTCGGTGGTCGCCAGCGACATCTTCGGCGTCTCCGGCCGGGCCATGCTCGACGCCCTCGTCGCCGGACAACGCGATCCGCACGCCCTGGCACAGCTGGCCCGCACCCGCATGCGCGCCAAGATACGCGACCTGCAGGAGGCGTTCTTGGGCCGCTTCAGCGACCATCACGCGTTCCTGCTGGCCCGGATGCTGACCCACGTCGACACCCTCAACGCCGACATCGCCGCGGTCGAGACCCGCATCGAGGCACTGATCGCCCCTTTCGCGCAGGCGGCGGTGGCCCGCCTTGATGAGATCCCCGGTATCGGCGTCACCACCGCCCACGCGATCATCGCCGAGATCGGCATGACCCGGTTCCCCACCGCCGCCCACCTGGCGTCCTGGGCGAAGTTCACACCAGGAGTCAAGCAGTCCGCCGGCAAGAACAAGGGCAACGGCTCCACCGGCAAAGGCAACCGCTACCTGGCCCGCGCACTGGGCGAAGCCGCCGTCGGCGCGGCACGCACCGACACCTTCCTCGGCGAGCGCTACCGCAGGCTTGCCCGACGACGAGGCAAGAAGAAAGCCCTGGTCGCGGTCGGCCGCTCCATCCTGACCATCGTCTGGCACCTGCTGTCCGACAACAACGCCACCTTCACCGACCTCGGCCTGACCCACTACGACAACCGCGCCGGCACCCAACGCGCCATCCGCAACCACATCCGCGGCCTGAACGCCCTCGGCTACCAGGTCACCCTCCAGACCGCCGCATAACCACAACCTCAAACCCCATCCCGGCTCCGCCGGGATGCTGCCGCACGTCTCGGCATGGTCATTTTCGGATTAGCGTCTGCTCGATTGGAACGGCCAACCGGCCTGGCACCCGATCTGTAAGTGGATCGACGCCAGCGGCAAGCTGATCTCCAGCGGCTGGGGCAGCTTCAACCTGGTCTTCTGATCGGGCTGCTCCACCACGAGCGGAAGGGCCGGCGACCGCCCTTCCGCCGTCCGTCCAGCACCTCTGCCAGCACGTTGTCGGCCGTGTTCGCCGCGTCGTTCCGGTCGGGGGGAACCCGGTGGCGCGCGGGTCGAGGAGACGGAAGCCGTTGGCGCTCACCTTCATCGGTCAGCGAGGTGGCGGACCGGACCGTCGGGTCACGGGCTGGCGGCCAGGAAGACGAAGGCGGCGAGCAGCACCAGGTGCACCCCGCCCTGGAGCACGGTCGCCCGGCCCGGCACCACGGTGAGCACGCCGGTCACGGCGGTGAGGGCGAGCAGCGTCAGCTGCGTGCCGCCGAGGCCCAGCAGCAGCGGGCCGTCGAGCCAGATGGAGGCCAGCGCTATGGCCGGGATGGTCAGGCCGATGCTCGCCATGGCCGACCCGAGCGCCAGATTGAGGCTGATCTGCACCCGGTCCCGGCGGGCGGCCCGGGCGGCGGCGAGGGTCTCGGGCAGCAGGACAAGCAGGGCGATGACCACACCGACGAACGCCTGGGGCAGGTTCGCCGCCGAGACCCCGGCCTCGATCGCCGGGGAGATGGTCTTCGCGTCGCCGACGACCGCGACCAGGGCCACGACGAGCAGCGCCAGACTCGCCAGCGCGGTACGCGTCGACGGCGGATCGGCGTGCCCGTCGCCGTCGGCGTCCTCGGCCAGGATGCTGCCCTCCTGCGTCACCGGGAGGAAGTAGTCGCGGTGCCGGCCGGTCTGCACCATCACGAACAGCCCGTAGAGGGCGAGCGACGCCACGGCCGCGAAGGCGAGCTGGGCGGGGGAGAACTCCGGGCCCGGCCGGCTGGTGGTGAAGGTCGGCACCACCAGGCTGAGGGTGGCGAGGGTGGCCACGGTGGCCAGTGCCCCGCCGGTGCCCTCCGGGTTGAACACCGCCACCCGGCGGCGCAGCGCGCCGAGCAGCAGGGAGAGGCCGAGTATCCCGTTGCAGGTGATCATCACGGCGGCGAAGACGGTGTCCCGGGCCAGCGCCTGCGTCTTGTCGCCGCCGCTGATCATCAGGGTGACGATCAGTCCGACCTCGATCACGGTGACCGCCACGGCGAGCACCAGTGAGCCGAACGGTTCGCCCACTTTGTGGGCCACCACCTCGGCGTGGTGCACGGCCGCCAGCACCGCGCCGGCCAGCAGCGCGGCCACCACGACGATCAGCGCGTCGGGTAGTTCGCGTCCCCAGGAGACGGCGAGCACGAGAACCGCGATCAGGGGTACGAGGGTCGTCCAGTCGGTCAGGCGGGATCGAATCAGGGCGGCCATCCACCAACTCTGCCAGGAAAACCGGTCAGCCGCCCGTGCTCAAGATCGTCAACGGTCCTGCCGAACCGCCTGGACGTGATCTGCCGCACACGTGTCGACCGGTTGCCGGAACGGAAGAAGCCGCACCCGGTGGAACCGGATGCGGCTTCTGACCTCTGGTCGGGGTGGCCGGATTCGAACCGACGACCTCTTCGTCCCGAACGAAGCGCGCTACCAAGCTGCGCCACACCCCGAGGCGTGCCGACAAATAGTAGCCCACCCGCCCCGGGGATCAAACTCGGTACCCCTCCCCCTGCCGGTCAGCGCGGGATGAGGGTGAGCACGCTCGCCTCGGGCGGGCAGGCGAACCGCACCGGAGCGGTCGGGTGGGTGCCGAGACCGGCGGAGACGTGCAGCCAGGAGTCGGAGCCGGGCCAGCGGTGCAGCCCGCGCGCCATCGAGCGGGGCAGTCCGCAGTTGGTCACCAGGGCGCCGTAGCCGGGCACGCAGACCTGGCCGCCGTGGGTGTGTCCGGCGAGCAGCAGCCCGAACCCGTCGGCGGCCATCCGGTCCAGCACCGCGGGCTCCGGGGAGTGGGCCACGCCGACGGTGAGGGCCGCCCCGGGGCTGACCGGTCCCGCCACCGCCTCGTAGTCGTCCCGCTCGATGTGCGGGTCGTCCACGCCGACCAGCTCGACTTCCCGGCCGCCCGCCTTGAGCGTGGCCCGCGCGTTGTTCAGGTCGACCCAGCCCGCCCCGGTGAAGACGTCCCGCAGCTCCTCGTACGGCAGCGGCACGCCCTCGGCGTACTCCCGGTCGCGGAGGAAGTAGGTGAACGGGTTCTTCCAGACCGGTCCGGTGTAGTCGTTCGAGCCGAAGACGAAGGCCCCGGGCAGGTCGAGCAGCGGTTGCAGGGCCCGCAGCACGCCCGGCACCGCGTCCGGGTGGGCCATGTTGTCCCCGGTCACCACCACCAGGTCGGGGTCGAGCGCGGCCAGCGAGGCCACCCAGTCCTGCTTCCGCCGCTGGTTGGGCGTCATGTGCAGGTCCGACAGGTGCAGTACGCGCAGCGGCTCGGCATCCGTGGGAAGCACCGGCACGTCGTACCGACGCAGGGTGAACATGTTGCGCTCGACGAGCGACGCGTACGCCAGGGTGGCCGCACCGGCGGCGACGGTCCCGGCGGCGAGCCGGAATAGTGTGCGCTTTCGCATGGCGTTCAGGGTAGTTTGACCGTCCATGAGCACGCTGAAGGACCGTCTCACCGCCGACATGCGCGCCGCACTCAAGGCGCGCGACGAGCTGACCACGTCCACCCTGCGGATGGCGCTCGCGGCCGTCGGCAACGCCGAGGTCGCCGGCAAGGAAAAGCGCGAGCTCAGCGACGACGAGGTGCTCGCGGTGCTGACCAAGGAGGCCAAGAAGCGGCGCGAGGCGGCGACGGCCTTCGCCGACGCCGGTCGCGCCGAGCAGGCGGGCAAGGAGACCGCCGAGGGTGAGGTGCTGGAGCGCTACCTGCCGAAGCAGCTCTCCGACTCCGAGCTGGCCGAGCTGGTCTCGGGGGCGCTCGCCGCGGGCGGGTTCACCGGCAAGGCGCAGATGGGCCCGGCCATGAAGGCGGCGCAGGCCGCGGTGGCGGGCCGGGCCGAGGGCGGCCGGGTCGCCGCCGAGGTACGCCGGCAGCTCGGCCTCTGACCGGCCGCTGACGACGAATCGGGCGGGCCCCCACCTGGGGTGCCCGCCCGTTGTCGGATGAGGATCAGCGGCGTGGTGGTCGTCCCGGACCGTTGCCCGGCGAGGGCGGGGTACCGGGCGTGTTGCCGCCGGTCGGCTGGCTGCCACCGCCGGCGCTGACCTCGATGGTCACCACGCCGCCCTTGATGGTGCGCCCGTCCGGGCTGGTGCCGGCGGCGGTGCCGACCGGGCAGTCCGACGGGGTCCGGCTGCTCGACACCACCGGCTCGAAGCCGGCGCCGCGCAGCCGCGACTTGGCGGTGTCGATCGACTGGCACTTCACGTCGGGGATGGAGCGCTGGTCACCCTCGAGGATCTTTCCGCTCGGCGGGGTGAAGTTGATCCGCTCCTTGCCCTTCATGGCGTCGCGGAGCGTCTCGTACACCGCCGGGTTGATGCCCCAGGGCACCTCGTTGTGCTTCATCCGCTGGTTGGTCTGCGGCCAGTCCGGGTCCGCCTCGATGCCGGCCACCGCGTACTGCTTGGTCATGGCGACCAGGGCCGAGGTCTTGTCCGAGTCGGTGGTGCCGGACTTGCCGGCCACCGGGGCGTTGACGATCCCGCGCACGTTGCCCGCGGTGGCGGTCTTGCACTTGCTGGTCGCGGAGTGGTCACCCACCGGGCAGCGGGCGGCGTCCACCGCGGCCCGGGCCACCTGCGTGCTGATCCGCTGCTCGCAGTGCGGGTTGGCGATGTCGAGCTTCTCGCCGTCCGGGCCGCGGATCTCCTGCACCGGGATCGGCTCGCAGTATTTTCCGTCAGCCGCCAGCGTGGCGTACGCGTTGGCCAGTTCCAGCGGCGTGGTCTGCGAGACACCGAGGGTGAACGCGCCCCACTGGTGCGCGGCGTCCTTGTTCTCGGCGAACCGGGCGTCGCTCGGTGCCCGGAAGGTGATGCCGAGCTTCTGCGCCGCCTTCACCACGTTCTCCGCGCCTACCCGCTGCTGGAGCGCGACGAAGAAGGTGTTGACCGAGAAGCCGAACGCGCTCCACATGTTGTGCACGCCGGCCATCGCCTTGTTGGCGTTGACCGGGCAGTAGAAGTGCGTGCCCGGGCAGGCGGCCGGGTTGCTGGAGTCGATGATGTACTCGGACTTGAACTGCGGCGGCGCGTTGATGGTGTAGCTGAGTGGGTAGCCCTTCTCCAGGGCCGCGACCAGGGTGAAGATCTTGAAGGTCGAGCCGGCCTGGTAGCCGGTGATGCCGGGGCCACCGGTGATCAGCGGGTTCACCGTGTTCGGGCGGTTGCCCCGGATGCCCTTCTTGGCCTTCTTCGGGTCGCTGGACAGCTTGTTCTGCGGGTGCGCCAGATCATCGATCTTGAAGTTGCGGTTGACCGCGATCGCCCGGACCCGGCCGCTGCCCGGCTCGATCACCGCCACCATCCGGGCGGCCGTGGCGCTGTTGCTCAGGTGGTTGCGGACCGCCTTGTCGGCGGCCTTCTGCGCCTGCACGTCGAGCGAGGTGGTGATGGTGTAGCCGCCGCTCTTCAGCCGGCGCTCGCGGTCGTACGAGGTCGAGCCGAACGTCTCCTGCTGTAGCCACCAGCGGTAGAAGTAGTCGCAGAAGAAGCCCCAGCTCTGGGTGTTGGTGGCGACGCAGCCGTTGGGGGTGCGCTTGTCCTTCACCACGAGCTTGATCTTCTTGGCCTGGTCGGCCTGCTCCTGGGTGATGGCGCCGATCTGCACCATGTTCTGGATGACGTAGTCCCGCCGCCCGACCGCCTCCGGGTAGCCCGCCTTGGTGGTGGGGTCGAACGCGGTCGGCGCCTTCACCATGCCGGCCAGCATCGCCGACTCCTGGATGTCGAGCTTGCTCGGCGGCTTGCCGAAGTAGACCTGGCTGGCCGCGTAGATGCCGTACGCGCCGTTGCCGAAGGCGGCGATGTTCAGGTAGCGCTCCAGGATCTCGTCCTTGGAGAGCTCCTTGTCGATCTGGAGGGCGTAGCGCATCTCGCGCAGCTTGCGGGCGCTGGTGTCCTCCGTCGCCGCGACCACGTCGGCCGGGTGGGTGGCCGAGTAGGAGATGGCCAGCCGGACGTACTGCATGGTGAGCGTCGAGGCGCCCTGCCGGGAGTTCGTCCCCGACTGGTTGTTGACGAAGGCCCGGGCCACACCGTTGAGGTCCACGCCGTTGTGCTTGTAGAAGTCGTGGTCCTCGGCCGCGATGATGGCCTTCTGCATCAACGGCGAGATGTCCTTGAGCTTGACGTCGCGCCGGTTCTCGTCGTACATCGTGGCGAGCGGCGTCTTGCCGTCGGCGGCGAGCAGGTAGCTGATCTGCGGCGCGCGGGCCACCGTCAGCTCCTTGGGTAGGGCGCCGAAGGTCTCGGCCCCCGCCTTCGCCGCGAGTCCGGACATCGCCACCGCGGGGAAGGCCGCCGCCGCGACCACCACGCCGGCCAACAGGCCACAGACAAGCAGCGATGCGGCGTTGGTCAGCACATTGTGGTCACGTTTCCGCATCCAGGTCACCTCGACAGGGTACGCGAGTAGGGAACGAGGGGCGCGCGGGGAACTTTCCCCATTTCCAGCGCGCGCCGGCCTCGTTGTGCTAAACGCACGAGCCCTGGTGCGTGGTTGCCTGAACCTGGCGAAAAGTCTCCCCCGAACGGAGGAGCCGCGCAGCGTTTTCACGTACTCCGGGCGGGTAGACGGCGGGCGAAAGCCCGGGAAGCCGGGAGTGTCCGGAATGATGGATTTAGCCGACAACGTTGCGTAATCGGCCGACTACCCAGCATGATGGTGGCTGCGACAGAGCCACATGTCATCCGTGCCGCCGTGGGGAGGCCGAGCGGATGACGGGGGGGTTGATTCGACGGCTGGTCGCGCGAAGTCGGTAGGTACTGCAAGGGGGGACGTCTGAAGATGGGCATGATCACTGACTGGCCGTCACTGGCGGCATGTCAGAACGGGGACCCGGACGCGTTGTTCGTACAGGGCGCCGAACAGAACGTGGCGAAGAGGATCTGCCGGAGCTGCCCAGTTCGGTACGAGTGCCTGGCCGACGCGCTCGACAACCGGATCGAGTTCGGTGTGTGGGGTGGCATGACCGAACGCGAACGCCGGGCGTTGCTGCGCCGTCACCCGCAGGTGGCCAGTTGGCGCAAGATGTTCGAGGCCGCCATGAAGAAAAACGCCAAGGAGAAGGCCGGCAAGGACAAGATCCTGGTGACCACCGCCAACTGACCGTCGCGGCGGTCGTCCGGCTCACCGCCGGCTGATCGCCTCGCCGATTGTCCGCAGCCCGTCGACGTCGTGCACGTCGGCGGGCTGCGCCGTCACCGACACCGCCGGCACCGTGGGGAACGCCTCGGTGAACCGGGCCGCCACCCGCTGCTCGCGTACCGCCTGCTGGGCCAGCGCGGCGTGGGCCCGCAGCACCTCGACGGTGCCCTCGTGCCCGCCCTCGGCGGCCAGCCGCTCGGCGGCGGCCAGGCTGTCGGCGGCGCCCAGCTGCGGCGCCGCCGGCTCGTGCACCCGGTTGAGCACCAGGCCGGCCAGCGGCATGCGCTCGGAGCGCAGCCGGCCGGCGAAGTAGGCCGCCTCCCGGACCGCGTCCGGCTCCGGCGCCGCGACCAGCAGGAACGCCGTCTCCCGGGCCTGCAGGATCCGGTACGTCTGCTCGGCCCGCTGCCGGAAGCCGCCGAACATCGAGTCCAGCGCGGCCACGAAGCCGGAGAGGTCGGTGAGCAGCTGGGCGCCGATCACCTTCTGCACCACCTTCGAGAACATCCCGAAGCTCGCGGTGACGAAGCTGAACATGCTCCGGCCCCCGCTGCGCGCCGGCGCGAGCAGCAGCCGCAGCATCCGGCCGTCGAGGAAGCGGGAGAGCCGGGCCGGCGCGTCGAGGAAGTCCAGCGCCGAGCGGGACGGCGGGGTGTCCACCACGATCAGGTCCCACTCGCCCCGGGCGTGCAGCTGGCCCAGCTTCTCCATCGCCATGTATTCCTGCGTGCCGGCGAAGGTCGAGCTCATGGCCTGGTAGAAGGGGTTGGCGAAGATCTCCGCCGCCTTCGCCGGATCGGTGTGCTGGAGCACCACGTCGTCGAACGTGCGCTTCATGTCGAGCATCATGGCGTGCAACTCACCGCCGCTGGCCTCGACGTCGATCCCCTTGACCTGGCGCGGGGTGTTGTCCAGCTCGATCAGGCCGAGCGACTGGGCCAGCCGGCGGGCCGGGTCGATGGTGAGCACCACCGTCCGCCGGCCGTGCCGTTCGGCCGCCCGCAGCGCCAACGCGGCCGCGGTGGTCGTCTTGCCCACGCCGCCGGCCCCGCAGCAGACCACGATCCGTACGCCGGGGTCGGCGAGGATCTGGTCGACGTCCAGCGGAGGCGCCGCGTCTTCGGAAGGCACCAATCGAGCGTATCGGTCTGGAGGGTGTCTCTGCTCCGTGCCGGCCGCAGGTGTGAGTCAATCGGCCCGGACGAGCGCCCTGGCCAGCGTCTCCAGCCCCGCCCGATCGACCCCGTCGGGCAGCAGCGGCAGCTCGATCAGGGGCAGGCCCAGCTCCACCAGCTCGCCCCGGAGCGAGTCCTCCAGCTCCCGGCGTATCTGCTGGTCCCGGGCCTCCGTGACCAGCCCGGCGACGGTCCGGCCGTCGGTGGGCAGCCCGGCGGCGGAGAGCCCCCGCTTCAGCTCGGCCGCGGTCACCGCGCGCCCGGCCGGCACCGGGGGCCGCGTCCCGTTGACGATCACCCGGCCGACCGGGAAGCCCAGCTGGGTCAGCTCCGCGATCGCGTCGACGGTCTCCTGGACCGGCATCTCCTCGAGCAGGGTCACCACGTGCACGGCGGTCATCGGCGAGCGGAGCAGCGCGGAGACGCCCTCGCTCTGGGTCTTGATCGGGCCGACCTTCGCCAGCCGGGCGGTCTCCGCCGTGACGTTGAGGAACCGGCCGATCCGCCCGGTCGGCGGAGCGTCCAGCACCACCGCGTCGTACGCCCGGCGCTGGCCGGTGGTGCGGGTGGTGGCCTCCTTGACCTTGCCGGTGAGCAGCACGTCCCGCAGCCCCGGAGCGATGGTGGTGGCGAAGTCGATGGCGCCGAGCTTGCGCAGCGCCCGGCCGGCGGCGCCGAGCTTGTAGAACATGTCCAGGTACTCGAGGAGCGCCTCCTCGGCGTCCACCGCGAGGGCGCGCACCTCGCCGCCGCCCGGAGCGTCGGTCAGGTGCCGCTCCTCGTAGGGCAGCGGGTCGGTGCCGAAGAGCTGGGCGATGCCCTGCCGCCCCTCCACCTCGACCAGCAGGGTGCGCCGGCCACCGGCGGCCAGCCCGAGGGCCAGTGCCGCGGCCACGCTGGTCTTGCCCGTGCCGCCCTTCCCGGTCACCACGTGCAGGCGGGCCGGCCACCCGGTGCCGGCCGGGTCGGCCGGTTGCTCAGCTGCTGCCACCCGTCGAGCCTATCCAGCGGGCGGGATCAGGCGACCTCGCAGACCCACCAACCCGTCTTCTGCACCACCGTGAAGCGCAGGTCCTGGTCGGCGACCTTCTCGTCCGCGGTGGTCATGGTGAGCCGGGTGGTCACGGTCGCCCGGTCCCCGGTCCGGTTGTCCACCTTCGGGCTGGTCCACCGGAACCGTGGGTTCTGGTACTGCGTGGCGTACTTCTTGACCTCGGCGACCTTGGCGGCGATCTTCTTGTCGTCCCGGGAGGCGGAGCAGACGAAGGTGGCCGCCTTCCGGGCGTCGCGGTCCTTGTAGACGGCGGTGAGGAAACCGTCCACCGCGACGGCGGGCTCCTTCGCGCCCTGGCCCTCCTCCGCGTTCCGCAGGGTCAGGAACGCGGCCGTGCCGCCACCACCGCAGAGCAGCACCGCCGCGGCCAGCACGATCGAGGCGATCAGCAGGCCGCGCCGCTTCTTCGGGGGCGGCGGGGTCTGGTACGGCGGATAACCGGGCGCGGGCGGCGGGGACCCCCCTGGGGCCGGCGGGTACGCCCCGGCGGTCGGCGGCGGGAACGCCCCGGGGGCCGGCGGGTACGTCCCGGGGGCCGGCGGGTACGTCCCGGGGGTCGGCGACGGGTACGCCCCGGGCGTCGGCGTGGCGCCGACGGGCGACTGCTCGGGCGAGGGGCCACCGGGCGCGGCGGCGCCGCCGATGGGCGGTTGGGTCATGTCTTCCCCCGGGGTGCGGCGCCGTCGCCGCCCCAGGCGACGGACGCGTGATCAGCACGGCGGGCGAGCGGGGTCGCCCGTCCCAGACGGGAAGGGTAGCGGTCGATGGCCGACTTGCCAGCCCCGCGTACCCGGGCGGAGCGCGCGTCGATCCGCCGGGTACGTGAACGGGCCGCCGCGTTGCCGACGAGAAATGTGTCGCATATGTGACTGGACGTGATCGACCGTGCGCGTCCCGTTGCCGGGACTCCCGGCGCGTCCTACGTTCGTCGCGACGCGGCGGCCGGACCGGGCAGTGGGTCCGAGCCGGATGGTGGCGACTTTGACCAGGTACGACGCCCGGAGGCAGTACATGCGCGACGCGGAGAACATTCCCCGAGCCCAGTTCCCGCCCGGTGGGCGGGCCGGGCGACCCGGTGCGGCCGAGGGGTCCGGCACGGTCCCGTCGTTGAACGAGCGGTCCTACTGGCAGCCGGTCGAGGAGCTCCGCGCGCTGATCCGCCCCGGCGAGCGCGCCCGGGACGACGAGGAGCCGGGATACGTCATCCACCTGCCGGTCCGGGTCGCCGACCTGGCGGCGGCCACCGCGCTGGCCGGCACCGTGGCCACCTCGCTGGGCTTCCTCAGCGAGCTGGACGCCGGCGAGACGACGGTCTCCACCGCAGACGACCAGAACAACCGGCACCGTGTCTTCTGCGACCTGCTGCTCCCCGACCGCACCCGGTGCCCCCAGCGGTACGACCACGAGGGGCCGTGCGGCGAACCGCCCCCGGCCCCGGAGCAGCGTCCCGCGTCCCGGTAGCTCCGCCGGATCGTAGGCTGTGCCTGACCGAAGTCCATGCCAGGCAAGGGAGCCTTCACCCGATGCAGAAGTGGGAATACGCCACGGTCCCGCTGCTGGTCCACGCGACCAAGCAGATCCTCGACAACTGGGGCGAGGACGGCTGGGAGCTGGTCTCCGTGGTTCCCGGCCCGAACCCGGAGCAGCTCGTCGCCTACCTCAAGCGCCCGAAGGCGTGACCGGCATGAGCAACGGACCGCACGCGAAGCTCGCCGAGCTGGGTCTGACCCTGCCCGAGGTGGTGCCGCCGGTGGCCAGCTACGTGCCGGCCGTCCAGTCCGGGCAGCACGTCTACGTCTCCGGCCAGCTCCCGATGGCGGAGGGCAAGCTGCTCGCCACCGGCAAGGTCGGCAACGGCGTCTCCGCCGAGCAGGCGAAGGACCTGGCGCAGCGGTGCGCGCTGAACGCCCTCGCCGCGATCGACGCCCTGGTCGGGCTCGAGAACGTGGTCAAGGTGGTGAAGCTGACCGGCTTCGTGGCCAGCGCGCCCGGCTTCACCGGTCAGCCGGGCGTGATCAACGGCGCCTCCGACCTCTTCGGCGCCGTCTTCGGCGAGGCCGGCCGGCACGCCCGCAGCGCCGTCGGCGTCGCCGAGCTCCCCCTCGACGCGCCCGTCGAGGTCGAGGTCATCGTCGAGGTCGCCTGACGTCCCGTACCCGCGATCTTGCGGTTTCGGTGCCGGCAGATGGCCCGCAAGAGGACATAACACCAACCGAAACTGCAAGATCGCGGGGAGTGGCGAGCGGGGTCGTACGATCGCTGCCATGGGCGGGCATGTGACCGGGGCCGCAGGGGCGCTCGCGGACGAGTTGCCGGGGTGGGTGACGCTGCTGCGCGCGCCGAACCCGGGGCCGATGACGCTCGACGGCACCAACACCTGGGTGCTCCGGGCGCCCGGCGCCGAGCAGGCGGTCGTGGTCGACCCGGGGCCGGCGGACGAGACGCATCTGGGCGCGATCGCGGCGCAGGGCCCGGTCGGGTTCGTGCTGATCACCCACGGGCACGCCGACCACACCGAGGGCGCGCCGCGGCTGAGCGAGCTGCTCGGCGGGGTGCCGGTGCTCGCCGCCGACCCGGCGCACACCGTCGGCGGCGCGCCGTTGACGCCGGACGCCGCGCTGGACGCCGGCCTGGAGATCCGCCTGCTGGGCACCCCCGGGCACACCGCCGACTCGGTCTGCTTCCTGGTCGGGCACGGCGACGAGCGGGTGGTGCTCACCGGCGACACCATCCTGGGCCGGGGCACCACGGTGGTCGCCCACCCGGACGGGCACCTCGGGGACTACCTGTCGAGCCTGGAGCTGCTCTCCACCTACCGTGGCGTCCCGGCGCTGCCCGGGCACGGGCCGGCGCTGGCCGACTGCGGCGCCGCCGCCGAGTTCTACCTGGCCCACCGGCGGGCCCGGCTCGACCAGGTGCGGGCGGCGGTCGCCGCGGGCGCGACCACGGCGCCCGAGGTGGTCGCCACGGTCTACGCCGACGTCGACCGGTCGCTCTGGTGGGCCGCCGAGTGGTCGGTCCGCGCCCAGCTCGAGTACCTCGGAGTGGGGCAGCCGTGACCTGCCCCGTCTGCGGCACGCTCGCCGTCCCGGGAGCGAAGTTCTGCCACAACTGCGGAGCGGCGCTGCCGGCCGCCGCCACCCTGCCCACCGCCGAGCGGCGGGTGGTGACCGTGCTCTTCGGCGACCTCTCCGACTTCACCTCCTGGTCCGAGGATCTCGACCCGGAGCGGGTCGGTGCGGTGACCGACCGGGTGCTGGCCGCCCTCGCGGGCGCGGTCAAGACCTTCGGCGGGCATGTCGACAAGCTGACCGGCGACGGCATCATGGCGGTCTTCGGGGCGCCGGTGGCGCACGAGGACGACGCCGAGCGGGCCGTCCGGGCGGCGCTGTCCATGCAGCGGGCCGTCCGCCGGGTGCTCGACGACGAGCGCGGCGGCGGTGCGCCGCTCGGCCTGCGGGTCGGGCTTAACACCGGCGACGTCATCGCCGGCATCCAGGCCGCGATCGAGTACACCGTCATCGGCGACACGGTGAACACCGCCGCCCGGCTGGCCGACGCCGCCGCCGTCGGCGCCGTCTACGCCGGCGCGCGTACCTCCGCCGCGACCCGGCATGTCGCCTCCTGGCGGGCGCTGCGGCCGCTGCGGCTCAAGGGCAAGCGCGAGCCGGTCGAGGCGTACGAGCTGCTCGGTCTCCTGGACGCCCCGGGCACCCGGTCCGGCCTCGGCGACGAGGCGCCCTTCGTGGGCCGCGAGACCGAGATCGGCCGGGTCGCCGGCCGGCTCGCCGAGGTGATCGACCGGGGCGAGCCCCGGGTGCTCCTGATGACCGCCGAGGCGGGGATCGGCAAGTCCCGGTTCGCCGCCGAGGTGGAACGGCTCGCCGCCGGCTACGACGTCGGCGCCGGCCGGTACGCCGCCCACACCGGCGCCCGGGTGCTCTCCGTACGCTGCGCCGCGTTCGGCGAGCGGCGTCGGCTCGCCCCCCTCGCCGACCTGGTCCGGGCGGCGGTCGGCCTGCCCAACGATCCGGCCACGGCGCTCACCCGGCCGGCCGTCGAGGAGCGGCTGCGCCGGCTCGGCCAGCGCCTCGGCCGGCTCTCCGCCGACCTGCCGCCGATCGCCGTCGACCAGCTCCTGGCCCTGCTCGGGTACGCGGAACTCCCCGCCGCCGCGGAGAACGGGGAGTGGAACGCCGCCTCCCCGCCGCCGGACGCCGAGGCGGTGCCGAACGCGGTCGCCGACCTGCTCAGCGCGCTCGCCGTGGAGGCGCCGCTGGTCATGGTCGTGGACGATCTGCACGACGCCACCACCGAGACGATCAACGCGCTCGGGCTGACCCTCAACCGGCTCAGCGGACCGGTGTTGGTGCTGCTGCTCGGCCGGCCCGAGCTGGTGCGTACCGCGGGGGCGCTGACCCGGGTCGCGGACGCCGAGGTGCACGCGTTGCCGCCGTTGCGCGGCGCGGACGCCTCCCGGCTGCTCACCAGCTACCTCGGCGGCGGCAAGCTGCCGCAGGCCGACGCGGACCGGCTGCTCGCCACCGCCCAGGGCAATCCGTTCTACCTGGCCGAACTGGTCACCCTGCTGATGGAGCGCGGCGCGCTGACCGCCGGCCCGGGACGGGGCGCGAACGTCGGCTGGCGGCTCACCCCCGGCTCGCTGGGCAGCCGGCTGCTCTCCCGCGACCTGGCCGCCGTGCTGGCCGCGCGGATCGACGCGCTGCCGCCGGACGCCCGCTCGGTGCTGCGGGACGCGGCGGTGGTCGGGGACACCGTGCCCGAAGGAGCCCTGGAGGCGCTCCGCGAGCAGCGCGTGGGGCTGGCCGGCCGGCCCTCGGCGGTGGCCGCCGTCGAGGCGGACCGGGCTGTCGAGGAGCTGCTGCAACGCCGCATGCTGCACCGCAGCCGGACCGGATTCGCGTTCGCCACGCCGCTGATGCGGGAGGCCGCGTACGCCGGGGTCAGCAAGGCCGAGCTGGCCGAGCGGCACGCCACGCTGGCCCGCTGGGCCGCCCCGGAGAGCGTCGAGGGCGGCGCCGCGCCGTCCGGCGGGTTCACCGAGGCCGCCCGGGACGACTTCGTCGCCGAGCACGTCGAGCGGGCGACCGCGCTCGCCGACGCGGTGAAGCTGCGCCCGGACGCGCCGGCCCGCGCGGTGGCCCCGCTCGGCGTCGCCGCGCTCGGCCGGGCCGCCCGGCGGGCGCTGCGCTCCGGTGAGCCGGCCCTCGCCGTCGAGTACGCCGAACGCGCCGGTGAGCTGGCCCGGGACGGGCTGCCGCTGGCCGACCGGGTGGTGCACGCGCGGGCGCTGCTCCAGATCGGCCGGCCGGCCGACGCGCTCGCCTTCGCCGAGAAGATCGCCGCCAACGCCGGGGACGCGGCGGCCATCCGGGTCAGTGCGCTGCTGCTGGCCGGGCAGGCCCACCAGACCCTCGGCGACGCCGACCGGGCGGAGCGCGCCTGGCAGGAGGCGTTGCAGGTGGCCACCGCGGCCGAGCTGCCGACGATGCGGGCCTCGGCGATGCGCCGGCTCGGCATGGCCGACTTCATCGCCGGCCGGTTGGGTCAGGCGAGCAGCCGGCTCGCCGCCTCATATCAGGTCAGCCTCTCCGCGAAGGACCCGCGCGGGCAGGCCTGGTCGTTGCAGAACCTGGCCTGGGTGACCACCACCCGGGGGGACTTCGCGGGCACCGACGCGGTGCTCGGCCGGGCCGCCCGGCTCTTCGCCGAGCTGAAGGACCCGTACGGGCGGGCCTGGCTGCGCGGCACCACGGCGTTCGCCCGGCTGCTCGCCGGCCGGCTCCGGGAGGCGTGCCGACTGGCGCAGGTCTTCCTGCCGTTCGGCGAGCGGGTCGGCGAGGCGTGGGCGGTCGGCACGCTCCGCGCGGTCGAGGCGTACGCCACCGCCGAACTGGGCGAGCTGGCCGAGGCGGACCGCGGGGCGCGCCGCGCGTACCGGGAGTTCGCCGAGGTCGGCGACGACTGGGGGCAGGGCTTCGCGCTGGTCGTGCGCGGGGTGGTGGCGCGCGGGCTGGGCGAGCCGGAGCACGCCGCCGACCTGCTCACCGACGCCCTCGGGTACGCCGACCAGACCACCCACCCGCTGCTCACCGGGATGGCCGGCACGCTGCGCGGCTTCGTGGCGCTGGACATGGGCGACCACGAGTCCGCCGAGCGGGACGCCCGGGCGGTGCTGACCACCGTGGAGCCCCACAACCCGCAGGCCCCCGCCCAGGTGGCGCCCCGGGTGCTGCTCGCCATGGCCCGGCTCGCCGCCGGCGACTCGGCCACCGCGGTGGGGCTGCTCGCCCCGGTGGCCACCGCCGCCGCCAACACCCCGTCGCTGCTCTTCTCCCGCCGGCAGACCATGGCCCGGTACGCCTCGGCGCTGCTCGCCCACGGGCAGCGCGAGCAGGCCCTGGACTGGGCGCAGCGGGCGATGCGCGCGCCGGCCGAGGACGTCCGGAGCAAGGTGATCGCGGCCATGGTGCTGGCCGAGACGCTGGACGCCTGCGGTCGCCGGGCCGAGGCGCTGACCAGCGCCGAGGAGGCCGTCCGCCTGGCGTACGGCACCGAGCAGCGCAGCGAACGGGCCGTCGCCGAGGCCCTGCGCGTGCGCCTGACGACCGCCTGACCGCACCCCCGGTCATTCGCACCGATGCACGGAAAGAGTGCCCATCCGCGCGTCGGTGAGCACTCTTTCCGTGCATCGGTGCGCACGATGCGTGGCGCCGCGGGGCGGTGGGGCGTGGCTGGGGGCGCAGGTTTGGCGGTTCCGGGGATGTGCGCGTCGGGGGTGGCGGTTAGCGTGTGGGGTCGAGGAGACCGCCGCACGGCGGCGGTCGGGGGTGGGGAGGACGGATGAGGCTGCCGCGCTCCGGCGCCGGCTGGACGATCGCGGTCTTCGGGGCCCTGGCGGTGCTGCTGGGCGCGCTCGGGCTGATCTGGCCGGAGGCACAGCTGCGCATGCTCGGTTTCGAGGTGCCGGCCGAACGGGCCGCGGGTGACTACACCGGGACGTTTCTCACCGCGTCCTCGATGGCCTCGTTCAACATGGGGGTCTACTACCTGCTCGCCGCCGCCACCGAGTGGCGGGTCTTCTACCGGTTCACGGTCTGGTTCCGGCTGGTGACGTTCACCGTCTTCACCATCACGGTGCTCTCCGACGTGGCCCCCGCCCGGTTCTTCGGGGTGGCCGCCTGGGAGGGGTTGGGCGCGGTCGCGACCGCCGTCGGCCTGTGGTGGGACGCCCGCCGGGCGGGTGCCGCCGGGGCGGCCGGGGAGCGGGCCGTCGGGTCCGGCCCGGTGCCGGCGACCGATGCGGTGTCCTGAGCGACGCGGATCGTTGGGTATTTTCGAGCCGTGACCGAGACCCCGCCCGGCGCCCTCCGGCTGCCCATCGTGCCCGGTCTGACCGACCTGGAGGTCTTCGCCCGGGGTGGCTACGCCACCGTCTACCGGGCCACCCAGATCTCGGTGGGGCGTGAGGTCGCGGTCAAGGTGGAGAACCGCACCCTGGACAGCGAGCGCGACCAGGCCCGGTTCCTCCGCGAGGCGCGGGCGGCCGGGAAGATGTCCTCCCACCCGCACGTGGTGGACCTCTTCGACGTGGGGGTCACCGTCGATCAGCACCCCTACCTGATCATGGAGCTCTGCGACGGCTCGTACGCCGAGCGGATGCGGACCTCGCCGCTGGGTCCGCTGGAGACCCGCGACCTGGGCGTGAAGATCGCCGACGCGCTGGCCCACTCGCACGCGGCCGGGGTCCTGCACCGCGACGTCAAGCCGGCCAACATCCTCTACTCGCACTTCAACCCGGCGGTGCTGGCCGACTTCGGCCTGGCGGTGCTGGCCGAGGTGCGGGACGCCTCGGTCACCCTGGAGGTGCTCACCCCGGCGTACGCGCCGCCGGAGATGTTCAGCCACAGCCCGCCCTCGCCGGCCGTCGACGTGTACGCGCTCTGCGCCACCCTCTACGCGGTGATGCACGGCCGGCCCCCACGCTGGCAGTCCGAGCGCAATCCGAGCCTGGTCACCGTGCTGGAGATGTTCAACCAGCCGATCCCCGGCCTGCCCGGGGTGCCGGAGGAGCTGGTCGACGTGCTCCGGCTCGGTATGGCGAACGACCCGGACGAGCGACCGTCCGCCGTGGAGCTGCGCGCAATGCTCGCCACGCTTCCGCTCGGCGGCGTCAACCCGGTCAGTGGCGCCCCGGTCTCCGGTGCGCCGGTCAGCGGTGGCCCGACCACCGGCGGGCCGTACACCCTGGGCCGGACCGGGCAGCCGGGCCCGCGGCCGCCCGCGGAGGCGGAGCACCCGACCGTGCCGGTGTCCGGCCGCCGGTGGTGTCCCCGACCCCGGTGGCCAGCGCGCTGGTCGACCCGACCGCGGCCAAGGTGCCGCCCGGCTGCGCGGCCGGCGGCGTACGCCTGCCGGCGGGCGCCCGGTGCGCGGCCGAGCTGGAGTGTTTCGGCCCGGTGCGGCTGCGCCGGGACCGGGTGGAGGCGGCGCGCGTGTCGTGCGACGGCCGGCACACCTGGGAGACCTACGCCGAGGGCGAGCTGCCGGCGGCCCTGGCCGGGGCCGGGCATGCCGCGGTGGTCGCCGACGCCGCCGTCCAGCAGGTCTGCAATGTCAGCACGTTCCGCCTGGTCAGCGGCATCCGGCAGGCGGCCGGCTGGAACCTGGAGGTGCTGCCGCCGGCGGCGGCCGCCGCCGACCGCACCTACCGCTGCCTGGCCGGGCGGGGCGTCAACGCGCTCGCCGTGCCGACCCTCACCGGTCGCTGAGCCCCTCGGCCACCCGCCGGCTCTGGACCTCGCGCGGATCGAGCGCCTCCAGGGTGTCGGCGTCGACCGCGGGCCCGCCCGCCGCGCCGGGATCCCGGGGCACGTGCGGATCGAACGACTCCAGCGTGTCGGCGTCCACTTCGTACCCGTCGGGTCCGGCCCAGCCCACGGCCGGGGTGTCGACGGCGGCCGCCCGGGCGGCGCTCACCGTGACCCCGGCGATCATGCCGAGCAGGACGCAGAGCAGGGCCAGGGCCACCGACAGCACGCCGGGCGGTCGCCACGCCAGCAGCGTCACCAGCGCCGCCACCGCCGCCAGCGCCGCGAGGGCGGCTCTCGCCCGCGCATCGGGCCTGGGGAACACGCTCACCCGTACAGGATCGCCCAGGCGGTCCTCCTGTCAACCAGCCGATCCGCGCGGGGCGGCCCGGCCGTACGGTTCGATGTGGCCTGACCAGGGCGCGAAAAGCGTCGATCAAGACAATTTCGTTACATCAATCGGGAATTTGTCGCTTCGATCCACGTTTGCGGGGCCGGTCGGGTAGCCGCTGCTTCCTAGAGTGGCGAAGGTCGAGGGCTCCTCGACAGACCCCGTTCCCCACCGGAAGGCAGCCACATGCCACGTGCAATCCGGTCCCTCACCGCAACAGGGATCGCCGGCATCGTCCTCGCCGGATCGGCGGTCGCACCCGCCGCGCCCGCCCTCGCCTGGGGGCGTCCGTCCACCTCGGATGTGACGACCGCCGTCGAGGCGCGCCGGGTCGACCGGGTGCCGACCCCGAAGCTCGACTGGTACGCCTGCTACGACTACGCCGAGTGCGCCACCGTCGACCTACCGCTGGACTACGACAAGCCGCACGGCGCCACCACCGAGGTCGCCCTGTTGCGGGTCAAGGCCCGCGACCAGCAGCACAAGATCGGCAGTCTCTTCCTCAACCCGGGCGGCCCGGGCGGCTCCGGCACCGGCATCGCGCTCGCCGCGCCGTACTTCCTCGGCGACGACCTGCTCGACCGCTTCGACATCGTCGGCGTCGACCCGCGCGGCGTGGCGGCCAGCGACAACGTCAAGTGCTTCGCGTCCGTGAAGGACCAGACCCGGGCGTACGCCGGGCTGAACGTGGCCTTCCCGTGGACGAAGGCCGAGGAGAAGGCGTTCGTCGCCTCGTCGCGGGCGGTCGGGCGGGCCTGCTCGACCACCGGCAAGCCGCTGACCGGCGCGGCGTCCACCGCCGAGGTGGCCCGCGACATGGACGTGCTGCGCCGCGCGGTCGGCGACCGGAAACTCACCTACCTGGGCTTCAGCTACGGCACCGCGCTGGGCCAGTACTACGCCAACATGTTCCCGGACCGGCTCCGGGCGCTGGTGGTCGACGGCGTACTCAACCCGAACGCCTGGGTCGGCCGGGGCAAGGCCCGCGACCAGCTCCAGGAGACCCGGCTGCGCAGCGCCGACGGCGCGTACCGGGCCCTGCACGAGATCCTGGTGCGGTGCGCGAAGGCCGGCCCGGAGAAGTGCGCGCTGGCCTCCGGCGACCCGGTCGCCGCGTACGACACGGTGGCGCGGCGGCTGCGCCAGCACCCGGTGGTGATCGACGACCCGGACCTGGGCACCTTCACGGTCAGCTACGCCGACTTCGTCGGCGCCACCCTCGGCGCGCTCTACGGCCCGTCCGGCTGGGTGGACATCGTCGACCTGACCAGCCAGCTCCTGGTGCTGACCGACCCGGCCGCCGCCACGCCCGCCCGGGCGCACGCCCGCCTCGCCGTGGCGCGGCGCGCCACGAAGGCCCGCCAGCAGCACGGGTACGACTTCCCGTACGACAACGGGCTGGAGACCTTCCTGACGGTGGACTGCACCGACGCGTACCACCCGAAGGACGCGGCCGACTGGCCGGCGCTCGCCGCCGCTGAGGACGAGCGGGCCCCGTACTTCGGCCGGGCCTGGGCGTGGGGCACCGCGCCCTGCGCCCGTCGGACCTGGACGGTGCGGGACGAGGACGCCTGGACCGGCCCGTTCGACCGGCGTACCGGGGCGCCGGTGCTGGTGGTCGGCAACTACTGGGACCCGGCGACGAACTACCAGGCCGCGGTCGGCTCGGCGGCGCTGCTGCCGAACAGCCGGCTGCTCAGCAGCGACAGCTGGGGGCACACCGCGTACGGCACCTCGGCCTGCGTGACCGGCGCGGTCGACAGGTACCTGCTCACCGGGACGTTGCCCGCCAAGGGCGCCGTCTGCACCGGTGACGACCAGCCGTTCGTCGAGGCGCCGGAGGGGGTCCGGGCGACCACCTCGAAGAGCGCGCTGGCCCGGGCCGGCCGGCCCGACCGGGGCGAGCCGAAGCGGCTCCCGCCGGTGGTCGCGCCGCTGCCGGCGGTCGGCACGCTGACCGTCCGCTGACGGACCCCCGGGGTACGGCGGGTGATCGGGCGCCCGCCGTACCCCGGGCCCACGGTCAGGCGAACGCGGTGGTGTAGTAGCGCACCCGGTAGAAGCGGGCACCGCTCTTGCTGTGGTTGCCGGAGCTGAAGTGGATGGTCTTGCTCCACTCGCCCTCGCCGGCACCCGGGACGATCCAGGTCCGCACCCCGTTCGGCAGCCGGGTGTACGCCTTCACGTGGTCGGCGGTGCTCACCAGGCTGGAGGTGAACTGCCAGCTGTTGCCGGCGTACACCAGGTTCAGCGAGCGCACGTTGTAGGACGAGGTGAAGAAGTAGCCGCCACCCTTGTGGTCGGGCAGGATGTCGTGGCCGGTCTTCGCCTTGCCCGCGCCGTCGCTGAAGGTGAGCTTGGTGCGGTACTTCAACCGGGTGGCCGAGCCGTCGCCGGTGATCCCGTACAGCCGGACCTCGCCACTGCCGACCGCGATGACGAAGCCGTTCTGGTTGTAGATCACCCCGTGCGCGCCCGGGAAGCTGATGAACTGCGCCCGGTGGGTGCTCGGCGTGCCGCCGTTGCTGGCGGGCACGAAGAGGTGCAGGCCGCCGCCGGTGGACGAGCCGGTCGCCCCCTTCGAGGTGGCCACCACGATCGCCCCCCGGCCGCCGATCCGCTCGATCGAGTGCGGGTTGCCGTCGACCGTGGCCTGCCAGACGATCCCGCCGGTGTGCGAGGAGCTGATCCTGCTCTCGTCGATCATCGCGGCCCGGCCCAGGTAGTCACCGGCGCCGGACGAGGTGACCAGCATGACGTTGCCCCACTTGGCGGTGCTCCGGCGCTTGACGTCCGACAGGTTCGTCCAGGTGCCGGTGCGGCTCGGGGCCTGCCACAGCGTCGTGCCGCCGCTCCAGGCGGCCGGGTTGAAGCGCAGGATCCGCCCGCTGGCCTGCTCGGTCGCCATCACGTAGTACGTCGCCGCCTGGGCCGGCGACGCGCCGAGCAGGCCGGCCGCCGGCACCGCGACCGCCGCTCCGGCGATCCCTCTGAGAAGCGCTCTTCTATCCATCGCACCCTCCTGTGTGAACAGTCGGGTCCGATCCTGACAGCACGACGGCGGCGACACACGGTGTCGATTCGGCCACCCTCGCCGCAGCCACCGGGGTCAGTACGACTTGTCCTGGCCGAGGACGTGCTGGGCGACGAAGTTGAGGATCATCTCCCGGCTGACCGGGGCGATCCGGCCGGCGCGGACCGCGCCGAGCAGCGTGGCCACCCCGTACTCGGTGGTCATGCCGGCCCCGCCGAGCGCCTGCACCGCGGTGTCCACGGCCAGCGCGGCGGCCTCGCCGGCCGCGTACTTGGCCATGTTGCCGGCGACCCCGGCCTCCAGGTCGCGGCCGGCGTCGTAGAGGGTGGCCGCCTTGTGGATCATCAGTCGGGCCAGCTCCACCTGCACCGCGGCGTGCGCCAGCGGGTGGGCGACGCCCTGGTGGGAGCCGATGCTCTTCCCGCCCCACACCTTCCGGGTGGCGGTGTACCCGCTGGCCCGCTCGATGGCGTACCGGCCGGTGCCGGCGCCCATCGCGGCGACGGTGATGCGTTCCGGGTTCAGCCCGGCGAAGAGTGCCGGCAGCCCGGCGTCCAGCGACTCACCGACCAGCGCGTCGGCCGGCAGCCGGACGTCGTCCAGGTAGAGCAGGAACTGGTTCTCCGGGGACAGGATCTCCATGTCCAGCTTGGACTTCTCCAGGCCGGGCGCGTCGGTCGGCACGATGAACAGCGCGGGCTTCAGCTTGCCGGTGGCCGAATCCTCGGTCCGGGCCACCACCAGCACATGGCCGGCCTCGTCGACGCCGGAGATGTAGCACTTACGGCCGGAGAGCAGCCAGTCGTCGCCGTCCCGGCGGGCCACCGTGCCGAGCCGGTGGAAGTTCGAGCCGGCCTCCGGCTCGGTGATCGCGAACACGATCTTCTGCGAACCGTCGGCGAGGCCGGGCAGGTGCCGCTTGCGCTGCTCCTCCGTACCGTGCTTGTTGATCACGGTGGCGGCGATGGCGGGGGAGACCACGAGCAGCAGCAGCGGGCAGCCGGCGGCGGCCAGCTCCTCGCAGACGAGGGCGAGCTCGGTGATGCCGCCGCCCCCGCCGCCGTACTCGGTGGGGATGTTGACGCCCAGGTAGCCGAGCCGGCCGGCCTCGTGCCACAGCTCGGTGGTGTGCTCCCCGGCCTTGGCCTTCCGGACGAAGTAGTCGTGGCCGTACTTGCGGCCCAGCGTCCGGACGGCGTCGCGGAGCTGGTCCTGCTCGGGGGTGAGGTCGAAGTTCATCGGGGGTCCTCCTCGGGGTCGACCACGGCCAGCACCGCCCCGGTCTCGACCTGGCCGCCGGCCGGCACCGGCAGCTCGGCCACCACGCCGTCGGTCGGGGCGAGCACGGGATGTTCGAGCTTCATCGCTTCCAGGGTCAGCAGCAGGTCGCCGGCGGTGACCCGCTGGCCGACCTCGACGTGCACCCGGGTCACCGCGCCCGGCAGTGGCGCGAGCAGCGACCCGGCCGCCAGCTCCGCGGTGGGCAGCGGGAAACGCGGCAGCTCGGTGAGGCTCGCCGCCCCGTCCGGGCCGTCCACGAAGACCGCCGACCCCACCCGGTGTACGCGGAACACCCGCCGCACCCCGTCGACGTCGAGGATCACCCGGTCCGGGGTCGCCTCGACCAGGGTCACGACCGGCGTCGGGTCGCCGGCCGCGGCGTCCCCGCCCGGTGCCGTTCCGTCCGGGCCGGTCGACGCGGCGGCCGGCGACAGGGACCATTCGGCGAGCTCGCCCGTGCGGCTCAGCCGGTACCGGACCGTGAGCTCGCCGCCGTCCGGCCCGGTAAAGCGGGTGACCTGCGGGAACGCGGGCACGTTCCGCCAGCCCGAGGGCAGCCCGGCGAGCACCGGGGCAGCTTCCCGGCGCCGGGCGGCACCCGCCAGCGCGGCGGCCAGGGCCGCCACGGGAAGCTGGTCGGCGGGGAGCAGCGGGGCGAAGACCTCCTCGTGCCGCTCCAGGAAGCCGGTGTCGAGCTCCACGGCGCCGAACGCCGGGCTGCGGAGCACCCGGACCAGCAGGTCCCGGTTGGTGGCGACGCCGTGCAACTCGGCCCGGGCCAGCGCGCCGGCCAGGGCGCGGGCCGCCTCGGCCCGGGTGGGCGCCCAGGCGACCACCTTGGCCAGCATCGAGTCGTAGTGCACGCTCACCGCCGAGCCGTCGGCCACCCCGGAGTCCAGTCGGAGCCCGCGAAGCGGGGTGAACTCGCCGGCCACCCCCGGGAGCGCGAACCGGTGCAGGGTCCCGGTCGCCGGCCGGAAGCCCTGGGCGGGATCCTCCGCGCAGAGGCGTACCTCGATCGCGTGTCCGTCGGCCGGCGGGGTGGCGGCCAGTGGCAGCGGCTCACCCTCGGCGACCAGCAGTTGCAGCCGGACCAGGTCCAGCCCGGTGACCGCCTCGGTGACCGGGTGCTCGACCTGCAGGCGGGTGTTCATCTCCAGGAAGAAGAAGTCACCGTCCGGCGCGAGCAGGAACTCGACAGTCCCCGCGCCGACGTAGTCGACCGCCCGGCCGGCGGCCACCGCCGCGGCGTGCAGCCGTTCCCGGAGCCCGGGCGGAAGGACCGCCGGGGCCTCCTCGACGATCTTCTGGTGCCGGCGCTGGATCGAGCAGTCCCGCTCGCCGAGGGCCATCACGGTGCCGTGGGTGTCGCCGAAGATCTGCACCTCGACGTGCCGGCCGCGCTCCACGTACCGCTCGATGAAGACCGTGCCGTCGCCGAACGCCGCGGCCGCCTCGCGGCGGGCGGAGGCGACGGCCTCGGCGAGCCCGGCGCGGTCCCGGACCACCCGCATGCCCCGCCCGCCGCCACCGGCGCTGGCCTTGACCAGCACCGGGAAGTCGGTCACCTGGTCGTCGCCGGTCCAGGTCGGCAGCATCGGCACGCCGGCGTCGGCGAGCAGCGCCTTGGCCGCCATCTTGTCGCCCATCGCGGCGATCGCCTTGGCCGGCGGCCCGACCCAGGTCAACCCCGCATCGGTCACCGCGGCGGCGAACTCGGCGTTCTCCGCGAGAAAGCCGTAGCCCGGGTGGACGGCGTCCGCACCCGCCCGGCGGGCCGCGTCCAGGATCTTCCCGACCCGCAGGTACGTCTCGGCCGGCGTGTTCCCGGGCAGCCGGACGGCCTGATCGGCCTCGGCGACGAACGGCGCGCCGGCGTCCGCGTCGGAGTGCACGGCGACGGTCGCCACGCCGAGCGTCCGGCAGGTGGCGAACACCCGGCGGGCGATCTCACCCCGGTTGGCGACCAGCAGTTTCCGAATCATCTGCGCTGAGCCTGCCTTTCGTTCGCGACTGCGGGACTCCGCTTCGCTGCGTTCCTCGCGCTCACCGGTCACATCCGGAAGACGCCGAAGCCGTCGGCGCCCCTCACCGGTCCGTTGTGGATCGCCGACAGGCAGAGCCCGAGGACGGTACGGGTGTCCCGGGGGTCGATCACCCCGTCGTCGTAGAGCCGGCCGGAGAGGAAGAGCGCCCCCGACTGGGACTCGATCTGCTGCTCGACCATCATCCGCATCGCGGCGTCCGAGTCCTCGTCGTACTCGCGTCCCCGGGCGGCGGCGGCCTGCCGGGCCACGATCGACAGCACCCCGGCGAGCTGCGCCGGCCCCATCACCGCCGACTTGGCGTTCGGCCAGGTGAACAGGAACCTCGGCTCGTACGCCCGGCCGCACATGCCGTAGTTGCCGGCGCCGTAGGAGGCGCCCAGGTTGACCGTGAGGTGCGGCACCTTCGAGTTCGACACCGCGTTGATCATCAGGGCGCCGTGCTTGATGATGCCGCGCTGCTCGTACTCGGTGCCGACCATGTAGCCGGTGGTGTTCTGCAGGAACACCAGCGGGGTGTCGGCGGCGTTGGCGAGCTGGATGAACTGGGCCGCCTTCTGCGCCTCCTCGCTGAACAGCACGCCCCGGGCGTTGGCCAGCACGCCGACCGGATAGCCGTGCAGCTCACCCCAGCCGGTCACCAGCGCGGTGCCGTAGGCCGGCTTGAACTCGTCGAACTCGCTGCCGTCCAGCACCCGGGCGAGGACCTCGCGCGGATCGAACGGCACCTTGAGGTCGGCGCTGGCGATGCCGAGCAGCTCCTCCGGGTCGTACTTCGGCGGCTGCGGGACCGGGTTGCGCGGCGGCGGTCCCTGCTTGCGCCAGTTCAGCCGGCGTACGCACTGCCGGGCCAGCCGGATGCCGTCCCGCTCGTCCTCGGCCAGGAAGTCGGCCAGGCCGGACCGGGTGGCGTGCATGGCCGCCCCGCCCAGCGACTCGTCGTCGGTGACCTCGCCGGTGGCCATCTTCACCAGCGGCGGCCCGGCCAGGTAGACCTGCGACCGGTCCCGGATCATGATGGTGAAGTCGGACATCCCCGGCACGTACGCCCCACCGGCGGTGGCGTTGCCGAAGACCACGCTGACCGTGGGGATCTTCGCCGCGGAGAGCCGGGTCAGGTCGCGGAACACCCGGCCGCCCGGGATGAAGATCTCCGCCTGGGTGGGCAGGTCCGCGCCGGCCGACTCGACCAGGTTGACCATCGGCAGCCGGTTGGCCAGGGCGATCTCGCCGGCCCGCCGGGTCTTCGCCAGCGCCCACGGGTTCACCGCGCCGCCGCGTACCGTCGGATCGTTGGCCACGATCAGGCACTCCACGCCCTCGACCACGCCGATGCCGGTCACCGTGCTGGCCCCGACCGGGAAGTCGGTGCCGTACGCGGCCACCGGGGACAGCTCCAGGAACGGGCTGTCCGGGTCGAGCAGCAGCTCGATGCGCTCCCGGGGGAGCAGCTTGCCGCGCCCGTGGTGCCGGGTCACGTACTTCTCGCCGCCGCCGGCCCGGGCCTGGTCGAGCGCGGCCTCCAGTTCGGCGAGGCGCTCCAGCAGCGCCTCCCGGTTGGCCCGGTAGGCCGGCGAGGCCGGGTCGAGCGCGCTGTCGAGGGTGGTCATAGCCCGATGCCCTTCGCGATGATCTCGTTCATGATCTCGGTGGTGCCGCCGCCGATGCCGAGGATGCGGGCGTCCCGGTAGTGCCGCTCCACCTCGGCGTCGCGCAGGTAGCCGAAGCCGCCGTGCAGTTGCAGCGCCTGGTCGACCACCCAGTCGCAGGCGGCCACCGCCACGTTCTTCGCCATCGCCACCTCGGTCACCACCGGCTGCCCCGCGGCCACCCGCTCGGCCACGTCGTGCACGTACGCGCGGGCCGCCTCGGCCCGGGTGTGCATCTCGGCCAGCCGGTGCCGGATCAGCTGCCGGCTGGCCAGCGGCCGGCCGAACGTGGACCGGTCCCGGCACCACGTCACGGCCAGTTCCACGCAGCGCTGCGCGGTCGCGTACGCCTGGGTGGCCAGGGAGAGCCGCTCGCTGGCGAACTGCTGCATGATCGCCAGGAAGCCGGTGTCCTCGGGCCCGATCCGGTTCGCCACCGGCACCCGGACGTCGGTGAAGGACAGCTCGGCGGTGTCCGAACAGTGCCAGCCCAGCTTCTCCAGCCGCCGGCCCACGGTGAAGCCGGGGGTGCCCTTCTCGATCACCAGCAGGCTGAGCTCGCCGGAGCCCGGCAGGACGGTGCAGACGGCGGTGGTCACGAAGTCCGCCCGGAGCCCGCTGGTGATGTACGTCTTCGACCCGTTCACCACGTAGTGGTCGCCGTCGCGGCGGGCGAAGGTGCGGATGCCCGCCACGTCGGACCCGCCGTCCGGCTCGGTGATGGCCAGCGCGCCGATCATCGTCCCGGCCAGGGTCGGCCGGACGTACCGGTCGATCAGGTCCGCGTTCCCGCTGGCGACCATGTGCGGGAGCGCGATGCCGTGCGTGAACAGCGCCGCGACCAGCCCGGACGAGCCACCGGAGCGGATGATCTCCTCGGTGACCACGATCGAGTCCAGCAGATCGCCGCCGCTGCCGCCGACCTCCTCGGCGAAGCCGACGCCGAGCAGCCCGATCTTCGCGGCGGTCTGGTGCAGCGACCGGGGCACCTCCCCGGCCCGCTCCCAGTCGGCCAGGTACGGCAGGACCTCCTTGGTGACGAAGGCCCGGGTCAGCTCGCGGAGCTGACGCCGCTCGGGGGTGTCCACGATGGTCATGACCGCACCTCCCCGGCGGGCAGGTCCGCCGGCAGGTCGACCACGCGCGAGCGGAGCAGCTCGCCGAGCGCCTTGGCCTGCGGGTCGAACCGGGTGGAGCCGGCCACGCCGGGCCCGAGCAGCCCCCGGAGGACGAAGTTGACCGCGCGCAGGTTCGGCAGCTCGTACCGCTCGACGGCCAGCGGGGCGGTCTCCGGCAGCAGTGCGGCCAACCGTTCGACGGTCAGCCAGCCGCGCAGCCAGGCCCAGGTCGCGTCGGTGCGGGCCCAGACGCCGAGGTTGGCGTCCCCGCCCTTGTCCCCGGACCGGGCGCCGACCAGCTCCCCGAGGGGCGCCCGCCGGGTCGGCCCCGACCGCCCGGCGACCGGCGTGGGGCCGGGCGTCGTCCCGGGCTGCTGCGGCGGCGTGGGGGCCGTCCGGGCCGGCGGGGCGATCGGCACCCGTACCCCGTCGGGCCGCACCGCCACGTGCGCCACCGCGTCCTGCGGCACGGCGTCGGCGGTGAACACCCCGAACGGCGTCGCGTCACCGGGCAGGGTGGTCAGCGTGCAGCCCGGGTACGAGGCCAGCGCCAGTTCCACCGCCGCCGCCGAGAAGGCCCGCCCGGCCCGCGCCTTGTCGCCGTCCCGCAGGTGTACGTGCAGCAGCGCGCTCGCCGCCTCGGTGTCCGCGGCGTCCGGGTGGTCGGTCCGGGCCAGGGTGAACTCCAGCCCCTCCTTGCCGACCGCCTCCGCCAACTGGCCCCGCACCAGCCCCGCCTTGGCCGGGATGTCCAGCCCGCAGAGCACGAACGTCATCGAGTTGCGGAAGCCACCGAGGTTGTTGACGCCCACCTTGAGCGTGTCGGGGGGTGGGGTGCCCCGGACCCCGGAGACGCGGACCCGGTCCGGCCCGTCCTGGGCCAGGGTCACCGTGTCCAGCCGGGTCACCACGTCCGGCCCCAGGTAGGCCGGCCCGTCCACCTCGTACAACAGTTGGGCGGTGACCGTCTCGACGGTGACCGCGCCGCCGGTGCCGGGGTGCTTGGTGAGCACCAACGAGCCGTCCGGGTGGATCTCGGCGATCGGGAAGCCGGGGCGGTGACCGCCGTCCGGCAGCTCGGTGAAGAAGCTGAAGTTGCCCCCGGTCACCTGCGCGCCGCACTCGATCAGGTGCCCGGCGACGGTCGCCCCGGCCAGCGCGTCCAGGTCGTCCCGGCCCCAGCCGAACCGGGCGATGGCCGGGCCGACCGCCAGCGAGGCGTCGGTGACCCGGCCGGTGACCACCACGTCCGCCCCCGCGTCGAGGCAGGCGGCGATCCCGAACGCCCCCAGGTACGCGTTCGCGGTCAGCGCGTCCGGCCGGGCGAGGGCGTCGCCTTCGACGTACCCGATCCGCACGGTGAGGCCGAGCCGGTCGGCGAGCGCGCCGATCGCGGCGGCCAGCCCGGCCGGGTTGAGGCCGCCGGCGTTGGTGACCAGCCTGACCCCGCGGTCCAGCGCGGTGCCGAGGCAGCCCTCCAGCTGCCGGAGGAAGGTCTTCGCGTAGCCCAGGGACGGGTCGCGCAGCCGGTCCCGGCCGAGGATCAGCATGGTCAGCTCGGCCAGGTAGTCGCCGGTCAGCACGTCCAGCTCGCCGCCGTCGAGCATCTCCCGCCAGGCGCTGAGCCGGTCGCCGTAGAACCCGGAGGCGTTGCCGACCCGCAGCGCGGTCACGCGGTCACCCCGCTGCCGGTCGGTGCCCGCTTGGCACCGGGCGGCCCGGCGAACGCCTGCGCCACGTCGAGCCACTCGTCGGCGACCGGACCGGTGGCCACCAGGGCCAGGTCGGCGCGGTGCCGGCGCTGGGTCACCAGCAGGCAGAAGTCGAGCGCCGGACCGGTGACCCGGTCGGCGGCGTCCGCCGGGCCGAAGGCCCAGGTGTCCCCGTCGGTGCCGTCTTCGCTCCCGACTGCGGGGCTCGCAAGCTCACTCCTCGCGCTCGCCGGCACGGTCAGCTCGACCCGGACCGGCGTGGTCGGCAGCGCGCGGCCGTGCGCGGCGAAGCCGTGCCCGAGGGTACGGAAGCCCAGGTGCGCGACGTGCCGCAGCCGGCTGGTCGGGGTGCGCCGGACGCCCAGCGCGTCGGCCACGTCCTCGCCGTGCGCCCAGGTCTCCATCAGCCGGGCGGTGGCCATCGAGGCGGGCGACATCCGGGTGCCGTACCAGGGCAGCTTCTCGCCGGCCGGCGCGGCGGCGAGGGCCACGGTGAGCGCCGCGCGGCCGGCCCGCCAGCGGGCCAGCAGGTCGGCGGGCGGGGCGAGGAACGCCTCGGCGCCGTCGTCGACCAGCCGGGACGGGTCGGGTGCGGACAGGACCGAGGCGTAGAAGGCGTCGGCGTCGGTCGCGGCCAGGTGGGCCACGTGATCGGTCCAGGCCAGGTGGGCGATCTGGTGGGCGACCGTCCAGCCCGGGGCGGGCGTCGGCCGGGCCCACCCGTCCGGCGGCAGCGGCGCGACGAGGGCGTCGAGCTGCTCGGACTCGGCGGTCAGCTCCGCGAGCAGGGCTGTCAGGTCGACCATGGTGCCTCCGGAGGGTCAGTGCGGCCGCGCGCTCCCGGGCGTCGGCCCGTCGTCGGGCGTGAGCAGGGTGGCGAGCTGGCGCTTCCAGGTGTGCAGCAGGGCGGTACGCCGGGCGGAGTCGTCGCTGAGCAGGTTGGCCACCCCGAGACCGCGGAGCAGGTCGAGGGTGGCCTGCACCGCCTCGCGTACGCCGGGGCGGCGCTCGTCGACGCCGAGCAACTCGACGGTCAACCGGTGCATCTCCCGGCCGACCCGGGCCTCCAGCGGCACCAGGGCGTCGCGCAGCTCGGCGTCGGTGCGGGCGGCCACCCACAGCTCCAGGGCCGCGACGAAGAGCGGACCGGTGAACGCGGCGGCGAGGAGGTCGACCACCCGGTCCAGCCGGCGGGGACCGGCCGGCAGGGCGGCGGCCTCGGTGCGCAGCTCGACCGCCCGGCGCTCGGTGAGGTGGGTGACGGCGGCGGTGACCAGCGCCGCCTTGGTCGGGTAGTGGTGCAGCTGGGCGCCGCGGGAGACGCCGGCCCGGGCCGCCACCACGGTGGTGGTGGTGCCGGACCAGCCGTGCTCGACCAGGCACTCGACGGTCGCCTCCAGCAGCCGGGCCTGGGTGGCGCGGCTGCGTTCCTGTTGCGGGACGCGGGTCGATGCGGGGGGCACGGGGACAGCGTGCCGCCGCCGAAACAAACAGTCAAGCTTGACTTTTTCGCGCTCGGCGGCGGCCGCGAAGATCGCGCTCGATCCTGATTCGAGTGGTGTCGGAGGGACGTGAAGGCCACTGTTTCCCGGATCGAGCGCGGCCCGCCTCCGGCGACGGCTGCCGGTCAGCGCCCGTCGCGGGGCCCGAAGACGGCGAGGGCGTCGGCGTCACTGTTCCGCGACCGCAGGTACTCGTCGGCCCAGGCGGCGGCGTCCGGGAAGCCCGACTCGGCGGCCACCCGGGCGCAGGCGGCGTCCACGTCGTACCGGGTCCGGCGCAGCTGCACGCCCGGGCCGAGCAGCGCCCACCAGGCCCCGTCCCCGCCGTACGGCATGCCGACGCTGCCCGGGTTGACCACCAGGCGGCGGTCGACGAGCCGGGTGAACGGCATGTGGGTGTGGCCGCAGACCACGGTGCCCACCTCGGCCGGCAGGCCGGCGAAGACCTCCGCCCAGCGGTCGAGCCGCGAGTCGACCAGCACCATCTCCTCGTCGTCCCGGGGCGTCGCGTGGCAGCAAAGCACCTCGCCGAGGCCGGCGACGGAGAGCGTGGCGGTCGGCGGCAGCGCGGCCAGCCGGGCGACCTGATCCTCCCGCAACTGGGCGGCGGCCCAGTTGGAGACGTCGTACGAGGCCGGGTGGCCGGCGTGGGCCGCCACCAGCTCCCGTTCGCCGTTGCCGCCGACCCAGAGCGCGCGGTCACCGAGCGCGGCGAGCCGGTCCAGCACCTCGACCGGTTGCGGGCCGTCCGCGATGTCACCGGTGAGCACGATCAGGTCGGCGGCGGCCACGTCGGGCTCGGCCAGGACGGCCTCCAGCGCCGGCAGCGCGCCGTGGATGTCGGAGAGGATGGCGACACGTTCGAACATCGCCCCACCCTCACCGGAGCCGGCGCCCGAGTCCAGGGATTCTGCGCCGGGCAGAGAGCGGCCGCTGACACAAGACCGGCCCGGATCGCGCGATGCGCGGTCCGGGCCGGGACGGTGCGGTGGAGCCGGGTCAGACCCGCGCGCGGCGGGCCAGGCGCTCCGGGTCCAGGATGATGATGCTCTTGCCGTCCAGCCGCAGCCAGCCGCGCGAGGCGAAGTCGGCGAGCGCCTTGTTGACCGTCTCCCGGGAGGCGCCCACGAGCTGTGCGATCTCCTCCTGGGTCAGGTCGTGGGTCACCCGCAGCACGCCGCCGTCGCGGGTGCCGAACCGGCCGGCCATCTGGAGCAGGTTCTTGGCGACCCGCCCCGGCACGTCGGTGAAGATCAGGTCGGCCAGCGAGTCGTTGGTCCGGCGCAGGCGGCGGGCCAGCACCCGCAGCAGCTGCTCGGCGATCTCGGGCCGGTTGTTCAGCCAGGGCCGCAGCGCCTGCTTGCGCAGCCGGACCAGGCGGGTGTCGGTCACCGCGGTGGCCGTCGCGGTACGCGGGCCGGGGTCGAAGAGCGACAGCTCGCCGACCATGTCCGACGGGCCCATCACGGCGATCAGGTTCTGCCGGCCGTCCGCCGCGCGGCGACCCACCTTGATCTTGCCGGACAGGAGGATGTAGAGACTGTCGCCGGGCTCGCCCTCGTTGAACACGACCTCGCCCTTGCGGACCTCGATCGTCTCCATCTCCTTGGCGAGCGCCTCGGCAGCCTCCGGGTCGACACCCTGGAAGATCCCGCTGCGGGCCAGTACCTCGTCCATCGCGCCCCTCCGCCTGCGCGTGCCGTCCGGTCGGCCGGGTCCGCCGTCCGCTGATCCCTCGCGCGCCGCCAGTCTAGGCGCACGTGAGCAGGAATCAGAGGTGCACCCCGGTAGATCATAGGCTGCGGGGTGTGCTGAGCGAGCCGTACCTGACCACCCGGCGCGAGAACGGGTGGAACGTCCCACTACTGGTCTGGCGTACCGGGGAGCCGCTGCTGGCGGTCAGCTCCGCCCCGTTGGGCGGCGGGATCGGCGTACGCCGGTGGGTGGTCAACGCGACCGTGCCCATGTCGTACGACCGGGACGACCCGACCGACCACCTGGCCGAGCTGGCCGACGGGCTGGGCCTGGACGGACCCGGCGTGGGCCTGCTGACCGGGGTCGACGTGACCGAGGTGGTGGCCCGCGCGGACGGCGGCGTCCGGGTCTGGGCGACCGTCGGGCTCGGCACCCCGGTCTGGGCGGCCGCGCCCGCGCCCGCCACCCCGGTCCAGCGGGTGGGCACGGTCAACATCGTCGGGTACGTCCCGGTGCGGCTCGGCGAGGCGGCCCTGGTCAACGCGGTGGCCACGGCCACCGAGGCGAAGGCGCAGGCGATCTGGGAGCTGGGGCTGCCGGCCACCGGCACCCCGACGGACGCGGTCACCGTGCTCTGCCCGGCCGACGGCGACCCGGCCCCGTACGGCGGTCCCCGGTCGACCTGGGGTGCGCCGTTGGCGCGGGCGGTGCACGCGGCCGTCCTGGCCGGCGGCGCGGGCACGGTCGTGCCGTGGTCCGACCGGCGGCCAGGCTGAGCGGTCACCCACGACCCGAACAAGTTTTCCGGCCGATCGGACGTCGTCGGCGACGTTTCCGCACGGTAGCGTCGCGGGCGATGTATGCTCCCGCCCTTTCCGTGTCCCGCCCGTGGCGCCGGCCGGCAGCCGCCCTCGCCGCCCTGCTCGCCGCCCTCCTCGCCGCCGGCTGCGCCGCGCAGGCCGAGGACGCGCCGGCCTGGCAGCCGGGCGCGGCGGCGAGCGGCGGCCCGGCCGAGGGCGAGCAGCCGGCCGAGCCGGTGGGCGAGACCGGGAAGGCGATCTCGCTGGCCGCCACCGGTGACGTGATCATGGGCAACGCCCCGTCCCGGCTTCCGGCCGACGACGGCGAGGGCTTCTTCGACGACGTCAAGGCCGCGCTCAAGGCGGACCTGGTGATGGGCAACCTGGAGGAGCCGCTCACCGAGGACACCGGCACCGGCAAGTGCGGGCCGAGCCCGAAGAACTGCTTCCAGTTCCGGGCCCCGCCGGACTACGCGGCGCACCTCAAGGACGCCGGGTTCGAGCTGCTCAACCAGGCCAACAACCACGGCTACGACTACGGCCCGAAGGGCTACGAGAACACCCAGCACGCGCTGGAGGAGCACGGGCTCAAGCACACCGGCGCGCCGGACCAGATCACCGTGGTCGAGGTCGAGGGCGTCAAGGTGGCGGTGGCCGGCTTCTCGTCGTACGTCTGGTCCAACAGCCTGGTCGACATCGAGTCGGCGAAGCGGGTGGTGGCGAAGGCGGCCACCATGGGCGACGTGGTCGTGGTGCAGGTGCACATGGGCGCCGAGGGTGCCGACAAGAGCCGGGTGAAGCCGGGCACCGAGCTGTTCTTCGGCGAGAACCGGGGTGACCCGATCAAGTTCTCCCACGCCGTGGTGGACGCCGGCGCCGACCTGGTCGTCGGGCACGGTCCGCACGTGCTGCGCGGCATGGAGTTCTACAAGGGCCGGCTGATCGCGTACAGCCTGGGCAACTTCGCCGGCGGCGGGCGGTCGCTGAACCCCTCCGGTCGGCTCGGCTGGGGCGGGGTGCTCAAGGTCTCGCTCAAGGCGGACGGCAGTTTCGCCGGCGGCACCTTCACCTCCACCGCGATGAACTCCGTCGGCCGCCCGTCGATCGACCGGCAGCACCGCGGCCTGGGCCTGGTCCGCGACGTGACCCGCAGCGACTTCCCGAAGTCCGGGGCCCGGCTCGACGAGGCCGGCCGGATCAGCCCGCCGTCCGACGCCGGCGCCTGACCCGGCCTCCGCCGGGCGTGGACGCGCCGGGACGTCGGCCGTGCGACGTAGGCTGGCCGGCGTGACCACGCGTACCCCCGAGACCGACCTCGGTCGCACCCGCCGGGCCCGGCGGATCGGCCGGGCGCTGACCGAGACGCACCCCGACGCGCACTGTGAACTCGACCACTCCAACGCGCTGGAGCTGGCGGTCGCCACCATCCTCTCCGCGCAGTGCACCGACAAGAAGGTCAACGAGGTCACCCCGAAGCTCTTCGCCCGCTACCGCACGGCCGCCGACTACGCCGGCGCGGACCGCGCCGAGCTGGAGGAGCTGATCCGGCCGACCGGGTTCTACCGCAACAAGACCAGCTCTCTGATCAACCTGGGCCGTGAGCTGTGCGAGCGGTACGGCGGCGAGGTCCCCGGGAAGCTGGCCGACCTGGTCACCCTGCCGGGCATCGGCCGCAAGACCGCCAACGTGATCCTCGGCAACGCCTTCGGCGTCCCCGGCATCACCGTCGACACCCACTTCCAGCGGCTGGTGCAGCGGTGGCGGCTGACCGACGAGACCGACCCGGTCAAGATCGAGCACGCCATCGGCGCGCTGTACCCGAAGCGCGACTGGACGATGCTGTCGCACCGGATCATCTTCCACGGGCGGCGGGTCTGCCACGCCCGCAAACCGGCCTGCGGCGCCTGCACGCTGGTCAAGCTCTGCCCGTCGTACGGCACCGGGCCGACCGACCCGGTGGCGGCGGTCAAGCTGCTCAAGGGCCCGCGCGCCCGGGACCTCGCCGCCGCCGTCGGCATCGACCCCGACCTGGTCCCGCAGCAGGCGGCAGCGGCGGACGTGCCGTGAACCGTCGACTCGCGTACCTGCTCGTCCCGGTGCTGCTGGCGCTGGCCGGCTGCACCGGCACCGGTGGGGAGGCGGCCGGCCCGGCCCCGGCCACCCGTGCCGAGCGGCCCTCGCCGTTCGCCGACTGCGCCACGCTGACCGCCGCACCGGCCTCGGCCGCCGCCACGCCGGCCGGTAAGCCGGGCGACCCGCTGCCCGAGCTGACCCTCTCCTGCTTCACCGGCGGGACGCCGGTGGCGCTGCGCGATGTCAAGGGCCCGGCGGTGATCAACGTGTGGGCGTCCTGGTGCCCGCCCTGCCGCAAGGAGCTGCCCGCCTTCCAGCGGCTCAGCGAGCGGGCCGCCGGGCGGTTCCAGGTCATCGGGGTGAACAGCCGGGACAGCCGCGGCGGCGCGCAGTCGATCGGCGAGGACTTCGGCGTCCGCTTCCCGATGCTGGTCGACCAGGGCGACGCCTTCGAGCGGGCGCTGGAGCGGAACGCGTTCCCGCTGACCGTCTTCGTGGGCGCCGACGGCCGGATCCGGCACACCGACTCGACCGGCGCGCTGGACGACGCCCGGCTGACCGAATTGGTCCGCCAGCATCTCGGCGTGGAGGTCGCCACATGACCAGGCAGCCGCCGGGCTGGCTGGACCCGCTGCTCGGCCGGCTCGGCACCGCCCGGGCCGAGGACTTCACCCGGCTCACCACCCCGGAGAGCGGGGGCCGGGAGAGCGCCGTGCTGGTGCTGCTCGGCGAGGAGCCGGCCGCCGGTCCGGATGTGCTGGTCCTCCAGCGCGCCGCCACCCTGCGCAACCACGCCGGGCAGCCGGCCTTCCCCGGCGGCGCGGCCGACCCGGAGGACGCCGACGCCAGCGCCACCGCGCTGCGCGAGGCGAACGAGGAGGTCGGTCTCGACCCGGGCAGCGTCACCGTGCTGGCCGAGCTGCCGAAGCTCTGGATCCCGGTGAGCGACTTCGTGGTCACCCCGGTGCTCGGCTGGTGGCACGCGCCGCACCCGGTGCACCCCCGGGAGCCGGCCGAGGTGGCGCACGTGGCCCGGCTGCCCGTGGCCGAACTGGTCGACCCGGAGAACCGGATGCGGGTCCGCCACCCGAGCGGCTGGATCGGCCCGGCCTTCTCGGTCCGCGGCATGCTGGTCTGGGGATTCACCGCCGGGGTGCTGAACACGCTGCTGGAGATGGGCGGCTGGGCCCGCCCGTGGCCCCGTTCCCGGGTGGTGGAGCTGCCCCCGACCGGCGCCACCCCGGCGCCCTCGGCCGGCACCGACGCGGTCGACGAGACCCCGGTCCGCTGAGCCGGGGCAGCTCACCGGCGCGTACCTGAGCGTCACGTTCAGCGAGCGCTCAGGGTCTTCCGGGCGCGGTGCCCGTACCCTGGACGCGTGTCCGCCGTGGATCTCGTCCTGCTCCTGCTCATGCTCGTGTTCGCGATCAGCGGATACCGTCAGGGCTTCGTCATCGGGGCGCTGTCGTTCTCCGGGTTCTTCCTGGGCGCGCTCCTCGGCCTCCAGGTCGGCCCGCTGATCGCCCGGCAGTTCGCCGACAGCGGCACCCGGGTGCTGATCTCGCTCGTCGCGGTCTTCGGCCTCGCCGTGCTCGGCCAGGCGCTGGCCGGCTGGCTGGGCTCGCACCTGCGCCAGACGATCACCAACGAGCTGGCCAAACGACTCGACGACGTCGGCGGCGCACTCGTCTCGGTCTTCGCGGTGATGCTGGTGGCGTGGCTGGTGGCGGTGCCGCTGGGCTCCTCGTCGCTGCCCTGGCTGGCCTCCTCGGTCCGCAACAGCGCCCTGCTCACCGTGGTCGACCGGGTCCTGCCGGACAAGGCGCAGGAGCTCTCCACGGCGCTGCGGGACACGGTCGACACCAACGGCTTCCCGGACGTCTTCGGCGATCTCGCCCCGACCCGGGCCCGCCAGGTGTCCCCGCCCGACCCGGCGCTGGCCGGCTCCCAGGTGGTGCAGACCAGCCAGCGGTCGGTGGTCAAGGTGCTGGGCTCCGCGCCGAGCTGCGCCCGCCGGATCGAGGGCTCCGGCTTCGTCTACGCGGACGACCGGGTTATGACCAACGCGCACGTGGTGGCCGGCACCCGCTCGGTGGCGGTCGAGCTGCGCGGCGAGCGGTACGACGGCGAGGTGGTCGTCTACGACCCGGAGCGGGACCTGGCCGTGCTGCACGTGCCGGGGCTGCCCGGCCCGTCCCTGCGCTTCGCCGCCGGCCAGGCCGGCAGCGGGGCGGACGCCATCGTGCTGGGCTTCCCCCTCGACGGCCCGTACGACGCGCGTCCGGCCCGGATCCGGGACGTCGACCGGATCACCGGCCCGGACATCTACTCGTCCGGCGACGTGACCCGGGAGATCTACACGATCCGGGCGCTGGTCCGCAGCGGCAACTCGGGCGGCCCGCTGGTCTCCTCGAACGGGCTGGTGCTCGGCGTGATCTTCGCGGCGGCGGCGGACGACCCGAACACCGGCTTCGCGGTGACCTCCGCCGAGGCCCGGCCGGTGGCGCTGGCCGGCGCGGAGCGTACCCGGGGGGTCGGCACCGGCGACTGCACCTGAGCCCGGCGGCGGCGGCCGACCGGAACGGCGGTCGTCCCCCGCCGGCGGGGCGGCGTCAGCCGGCGGACGCGGCGGCCGGGGCCACGTCGTCGCCGGAGCGGCCGACCGGCAGCTTGGCCCGGTCCCAGGTGCGGGTCCGGTCGAGCACCGCACGGGCCATGATCGCGACGCAGGTGCCGCCGTTGAGGAAGGACGCCACCACGTCGCTGGGGTGGTGCATGCCCCGGTACATCCGGGTGAGCGCCACCCCGACCGGCACCACGACCAGCAGGCTCCACCAGGCGATCCTGGCGGGTGTGCTCCGCGCCCGCAGCGCCAGCAGCACGGCGATGCCGACGTAGAGCGCGGTCGCCGCCGAGGTGTGCCCGGACGGGAAGCTGGACGTCGGCGGGGAGCTGTCCATGTGTTCCACGGCCGGGCGCTGCCGGTCGATGACCATGGTGGTGAAGAGGAAGATCAGCGCCTGCGCGCTCACCGCCGCACAGAGGAAGAGCGGCTCCCGCCAGCGGTGCAGCACCAGCCGCAGCACCAGGGCGACCAGCACGGTCACCACCACGATCAGCTGGGTGCTGGCCAGCGTGCTGAACACCAGCGACACGTCGTTCCACCCCGGCGTCCGGTCGGCGGCGAGTTCCCGGTTCACCGTGTCCTCGACGGTGAACGGCCAGGACTTCGCGAGCACCCGGGTGACCAGGAGGCCCAGCGCGACCATGACGGAGAAGAGCAGGGCCATCGGCAGCAGGATCCGCCTGGCGACCTGGACCACGACATCGGACATGGGCCGCCCTTTACCCCGGTCGGGCTCGAACTACGCGTGCGGTCCGTTCGGGCCCGGCTCGGCCAACTCCGGCTCCACCCCTTCCCGGGTGGTCCGGACCGGCCGGCCGATCCGGGTCCGCCAGGTGGTGAAGGCGGCGGCCGTGGCGGCGACCACCGCCGCGCCGAGCAACCAGCCGCCGACCACGTCGCTGGTCCAGTGCACGCCCAGCGCGATCCGGCTGAGCCCGGTCACCACGGCGAGCAGCACCGCCGCCGTCCACAACCCCCACCGCAGCCCGCGCCGGTCCCGGGCGTACGGCAGGAAGACCAGCAGCAGCACGCCGGCGGCCAGGGCGGCGTTCAGCGCGTGCCCGGACGGGAAGGAGTATCCGGCCGCCTGGGCCACCGGGTCGAGCAGGTCCGGGCGGTGCCGCCCGACCAGCAGCTTGAGCAGCCCGCCGAGCAGCCCGCCCACGGTCATCGTGGTGGCCACCCAGAGCGCCACCCGCGGGGCCCGGCGGAGGAACAGCCAGCCCACCACCACGGCGGCGGCCACCCGCAGCGGGCCGGGGGCGAAGACGTCGGTCCACAGGCTCATCACCCGTACCCAGGCGGGGTGGTCCAGCGCGTACCCGTGGAGCGCGTCGGTGATCGCGGCGTCGAGCCGGAACAGCGGCGGCCACGCCCCCAGCACCAGGAGCGCCAGCAGGGCGAACGGCACCAGCACCAGGAACGCCGCGACGGCGGCCAGGGTCAGGCGCAGCCCCAGCGAACGGTCCGGATCCAGCCGCGCGGCCCGCCAGGACGGCCGCCGCTCGAAGCCCACGCTGTTCATACGTCGTCCACTACCCAGCGGAGGGGCCGGTCAGACCGGTCGGGTCACCGACGGGCCTGGCGGAACCGGCGGATCACCAGCGCCGCACCGGTGACCAGGGCGACGAAGAGGGCCAGGCCGGTCCAGAGCCGCTCCGGCGCCGGGTCGGTCGGCTCGCCGGCCGCCCGGGCCGACCACTTCGCCGGCTGCCGGGGCGCGGCGTAGAACGGGTCGCCGCCCTGCCCGGCGGCGGCCGAGGCCGCCCGGTCGGCGCCCGGGGCCGGGCCGAAGCCGACCACGCCGGGGGAGTCGTTGTCGTCGAGCGGGTTGGCCCCCACCGACGGCACGTCGGTGGTGAGGGCGGCCACCGGGTCCACCAGCCCGTAGCCGAACCGGTCGTCCCGGCCGGTGGGGCCGAGGTCCTTGGCGGTGCTGATCAACCGGTTGACGACGTCACCGGCGGCCATCTTCGGATACCGGGACCGGATCAGCGCGGCCGTCGCCGCGACCAGCGGTGCGGCGAAGCTCGTCCCCTGCACCCGCCAGTACCCGTCGGGGCGGGCGCCGTAGAGCGCGGTCGCCGGGGCGGTGAGAGTCGTCTCGTGCCCGGTGATCGAGCCGGACCAGAGGTCCTTGCCGTTGCGCTCCAGCCCGGCGACGGCGATCACGCCGGGCTCGCGGGCCGGGTACCAGACCTTGCGGCTGGTCGAGGTGGCCAGGTTGCCGGTGCAGGCGACCACCACCACGTCCCGGGCGAAGGCGTAGTCGAGGGCGGCCGCCAGGGCGGGGCTGTCCCCGCTGCCGCCGAGGGACAGGTTGATCACGCGTGCGCCGTTGTCGACCGCCCAGCGCACCCCCTTGGCGACGATCAACGCGTCGTCGTACCGGTTCTCGTCGTCGAGCACCCGGACCGGGAGGATCTTGGCGTCCGGCGCGAGGCCGACCGCCCCACGGTCGTCGTCGTTGCGCCCGGCGATCAGGCCAGCGACGGTGGTGCCATGCCCCACCGGGTCCGGGCGGTCGGAGCCGCCGGGGGTGACCAGATCGATGCCGGGGAGCACCTGCCCGGCCAGGTCCGGATGGGAACCGTCCACCCCGGAGTCGACCACCGCGACCACCACGCCGCGCCCGGTCGACGACCGCCAGGCGGCCCGCGCGTTCAACTGGTCGAGCTGCCACTGCTCCGCCCGGACCTGGTCGACCCGGGCCGGGGACTCGACCGGTGCCACCCAGGCCGGCTCCCGGACCACGGTGGCGGCGTGCGCGGCGGGCGCCACCGGACCGGCCACGGTGGCCAGGGTGGCCGCCGCACCGACCAGCGCCCGCCCGACGAAACGTCGGACCGCCGTCGGAGCCCCCTGCCGATCCCTGGTCACATTTCCCAGCCATTCATCGCGACAAGACCATGCTGCTCGGAGATTACCGGTTCCGGCCCGCCGCCCGGTGCAACTCGGTGACACCACTCACCCCGGCGGCAGGTAGGCCAGTTGCACCAGCCGGACACCCTCGCGCCGGGTGACCAGGCGGCCCCGGCCCGGCGGCAGCGGTCCGGCCCGCACCTGCCCGACGAGCGCGCCCTCCTCCGGTCCGCCGGACATCACCAGGCCCGGCGTGGCGAGTTCCCGTAGCCGCTGGATGATCGGCTCGAACGAGGTCCGGCCCGAGCCGGCGGCGCGGCGGGCCAGCACCAGGTGCAGCCCGACGTCCCGGGCGTGCGGCAGGTGCTCCTCCAGCGCGCGCAGCGGGTTGGTCGGCCCGCCGGCCACCAGGTCGTAGTCGTCCACCAGCACGAACAGTTCCGGCCCGGTCCACCACGACCGGCTGCGCAGCTCCGCCGGAGTGACCTCCGGCCCGGGCAGCCGCCCCTGCAGGTAGCCGGCCGCCGACTCCAGTAGTTCCGCGGTGTGCGGCGCGGCCGTGCCGTACCCGATCAGGTGCGGCGTCTCGATGGTGCCCATCAGGCTGCGCCGGTAGTCCACCAGCATCACCCGGGCCTGCTCCGGAGTGAACCGCTCGACGATCGAGGTGGCCAGCGCCCGCAGGAACGACGACTTGCCGCACTCGGCGTCGCCGAAGACCACGAAGTTGGGTTCGACCGCGAAGTCCAGCACCACCGGACGCAGGTCCGCCTCGGCCACCCCGATCGCGAAGGCCAGCCCGCCGGTCGCGCTCCGGTCCAGCTCGGCGTACGCCAGCACGGGCGGGAGCAGCCGTACCGGGGGCGCGGTCGGTCCGGTCCAGGCCCCGGCGACCGCCTTCACCAGGTCGGTCGTCTCGCCGCCGAGGGTGGCGACGGTGGGCGTGGCGGCGAGGAAGTGCAGCCCGCCGGCGGTGATGCCACGCCCCGGCCGCCCCTCCGGCACGGCCGCCGCGAACTGCCGCTTGCTCACCACGGTGTCCGACGGGTCACCGAGGCGCAGCTCCACCCGGGAGCCGAAGAGGTCGCGGATCGCCGGGCGGAAGTCCGACCAGCGCAGCGCGCTGGCCACCACGTGCACGCCGTAGGCCAGCCCCCGGGTGGCCAGCTCGGTGACCAGGGGCTCCAGGTCGTCGTAGTCGCCGCGCAGGATGTTCCAGCCGTCGACCACCAGGAACACGTCGCCGAACGGGTCGGTGCCCGGCTGCCCGCCGGCCAGCGCGGCGGCCCGCCGCCGGCGCCAGGCGGCCACCGACTCCACCCCCGCCTCGGCGAACCGCCGCTCCCGCTCGGCGAGCAGGCCGACGATCTCCCCGACGGTCCGGCGGACGGCGGCGTCGTCGGTGCGCCCGGCCACCCCGCCGACGTGCGGCAGGTCGCGCAACGGGGCGAGCTGCCCACCGCCGAAGTCGAGGCAGTAGACCTGTGCCTCGGCCGGGGTGTGGGTGAGCGCCAGCGCGCAGACGATCGTGCGCAGCAGGCTGGACCGCCCGCTGCGGGTGGTCCCCACCACTGCCACGTGCCCGGCCGCCCCGTCCAGGGAGAGCCAGAACAGGTCCCGGCGTTGCTCCAGCGGCTTGTCCACCATCGCCACCGGCACCTGGAGGGCACCGTGCAGCTCCGGGTTCGCCACGGTCAGGCCGCGTCCCGGGTCGACGCCCACCGGACCGAGCAGTTCGTCGAGGGCGGGGGAGGCGTCCAGCGGCGGCAGCCAGACCTGGTGCGCCGGCGGGCCCTGCCCCGCCAGCCGCGACACGACCAGCTCGAGCAGGCTCTCGGCGCCGGCCTCCTCGGCCGGGAGCGCGGCCGGGGCGGCCGGCTCGGGCACCGGCAGCAGGTGGGTGGAGAAGGTGAGCAGCCGCGGGACGCCGCCGCCGGCCGCACCCGCCGTCGCGCCGTGGCGGCGGACCGGACCGGAGACGTACGCGGCCTTGAACCGGACCAGCGGGTCGGTGCCCGAGCGCAGGTAGCCGTGCCCGGGGGTGCGGGGCAGCTCGTGCGCGTCGGGCACCCCGAGCACCGTCCGGGACTCCAGCGCCGAGAAGGTGCGCAACCCGATCCGGTACGACAGGTGGGTATCGAGCCCCCGTAGCCGCCCCTCTTCCAACCGCTGGCTCGCCAGCAGCAGATGGACCCCGAGCGACCGGCCCAACCGGCCGATCTGGACGAACAGGTCGATGAAGTCCGGCTTGGCGGACAGCAGCTCGGAGAACTCGTCGCAGACCAGCAGCAGCGACGGCAGCGGGGCGAGCGGGGTGCCGGCGGCCCGGGCCCGCTCGTAGTCGCGCAGGCTGGCGAAGTTGCCGGCCCGGCGGAGCAGCTCCTGCCGGCGGGTCAGCTCGCCGTTGATCGCGTCGACCATCCGGTCGACCAGGGGCAGCGCGTCGGCCAGGTTGGTGATCACCGCCGCGGTGTGCGGCAGCCGCTCGAACGACGCGAAGGTGGCGCCGCCCTTGAAATCGACCAGCACGAAGTTGAGCTGCTCCGAGCTGTGCGTGGCGGCCAGCCCGAGCACCAGGGTGCGGAGCAGTTCCGACTTGCCGGAGCCGGTGGCCCCGATGAGCAGGCCGTGCGGGCCCATGCCGTCCTGCGCCGACTCCTTCAGGTCCAGCTCGATCGCGCCGCCGTCGGCACCCACCCCGATCGGCACCCGCAGCAGGTCCCGGGCCGCCCGGGGCGCCCAGCCCTGCTCGGCGGTGAAGCTCTCCGGATCGCCGATGCCGAGGAGCTCGGGCAGGCCCGGCTCGGCGCCGGGCGGGGCGTCCGGTCCGCGTACCGGGCCGGCGAGCCGGAGCGGCGCGAGCCGGCGGGCGACCGCCTCGGCGTCGGCGGGTTCCAGCGTGTCGGCGGTGCCGACCTCGGCGTGCCCCTCGGCGGAGTGCGAGTGGAGGCGGCCGTCGGCCAGGTCGAGCAGGAGGGCGTACCGGTCGAGCAGGCGGGGCGGCGGGGTGTCCAGGTCGAGCACGGTGACCGCGTCGATGCCACCGTCCCCGGCCAGGTCGGTCGCCCCGGTCAGGTCGCCGCCGTCGAGCAGCACCAGCACGTGCGGCCCGTCGGTGGCCGGGCCGGCCGGGCTGAACCGGGACCGGCTGGCCAGCACGTCGTCGAGGAGCCGTTCCAGCTCGACGGCGGAGCTGGTGACCAGCCGGACCGGTCCGAGCGCGTCGGTGCGGCTCGGGTGGTGGGCGTGCGGGAGCCACTTCACCCACTCCCAGGCCGCCCGCCGCTCCGGGCCGGCGCAGACGGCGATCAGCAGCTCGTCGGGGGCGTGGAAGACGGCGAGCTGGGTGAGCACGGCCCGGGCCAGCCCCTGCGCGGCCGGGGAGCCGGCGGCCGGACCGCCGGCCGGACCACGGACGAAGACCCGGGCGAAGCTGCGCAGGGAGAGGGCCACCGGCAGGTCCGGCACCACGGAGTACGCGTCGAGGAAGCGCCGCAGCGCTCCCGCGGTCATCGGCTCCAGCTCCTCCAGCGGCCGGGTGACCGGTGGGATCAGCGGAGTGGCCAGGGTCTGCGGGCCGACCCCGACCCGGACCACGGCGAAGTCGGGGTCGCCCGGCCGGCGTTCCCAGACCCGGTGGCTGTCCACGGTCGACCAGAGCCGGCCCGGGTCGGGGTGCCGGTAGTAGAGCCCGGCCCGCTGCGCCCCGGCGGTCTCCCGGACCCGGCGGCGCAGCGCGGCCAGGTGGCGCAGGTACTCCCGGCGGGCGGCCATCATCTCGGACCTGCGTGGGCCGGCGCCGCCCCAGGACGTGACCAGCATCGCCACCGACGAGAGGCCGAACATCCCGCCCACCACGTACGAGTAGGTCCCGCCGCCCCGGCCGAACATCATCGCCATCGCCACCGTGCCGCCCAGCATCGGCAGCACCATCAGCGCCTGCTGCCAGCGCCCCCCGGCGAGCGCGGGGATCTCCGGCGGCGCCTCGACGGGCAGCTCACCGGCCGGGATCTCCGGCGCCGGGCGGCGCGGCGGCCGCTTGATGACGACAGTGGACATTCCGCCTCCCCGTGGCTCTCGGTAACCCGAGCCTGGCTCATGGTAGGTAAAGTCCTGTCATCCGTCAGTCACCCGTCCCGCTCGATATGGAGAAACCTCGATGACAACCGGGCTGGCGCGGGTCACCATCAGCGCTCCCCAGCGGCGGCTGGACGTGGCCCTGCCGGAACAGGTTCCGCTGGCCGAGCTGCTGCCCGAGGTGCTCCGGCACGCCGGGGAGGGGCTGGCCGACGACGGGGAACGGCACGGCGGCTGGGTGCTGCGCCGTACCGACGGCGTGGTGCTGGCCACCGCGCAGGCGCTGCTCCCCCAGGGGGTCCGCGACGGCGAGGTGCTGCACCTCGTGCCGGCCCGGGCGGAGTGGCCCGAGCTGGAGTACGACGACGTGGTCGAGGCGATCGCCGACGGGGCCCGCCGCCGGGGCGCCGCCTGGTCGCCCGCGGCCACCCGGACGGCAACCCTGGTCGGGGCGGGCGTGCCGCTGGCCGTGGGGCTCCTCGCCGTACTGGCCGCCGGCCCCGGGGCGCGGGTCGGGTGGCCCGTCGCGGCCGGGGTGGCGCTGCTGCTCGTGCTCGCCGGCACCGCCGCCTCCCGGGCGTACGGCGACGGCCCGACCGGCACCACCCTCGGCGGGTACGCCCTGCCCTGGGCCGCCGCGGCCGGTGCGCTGGCGGTCGGCACCGGCGACCCGGTCGGCCCGCTCGCCCCGCTGCGCTGGGTCGGCGCACCCGAGTTGCTCGCCGGTTCGGTGGCGCTGCTGCTGGTCTCGGTGCTCGGGCTGCTCGGTGTGGCGAGCCGCGGCCGGGTCTTCGTGGCCGGCGCGACCGCCGGCCTCACGGGCGCGACGGCCGCCCTCGGCGGGCTTCTCCTCGACCCGGCCGGCACCGCGGCGGTGCTGCTCTGCGTGCTGGTCTTCGCGCTCGGTGGGCTGCCGCTGCTGGCCATCCGGCTGGGCAAGGTGCCGCTGCCGCCGATCACCCTGCCCGCCGCCACCCCCACCGGTGCGCCCGCCGGGCGCGACCTGCCGGACAAGGGTCGGGTGCACGCGGCGGTGGCCCGGACCGAGGAGGTGCTGAGCGGGCTGCTGCTCGGGCATGCCGTGCTGGCGGTGGCCGCCACGGCGGTGCTGGCCGGCACCGGCGGGCCGGCCGGTCGGCTGCTGGCGGCGGTCGGCTGCGCCGTGCTGCTGCTGCGCTCCCGGCTCTTCGTGGCGGTCCGCCACCGGGTGCCCCCGGTGGCCGCCGGCCTGACCGGGTACGCCCTGCTCGGCGCGGTCCTCGCCGGGGCCGTCGGCCCGACCGGCGGGCTCGTGCTGGCCGCCGGCGGGCTGCTGCTGGCCCTGACCGCCGTGGCGGCCGGCGTCACCTACGCCCGGCGACCGGTCTCCCCGTACCTCGGCCGGCTGGCCGACCTGGCCGACACCGCGCTGGTGGTCTCGGTGGTCCCGGTGGCCTGCGCGGTGCTGGACCTCTACGACCGGGCCCGCGGGTTGCTCGGCTGAGCATGCGCGCGGGCCCGGGTCGCTCGGCCGAGCGACCCGGGCCCGTCGGCGCATCAGGTCAGTGCAGCGTCTCGCCGCGCTCCTCGGCCTCCTTGGCCCGCCGGAACGAGGCGACGATCTCGGCCTCGGCCTCGGTGCGGCCCACCCAGGTCGCGCCCTCGACCGACTTCCCCGGCTCGAGGTCCTTGTACACCTCGAAGAAGTGCTGGATCTCCAGCCGGTCGAACTCGCCCAGGTGGTGGATGTCCCGCAGGTGCTCCTGGCGCGGGTCCTCGTAGGGGACGCAGAGGACCTTGTCGTCGCCGCCCTTCTCGTCGGTCATCCGGAACATGCCGATGGTGCGGCAGCGGATCAGGCAGCCGGGGAAGGTGGGCTCGGGGACCAGCACCAGGGCGTCCAGCGGGTCGCCGTCCTCGCCCAGGGTGCCCTCGATGAAGCCGTAGTCCGCCGGGTACTGCGTGGAGGTGAAGAGGGTGCGGTCCAGCCGGATCCGGCCGGTCGCGTGGTCCACCTCGTACTTGTTGCGGTGACCCTTCGGGATCTCAACCGTGACGTCGAAATCCATCTTCCACGCTCCCTCGTTTGCCCACGCTGGCTAACGGAAACCAGTGGCGCCGCCCCCCGCGCGGGTGAACGACCCCCGCCGGCTCCGGCCGCCGCATAGTGTTCGGACCGAAGTAGTGTCACCCAGGGCGCTCTGGAGCGGGGGAGGAGGGGGTCGTGGGGAGGGAAGATTCACACTACCGCCCCGAGGGGGTTGACGGGCGGAAGTCCGGAGGTCCCACCGCCGGCGGTGCCGCCGGCCGGGTCCGGGTGCCCGGAACGAACCCGGGCAGCGACCACGTCGGCCGCGCCCAGCCGCCGGGATACGGCACCGACCCGGCGGGGCGGGCCGACCCGTACGCCGCCGTCCCGCCCGCCCCGGTGAGCTGGCCGGGGGCCGACACATCCGCCGGAATCCCGGTGAGCCCGCCGGTCCCACCGGCCGGTGCCGCCCCACCCCCGCCGCCGTACCCCCGCCGCAGCCGCGGTCGGCTGCTCGGGGTGCTGGCCGCCGTGCTGGTGATCGTGGTGGCCGGTGCCGGGCTGGCCGTGCTCCGCCCCGGACCGCTGGCCGGCTGGCTCGGCGGGAGCGCCGCGCCGACCGCCGGCGGCCGGACCGCCGAGCCCGCCCCGGCGGAGGTGCTCGCCGGCGCGGACCCCAACGCCGCGACGCCGACCCCCGACGGGGTCCGGGCCGCGCTCGAACCCCTGATCGGCGCCGCCGCGCTCGGCGAGCGGGTGAACGTCTCGGTGGCCGACGTGGCCACCGGCACGGCGCTCTACGGCCGTGGGCAGGACACCCCGACCGTTCCCGCCTCGGTGACCAAGCTGGCCACCGGGGTGGCCGTGCTGGCCGCCCGGGGGCCGGCGTACCGGATCCCCACCCGGGCGGTGGCCGGCCCGAACCCGGGCGAGGTGGTGCTGGTCGGCGGCGGTGACCCGACCCTCGCCGTGGACAAGAACGGCTTCTACCCGGGCGCGGCCCGGCTGGACGACCTCGCCGGGCAGGTGCGCACGGCGCTCGGCGGCCAGGCGCCGACCAAGGTCATCGTCGACTCGTCCCTGTTCAGCGGGCAGGTGTACGGCCCGGGCTGGGACGACGACATCCCCACCGGCGGCTTCGGTGCGGCGATCACCGCGCTGACCACCGACGGCGCCCGCCGCGACCCGGAGGCGGCCCGGAAGACGTTCGACGACGCCCACGGCGCCGCCGAGCGGGTGCCCCAGCCGGACCTGACCGCCGGCCGGCAGTTCGCGAAGCTGCTCGGGCTTTCCGGCGACGCCGCCGGGGTGAAGCGGGGCAGCGCGCCCACGGCCTCCGGCGGGGCGGCGCCGGCGCCCGGCGCCGAGCTGGGCCGGGTCGAGTCGCTGCCGATGGTCCGGCTGGTCGACATCATGATCAGCGACAGTGACAACGTGATCGCCGAGTACCTGGCCCGGCAGGTGGCGCTCGCCAAGGGCAAGCCCGCCTCCTTCGCGGGCGGCGCGGCCGCCACCGACGAGGTGCTCGGCGAGCTGGGCCTGCCGGCCGGCGAGATCGACCTGGCCGACGGCAGCGGGTTGTCCCGGACCAACCGGATCAGCCCGTCCCTGCTCACCGACCTGATCACCCTCGCCGGCAACGGCAGCCACCCGGAGCTGGCGGCGATCTTCGGCGGCCTGCCGGTCGGCGGCTGGTCCGGCACCCTCGGCGACCGCTACCAGGAGTCGGCCACCCGGGCCGGGGCCGGCGTGGTGCGGGCCAAGACCGGGACGCTGACCGGGGTCAACGCCATCGCCGGCCTGGTCACCACGGCCGACGGCCGGCTGCTCACCTTCGCCGTGCTGACCGACCGGGCCCCGGCGGGCACCCTCGACGCGACGCGCGAGGCCCTCGATCGGATCAGCTCCGCGCTGGCCGGCTGCGGCTGCCGCTGAGGCTGCGACAGCCGTCGATCCCCGGTTCGGGTGTCGCGGCGCGGGTACGGTGGGTTCATGGCGCAGTTCGTGGACTGGGATCTGGCCGCCGCCACCGCGGGGGCGTTGGGCAAGTCGGGCCCCCGGGTGTCGTACGCCGAGGCCACCGACGTGGTCGGCGAGCTGCGACGGCTGACCGAGGAGGCGGCCGGGCACGTCGCCGACTACACCGGCCTGCGGTCCCAGGTCGCCCATCCGCCGGTACGGGTGGTGGACCGGCGGGACTGGGCGGCGGCGAACATCGCCGGGCTGCGCGAGGTGATCAGCCCGCTGGTGAGCCGTCTCTCCGGTGACAAGCGGCCCGGGCCGCTGACCGAGGCGGTCGGGTCCCGGCTCACCGGGGTGCAGGCCGGCACCGTCCTGGCGTACCTCTCCGGCCGGGTGCTCGGCCAGTACGAGGTCTTCGCCGGCGACCCCGGTCAGCTGCTGCTGGTCGCGCCGAACATCGTCGAGGTGGAACGCAAGCTGGGCGCCGACCCCCGGGACTTCCGGCTCTGGGTCTGCCTGCACGAGGTGACCCACCGGACGCAGTTCACCGCCGTGCCGTGGATGCGCGCGTACTTCCTCGGCGAGGTGCAGGCGTTCGTGGACGCCGCACAGGCCGGCGAGCACCTGCTCGAACGGCTGCGCCGGGGCGTGGCCACCCTCTCCGATGCGGTGCGGGACCCGGAGAGCCGGGCCAGCGTGCTGGACATCGTGCAGACCCCGGCCCAGCGGGCGGTGCTCGACCGGCTCACCGCGCTGATGACGCTGCTGGAGGGGCACGCCGAGTTCGTCATGGACGGCGTCGGACCGCAGGTGATCCCGAGCGTCGAGTCGATCCGGGCGTCGTTCAACCGGCGCCGCGAGGCCGGCAATCCGCTGGAGAAGGCGATCCGCCGGCTGCTCGGCATCGAGGTCAAGATGCGGCAGTACGCCGAGGGTCGCAAGTTCGTGCACGGCGTGGTCGACCGGGTCGGCATGGCCGGCTTCAACCGGATCTTCTCCTCCCCGCTGACCCTGCCCCGGCTCGAGGAGCTGGGCGACCCGGACGCCTGGGTGGCCCGGGTGCACGGGCCGACCGGGGCCACGCCGACCGCCGGCTGAGCCCGTGGCCGCGCTCGCTCCGCCGGTCGCCGCCGTCCGGTCCGCCGTACGCCGGGCGTTGACCGGCCTGCCCGGCGCCGGTCCGGTGCTGGTGGCCTGCTCCGGTGGCGCCGATTCGCTGGCGCTGGCGGCGGCCACCGCCTTCGTGGCGCCCCGGCTCGGCCGGCGCGCCGGCCTGGTGACCGTCGACCATGGTCTGCAACCCGGTTCCGCCGAACGCGCGGCCGTGGTCGCCGCCTGGGCCCGCGAGCTGGGGTTGGACCCGGTGGAGGCGGTGCGGGTACGGGTCGCCGGGCGGCCCGGTGGCCCGGAGGCGGCCGCCCGGGAGGCCCGGTACGAGGCGCTGCTCGCCGCCGCCCGCCGGCACGACGCCGCCGCGGTGCTGCTCGGCCACACCCGGGACGACCAGGCCGAGACCGTGCTGCTCGCGCTCGCCCGGGGCGGCGGCCCGCGCGGGTTGGCCGGCATGCCGGAGCGGCGGGAGTGGGCCGGGGTGCCGCTGCTGCGCCCGCTGCTCGACGTCGGCCGGGAGGACACCCGCAAGGCGTGCGCCGCGCTCGGCCTCACCCCGTGGGAGGACCCGCACAACGCCGACCCCGCGTACGCCCGCTCCCGGGTGCGCGCCGACCTGCTGCCGGCGCTGGTGGACGCGCTGGGCCCCGGCGTGGTGGACAACCTGGCCCGGACCGCCCGGCTGCTCGCCGCCGACACCGCCGCCCTCGACGCCCTGGCCGCCGCCGCGCTCGCCGACGCCCGCACCGTCGAGGGCGGGTTGTCGGTGTCCGCGCTGGCCGCCCTCCCCACGGCGGTACGCACCCGGGTGCTGCACGCCTGGGCGCGGGAGCTGGGCGCCTCGCCGGCCGCCCTGTCCCACCGGCACGTCGCCGCCCTGGACGCCCTGGTCACCGCCTGGCACGGCCAGGGACCGGTCCACCTGCCCGGCGGCATCCCGGTCGCCCGCCGCGCCGGCCGCCTGACCACCTGACCCGCGCCCGGCCCCGCTGCCTGGCCACTTGATCGACTCGGGATGCGGCGAACCGGGGTAATGGTCGCGCTGGATAGCGCGGTTCGCGGCAAGTCGAGGGTCGACGGCCGGGTCCGGGCGGCGGCCGGTGTCGACGGGGTGATGGCCGGCTGGTGATCAGGTCTCGACCCGCTCCCGGAAGGTGCTCCGGTAGGCGAGCGGGGTGGTGCCCAGCCGGCGGGTGAAGTGGTGCCGCAGCGCGGCCGCGTCACCGAAGCCGGCCCGGTCGGCGACGCTCTCCACGCTCAGCCGGGTCTCCTCCAGCAGCCGCCGGGCCAGCAGCACCCGCTGGTTGGTCAGCCAGTCGTGCGGGGTGGTGCCGGTCTCGGCGCGGAACCGGCGGGCGAAGGTCCGCGGGGCCATCCCGGCCCGGGCGGCCAGCTCGTCCACGGTCACCGTCCGGTCCAGGTGGCCCATCAACCACTCCAGCACCGGCTCCAGGGTGGGCGCCTCCGGCGCCTTGGCGATCGGCGCCTCGACGTACTGGGACTGGCCGCCGTCGCGGTGCGGTGGCACGACCATCCGCCGGGCCAGCCGGGTGGCGACGGCCGAGCCGTGCTCCTGGCGGACCAGGTGCAGGCAGGCGTCGATCCCGGCGGCGGTGCCGGCGCTGGTGAGCAACCGGCCGTCCTGGACGTAGAGCGAGTTGCACCGCACCCGGGCGGCCGGGAACCGCTGTTGCAGCTCGTCGACGTGCCGCCAGTGGGTGGTGCACTCCCGCCCGTCGAGCAGCCCCGCCTCGCCGAGGACGAACGCGCCGGCGCAGACGCTGAGCAGCCAGGCACCCCGCTCGGCGGCCCGGCGCAGCGCCGCCAGCACCGGTTCGGGCACCGGCGTCCCGTCGGCGTGTGCCGGCACGGCCACCAGGTCGGCGTCCTCGATCGGGGCCAGGTCGGCGGTCGGGGTGAGCAGGAAACCGGAACGGCTGCGGATCGGGCCGCCGTCGGCGGTGCAGACGTCGAACCGGTAGCCGGGGAAGCCGTCGGCGGTGCGGTCGGTGCCGAAGACCTCGGCGAGCACGCCGAGTTCGAACGCGGCGACGTCGTCCAGCGCCACCACGGCCACGGCTCTGAGCATGTGACGAGGGTAACCCCAGAGGTGGCAGGAAATCGATGCCCGCCGGCATTCCTGCCACTGTTCGGTCCGGGCGGCGGCCCGCAGACTGGGTTCAGTCCGGTGCGCACCGGCGGCGAAACCGACATCAACCATGTGAAAGCGAGCGCCGCCATGATCGTCCTGCTGCTTGTCCTCCTCCTGCTGCTCCTGGGTGCCGCGAGCGGCCTCGGGCTGACCGCCGACAGCCGGGACTCGGCCGACTGGAAGCCGACCGATGACGGGCATCGTTGGCGCTCTCGTACCTGCTGAGGTGATTTGCTCCTTGCGCGCCGAAAATCCCCGGCGGGACCGCGCCAAAAGGGGCGGCCCCGCCGACGGAGGCCGGCGGGCGTACGGCAGGCTAGGAGCATGGCTGACGGCTCCTGGTACGACGCCGACATCGACCACGTGATCATTTCCGAGGCGCAGATCCGCGAGAAGACCGCGGAACTGGCCAAGCAGGTCTCGGCGGACTACGCGCACGTCGAGGACGGACTCCTGCTCGTCTGCGTGCTCAAGGGTGCGGTCATGTTCATGGCCGACTTCGCCCGGGCGCTGGGCCGGCAGGGCCCGCCCGCCGAACTCGAGTTCATGGCCGTCTCCTCGTACGGCCAGGGCACCACCTCCTCGGGCGTCGTCCGTATCCTGAAGGACCTGGACCGGGACATCGCCGGCCGGCACGTGGTGGTCGTCGAGGACATCGTCGACTCCGGCCTCACCCTCTCCTGGCTGCTGCGCTACCTGGAGTCGCGCTCCGCGGCCAGCGTCGAGGTGGTCGCCCTGTTCCGCAAGCCGGACGCGGTGAAGGTGCAGGTCCCGGTGAAGTACGTCGGCTTCGACATCCCGACCGAGTTCGTCGTCGGGTACGGCCTCGACTTCGGCGAGCGCTACCGCGAGCTGCCCTACGTCGGCGTCCTCAAGCCCGAGGTCTACGCCCGCGCCTGATCGGTCGGGGGCCGCGTCAAGCGGACGTTCAGCGGACTCTCAGCCTTTCGGACTACGGTAGAGGCCGGTGACGTGGAGGCACTCTCCACGCCCGACCCCTCGTCCGCGTGACCGGGCGGTCGGGCGGGTCGGGTGGGGAGCTCCCGGCACGCCGGCTCAAACCTCGGTTCGCCGTACGCGTAAGTGCCGGGCTCGCAAGCTCACATCTGGCACGAACGGTGTACCGTCGAATGACCGCGGCGCGGCAGTAGGCGCGTCCCGGGGTCGGGGCCGGCCCGCACGGCGGCTGCGGCCGCCGCCCGAGGCGGCGACACCATTCAGACGGTCAGGACGTCGATCAGGAGGATGCGGGCGTCTCGGCGCCCGACGACAGCATGGAACGTACGCGTTTCTTCCGCCGACCGGTGGTCTGGATCATCCTGGTCATCCTCGGCGCCGTTGTGCTCAGTCAGCTGTTCACCGCTGGTCCCAGCTACCACCGGGTGGACACTTCCGTTGCGCTCGACCAGCTGAACAAGGGTGGCATCGAGAAGGTCGTCTTCCAGGACAAGGAGCAGACGCTCCAGCTCGACCTGAAGGACAAGGCCAAGTTCGACGACACCACCACCGACAAGATCGAGGCGCAGTTCCCCTACGAGGTCGGCGGCCAGGTCTGGAACCAGGTCCAGGAGGCCAAGGGGGCCAACCGGATCAGCGGCCCGGTCGACACCAAGGTGTCGTCGGACAGCATCTGGGTGAGCCTGCTGGTCAACCTTCTCCCGATCGCGCTGCTGGTGCTCCTGCTGCTGTTCTTCATGTCGCAGATGCAGGGCGGCGGCTCGCGGGTGCTCAACTTCGGCAAGTCCAAGGCCAAGATGATCACCAAGGACACGCCGAAGACCACCTTCGCGGACGTGGCCGGGGCGGACGAGGCCGTCGAGGAACTGCACGAGATCAAGGACTTCCTGCAGAACCCGGCGAAGTACCAGGCGCTGGGCGCCAAGATCCCGAAGGGCGTGCTGCTCTTCGGCCCGCCCGGCACCGGTAAGACCCTGCTCGCCCGCGCCGTCGCCGGCGAGGCCGGGGTGCCCTTCTACTCCATCTCCGGCTCGGACTTCGTCGAGATGTTCGTCGGTGTCGGCGCCAGCCGGGTCCGCGACCTCTTCGAGCAGGCCAAGTCGAACGCGCCGGCGATCGTCTTCGTCGACGAGATCGACGCCGTCGGCCGGCACCGTGGCGCCGGCATGGGCGGCGGCCACGACGAGCGGGAGCAGACCCTCAACCAGCTCCTGGTCGAGATGGACGGCTTCGACACCAAGGGCGGCGTCATCCTGATCGCCGCCACCAACCGGCCGGACATCCTCGACCCGGCGCTGCTGCGGCCGGGCCGGTTCGACCGGCAGATCCCGGTCGACGCCCCCGACATGGAGGGCCGCAAGGCCATCCTGCGGGTGCACGCCAAGGGCAAGCCGTTCACGCCCGACGTCGACCTCGACTCGGTCGCCCGGCGTACCCCGGGCTTCAGCGGCGCCGACCTGGCCAACGTGATCAACGAGGCAGCGCTGCTCACCGCCCGCAAGGACCAGCGGGCGATCACCAACGACTCCCTGGAGGAGTCGATCGACCGGGTGATCGCCGGTCCGCAGCGCCGGACCCGGGTGATGAGCGACCAGGAGAAGAAGATCACCGCGTACCACGAGGGTGGACACGCACTGGTCGCCTGGGCGCTGCCGCACGCCGCGCCGGTGCACAAGGTGACGATCCTGTCCCGCGGCCGGTCGCTGGGCCACACCCTGGTCCTGCCGACCGAGGACAAGTACACCCAGACCCGCGCCGAGATGATCGACACCCTGGCGTACGCGCTGGGTGGCCGGGCCGCCGAGGAGCTCGTCTTCCACGAGCCGACCACCGGCGCCGGCAACGACATCGAGAAGGCCACCGGGCTGGCCCGCGCGATGATCACCCAGTACGGCATGAGCTCCAAGCTCGGTGCGATCAAGTACGGCACCAGCGGTGACGAGCCGTTCCTCGGTCGCAACATGGGCCACGAGCGGGACTACTCGGACGCGGTGGCCGCCGAGATCGACGGCGAGATGCGGGCGCTGATCGAACTGGCCCACGACGAGGCCTGGGAGATCCTGGTGGAATACCGGGACGTCCTGGACAACATCGTGCTCGAGCTGATGGAGAAGGAGACCCTCTCCACCGCCGACATGGCCCGGATCTGCGCCCGGGTGGCGAAGCGCCCGCCGATGGCCCCGTACCACGGCTTCGGCAAGCGCCAGCCGTCCACCGAGCCGCCCGTGCTCACCCCCGCCGAGAAGGAGGCCCTGAAGGCGCAGGCCCAGGCCGACGGCGCCTCGGTCGGCGGGGCCGCCCCCTCGAACAACTCGGACGGTACCCACTGAGCAGCACGGACCCGACGGCCAGCTTCCCCGACCGGGAGCTGGCCGTCTCCGCGACCGAGCCCGACGAGGACGGCCTCGACTTCGTCGCCGCGCGCCTGATCAGCGGCAGGCTGACCGGGCGCCCGGTGGAGGAGACCGTCGACCTGGCCCGGATCGAGAAGGCGGTGCGGGAGATCCTCATCGCCGTCGGTGAGGACCCGGACCGGGACGGCCTCCAGCAGACCCCGGCCCGGGTCGCCCGCGCGTACGCCGAGCTCTTCGCCGGCCTGCGGGTCGACCCGGCGCAGGTGCTCAGCACCACCTTCGAGGCCAACCACGAGGAACTGGTGCTGGTCCGGGACATCGACGTGACCAGTCTCTGCGAGCACCACCTGCTGCCGTTCCGGGGCAGCGCGCACATCGGCTACATCCCCGGGCCGGACGGCCGGATCACCGGGCTGTCCAAGCTGGCCCGGCTGGTCGAGGTCTTCGCCCGCCGGCCGCAGGTGCAGGAACGGCTCACCTCGCAGATCGCCGACCTGCTGATGAGCAGGCTGGCCCCGCGCGGCGTCGTGGTGGTGCTCGAGTGCGAGCACATGTGCATGGCGATGCGCGGCATCCAGAAGTCCGGCGCGAAGACGATCACCTCCGCGGTCCGGGGCACCTTCCAGCACGACGCCAAGTCGCGGGCCGAGGCGATGTCCCTGATCATCCCGCGCTGAGGGGTGGGGAAGGGCCCGGCCGCCGCGCACTCAGCCCGGGAACATCGCCAGGACCAGGCCGGCGGTGGCCAGCACCGCCGGGACCAGGCAGACCAGCGCGCCGAAGCGGGGCGTCCGGTCCACCCGGTCCGCCGGGCGGGGCCGGAACAGCCGCCCCACCGCCAGCCAGCCCACCATGAACGCGACCGCCGGCATCGGCAGCCCCACCACCAGCGCCGCGATGCTCACCGGACCCGTGCCGGTGACGGCGAAGAGCAGCAGTTGGACCAGCGGGACCAGCAGCGCCACCGGCCCGTACACCAGCAGGTTGCGGGGGCGGGCCGGCCAGCGGGCCAGCCGGGGCAGACCCCGGGCGGCGAGCGTGTCGTCCGCCGACTCCGCCCAGCCCCGGGCGGCGCGCAGGGCCGCCAGCACGGCCGCCGGCCCGCCCGCCATCGACCGCGCCGACTCGGTCACCTCGGGCGGCGTCGGCACCAGCGAGATCGCCGGTACGCCCAGCTCCCGCAGCCGGGACTGCTGCGGGGCGAGCCACTCCCGCACGACGGTCAGCTCCTCCCGGGCCGCCGCCACCGACCGGGCCTGCTCGGTCGCCGCGGTCGCCGCGGCCCGGCGTACCCCGTCGAGCTGCCGGGCGGCCGCGACGTAGTCGGCCCAGGCCGTCTCCACCGGGTCGGCGCCGCCCATGGACCCGCCCGCGCGGGGCGCGGGCACGGCCGTGCCGGTCTCACTCACGCCGCCTCCTCCCCGAACGGCACCAGGACGGTGCCCTGCTCGCCCGGGCCGTCCCAGAGCACCGCCCGGCCGGGTCGCGGCCGCCAGGTCACGGGCCGGTCGAAGAGCTGCTCCAGCCGGCCGCCCGGGACGTCCGTCACCACCACGGCGGTCAGCTTGTCCACCTCGCCGTCGGGGCCGAGCAGGCCGGCCAGCGGTGCGACCGACCGCCACCAGCCGAGCAGGTGCCGCCCGGCCGGCGGGCCCTCCAGCAGCAGCGCCCGCAACAGCTCGGGCGGCAGTTCCGTGGCGTCCGGCACGTCCAGCCCGAACACCACCAGGTAGCCCGGCTCGTCCGTGGCCAGGGCGCCGCGCAGCCCGGCCACGTCCACCGTCTCCACCTCGTGCCGCTCGGCCAGCTCGGTGGCGAGCGCCGCCGCCGGCCCGGCCGAGCCGTTGGCCAGCGGCGCCAGCACGAACCGGGTCGGCCCGTGCTGCACCGCCGTGCTCCGGGCCGCCGTGACCAGCAGGCGTTCCGCCTCGTCGTCCCGGCCCAGCACCGCCAGGTTCCGGCCGGCCGCCGGGCCGAGCGGTACGGCCACCGTGGATCGGTGCACGTCCACCGCCCGGCCGAGCAGGGCGGCCGGGGTGTGCGCCCGACCGGCCAGCGCGGCCCGGTGGCGCGGGTCGTTGGCGAGCAGCGGTCGCGCGTACCCGGCGAAGACCACCGGCGCGGCGGCCCCCTCCGGACGGGCCGACCAGAGGCGGTGCCGCAGCTCGGCGAGGAGGTCCGGGTCGTCGTGCGGGTCCGGGAACCGGATCATCCGCTCGTGGCCGCGGGTCGCCCCGCGCGGCCCGCCCAGCCCGCCGGCGGTGTTCACCACCGCGCTGCCCACCGGCAACCCGGCCGCCGCGTCGTTCGTCGGCTCCAGCACCGCCGCGCCGCCGGGCAACGCCACCCGGACCGGGAACTGGCCGAGCAGCGGGTCGCGCGGGCCGCCGATGCCGAGGTCACCCTCGCCGGCCAGGACCAGGTGGATCCCGTACGCCCGGGCGGTGCGGGCCAGCCCGTCCAGCCGGGCCAGCAGGTCGGTGGCGAGCCGGTCCCGCTCGCGCAGCAGCAGCGGGAAGTTGTCGATCACGCAGACGATCCGGGGCAGCAGCTGGTGCTGGCGCAGCTCCGCGTACCGCTGGCCGCCGGCCCGCCGGCCCGCCTCCTCGCGGCGGCGCAGCTCCGCCTCCAGCTCGCCGAGCAGGTCCGCCACGTACTCGCGGTCGGCGGCGATCCCGGCGGTCCGGACCTGCGGCACCCAGGAGCGGTCCCGCTCGGTCTGGAGGAACTCGACGAAGGACTCGCCGTCGGCCGGGTCGGCGAGGTGGACCACCAGCTCATCGGGGCCGTACCGGGTGGCCAACCCGAACAGCACGTCGGTGAGGAACGCCGAGCGGCCCGCCCCGGAACGGCCACTGACCAGCCAGTGCGGGGTCAGTTCGGTGAAGCCGAGGCTGACCGGCCGGCCGGCGGCGTCGCCGACCGTCGTGGCGAGCCCGTCGGCGGAACTCTCCGACCACAGGTCGCCGGGCGGCAGCAGGTCGGTCAGGGTGAGCCGGGAGCCGTCCTCGATCTGCCGGGCCAGCCGGCGGCAGACCCCGGTGACCAGCTCGGCCGGCGGGTCCTCGTCGAAGAAGACCGGGGAGTTCAAGCCGCCCGGTGGCTCCGCCCCGGGACTGCCGAGGGCGTCGCCGGGCGGATCACCGACCAGCGCGTACGCGGTGCGCGCCGCGACGGCGGTGGCCTGCGGCAGCGACACGTCGCCCGGCCACCCCGCCACCACCAGGTGCAGCCCGGCCCGGTGCCCCCGGGCGGCCAGGTCCTCGATCCGGTCCAGGTCGGACCGGGCGGTGCCGTCCGGCAGGGCGGCCACCACCACGAGCAGCGTGCGGTCGACACCGCCGGCTCGCGGCGCGGCGTCGGCCGCACCGGGCTGGAGTTGTCGCAGTGGCCGCTGCCGGGCGCTGCCCGCGGCCACCCACCCCTCCGCCTCGGTCAGGACGGCCCGCAGCCCGGCCAGGTCGGTCGCGGGCGGCGGCAGCAGGCCCGCGTCGGCCAGCGGCGCGAAGCCCGCGAAGGTGCCCGCCCCGGTGCCGTCGACCGCCCGGGCCAGCAGGGCCCCGGCCGGGGTGGCGGCGAACAGGCGCAGCAGGAGGGCCCGGAGCAGTCCGGCCACCCGGGGGTCGGCGGCGTCGGTGTCGACGGTCAGGTGCCCGCTGCCGAGCAAGGGCACCAGCGCGGGGAACCGGGCGTCGTCCAGCGGGGCGGCGGTGCCGACCCGGACCAGGGGCGGCGGGCCGTCGCCGGGTGGGCTGGTCACGGCCAGGCCGTCCAGCGCGGCGCCCGCCCAACCGGGCGCGGCCAGGGCCGCCGCCGTACGCAGCCGCTCGGCCAACTCGTACTGCCGGTGGTGGTCGGCGGGGGCGGGCCGGATCTCGTCGAGGATGCCGGCGGCGGCCCGCGCGGCCGCCTCCGCGCGGCGGTGCAGGACGGCGGCCCGACCGGCTCGCGCCTTCGGACTCGCCATCGCGTCCACCTCTCTCCCCGAGGCCGACCTGCCCTCCCGAGCTGTGACGGTATCCCAGCCGGGGCCCGACCTCGGGGATGTCGGTCGGCGCTGCGCCGGTCTTTACCCGCGGCGGTGAGCCGGCTCACCCGGCAGCCATCCGAGCCGGGCCGCCTGGTAGCCGAGTTGCATCCGGGTCTGCACCCGGGCCAGGTCCATCAGCCGGCGGACCCGGCGTTGCACGGTCCGCAGCGACGTCCGCAGGTGACCGGCCACCGCCTGATCGGTCAACCCGGTGAGCAGCAGGGTCAGGATCTGCACGTCCAGGTCGTCCACGCCGGTGTCGGGAAAGCCGTCCGCCGAGACGGTGACCTCGGTGGCCGCCGTCCACTCCAGCTCGAAGAGCGCGACGAGGGCGTCCAGCAGGCCGCTCTGGTGCACCAGCAGCGCCCCGGTGGTGGCCACGTCCGTCGAGCTGATCAGCGGGACGATGGCGATCTCCCGGTCCACGATGAACAGCTTCAGCGGCAGGCTCTCCGCGATCCGGATCTCCTCGCCGGCCGCGCGGGCGGCGACGATGCCGTCGATGTCGACGTCCTCGTCGAGCATCGTCCGCTCCAGCAGCACCCGGTAGCGCACCCCCCGGGCCACCGCGGCGTCCTCCGCGGTGTTCTCCGCGCCGCTGATGATCGCCACGGGCGCCTTGACGAAGGTCATCACCTCGGACCGGGCACCGAGCTGGAGCTGTTCCAGCCGCTGCCGCAGCGCCGCCGCCCCGATGATCACGTCGACCACCTCGGCGACGCCCCGGCCGGCGCTGGCCGCGCGGTACAGCTCGGTCAGCGAGCCCAGCTCCAGTTCGGCAAGGCGCAGCTCGTTCTGCCGTTGCAGCAGCAGCGCGCCGAACGCGGTGGCCGGCGGGGAGGCCACGAACCGGGCGATGTCACCGACGCTGCGCGCGGCCAGCCCTTTGCGTTCCAGCACCCCCAGGAGCCGGGCCGCCTCGCCCTCGTCGCCGCCGACCTGGCTGGCCAATTCGGCGGGCGCGGCCGACGCCATCGACACCAGAGCCCGGTACGCCGTGGACTCCTCGCTGCTCAGCCCCAGCACATCCAGCACCATGTCACGCCTCCGCCGCCTTGATGCTGATCAAGTGTGGCGGTTTTGCGTCAAGGAAGGAAGCCGCCGTGGCCGATCCGTTGCCCGACCCGATGGCGGCGTCGGAGGGTCAGCGCATCCACGGTCTTCAGGGAGAGGTCATTCGATGCCACGAAGTACCCGTCGGCTGCTCGCCGTCACCGTCGCGGCGGCGCTCGCGGCCGCGCCTGGAACCCCGGCCGTCGCCGGCAGCCAGCCGTCGCCGCCGGCCGCCCCCGGCGCCGCCGAGACCAGCGACACCGTCACCCTCGTCACCGGTGACGTCGTCCGGGTGACCCACCCGGCCAGCGGACCGGACGTGGTCACCGTCGACCGGAGCAACGGCTCCACCGGCGGCGTGCACACCGAGATGGTCGGCCAGGACCTGTACGTGATCCCCGACGAGGCGCTGCCGCACCTCGCCGCGAACCGGCTCGACCGGGAGCTGTTCAACGTCACCGACCTGATCGAGGACGGCTTCGACGACACGCACGCCAGCGAGCTGCCGCTGATCGCCACGTACCCGGGCGGCGGCACCGCCCGGGCCGCCGCCCGGACCGCGCCCGCCAAGGCCCGCAAGGTCCGTGACCTGCGCAGCATCAACGGCATGGCGCTCAGCACCGCGAAGAAGGACGCGGCGTCCTTCTGGCGGGCCCTGGCCCCGGCCGGCGGGTCCACCCGGTTCGCCGGTGGCGTCGGCAAGCTCTGGCTCGACGGCCGGGTGCGGGTGGACCTCGCCGACAGCGTCGCCCAGGTGGGCGCGCCGCAGGCGTGGTCCGCCGGGTACGACGGCAAGGGCACCACGGTGGCCGTCCTGGACACCGGCGTCGACGCCACCCACCCCGACCTCGCCGGGAAGGTCAAGGAGGCGGTCTCCTTCGTACCCGGCGTGGACACCGTCGACCGGGACGGGCACGGCACCCACGTGGCCTCCACAGTGGCCGGCAGCGGGGCCGCGTCGGGTGGCGCCGAGAAGGGCGTCGCCCCGGGCGCCGACCTCGTGGTCGGCAAGGTGCTCGACGACGGCGGCTTCGGCCAGGACTCCTGGATCATCGCCGGCATGGAGTGGGCCGCGCACCACGCCAAGGTGGTCAACATGAGCCTCGGCTCCCCGGAGCCGAGCGACGGGACCGACCCGATGGCGCAGGCGGTCGAGCGGCTCACCGCCGAGACCGGCACCCTCTTCGTGATCGCCGCCGGCAACAGCTACGACGAGTCGACCATCGGCAGCCCTGCCGCGGCCGACGCGGCGCTGACCGTCGCCGCCGTGGACGGCGCGGACGTCCGCGCCGATTTTTCCAGCCAGGGCCCCCGGTACGGGGACAACGGCCTGAAGCCGGACATCTCCGCGCCCGGCGTGCAGATCCTGGCCGCCCGCGCCACCCAGAGCCCGGGCACGGGCAGCTATGTCGAGATGAGCGGCACCTCGATGGCCACCCCGCACGTGGCCGGCGCCGCCGCCATCGTCGCCGCCAAGCACCCGGACTGGCCGGCGGCCCGGCTCAAGGACGCCCTCATGTCGGCGTCGAAGCAGCTCGCCGACACCACCCCGTACCAGGTGGGCGCCGGCCGGCTGGACGTGCCGGCCGCCCTCGGTGACATCCAGGCCACCGGCTCCGCCGACCTCGGCTTCTTCACCTGGCCGCACGACGGCGACCAGCCGGTCAGCCGCACCGTCACGTACGCCAACAGCGGCACCGAGGCCGTCACCCTCGTCCTGGCGCTGGCCCTGACCGGGCCGGACGGCAAGCCGGCCGGCCTCGGCGCGGTCTCCCCGGGACGGGTCACCGTGCCCGCCGGCGGCACCGCGACCGCCACCGTCACCGCCGACCCGGACGACGTCGCCGGCACCGGCCGGTACACCGGCGCGCTGGTCGCCACCGACGGCACCGGCAAGGTTCGCGCGCACACCGCCCTGGGCCTGGTCAAGGAGGACGAACGGTACGACCTGAAGGTGCATGCCGTGGGCCGCGACGGCAAGCCGGCCGGCGGCTACGTGACCGTCTACCGGTACGGCGACTTCTTCGTCCGCACGGTGGCCCTCGACCCGGAGACCGGGACCGTCGGGCCGCTGCGCCTGCCGCCGGGCGAGTACAACGTCACCACCTGGCTGACGGTGGCCGGCGACGGACCCGACTCGGTGGGTGTCGCCCTGCTGGGCACGCCGAGCCTGAAGCTCGACGCCGACCGGTCCGTGGAGCTGGACGCCCGGCAGGCGCACAAGGTGACCGTGACCACGCCCCGGCCGAGCGAGGACAGCTACCGGCGGGTGCAGTACTTCCGGGACTCCGGCATCGGCGGCCCGTACGCCGCCTTCACCAACGTCTACACCGTCCCGCCGGACGTGGACGACGTCTACGTCGCGCCGACCGGGCAGGTCACCGGCGGCAGCTACGAGTTCGCCGCCCGGTGGAGCCGGGAGGTGGACCACCTCACGCTGGCCGGCCACACCCCGTCCGCCGTCCCGCTCGACCCGCGCTACCAGGCCGGTTCGGCCCGGCTCGACGGCAAGGTCGACCTCGCCGCGACGTACGTCGGCAGCGGCACCGCCGCCGACTTCCAGGGCCGCGACGTCAAGGGCAAGGCCGTCCTGGTGACCCGGGACGACACGGTGTTCCCCGGTGAGGTCGCCGCCGCCGCCGAGGCGGCCGGGGCCGCCCTGCTCGTGCTGGTCAACGACCGGCCCGGCCCGTACTACACCTTCGCCGGCGGCACCGACCTGCCGGTGGTGTCGCTCACCCGGGCCGAGGGCGAGCGGGTCCTCCCCGCTGCCCGTGCCGGCACCCTGCGCCTGCGTGGCAACGCCGTCGCCTTCAGCCCGTACACCTACGACCTGGTCCGGGCGTGGCCCGGCGAGGTGCCGGCCGACCCGACGTACGCGCCGACCGAGAAGGAACTGGCCCGGGTGGACCAGAGCTTCCACGCCGGCAGCCCGTCGCTCGCCTTCGACCTGCGGGCCGACTGCCGGTCCTACCACTGGCCGCCGTGCCTGGGCATCTACCAGCCGGTCGCCGCGCCGTCGACCCGGGTCGACTACCTGTCCACCCGGGACGGCACCAGCTGGTACCAGGAGGTCCAGCTCATGCCCGGCTGGGAGCAGCGGCACGACCAGGTCACGTACCGGCCCGGCGAGCACGTCACCCGCAGCTGGTTCAGCCCGGTCACCCGGCCGCGACTCGGCCCCGGCTACTGGTACCCGTACCGGGACGGCGACTTCTTCGCCGTCAACGTGCCGCCGGCCGGTGGTGACGGCGGCATCACCGGCTCGGTCGACGACGGGGTGAGCACCGTGACGTCCCGGCTCTACCAGAACGGGACGCTGGTCGGCCGGGAGCAGCCGTACCAGGCCGTCCAGGAGGAGGTGCCGCCGACGGACGGCACCGCCGAGTACCGCTTCGAGCAGGACACCACCCGGCCCGCCGACCCGTGGGTGACCTCCACCCGTACCCGGACGGTCTGGGCCTTCCACTCGGCGCGGCCGGCCGACCGGGCGCTGCTGCCGCTCCTGCAGCTCGACTACCGGATCGACACCGACCTGACCGGGGCGGTGCGGGCCGGCAGCCAGCAGAAGATCGGCCTCGCCGCGTCCCACGTGGACGGGGCGGCGGGCGCCGGCCCGGTCACCGGGGCCACGCTCAGCGTCTCCTACGACGACGGGGCGACCTGGCAGCCGGTGAGCCTCACGGCGGCCGGTGGCGGCAGCTGGAAAGCCACCCTCCGGTACCCGTCCAGCACCGGGTTCGTCTCACTGAAGGCGACCGCCCGGGACGACGCCGGCAACACCGTGGCGCAGGAGATCATCCGGGCGTACCGGCTGGCCTGACCGCCGGGCGCGGCACGAACGCCCGGCACGGACCCGACCAGGGCCGTGCCGGGCGGCGTCCGTTCCGGCGGTTCGCCACGACCTTCACCCGGACAGAGCGCCGCCGGTGGCGCGGAGGACGAACTATGGCCACGATCCGCCAGATCCGAGGCATTGGGTACGCGGGCCGCAGCCGATAGCCTCAGGAGGTGGAATCAGTGCAGCCCCCCGCCGGTTCCCAGGTCTCCCGCGTACCGGCCCAGCGGACCCCGCCCGAGCAGTTGGCGCCCCCCGCGCCGGCTCCGGCGCCCGAGCGTCCGCGCCGGCGGCTGCGGACGGTTCTGGCGATCGTCGCCGGGGTGGTGGCGCTGCTCTGCGGCACCGGCGCGGTGGTCGGTTTCGTCCTGTACGACCGGGCGACCGCCCCCGACCGCAGCAGTCCGGACGTCGTGGTGGCCAGTTACATCCAGGCATTCCTCGTGGAGCGCGACGACACGAAGGCGAAGCAACTGACCTGCGAGGGCACGACTGATCTGAATGGCCTGCGAGCACTTCGTGATGACCTCGCGGCGCGTGAGAAGAAGTTTGACACGACCATCTCGGTGAGCTGGGGCCCGCTGAACGTTCAACAGTCAGGAGAGGACGCCGTAGTCGAGGTCGATCTCGTTATTGCGGCATTCATCGATGGGATCTCGCAGAGTGATCGGCAGGGCTGGCGGTTCGAAACGCGACGGGGCGACGGTTGGGGGGTTTGCAAAGCCCAGCCCGCTGGCTGAGATCGTGTCATTCGAGCCAGAGCAGGTGGACCGGCACCTCCAGGGTGCTCGGTGCCTGTCCACGCCAGGCCCATCGGTACCACTCCAGCTCCGGGGCCACCCGGACGCAGATGTCCCCGTCCGCGCCGGAGTAGGTCTCGGTCACCGCGCGGAGGTCTCGCTGCTCGGTCGTACCGGTCATCTGCACCACGCGCCGGCCGGTGACGGAGTCCGCCTCGAAGACCGGGGTGGGCGGGCGACGCGCCGGCGCGTCGAGGGAGACCAGCCGGATACCCGCCTCGGGTGGCCGGCCCGACGGCCGGTGCTGGCCGATGGTCTCCACCCAGACGCGCTCCACCGGCATCAGCGGAGCGAAGACCTCGACCTGCTCCGACTCGGCCCGGTACCACTCGTGTTCCGGGATGACCGGCACGTAGGTGCGGCTGCCCTGCACCACGCGCTCGTCGGCGCGCAGGTCACCGCGCCAGCCGAGCCCGGGCAGGCCGACCAGCACCCGCCGGCCACGCAGCTCGACCCGGCCGGTGGCGGGGACGACCTCGATCGGTCGCGGCGGGAGCGGCGCCCAGTCGGGTTGGTCCGCGAAGGGGTCGGGCAGCGGGTTGCTCATGGGTCGGCGGGCCTCACTCGGAACCGGAGATCGCCGCGCCGCGTTCCCGCATGAACTGCACCGGGTTGATCGCGCCCCGGCTGGACCGGTCGCTGTCCACGTGCACCTCGAAGTGCAGGTGCGGTCCGGAGGAGTTCCCGCTGGTCCCGGAGAGGCCGATCACCTGGCCGGCCGTCACCATCTGCCCTGGCACCACGTGCGGCCGCTCGATCATGTGGCAGTACCGGGTGATGTAGCCGCCGGCGTGCAGGATGTCCACGAACCAGCCGCAGCCACCCTTGCCCGGCCAGCCGTCGCGGTCGCAGTCGCGCCGGCCGGAGTGGTCGGGGTCGCAGCGGGCCACCAGCACCCGTCCCGCCGAGGCGGCGTGGATCGGGGTGCGCTTGCCCGCGGCGAGGTCGACGCCGTTGTGACTGGGGCGTTCGGCGGTGCGGAAGCCGGAGACGATCCCGCCGGCCAGCGGAGCGGTCCAGCCCGAGGCGGCGATCCTGGCCCCCCGGGCGGCGTCGCAGACCGCCCTGCCGGCGATCTGCACGGTACGGGCCGCGCCGCCGGCGAGCGCGTCGACGATCCGCCCGGCCAGCTCCTCGTGCTTCGCGTACGCGTCGGGGAAGGCGCTGACCTGGACCCGCTGAGCCACCACGGTCAGCGGCCGCTGTTCCCAGTCCGGCACCTTGATCATCTTGTCGTAGAACTTCCCGGCCGCGTACGAGGGCGTCATCCGCTCCTCGACGCTGCCCCAGCCCGGCCGCTGCTGGAAGAGGCCCAGCGAGTCGTGGTCCGAGCCGACCCCCTCGTGCGGCAGCCCGAGCGAGGCCGGCACCGTGCTGTTGGCGAGGTTCCGCAGTGCGGACTCCTGCATGGCGGTGGCCAGCGCGATGACCCAGCCCCGGGCCGGCACCTTCCGGTCCTGGCCCACCTTGATGATGACCGCGGCGTTACGCAGCTGTCCCTCGCCGTACTCCGCGAAGCGGGGCATCTCCCCGGTGATGTTCACCCGCCGGCCGAGGTTGCAGCCACTGTCGAGGGCCGCCCCGTCCTTCTCCTCGTTGCCCAGCTCGGTGAGGAAGAAGGCCCCCGCGCCACCGACGCAGCAGAGCAGCGCCAGCACCGCGGTGAGAGCGGTGGCCAGGACGCCGAGCCGCAGCTTCCGGCGCGGCGTGCTGTCCGGCGGGGCGTTCACTGCCGCTCCCAGTCAACCGCGTCCACCAGCCACCGGCCGTCCGGGGCCACCAGGTCGAGCCGGAGCTGACCGTTGTCGAGGGGAATCAGGGCCTCCACGAAGGACTCCGTCCGGGGTCGCAGCGTCACCTGACCGTTCACCCGCCGCGCGGGGACCCGCTCCGGGTCCGCGCCGTCCAGCTTCTCGGTGAGTGCCGGGGTGGAGAAGGGCTTCAGCCGGGCCAGCCAGTCCGCCCCGCTGCTGCCCGGGCCGCTCAACCAGGCGGTGGTGAACCGGGCGGCCGTCTGTTCCGGGGTCGGCTCGCCGGGACGCGTCCTCGGCGAGGCAGCCGAGGTCGGGCTGGACAGCAGTCCGTCGTCACCGGCCTCCGGGTCGACCGTGCTGATCGGTTCCCGGGGTCGGTTGCTGAGGCCGGCGGTCGGATCGACCGGCCCGGAGACCAGCCGGGCCGCCCCGATCACGCCGAAGATCAGGACGGCGATCACCAGGGCGACTCCGAGCCGGGACCGCGGAACCCGGGTGACCAGGAATTCCAGCGCGCGACGCATCGGGACTCACCGGGCCTCGGACCGCACGCGGGGAGCCGGCCGGGCCGGCTGAGCCCGGTCGGCCGAGTCCGGCCGGTAGACGGCGAAGGAGGGCGCCTCCTCGGGCACGTCCGGCTCCGTCCAGGCCGGCTCCCGGCGGGGCCGGGGCGCGGTGGCGCGACGCCCGTCCGACCGCTCGGGCGCCGGGGCTCCGTCGGACCCTTCCCGCCCGTCCGGTCGCCGGCGTTCGATCGCGGCGACGTGCGACGGGTCCTCGTGCCGCGCCTCGGGCCGCAGGCTGCGCTGGTCGAGCGAGACGCCGCGCCGACGGCCGACCGCCGGTTCGGCGGTGCCGCCCGGCTCGACCACATCCAGTCGGGCGGCCACCCGCATGTCCCGGAAGAACCGGCGGTGCCACGACCCGGCCGAGCTGACCGCCTCGCTGCTGTCCTTGCCGCCGAGCTGGGTGATCCGCCGGTACGGGCGGAGCAGCAGCCAGCCCACCACGCCGCAGAGCCAGACCAGGACCACCTGGAGCCAGCCGGGCAGCGTGGGCGTGTTCATGATGAGGTCGACCGCGAACAGATAGACGGCCGCGCCGGTGCCGAAGATGGCGATGTTGAAGACCGCCGCGACGACGGCGTTCGCCAGCCGGCGCAGGCCGGCGCTCGCCGGTCGCATCAGGCCGACGGTGCCGAGGATCGGCGCGGCGATCACCGCCCACCGGAAGATCAGGAAGCCGAGCAGCACCAGCAGCGACGCGGTCAGGTCGAACATCGCGAAGAGCAGCGAGGCGAGCACCGCGATGAAACCCGCCCCGATCCGGTCCATGTCGCGCTTGCCCTGGAGGTATTCGTACGCCTCGGGATCCTCGGTCTTGATCTGCTCGGCAACCCGGGCCCACTGCTGCTGCTTACCCTTGATCACGACGTCCCGAGTCTTCGGGTTGGCGCGGATCGACTCCGCTTCGTCCCAGCTCAGCGACCTGGCGTCGTATAGCGCCGGACCGTACTTCTTGGCGGTCTCGCTGTCGGCCGAGCCGAGCACGCCGCGCAGCCAGTTCCGGTAGAGCATGGTCTCGGTGGCGGTGTCGCTGGCCCGCACCGCCGGGGGACGCTTGTCCACGCACGCGTCCGGGTTCGGTAGGACGCACTTGTCCGACGGTATGTCCTTGGACGCCGGACCGACCGCGTCGTGCACGACGCCGAGTGAGGTGATCAAGGTGTTGTCGGCGATGCTGGCCGACTTCACCGGCCAGGCGGCCAGGGCGGTCACCGCCACCATCACCAGCACCGCCCAGCCGGCCGTGGTCATGGCGTTGCTCATGTCCGACTGGCGTGACCGCCAGAGCAGGTAGAGACCGACCACGCAGAGTGTGATGATGCCGAAGACGCTGAACACCTTCTGGTAGACGGCCTTGGTGGCCTGCTCCACCAGCGGGTCCGCCCAGCTCCACATCGACCGGGGATCCCAGGCCCGTTCGCGCAGCGCGTTCGACGCCCCGATGACCGCGTTGGCGAACATGAACTCGCCGTTGGCGACCATCGTCGTGAACCGGTAGTCGGGATGGAGCACGGAGGTGGCGCAGCCGGTGTCGATGTCGTACGTGGTGTAGCTGTATCCGGCGTAGCCGTAGTCGCTGTAGAGGCCCTTGGGGCCGGGGAGCTTGGCGGAGTCCGGCCGGGAGGCGAACCAGCCGGCGAGCCCCGAGTCCGGCGCGCTGGGGACGGGTGCGTTACGGCAGGTGACCTGATCATCGGTCACCGCCTGCAACTTGGCGACGCAGGCGCGGAAGTCGGCCTGCCACTGCTTGGTGCTGCAGAGCTCGGCCGGTGCTGGCGTGGGTTCGGCGGCGTACGCGGGTGTCGCTCCGACCAGCGGCCAGCCGATGGTGGCCCCGGCGAGTACGCCGAGCGCGAGGAGGAGCGCCGCGATCCGTGCCCGGGCCCGCGCCATGTCACGCCTCCAGATCAGCCAGGGTCGGCAGTTGCCCGGCGGCCCGGGCGACCGCGGCGGGGGTGGTGTCCAGGTGCTCCAGCAGCCCGTCGACGTACGACACGTCGACCCGGACCTTCTGCACGCGCCCGTCGACGTCGCGCATGACGAACTCACGGAAGCCGAGCCGGGCGGCGGAACCGCTGTCGGCCTGGGACAGCGAGGCGAGGGTGGCCTCGTACCCGTCGTTGACCGGCACCCGGAGCAGCCGCAGCGCCTCGGAGGCGATCTCGGAGTCCTCGGCGATCCGGCCGACGAAGACGGTGGAGACCAGGTTCTGCACGTCGAGGCCGAGGATGTCCTTCGGGTTCTGCGAGGCGACCAGGGCGGCGAGGTTCCACTTGCGGGAGTCGCGGGCGAGTCGGACCAGGAACGACCGGCCGGAGCGCCAGCCTTCCATGAAGTGCGCCTCGTCCAGGCCGACCAGCTTCCGGGAGGACATCGAGCCGCCGTAGCAGCGACGTACGGCGAGCCGGTGCGCGGTGTGCAGCATCGGCAGGGCCAGGGCCTCCTCGGCCGACCAGTACTCGCGCTCGATCTTGAGGTCGGGAAGCCGGAGCCCGGCCATGGTGATCACGGTGAGTGCCGCGTCGGCGCCGAGCAGCCCCTCCGGCGGCCGGCCGAAGAAGAGCATGGCGAGCGGCATCTCGGCGGTGTCCAGCAGCAGGTGCGCCAGCTCCCGGCCGGCGTCGTCGTCCAGCCCTTGCAGGGTCGTCACCACGTCGTCCAGGGTGGACGTCTCCTCCGCCGGCACCTGGCGTACGGCGTGCCGGAACAGGGTGGCGGTGGACGCCTCCCGGGCCACCTGCGGTGGCACCAGCATCATGCAGATGTCCTGCACCAGCATGCGCCGCTCGGCGCGGGCGTTGGAGACCGCGATCTCGAACTCCCGGTCGCCGGCCGCACCGGTGCCGAACTCGCTGCGCAGCGGCGTCGGGATCAGCGCGTACGGGGCCAGGGTGCCCTGCTCGGAGCCGGTCAGGTTGAGCACCCGTGAGTACGGAGCCAGCTCGGGCATCGCGCAGAGCCGGGCCAGCGGGCCGGACGGGTCGAGCAGGGTCACCTGCACGCCGCGCCGGGCGGCGAGGTAGCCGAGCGCGCCGAGCAGGGTGGACTTGCCACCGCCCGGCTCGGCGACGAAGACGGCGAGGCCGGAGCGCTCGCGTACCTCCATCGGGAAGTGCAGGTCGAGGAAGACCGGCCGGCGGCAGGTGCCGGCGGTCCGGCCGATCAGGTCGCCGCGCCGGTCGCCGACGGTGGACGCGGCCTGCGGCAGCGCCGCGGCGAGCAGGTTGACCGGCATCCGCCGGACGTATCCGGTGTTGGCGATCGGCTCACCGGGGATGAACTCGCGGGCCAACCAGTCCTGGTTCTTCGGGTGCTGCAGCGAGATCCGCAGCTCTCGCGAGTAGAGCTGGATGAGCCGGCGGGCCCGCTCCAGGCACTCCTCGCGGGTCCGGCCGCCCACCGCGATCCGGTGCCAGCCGTGCGCGCGCGCCGAGTCGACCGGCAGGCCGGTGGTCATCTCGTCGCCGATCACCAGGGCCCGCTTGGCGAGCCGCTCCAGCTCGGGCGGGGCGTCGATGCCGTGCTCGGCGTAGTCGAGCTGCTGGGACCGGATCATCCGGAGCCGGTGCTCCAGATTACGGAAGGAGTCGCCCGGGCCGAGGATGTCCACCCGGGTGGAGAGCTCCATCGGCCACGGCAGCCGCTCGTGGAAGTGCAGCCAGGGCTCGTGCCGCTCGGGGATCTCCAGCGGCTCCATCCGGCCCACCGCGAGCACGGCCACGTGCCGTTCCTCGCCGGTCATCCGGTTGACCAGCTTCACCGTCGAGCCGTACGGGGTGCGGTAGCGCTCCACCTGCTCGGTGAGGGCGAGCAGGTCACCGCGCTCCCACCGGCCGTCGGTGACCGGCGAGAGGGCGCCCGGCGGCGCCATGCAGAGCGCGACCGAGCGGTAGAGCAACCACTCCAGCTCCTGGGCGGTGACCCGGCGGCCGCGCATGCCGAACGCGCCGAGCACCTCGTCGAACTGCTCGACGGTGCGGCCCAGCCTGCGGCGCTCGCCGTCGGCGGTGCCCCGGCCGAACGCGCGCAGCAGCCGCTCGGTGAGCGAGTCGCCGAGCGAGCGGCGGGCGAAGGTGACCCCCAGGTAGGTCTGCCCCTCGGCGTGGTTGACCGCCATCAGGTGCCGCTGGGCGGCCACCAGGTGGTCGGCCCAGCCGGGCGTGTCGGGCACGTCGGGGAGCGGCGCGGCGGTGTGCGCGTCGACGGTGCGGGCCCACTCGTCGGCCGGGAACGGCCGGGTGGTCCGCCGCAGGTGCAGCCGGAAGCCGGCCAGGCCGGCGTACTGCTCGGAGATGGCGGAGAGCAGCGCCTCCCGTTCGGCGTCCGGGCGGAACGCCCAGCGCACCTCGGGCAGCCAGTACCAGGCGGTGACGGTGTTGGGGGTGAAGGTCAGGTGACCGGCGATCTCGGTGATCGCCAGCTCGACGGCGGGGTCGCGGTCACCGAACTTGATCTTCGGGGGGCGGGCCGGCTTGACGGGCCGCCCGGCCCGCTCCGGGGCCCGCTGCCGGGGCGGGGTCACGTCGCGGCCGGGCGTGGTGGCCACC
>NZ_RJLN01000023.1 GCF_003725545.1 Micromonospora solifontis | reverse complement strand
CACCCGGGTCCGGGCCGCGGGCCCCGCGTCGAGGGCCGCCGGACCAGCCGCCGGCCCTCGCCGCGGGGCCCGCGTCGAGGGCCGGCGGCTGGTCCGGCGGCCCGCCCGGCCGGGCGGGCGGGCGGTGGACGTCCGGCGGTGCGGCGGCGCGGGACGCGTCGACCTCGGGGACCGGCCGGGTCCGGGACACCTGCCGTACGCCGGCCGTGCCGTCCCGGAGCCGGGCCGCCGCCGGCTCCCCCTCGGACGTTCCGGCGGACCGGTGCTCGACGGGCGCCGGCTCGGCGGGGGCGGCGTGCTGGTGCGGGATCGGCAGGGCGTCCCGGCCGACACCGCGGCGCGGAGGAGCCACCACCGGGGCCGGCTCGGCCGGGGCGGGCGGGCGGCGCACCCCGGGCTGTGCCCCGCCGAACAGGTCGAGGAAGGGCGAGTCGATGTCGGCGCTGTCACCGGAGGTCGGCACCCGCTGCTCGGCACCGGAGGGGCGGGCCGCCGCCGGTCGGGGCGGTTGGAAGACCCCGACGCGACCGTGCCCGGGGCTGGTGGCCAGGGCCGGGTCCAGCACGACCTCGTCCAGCTCCTCGGCTGGCGGGTAATCGAACGATCGCGCTCGGTTACCGTGCGGGCCGGCCGGGCGTCCGGCCGGGGATCCCGGCGTGGAAGAGCGACTCATGCGACCGCCTCACCCGCGTCGTTCGTCTGCGCCGTCGGCGTACGCCCGGTCATGCCAGTTCCTCCCGGATCCTGATCCGGCTCGCCACCAGGCGCGGGTCGCGCAGTTCGGCGGCCGGCTCCCGGGTGCGTCGCCAGTCCGTCAGCGCGGTCCGGATGACCATGCGCGCCGGCCGGTCCGGGTCGACGTACCGGAAGACGAAAGAGGTGGTCACGATGGCCAGCGAGATCTCCCAGGCGGGGAAGAGCTCCACCTGCAGCGTGAACAGCCAGTGGATGAACATGTAGAGGGGTACGAGCAGCATGAACAGGCCGTACTGGGCGTACGGCAGGTGGACGGGAAGGGTGTACCCGGGCGGCCCCAGATAGACGAGACGAGCCCGGTAGATGTCGTCGTCGGTGCGCAGCCGCATGGTCGCCCGCGCCTATTCGAAGATCAGGTCGATCAGGTAGTCGCCGACGAAGAAGAGCGTGGCGGCCCCGGCGATGAAGGCCAGGCCGATGATGGCGATGGCCGAGCTGGTCAGCACCTTGGAGATCTCGCCCCGGCTGGCCCGCCCGATGAAGATGACGCCGAGCACGGCGAGCAGGATCGGGGCGATCTTGCTGGCGAAGAAACTGACGACATTGTTGGTGTCGATGCCCTTGGGGGCCGGCTCGGCGAGTGGAGTCGACGCCAGGGTGTGGAGCGCGTGGTCGACGGCGTTCGACGCCGTCGCCAGGAGCTCGATGGCGATCACTGAAACCTCCCCATGTCGCGGCCGGCGGCGCCGCGGTGGTGCAGTAGAAGCCTGGCGGGATGGTGCTCTCTAAGGGCAGCGCTGGCAACCCTCTGTTCGTCACCCACCACGGAGCGTGGTGAGCTTTGGGGGGATTTTTCCCGCTTCGGCCCTCCCTCCAGGCTTCGCCATCTCGATGCTGGGCAATTCCAAAGCGTACGGGCCGGCCCCCTTTGCGACAACCCGCGAAGAGTCGACCCGAACCGGCCCGGACGACCGATCGTACACCTGTTCCAATTCGCATGTCGGCACCCCTGTTGACGGGGACCTGCCGGGCCGCCGGAAGCCCTGCTGGCGAACGGTAGTGTCGGGTCGTGACCGATCTGGTACGGGCGCGGTTCCCGGTGGTGATGGGCGTTCTCAACGTCACGCCCGACTCCTTTTCCGACGGCGGCAGATACGCCGATCTCCGCGCTGCCGTCGGACACGGAGTGCGACTGCGGGCCGAGGGTGCGGACCTGATCGACGTCGGCGGCGAGTCCACCCGTCCCGGCGCGGACCGGGTCGACGCGGAGACCGAGACGGCCCGGGTGCTCCCGGTGATCCGCGAATTGGCCGCCGCCGGCATCCCGGTCAGCATCGACACCAGCCGGGCCCGGGTGGCGGAGGCGGCCCTCGCCGGCGGCGCCGACGTGGTGAACGACGTCTCCGGCGGGCTCGCCGACCCGGACATGGCCCGGGTGGTCCGGGACGCCGGCTGCCCCTGGGTGCTCATGCACTGGCGCGGCCACTCCCGCCAGATGCGGGACCTGGCGCACTACACCGACGTGGTGGCCGACGTCCGGGCCGAGCTGGGCCGGCGGGTCGACGCCGCGCTCGCCGCCGGGGTCGCCGCCGAGAAGATCATCATCGACCCGGGCCTCGGGTTCGCGAAGACCGCCGCGCACAACTGGGAGCTCAGCGCCCGCCTGCCCGAGCTGCTCGACCTGGGCTTCCCGCTGCTCTTCGGGGCCAGCCGCAAGTCCTACCTGGGCAGCCTGCTCGCCGGCCCTGACGGCAGTCCCCGGCCCACCTCCGGCCGGGAGGCGGCCACCATCGCCACCAGCCTGCTCGCCGTGGCGGCCGGCGCCTGGGGGGTACGCGTGCACGACGTCCGCGGCACCGTCGACGCGCTCGCCGTCTGGCGGGCCACCGGCAGCCCGCGCCTGGTGCCCGGCGCGCCGGCGGTGGACCGGGCCGCGCCGGCGGCCGCCGGGCCCGCCGGCCGGGCCGGCGCCGCGGAGGAGGGGGAGCGATGACCGACCGGATCGAGCTGACCGGCCTGCGGGCGCACGGCCGGCACGGCGTCTACGACTTCGAGCGCGCCCAGGGGCAGGAGTTCGTGGTCGACGCGGTACTCGAACTCGACCTCGCCCCGGCCGCCCGCTCCGACGAGGTGACCGACACCGTGCACTACGGCGAACTGGCCGAGAAGCTGGTCGCGGTCCTCACCGGCGAGCCGGTCAACCTGATCGAGACGCTCGCCGACCGGCTGCTCGCGGTCTGCCTGGCCGAGCCGCTGGTCAGCGCGGCCACGGTCACCGTGCACAAGCCCGAGGCCCCGATTCCGCACACCTTCCGGGACGTGGCCGTGACCATGCGGCGTACCCGGTGAGCCGGGCCGTGCTGTCGATCGGCAGCAACCTGGGCGACCGGCTCGCCCACCTGCGGTCGGCGGTCGCCGCGTTCGGCGACACCCTGCTGGCGGTCTCCGGCGTCTACGAGACTCCACCGTGGGGGGACGCCGACCAGCCGGCGTACCTGAACGCCGCGGTGCTGGTCGCGGACCCGGCGGCCGGCCCGCGCGACTGGCTGGCGCGGGCCCAGGCCGCCGAGGCGGCGGCCGGCCGGACCCGCGACCCGCGACGGCGGTACGGGCCGCGCACCCTCGACGTCGACGTCATCGCGGTCTGGGACGACGCCGGTGAGCCGGTGCTCAGCGACGAGGCGGAGCTGACCCTCCCGCACCCGCGCGCCCACCTGCGTGCCTTCGTGCTGCGTCCGTGGATCGACATCGAGCCGCACGGCCGGCTGCCCGGGCACGGCTGGCTGACCGACCTGCTCAACGCCGAGCCGCTGGCCGGGGACGCCCTGGAACTGCGCCCCCGGCCGGATCTGGCGTTAGAGTCGGAATCATGAGCCAGGCGCAGTCCCCGCGCGACCCGCACCAGTTCCGGATGGGCCCCACGCGGATCTCGACGCTGGTGGTGGCCGGTCTGGCCGCCGCCGCCGTGGCCTGGCTGCTGATCAGCAGCTTCTACTACGAGGTGGCACCCCGGCTGCCGTGGCTGCCCGTGATCACGCTGGCCGGTCTCGCCGTGCTGGAGGGCTACGCGGCGGTCAACACCCGTGGCCGGATCGAGCGCCGCCCGGGCCGGGACCCGGTGAACCCGCTGCTGGTCGCCCGGTTCGTGGTGCTGGCCAAGGCATCCGCGCTGGCCGGGGCCATCTTCGCCGGTTTCTACGCCGGCCTGACCGCCTGGCTCTTCGTCGAGCGGACCCACGCCGCGACGGGCGACCGGCCGGCCGGCGGCGCCGGGCTGCTCGCCTCGCTGGCGCTGGTCGCGGCGGCCCTCTGGCTGGAGCGGTCCTGCCGCGTACCGGAGCAGGAGGACGACGAGGACCGTGAGCCCGGCGACCGGGAGACCCCGCGCGGCCGCCTCTGATCAGGGGTTCCCACCACCCGCGCCCGCAGGTACCGTCCCTGGCGACCGGAGAGCAACGGCCGCCGCCGGTCCGCCCGTGCGTCGGACCTGGACGGCCGCCGACGTGGGAGGCACCACCATGGGGTACGACGAGACGGGCCGGGACGCGCCGGTGGAGGCCTCGTCCGGGGTGCCCGCCGCCGTGTTGGAGAACGTCTTCGACGACCCGTTGCACGGCGAGCCCGGTCGGGACCGGATCGCGGTCCACGTGGTGTGGGAGGTGCTGCTGCTGATCGGCCTGGCCGTGACCGGGTGGCTGCTCTGGCGGGAGAACCCGGACGCGCTGCGTGGCGACGGGCTCAAGTCGCTGCTGGTCGACGTGGCCGGGCTCGGGATGCTCGTCCTCGCCGCCGGGCTGAGCCTGCGCGCCGCCGCGGTGAACCTGGCCATCGGCCCGGTCGCGGTGGCCGCCGCGCTGCACTTCGCCGAGCAGGGCGACCAGGGCGTCCGGGAGGCGCTGCTGCCGGCGCTGCTGGTGGCGGCGCTCGGCGGGCTGGCCCTCGGCCTGGTGGTGGTGGTGCTGCACGTGCCCGGCTGGGCGGCGAGCCTGGGTGGCGCGGCCGGCGTGATCGTGTACATCGAGCGGCGTACCACCCCGGTCGTCGTGCAGGGCGGGTATGACCCCCGGCAGACGGCCATCTACCTGTTCCTCGGCTTCGCCGCGGTGGCCGTCCTCGGCGGGCTGCTCGGCGCGATCAAGCCGGTCCGGCGGCTGGTCGGCCGGTACCGGCCGGTCGCCGACCCGGCCCGCCGCCGGGGTGTCGTCGCCGCCATGGTGACCGCCCTGGCCCTGATCGCCTCGACCGTGCTGGCCATGCTGGGCGGCGTGCTGATCGCCGCCAACGGGTCCGGCCCCGTGGCGCCGGTCACCGGGCTGGACTGGACCGTGCTCGCGGTCGGCACCGTGATGCTCGCCGGCACCAGCGCGTACGGCCGGCGGGGCGGGATCTTCGGCGCCCTGTTCGCGGTCGGCCTGGTCGAGGTCTTCCTGGCCTGGGCGGCAACCCGCGGCTGGACGATCAGCCGGTGGGCGGTCGGCGGGGCGACCCTCGGTGCCGGGCTGCTGGTCACCCGCCTGGTCGAGTCGCTGGGCCGGCCGCGGCCGGCCGGCGCGGGCCAGGTCGGGCCGCCGGGCGACGGCACGATCAGCGCCGGCTGGGCCCTGACCCCGTCCCCGGAGCCGGCCGACGCCTGGCCCTCGGTGCTGCCGGTGCGGAACACCGACACCACCGTGGACGCCTGGGAAGCGCCGCGCTGGCAGAACGACCCGCGCCGGTGGGACACCGACGACCGGTGAGCTTCGGTGGGTCGCGTCCGGCGGGCCCGAGCTGATCTCGCCGGTTAGGCTCGGCGGCATGACCGAAACTCCTGCCCCCGGCGGCCGTACCTTCGACGAGCTCGACAAGCTCTCCACCGAGGAGCTGCGCGAGCAGGCGTTCCACCTGGCCCGGGAGCGTCGCGACATCGGGTTCTTCTGGTCGGTGCTGCGGCACCTGCCGAACGCGGACGAGGCGGCGGCGCTGGACGGTGCCGTCAACTCGGTGGGGCCGACCATCGACGAGTGGAACGCCCTCTGGCGGGAGCTGACCGGGCACGGCTACGAGGAGTCCGAGCCGCTGCTGCGGGCCGCCTTCATCGACTACCTGATGAAGCACTGACCTCCGATGCCCGCCCGGCGCCCCGCGGCGGCCGCGCGTACGCGCAGGTTTGCCCGGCGAGGTGGGCCGGGAACTGACCGTCCCATGGCCCTCACCAACCGCCCGCGCACGGTCAGCGGGTACGGCACCGCCGCCGGCACCGGCACCCTGGCCGCGTTCCTGCTCGTCGCGGTCTGCGGCAGCCCGCTCTACCTGGGCTGGGTGCAGGACACCGACCCGGACGGGGCCGGTGGCTGGTTCCTGCGGCTGCTCGCCTGGCCGGCCTGGCGGCTGCACGCGGACGACCCGTCCCAGGGGGTGCTCGCCACCGACCTGCGGGCCATCCTGCTGCTCATCCTGGCCGCCGCGCTGCTCTACCTGCTGCCGGCCGCCCAGGTGGCCCGGGTCCAGGCCTCGGCCAGCCAGTTCTTCTCCGGCTGGGCGGCGTACGCGCTGGCCGGCGGTTTCGCCGCCCTGCTGTCCGCGCTCCTCGGGCCGGGTGGCTCGCTGCTCGCCGCGTTCCAGGCCACCGGCACCGGGGTCACCTACGGCTTCTTCGCCGGCTGGATCATCGGCCTGGCCAGCCTGGGTGGCCGGGCCTGACCCGGCTCAGTCGACGACGCCGAGCCCCAGCACCCGGGCCCGGCTCAGCACCCCCACCGGGCGCCCCTCCTCGGTGACCACGGCGTGTTCGGTGGCCGAGGTGAGCAGCGCCCCCAGCGCGTCGTACGCCGAGCCGCCCAGCGGGACCGTCGGGAGGCCGGCCGCGCCGTCGGCGGGGAGCGGGTCGAGCACGTCCCGGGTCACCGGGGTGACCGCGAGCCGGCGGATGCCCCGGTCGGCGCCGACGAACTCGCGGACGAACGGCGAGGCGGGCGACCCGAGCAGGGCGGCCGGGGTGTCGTACTGCTCCAGCCGGCCGCCCTCGGAGAGCACCGCGATCCGGTCGCCCAGCCGGACCGCCTCGTCCAGGTCGTGGGTGACCAGCACGATGGTCTTGCGGACCTCGGCCTGCAGGCGCAGGAACTCCTCCTGGAGCCGGGTCCGGACGATCGGGTCGACGGCGGAGAACGGTTCGTCCATCAGCAGCACCACCGGGTCGGCGGCGAGCGCCCGGGCCACCCCGACCCGCTGCCGCTGGCCACCGGAGAGCTCGTGCGGGTAGCGGCGGCCGAACTGCGCCGGGTCGAGGCCGACCAGCTCCAGCAACTCGTGCACGCGTTCCCGGGTCCGTTCCCGGGACCAGCCGAGCAGCCCGGGCACGGTCGCCACGTTGGTGGCGACGGTCTGGTGCGGGAAGAGACCGACGTTCTGGATGACGTACCCGACCCGGCGGCGCAGCGCGACCGGGTCGAGCCGGGTGACGTCGTCGTCGCCGAGCAGGATCCGGCCGTGGGTCGGCTCGATCAGCCGGTTGATCATGCGCAGCACCGTGGACTTGCCGCAGCCGGACGGTCCGATCAGCACCACCAGCTCGCCGGCCTTGACCTCCAGGCTCAGCTCGCGTACCGCCTCCGTCCCGTCCGGGTAGCGCTTGCCGATGCGCTCCAGGGTGATCGAGGCGGCGCCGTGTCCGGCGGTGGATCCCGGGGTAACGTCCACGTGTGTCCCTCCACCTGAGCTACCGGGCCGCGCCCGGTAACCCGTGGTTCTCCTGGCAGTACGTGCGGGACAACTCTGACACGATCCTCGCCGCGCTGCGCGACCACACCTGGCTGACCGCCCGGGCCGTCCTGATCGCCGCGGTGGTGGCGTTGCCGCTCGCGGTGGCCGCGTACTGGTTCCGGTCGCTGGCCGGGCCGGTGCTGGCGGTGACCGGCGTGCTCTACACGATCCCGTCGCTGGCGCTCTTCGCCTTTCTCGGGCCCTACCTGGGCATCGGGGCGCTGACCGTGCTCAGCGTGGTCGTGCTGTACGCGCTGCTGGTGATCGTCCGCAACGCGCTGGCCGGGCTCAACCAGGTGCCCCCCGAGGTCCGCGAGGCGGCCGAGGGAATGGGGTACGGCCGTTGGGCCCGCCTGTTCCGGATCGAGCTGCCGCTGGCCCTGCCCGGCATCCTCACCGGTCTCCGGCTGGCCACCGTCTCCACGGTCGCCCTGGTGACGGTCGGCGTGGTGGTCGGCCGGGGCGGCCTCGGCCAGCTCATCTTCGCCGGCTTCCAGAACAACTTCTACAAGGCGGAGATCATGACCGGCACCGTGCTCTGCGTGCTGCTGGCGCTGGTGCTGGACCTGGTACTGGCCGGGGTGGGCCGGCTGCTCACCCCCTGGCTCCGCCGGCGGCCAGCGTGAGCGCGAGGAGTGCAGCGGAGCGGAGCCCCGCAGTCGCGAACGGAAGGCCGGCAGCGTGAGCGCGAGGAGTGCAGCGGAGCGGAGCCCCGCAGTCGCGAACGGAAGGCCGGCAGCGTGAATCACATCCGGGAGGCCGTGGTCTGGCTGAACGACCCGCTGAACTGGACCAACCCGGGCGGCATCCTGGACCGGCTCGGCGAGCACCTGACCATCTCCGCGCTGGCGGTGCTGCTCGGCTGCCTGGTGGCCTGGCCGATCGGGCTCTGGCTCGGGCACAGCGGCCGGGGCGGTGGTGCCGTGCTGCTGGTCTCCAACGTGACCCTGGCGGTCCCGACCCTGGCGCTGCTGACCATCCTGCCGCTGACCTTCCTCGGCTTCGGCCGGCCGGCGGTGGTGGTGGCGCTCGCGGTGTTCGCGGTGCCGCCGCTGCTGGCCAACGCGTACACCGGGGTCCGGCAGGCCGACCCGGAGGCCCGGGACGCGGCGCGCGGCATGGGGCTCTCCGGCGGGCAGCTGCTGCGCCGGGTGGAGCTGCCGCTCGCGGTGCCGTACCTGGCCGCCGGCTTCCGCACCGCGGCGGTGCAGGTGGTCGCGACGGCGGCTCTCGCCTCGTTCGTCAACGGCGGCGGGCTGGGGCAGATCATCCGGGCCGGCTTCGGGCTGGACATCGCGGCCGGGGGCGGGCAGATCATCGCCGGCGGGGTGCTGGTGGCCGGGCTGGCGCTGCTGGTCGAGGCGGTGTTGGCGCTGGTGGAGCGCGTGGTCACCCCGCGTCCGCTGCGCCGGGTACGGCGGGTGGCGAACTGGCGCGCGGCGGACGCCACGGCGGGCGGCTGAGCCGTTCCCGGTGCTGGAAACCGGACGCTCGGCGTCGGGTGACGATCCGGTGACGAAAGTCGCTCGGAGTTTGTCGGTCCGGCCTGGAGGATATTGGCTGGAACTCGCGGGCGGCCGACCGGATCGCCCGTCGGACACGCGGCCGGCCCGACGTGGGCCGCGCCGGGACACGGAAGGCGGGCAACTGATGCTTGCACGTTCACGGCTGGCCGTCGGCGCGCTCGGTGCCCTCGCCGCGGCGGGGCTCCTCACCGGCTGCGGCGACGCGGGCTCGTCCGGCACCGACGCCCCGCAGCAGGGCGCGTCGGGTGCCGGGTGCGCCCCGGTCGCCGGTGACAAGCTGGTCGTCCTGACCGACGACAAGAAGCTCCAGAACACCGACAACGTTCTTCCGGCGATCAACGCCAAGGCGGCCACGCCGCAGCTCGTCGCCGCGCTGGACAAGGTCTCCGCGAAGCTGGACACCCCCAAGCTGATCGAGCTGAACCGCGCGGTCGACGTCGACCGGAAGACCCCGCAGGTCGCGGCGAAGGAGTTCGCCGACGCCAACGGGGTCACCGAGGGCATCACGAAGGACCAGAGCGGCCAGATCACGGTCGGCGCCGGCAACTTCAGCGAGAGCCAGACCATCGCCGAGCTCTACAAGATCTCACTCACCGCCGCCGGTTACCAGGTCAAGGTGCAGACCATCGGCAACCGCGAGCTCTACGAGCCGGCCCTGGAGAAGGGTCAGATCCAGGTCGTCCCGGAGTACGCGGCCACCATGGCCGAGTTCCTCAACACCAAGGCCAACGGCAAGGACGCCCAGCCGGTCTCCTCGCCGGAGCTGGAGAAGACGGTCCAGGCGCTCAAGGCCGCGGGCGACAAGGTCGGCATCAGCTTCGGCCAGCCGTCCCAGGCGCAGGACCAGAACGCCTTCGCGGTCACCAAGGCGTTCGCCGACAAGTACCAGGTCGCCACGCTCTCCGACCTGGCCGGCAAGTGCTCCGGTCAGGCCACCGTGCTGGCCGGCCCGCCGGAGTGCCCGCAGCGACCGAAGTGCCAGGCGGGTCTCGTCCAGGTCTACGACTTCAAGGCCGGCTCGTTCAGCTCGCTGGACGCGGGCGGCCCGCAGACCAAGAACGCGCTGAAGACCGGCGCGGCCAGCGTCGGCCTGGTCTTCTCCTCGGACGCGGCGCTCGCCGCCAGCTGACCTGCGATCCGGAACGGCCGCCGCCGGTCCGCGCCGGACCACCGGCGGCCGCCCCGCACGGCGGTGATCGGAAACCCTGGTCACCGCCGTTTACATCGATGCTCCCGACCCGTTCCCTCGCGGGGGATCTCTCGGTAGTCTGCCCGCCATGCCCGCCCCGGTCGCCCCCGCCGAGAAGCGCACCCCACTACTGACCGTTCTCTTCTGGATCGGCGTAGCGCTCGCGCCGCTGGCTGCCCTGATCCTCCTCGTCGCCGACGGTAACGGCGCACTACGTTTCGGTGCCGTTCTGGCGATCCTCGCCGTGGTGCTGATCGGCCTGAGCATCGCGCTGCGTCCGGAGGGCGGCGGGACGGCCGAAGCCGAGGAGCTGCGGGAGGAGATCGAGCAGCTGCGCCGGGAGTTGCGGGGCGAGGTCGTGGCCGCCGCGCAGCGCGGCAACCAGGCGCTCGACCAGGCGCGGCGGACCGAGGAGTCGGTCACCGTGCTGCGTCGCCGGCTCGACGCCGCCGCCGCCGGGATCGCCGCCGCCGCGGGTCTCACCACCGGCGCCGCCGATGAGCCGGCCGGTGCCCGGGCCCGGGTGCCCGCCCCGGAGCCGTACGACGACCGCTACGAGCAGCCCGACCAGGGCGGGACGGGCTGGGGGCAGCCGGCCGCCCGGCGTGGCGAGGACGAGTCCGGCCGCCGGTCGCAGCCCGGCACCCGGTACGGCAGCGAGCGATCGGCCCAGCCGGGCGGCACCGACCGGCCGCAGTCCGGCGTCTACGGTGCGCCGCGTACGCCGGAGCCCGACGTCCGGCCGGAGCCCGGCCACCGCCAGGTCGGGGTGGTGCACCACACCGAGACCGTGCACGTGACCACCCGGCACACCATCGTGGACGGCGGCGCCGATCCGGCGGCGGCCGGCCGTTACGGCGGGTACGCCGGCCGGTGGTCCCCGGAGGAGCGCGGTTTCGGTGGCGCCGAGCCGGAGGAACGGCCCCGATCCGGCTACCGGGACGCCGACGACGACCGTCATCGGTCCGGAGTGGATCGGGGCCCGGCCCAGGGCGCCGACCGGGGTGACCGCTCCTGGGCTGGTCAGGGTGCCGGCCGGGAGGACCGTTCGTGGGACGGTCCGGGTGCCGGCCGGGAGGACCGCTCGTGGGACGGTCAGGGCGCCGGCCGGGAGGACCGTTCGTGGGGCGGGCAGGGCACCGGCCGGGACGACCGCTCGTGGGACGGTCAGGGTGCTGGCCGGGACGACCGTTCGTGGGCCGGCCAGGGCGCGTCGGGCGCGGAGTGGGGGCGGCCCGGCCAGGGCCGGCCCCGGGAGGACGAGGATCGCTCCTTCGACGGTCCCGGCGCTCCGGCCCCGGAGCACTCCTGGACGGGTGCCCGGAGCGCCGGCGACGACCGTGGCTGGTCGGCCGGGCCGGGTGAGCAGCGCTCCTGGTCGCCGGAGGGGCGGGCCGAGGAGATCCCCTGGGCCGGTTCGGGCGACGACCGCTCCTGGTCGGCCGGCTGGGACGGGGCCGGCCGGGACGACGTGGCCCGGGACGGGACCGGCGGGAACGAGGCCGGCCGGACCGGGGGCTGGGCGTCGGCGTACGCCCGGGCGTGGGCGCCGGCGGAGGCGTCCGGGCCGGTCGACTCCGGCGACACCGACGGGGACTACTGGTCCGAGCTGCGCTCCGGGAACCGCTGGGCCGCGGTACGGGACGACGAGCACGGCCGGGAGGTCCGGGTCGGCGAGCGGCGGGCGGCGCTGCACGCCGATGGCGGTGGCACCGAGTACCGGGTGGAGGACCGCTGGGCGGCGGTCCGCGAGCCGCGCCGCGACCAGGGTGGCGTCCACGGCGGAGCGGCCGGGGAGTCGCGCCGCGGGCAGGGTGGCGTCTACGGCGCGAGCTGGGCGGAGGAGAGCCGCCCGGCGCTGCCGGCCGGTGGGGTGCCCGTACCGGACGAGTGGCGGCCGCCGACGCAGCGCAGTGGCCAGCCCGAGTGGCGTCAGGTCGACCCCGAGCCGGTCCGGTACGGCGACGAGCGGTACGGCTACCCGCCGCGCGACGACGCGCCCCGGGCCGGCGGCACCCGCTCCGCCGACCGCTGGCGCTGACCGGCGCCGCCCCGCTGGGCCGCGCGCCGCTGGGCCGTACGCCCCTGGACTGCGCGCCGCTGGGCGCGCGCCTGGACCGCACCCCGCTGGGCCGCGGAATGCGGCATACCGGTGCGTCCCGCCCGCCGATGACCCCAGAATGCCGCAGCCCGCGCGGCCGGTCACGCGAGCCGGTCACGCGAGCCGGCCGCGCGAGCCAGCCGGGCCGACCACCCGGCCCGGGGTCACTTGTCGATGTCGCCGACCACGAAGAACATCGAGCCGAGGATGGCGATCAGGTCCGGCACCAGGCAGCCCGGGAGCAGGGTGGCCAGCGCCTGCACGTTCGCGTACGAGGCGGTCCGCAGCTTGAGCCGCCAGGGGGTCTTCTCACCCCGGGACACCAGGTAGTAGCCGTTGATTCCGAGCGGGTTCTCGGTCCAGGCGTAGGTGTGCCCCTCGGGCGCCTTGACGACCTTGGGCAGCCGGGTATTCACCGGTCCGGTGAGCCGGTCCACCCGGTCCAGGCACTGCTCGGCGAGGTCGAGCGAGGCGTACACCTGGTCGAGCAGCACCTCGAAGCGGGCGTGGCAGTCCCCGGCGGTCCGGGTCACCACCGGCACGTCGAGCTGGTCGTACGCGAGGTAGGGCTCATCCCGGCGAAGGTCGAGGTCCAGGCCGGAGGCCCGGGCGACCGGGCCGGAGGCGCCGAACGCGGCGGCGTCGGCGGCCGAGAGCACCCCGACGCCGACGGTCCGGGCCAGGAAGATCTCGTTGCGCCGGATGAGGTTGTCCAGGTCGGGCATCCGCCGGCGGACCTCGCCGATGGCCGCCCGGGCCCGCCCGGTCCAGCCGGCCGGCACCTCCTCCTTGAGCCCGCCGACCCGGTTGAACATGTAGTGGATCCGGCCGCCGGAGACCTCCTCCATCACCGCCTGGATGGTCTCCCGTTCCCGGAACGCGTAGAAGACCGGGGTGATCGCGCCGATCTCCAGCGGGTACGAGCCGAGGAACATCAGGTGGTTGAGCACCCGGTTCAGCTCGGCGAGCGCCATCCGCAGCCAGACCGCGCGCTCGGGCACCTCCATGCCCATCAGCCGTTCCACGGCGAGCACCACGCCCAGCTCGTTGGCGAAGGCGGAGAGCCAGTCGTGCCGGTTGGCCAGCACGATGATCTGCCGGTAGTCGCGTACCTCGAAGAGCTTCTCCGCGCCGCGGTGCATGTAGCCGATGATCGGCTCGGCGGAGACCACCCGCTCGCCGTCGAGCACCAGTTTCAGTCGCAGCACGCCGTGCGTGGACGGGTGCTGCGGGCCGATGTTGAGCACCATGTCGGCGCCGAGCTGCTCGCCGCCGGCGCCGGTGCCGACGGTCAGTTCGCGGAGGTCGCCGGCGTCCGTGGTCATGCCCGTCATCGTGCCATGACGGCATCGAGCGCGATGCCGACCGGTTGCAGCAGCCACCAGTGCCCGCCGAGGCCGGCCGGATCGGTCAGTTCGGCCACCGCCGAGGCGGCGGCCAGCGCCCGCAGGTAGCCGGCCGGGTCGCGGGAGGCCAGGCTCAGCGGCGGTCGCCCGCCGTCGGCCCCGAGCGCCCGCAGCGCCTCCCGCTGCGAGACCAGGGTGTACGCACACCGGGCAATTCGCTCACCGGCGGAGGCGACCGAGTCCATGGCGACGTGCGCGGTGACATCGCAGGATCCGTCCGGCACCGGGGGCACCTGCCGCCCACCCCGGTACCCGGTCAGCGTCCCGCCCACCGGCCGCCCGTCCCGCAGGTGCCCGTAGTCCACCGCCAGGGCGAGCCCCCGCTGGAGCCGCCCGACGGCCCCCGCCCACGCTTCATCCCGCCCCCGCCCGATCTCCACCCGTCCCCCCATGCTGTTGATCAAGGGGTTCGCGTCTCCGGAGGCCCCGGATCCAGACGCGAACCCCTTGATCAACGAGGCGGGGGCGGGGGGCGGGGCGGTGGGGGTGGGGGTGGGGGTGGGGGTGGGCCACCAGTGGGTGAGCCAGGTGGTGTCGGGGGCGGTGAGGGGGGCACCCAGCGATTCCTCGCCGGTGGTCGGGTCCACCAGGAGGTAGCGCCAGCCGGCCTCGGTGGGCACGGCCACGTCCAGCGGGATGTTGTCGAGCCACTCGGTGGCCAGCAGCAGTCCGGTGATCTTCTCGGGGAGATCACCCGTCCAGTTGATCTCCGGGGGCAGGTCGTGCGGGCGGGGTGCCTTTTCGACGGCGGTGAGGCGTACCCGGTCGGCGAGCGGAACCGGAGCGGCGGGTGACGGGCGGGCGGGCTCCGCGGAAACCTCCGCGAGCAGCGCCCGGAGCAGCTCACCCCGACCGGCCCCCACGTCGACCACGTGCAGGACGGGCGGATGACCGAGCGCGAGATCAAGGGCGGACAGCAGGCGCCGGAGACAGGACGAGAAGACCGGGGAGGCGTGCACGCTGGTGCGGAAGTGGCCGGCCGGTCCGGCCCCCGAGACGAAGAAGCCCTCGGGACCGTAGAGCGCCCGGTCCATCGCCACCCGCCAGGGCAGCCGCTCGGTGGAGGTCACCCGCCGACGGTACGGGGATCGCGTCGCGGCCCGGGCCGACACCCTGGGGTGGCCGTCGAAACCACTTCGCGGCTACCGGTGAAGGTTTTCACACATGCTTGTTCCGGCTCCGTGACCCCGGCGCATACTTGCGATCGACCGGTACCCCCTTCGAGGACTGGATCGACTGCCATGAGCGCACCGCTGCGCCCGCGTCCGGCCGCCCGGCCCGGGTCCGCCGACGCCCCGCTCACCTTCCCGCGCACCCTCACCGTCGGCGTGATCGGCGCCGGCCGGGTCGGCGCCGTGCTCGGCGCGGCCCTCGCCGCCGCCGGCCACCGGGTGGCGGCCGTCACCGGCCGCTCCGGCGCCGCGAAGGCCCGGCTGGCCCTGCTGCTGCCGCAGACCCCGAACCGCCCCGCGACCGCCGTCGCCCGCGACGCCATCGATCTGCTGATCGTGGCGGTCCCCGACGACGCCCTCACCGGCGTGGTCGCGAAGCTCGTCGAGGCCGGCGCGCTGCGTCCCGGCCAGGTCGTCGCGCACACCTCCGGGGCCCACGGGCTGGACGTCCTGGCCCCGGCGGCCGCCGTCGGCGCCCGGCCGCTCGCGCTGCACCCGGCGATGACCTTCACCGGTACGCCGGACGACCTCGCCCGCCTCGCCGGCATCTCGTACGGGGTGACCGCCCCGGCCGAGCTGCGCCCGTTCGCCGCCCGGCTGGTCGCCGACCTCGGTGGAGTGCCCGAGTGGGTGGCCGAGGGCGACCGGCCGCTCTACCACGCGGCCCTGGCGCACGGCGCGAACCACCTGGTGACCCTGGTCAACGAGGCCGCCGACCGGTTGCGCGACGCCGGGGTGGACCGGCCGGAGAAGGTGCTCGCCCCGCTGCTGCGGGCCGCACTGGAGAACGCGCTGCGGCTCGGCGACGACGCCCTCACCGGCCCGGTGTCCCGGGGCGACGCCGGCACCGTACGCCGGCACCTGGAGCGGCTGGCCGCGACCGCGCCGGAATCCGTGACCCCCTACCTGGCGTTGGCCAGACGGACGGCGGACCGGGCGATCGCCGCCGGCCGGCTGCGCCCGACGGACGCGGAGTCGCTGCTGGACGTGCTGAGCGGAATGGAGATCGCGGCCTGATGACCGAGCTGGTGCACACGCGCAAGGAGCTGGCGGCGGCCCGGGACGGCCTGACCGGCCGGGTCGGCGTGGTGATGACCATGGGTGCGCTGCACTCCGGGCACGAGACGCTGCTGCGGGCCGCCCGGGAGCAGGCCGACCACGTCATCGTCACGATCTTCGTGAACCCGCTCCAGTTCGGCCCGAACGAGGACTTCGACCGGTACCCGCGCACCCTCGACGCCGACCTGGAGATCTGCCGGCGGGCCGGCGCGGACGTGGTCTTCGCCCCGGCCGTGGCCGACATGTACCCGGACGGGCAGCCCCGCGTCCGCGTCAACCCGGGTCCGCTCGGCGAGGACCTGGAAGGGCTGAGCCGCCCCGGCTTCTTCCACGGGGTCCTCACCGTGGTCCTGAAGCTGCTCCAGCTCACCCGGCCCGACCTGGCCTTCTTCGGCGAGAAGGACTACCAGCAGCTGACCCTGGTCCGGCGGATGGTCCGCGACCTGGACGTGCCGGTGGAGATCGTCGGCGTGCCGACCGTACGCGAGCCGGACGGCCTGGCCCTCTCCTCGCGTAACCGCTACCTCTCGGCGGAGGAGCGCCGGGCGGCGTTGAGCCTGTCCGCCGCGCTGCGGGCCGGGGCGGAGGCCGCCGACCGGGGCGCGGACGCGGGCGCGGTGCTGGCCGCCGCCCACCGTGGCTTCGATTCCGGTACGCCCGGCGCCCGCCTCGACTACCTGGTGCTCACCGACGCCGACCTGGAGCCGGGGCCGGTCGCCGGGCCGGCCCGGCTGCTGATCGCGGCCTGGGTCGGCGCCACCCGCCTCATCGACAACGCGCCGATCCAGCTCACCGCACGTTCCTGACCCCTTCTTGCTCCCGCGGAAAGGCACCCCGATGTTCCGGACCATGCTCAAGTCGAAGATCCACCGCGCCACGGTGACCCAGGCCGACCTGCACTACGTCGGCTCGGTGACCGTGGACGAGGACCTGCTCGACGCGGCCGACCTGCTCCCCGGCGAGCAGGTGGCGATCGTGGACATCACCAACGGGGCCCGGCTGGAGACGTACGTGATCCCGGGCCGGCGGGGCAGCGGCGTGATCGGCATCAACGGCGCCGCCGCCCACCTGGTGCACCCCGGTGACCTGGTCATCCTCATCTCGTACGGGCAGATGGACGACGCCGAGGCCCGCACCTACCGGCCCAGGGTGGTGCACGTCGACGCCGACAACAGGGTGGTCGACCTGACGGCCGACCCCACCACCGCCGCCCCCGGCACCGCCGGCGCCCCCGTCCCCAACCCCCTCGCCGCCTCCCTCTCCTGACCCGACCCGCACTCCCCGCCGATCTTGCACTTCGTGCCGCCCTACTGGGGTGGTATGCCCGGAATGCCGGGGCGGTACCTGCAAGATCGCGCGGGTGGGCGGGGGATCGCGGTCTGTTACCGGGAGGTCGTTCACGGCTACTCTGGGCGGACCGTCGGGATCGACGGTCGTGGGCTGGGGGAGGCCGCGATGCGACGTGCGATGGCGGGTCTGGTCGCCGCGTTGGTGGCGGGCGTCGGGCTGGCCGGCTGCGCCGCCACCCAGGGGCTGGACGGAGATCTCACCGATGACTGGCGGGCGCTGCCGCCCGCCGGCGCATTCACCCCGGTGGCCGGGTTCTGCCAGGTCGACGACTTCACTCCCACGGTCAGCCTGGCCGGGTACGAGCCGGTCGGCTGCGACCTCCCGCACCGGGTGGAGACGGTGCACGTCGGCGCCTTCACCGTTGACCGGCCGGCGCCGCCGACCCTCGGCTCCGCCGAACTGCGCGCCGCGTTCGTCGAGTGCGACGCCCGGGCCAGCGGCTACGTGGGCGACAACTGGCGGGCCGGCCGGCTGCGACTGGCTGTGGCGCTGCCCACCGGGCCTGGCTGGGCGGCCGGCTCCCGCTGGTACCGGTGCGACCTGACCGAGTTGACCACGGTCGAGGCGGCGGCCCGGGTGGTGACCCGGACGGGCAGCCTGCGGGACGCGCTCAAGGGGCCGTCGCCGCTGCGGCTGGGCTGCCAGCGCACCGGCGGGGACGCCCGGGCGCGCACCCTCACGCCGGTGGACTGCCGGACCGCGCACGACGCCGAGTTCGTCGGGGTGTGGGCGGCGCCGGACCGGCCGTACCCGACGAAGGACGCCGAGTGGGCCCCGCTCTACACCGGCTGCAACACGGTCCTGGCGAGGTACGTCGGCGTGCCCGACGACCCGATCCTGCGCTTCCGCAGCGGCGTGGTGGTACGCCCACCCGGCGCCGGCCGGTGGGCCGCCGGTGACCGCGGGGTCCGTTGCTACCTGTGGCTGACCGACCGGACGGTGACCGCCTCGCTCAAGGGCGCCGGCCCGGCGGGCCTGCCGGTCCGGACGAGGTAGCCGGAACCACTCGTCCCGCCCCCGGCGCCCGGGATGAACGGCGTTCGGGTTGACTGTGCCCATGGACCTTCCGACCGTGGAACTGCCGGCGCTGCCCCGGCTGCTCGCCGCGCCCGCCCCCGGCTGGGTGGAGACCACCGACGTGATCGTGGTCGGCTCCGGGGTCGCCGGGCTCACCGCCGCGCTGCACCTGCGCGAGGCGGGGCTGCACGTCACGGTGGTCACCAAGGTCGACATGGACGAGGGCTCCACCCGCTGGGCGCAGGGCGGCATCGCCGCCGTGCTCGACCCGGCCGACACCCCGGCCGCGCACGCGTACGACACCGAGGTGGCCGGCGTCGGGCTGTGCGACCCGGCGGCGGTCCGGGTGCTGGTGGAGGAGGGCCCGACCCGGCTGCGCGAGCTGATGCGGATCGGCGCGGAGTTCGACCGCAACCCGGACGGTTCGCTGATGCTCACCCGGGAGGGCGGCCACCGGGCCGACCGGATCGTGCACGCCGGCGGCGACGCCACCGGGGCCGAGGTGCAGCGGGCGCTGCACGCGGCGGTGCACCGCGACCCGTGGATCCGGCTGGTCGAGCACGCGCTGGTCCTGGACCTGCTGCGCGCCCCCGGCGACGGTCCCGACGGGCTCGGCCCGGCCTGCGGCATCACCCTGCACGTGCTCGGCGAGGGCAGCGAGGACGGCGTCGGGGCGATCCTGGCCCGGGCGGTGGTGCTGGCCACCGGCGGCATGGGCCAGATCTTCGCGGCCACCACCAACCCGGCGGTCTCCACCGGTGACGGGGTGGCGCTGGCCATGCGGGCCGGCGCGGCGGTCACCGACGTGGAGTTCGTCCAGTTCCACCCGACCGCGCTGATCGTGCCCGCCGGCGGGCCGGGGCCCGGGCTGGCCCAGCAGCCGCTGGTCTCCGAGGCGCTGCGCGGTGAGGGCGCCCACCTGGTCGACGGCGACGGCAAGCGGTTCATGATGGGGCAGCACGAACTGGCCGAGCTGGCCCCCCGGGACGTGGTCGCCAAGGGCATCCACCGGGTCCTGCTGTCCACCGGCGCGGACCACGTCTTCCTGGACGCCCGCCACCTCGGCGGGGACTTCCTGGCCGGGCGGTTCCCGACCATCGTCGCGTCCTGCCTGGCCATCGGCGTGGACCCGGCCACCGACCTGATCCCGGTCGCCCCGGCCGCCCACTACGCCTCCGGCGGCGTCCGTACCGACCTGCGCGGCCGCACCTCCATCCCCGGCCTGTACGCCTGCGGCGAGGTGGCCTGCACCGGCGTACACGGCGCGAACCGGCTGGCCAGCAACTCGCTGCTGGAGGGGCTGGTCTTCTCCCGCCGGATCGCCGAGGACATCGCCGCCGGGCTGCCCGAGCAGGCCCGGCCGGCGGAGACCGGCGCCTGGGTGGGCGGCCAGGGCTGGCTGGTGCCGGCCGGCGGCACGCCGGACCTGCAACGGGCGATGACCCGCGGCGCGGGGGTGCTCCGCTCGGCGGAGACCCTGGCCGCCACCGCCGGCACGCTGACCGAGCTGGGGCAGGGCCGGGGCGTCCCGCGGACCGCCGACTGGGAGGCGACCAACCTGATCACCGTGGCGTCGACGCTGGTCGCCGCCGCGTACGCCCGCCGGGAGACCCGGGGTTGCCACTGGCGGGAGGACTTCCCCACCGCCGACGACCGGTGGCTGGGCCACCTCGTCGGCGGCATCGGGGCGGGGAGCCGAATGACCGAGCGCTGGGAGGCGGCACGGTGAGCGCGAGGAGTGAGCCGGTGTTGCGAGCCCCGCAGTCGCGAACGATGGAGGAACAGGCATGAGGGAGTCGACGGAGCGGGCGCTGCGGGACGGTGGCCTGGATCCGGAACGGGTACGGCGGGTGATCGTCGACGCGTTCGCCGAGGACCTGGGTCCCGACTTCCTCGACGTCACCAGCATCGCCACCGTCCCCGCCGCCCAGCACGACACCGGTGACCTGGTCGCCCGGGAGGCCGGCGTGGTGGCCGGGCTGCCGGTGGCCGCCGCCGTGTTCGAGCTGGTGGGCGAGGTGACCGGGGCGGACCGTACGGTCGAGGTGTCGGTGGTGGCCCACGACGGGCAGCGGGTGGCGCGCGGCGACGTGCTGGCCACGGTGACCGGGCCGACCCGGCTGCTGCTCACCGCCGAGCGGACCGCGCTCAACCTGCTCTGCCGGATGTCCGGGGTGGCCACCCACACCCGGGCCTGGGCCGACGCGCTGGCCGGTACGAAGGCGACGGTGCTCGACACCCGCAAGACCACGCCGAGTCTGCGCGCCCTGGAGAAGTACGCGGTCCGCTGCGGCGGCGGCACCAACAAGCGGATGGGCCTGCACGACGTCGCGATGATCAAGGACAACCACAAGGTCGCCGCGGGCGGGATCGCGGCCGCCTACCGCCGGGTCCGGGACGCGTTTCCCGACGTGCCGGTGCAGGTCGAGGTGGACACCCTAGCCGAGGCGGTGGAGGCGGTGGCGGCCGGGGCGGACTTCCTGCTGCTGGACAACATGACCCCGGCCCAGCTGCGCGAGGTGGTCGCCGCGGTGGGCGACCGGGCCGAGCTGGAGGCGACCGGTGGGCTGACCCTGCCGGTGGCGGCCGAGTACGGCGCGACCGGCGTCGATTTCCTCTCGGTGGGCGCGCTGACCCACTCCTCGCCGATCCTGGACATCGCCCTGGATCTGCGCGAGGAATGAGCGCGGCCCGCGGCGTCCGGCGGCTGCGGGTGGCCGGCCGATGTCGCTCGGCCTCCGCACCGCGGCGCCGGCCCACGATCTAGGCTGCCAGCGTGCTGCTCTGCATCGACATCGGAAACACCAACACCGTGCTGGCGACCTTCGACGGCGACAAGCTGGTGCACTCCTGGCGGATCAAGACCGACGCCCGGTCCACGGCGGACGAGCTTGGTCTGATGTTCCGGGGGCTGCTGGCCGGTGACGCCGTGGAGATCACCGGGGTGGCCGCCTGCTCGACGGTGCCGGCCGCGCTGCGCTCGCTGCGCACCATGCTCTCCCGCTACTACGCGGACCTGCCCAGCGTGATCGTCGAGCCGGGGGTACGCACCGGCGTGCAGCTCGCCATCGACAACCCGAAGGAGGTGGGCGCGGACCGGGTGGTGAACACGCTGGCCGCGTACACGCTCTACGGTGGGCCGTCGATCGTGGTGGACTTCGGCACCACCACCAACTTCGACGTGATCAGTGGCCGGGGCGAGTTCCTCGGCGGCGCGTTCGCGCCGGGCATCGAGATCTCCTTCGACGCCCTCGCCGCCCGCGCCGCCCAGCTCCGCAAGGTGGAGGCGACGAAGCCGCGCTCGGTGATCGGCAAGAACACCGTGGAGTGCCTCCAGGCCGGGCTCTACTTCGGTTTCGCCGGTCAGGTGGACCGGATCGTCGAGCGGATGACCGAGGAACTGGGCGAGGTGAAGGCGGTGATCGCCACCGGCGGGCTGGCCTCCCTGGTGATCAACGAGTGCCGCACCATCACCCACCACGAGCCGATGATCACGCTGATCGGCCTGCGGATGGTGTACGAGCGCAACCTGTGAGGAAGTGCCCTTCTCAACGCGCAACCCGCCGACGGGTGCGCAGCACGATGGTTCGGTACGGGAGGTCGACGGTCTCTCGTCCCGCGAGGTCGGGGTGGTTCGCGAAGAGGTCGCGGAGCCCGCGGTCGATCCGGTCCCGCCCCTCCGGGGTGGCGGTGAGCCAGTAGGAGCGGGTGTGCAGCATGCCGATCAGGTCGTCTGGCGTGAGCGTGGTGCTGTGCTCGAACTCGCCCAGCTCGATCGGCTCGAAGGCAGGGCCGAAGTCGCCGTACTTCTCCGTCACGTCACCGGCGTTGTCGCCCAGGTGGGCCACCCGGCCCAGCTCGGCGACCCAGTCGACCCGTTCGTCCCGGGTGTTCCAGATCGGGGCGAAGGTGCCGCCCGTCCGGAGTACCCGGGCGATCTCGGCATGGGCCGGCTCCCGGTCGAACCAGTGGTAGGCCTGCCCGACCAGCACCGCGTCCGCCGACCCGGCCGGCAGGGGCACCGACTCGGCGCTGCCGGCCAGCGCCGTCGTGCCCGGGGTGGCGACCGTCAGTTGCGCCCGCATCCCCGGATCCGGCTCCACCGGTACGACCTGGTGGCCGAGCCCGAGCACGCCGCGGCTGAGGATGCCGGTGCCGGCGCCCAGGTCCACCACCCGGGCGGGCGGGGCCAGCCCGTCGAGCGCCCAGCGCAGCGCCTCCTCCGGATAGCGGGGGCGGAACCGGTCGTAAGCGGCGGCGGCCGCGCCGAAGGAGAGCGCCTGAGTGGGGTCCGTCATGGGCGGCAGGTTATCCCGTAACGGTCGGCAGGGCGCTTGAGTACGCTCATGGGCTGACCCCGCCGATAATTTCGCCAAGCCTGAGGAAGCTGCCGTGACCGAGCAGAACGCCCTGCCAGTGGACCCCGCCGACGACCTTCCGGAGCAGATGAAGGTCCGCCGGGAGAAGCGGGACCGGATGCTCGCCGAGGGCGTCGAGCCGTACCCGGTCGGTTTTCCCCGGACCACCACCCTCGCCCAGCTCCGCGAGCGGTACGCCGACCTGCCCACCGACACCGCCACCGGCGACCGGGCCTCGGTCACCGGTCGGGTGATCTTCGTACGGAACACCGGCAAGCTCTGCTTCGCCACGCTGCGCGACGGTGACGGCACCGAGCTGCAGGCGATGCTCTCGCTCGACCGGGTCGGCGCGGAGCGGCTGGACGACTGGAAGCGCCTGGTCGACCTCGGCGACCACGTCGGGGTCACCGGTGAGGTGATCACCAGCCGGCGCGGTGAGCTGTCGGTGCTGGTCGAGGAGTGGGCGGTCACCGCCAAGGCGCTCCGCCCGCTGCCGGTGGCGCACAAGCCGCTGAGCGAGGAGGCCCGGGTCCGCCAGCGGTACGTGGACCTGGTGGTCCGTCCGCAGGCACGGCAGATGGTGCGGACCCGGGCGGCGGCGGTGCGCAGCCTGCGGGACACCCTGCACGCCCGGGACTTCATCGAGGTGGAGACCCCGATGCTCCAGTTGCTGCACGGTGGCGCGGCGGCCCGCCCATTCGTGACCCACAGCAATGCGCTCAACACCGATCTGTATCTGCGAATCGCGCCGGAACTGTTTCTCAAGCGGGCCGTGGTCGGTGGTGTGGACCGGGTCTTCGAGATCAACCGCAACTTCCGTAATGAGGGCATCGACTCTTCGCACTCGCCCGAGTTCGCGATGCTCGAGACCTACCAGGCTTACGGCGACTACGACACCATGGCCGAGCTGACCCGCAATCTGGTGCAGCAGGCGGCGATCGCGGTCGGTGGCTCGACCGTGGTCACCCACGCCGACGGCCGCGAGTTCGACCTGGGCGGCGAGTGGCGGTCGGTCACCCTCTTCGGTGTCCTTTCCGAGGCGCTCGGCGAGGAGGTCACCGTCCGCACCGAAAAGTCCCGCCTGGTCGAGTACGCGGACAAGGTCGGTCTCTCCGTCGACCCGAAGTGGGGCCCGGGCAAGTTGGCCGAGGAACTCTTCGAGGAGTTGGTCGTCCCGTCGCTGCAGGCGCCCACCTTCGTCCGCGACTACCCGGAGGAGACCAGCCCGCTGACCCGGGGGCACCGCAGCGAGCCGGGGCTGGCCGAGAAGTGGGACCTCTACGTCCTCGGCTTCGAGCTGGGCACCGCGTACTCGGAGCTGGTCGACCCGGTGGTGCAGCGGGAGCGGCTGGTGGCCCAGGCGCAGCTCGCCGCCCGTGGTGACGACGAGGCCATGCGGCTGGACGAGGACTTTCTCCGGGCGATGGAGTACGGAATGCCGCCGGCCGGCGGTATGGGAATGGGAATCGACCGTCTTCTGATGGCGCTGACCGGCCTCGGAATTCGGGAAACGATCCTGTTCCCGTTGGTCCGGCCGGAGTAGCGGCACACCGTCTCCGGGTCGTTACCGCAACCTATTGACGCGGCAAGCATCGGGCGGGTTATTGTTCTCCTGTATTGCAGGAGCACAACCCTGCTCGAAAGGAATGTGGGACGTGGCCAAGCAGATCATTCACAAGCTGGTCGATGACCTGGACGGCGGGGACGCTGACGAGACCGTCAAGTTCGCGCTCGACGGTGTGCAGTACGAGATCGACCTCTCCGCTTCCAACGCTGAAAAATTGCGCGACGTATTCGCTCAGTACATCGCGCACGGGACCAAGGTCGGTCGTGGCGGGGTGGTCGTGGGGGGCCGGGCGGCGCGGGGTCGGGGTGGCGCGACCGCCGACCGCGAGCAGAACAAGGCCATCCGGGCCTGGGCCAAGAAGGCCGGGAAGGACATCTCCGACCGGGGCCGGATCCCGCAGGAGATCGTCGACGAGTACCACGCGAAGGCGGGCCACTGAGCCGACCCGCACAGGCGTCCCGACGCCGGCCCGGAGTGACACTCCGGGCCGGCGTCGCCGTTTCCGCCCTGGTGCGTCGTCTGTCCGGTGCTCGGTGCCGACCCGCCGAGGCTGCAGCGGCCCGGACGGCCCGCCGGGGCCGGGAAGAAACCGGGGTCGGAGGCAGTTGTCCACAGGCGGTGGAAATTCCATCCACAGGGTGTGGATGACCGGCGGTCGACGTTGCTGCCGCCCGTCCGTGGGGCCCGGGATCGTCCGGGAGGTCACGACCGGCCTTTTCCACCGGCGGTCGAATTTCGCTCTGCGCGTACAGGCAGGGGTACCGGAACACCTCCTGAGCGCGGACGGTTGTCAGAAACGACGCGTGAACGGCCATTCGCGAGGACACACGACCTCAGCGGAGTCGGTCCGCGGCGATAGAGTAAGGAGGCACGGACGCCCGTCCCGGACGTCCGCGCACCGGCCCCGCCAAGATCTTGACCATCAAGGCGCACGGCACGTGAGGAGCACGAGGGCATGTTCGAGCGGTTCACCGACCGAGCGCGACGGGTTGTCGTCCTGGCCCAGGAAGAGGCCCGGATGCTCAACCACAACTACATCGGTACGGAGCACATCCTGCTGGGCCTGATCCACGAGGGTGAGGGCGTCGCGGCAAAGGCCCTGGAGAGCCTCGGCATCTCCCTCGAGGGCGTCCGCCAGCAGGTCGAGGAGATCATCGGCCAGGGCCAGCAGGCGCCGAGTGGGCACATCCCGTTCACGCCGCGGGCCAAGAAGGTGCTGGAGCTGTCGCTGCGCGAGGCGCTGCAGCTCGGCCACAACTACATCGGCACGGAGCACATCCTGCTCGGTCTGATCCGCGAGGGTGAGGGCGTCGCCGCCCAGGTCCTGGTGAAGCTGGGCGCGGACCTCAACCGGGTCCGCCAGCAGGTGATCCAGCTGCTCTCCGGCTACCAGGGCAAGGAGCCGGCCGCGGCGGGCGCCGCGCCGGGCGAGGCCGCGCCGTCGACCAGCCTGGTGCTGGACCAGTTCGGCCGCAACCTGACCCAGGCCGCCCGCGAGGGCAAGCTCGACCCGGTCATCGGGCGCGAGAAGGAAATCGAGCGGGTCATGCAGGTGCTCTCCCGCCGTACCAAGAACAACCCGGTCCTGATCGGTGAGCCCGGCGTCGGTAAGACCGCCGTGGTGGAGGGCCTGTCCCAGAAGATCATCAAGGGCGAGGTGCCCGAGACGCTGAAGGACAAGCAGCTCTACACGCTCGACCTCGGTGCCCTGGTCGCCGGTTCCCGCTACCGCGGTGACTTCGAGGAGCGCCTCAAGAAGGTGCTCAAGGAGATCCGCACCCGGGGCGACATCATCCTGTTCATCGACGAGATCCACACCCTCGTGGGTGCGGGTGCCGCCGAGGGCGCGATCGACGCCGCCAGCATCCTCAAGCCGATGCTGGCCCGTGGTGAGCTGCAGACCATCGGCGCCACCACCCTCGACGAATACCGCAAGCACCTGGAGAAGGACGCCGCCCTCGAGCGCCGCTTCCAGCCGATCCAGGTGGGTGAGCCCTCGCTGGCGCACACCATCGAGATCCTCAAGGGCCTGCGGGACCGCTACGAGGCGCACCACCGCGTCTCGATCACCGACGCCGCTCTGGTGGCCGCCGCGACCCTGGCCGATAGGTACATCTCCGACCGCTTCCTGCCGGACAAGGCGATCGACCTGATCGACGAGGCCGGTGCCCGGATGCGGATCCGCCGGATGACCGCGCCGCCAGACCTGCGCGACTTCGACGAGCGCATCGCCCAGGTGCGCCGCGACAAGGAGTCCGCGATCGACGCGCAGGACTTCGAGCGGGCCGCTCAGCTCCGGGACAAGGAGAAGCAGCTGCTCGGCCAGAAGGCCCAGCGGGAGAAGGAGTGGAAGGCCGGTGACCTGGACGTCGTCAGCGAGGTCGACGACGAGCAGATCGCCGAGGTGCTCGGCAACTGGACCGGCATCCCGGTCTACAAGCTGACCGAGGAGGAGACCTCGCGCCTGCTGCGCATGGAGGACGAGCTGCACAAGCGCGTCATCGGCCAGGAGGACGCGGTCAAGGCGGTCTCGAAGGCGATCCGGCGTACCCGGGCCGGCCTGAAGGACCCGAAGCGCCCGTCCGGCTCGTTCATCTTCGCCGGCCCGTCCGGTGTGGGTAAGACCGAGCTCTCCAAGGCGCTCGCCGAGTTCCTCTTCGGCAGCGAGGACGCCCTCATCCAGCTGGACATGTCCGAGTTCCACGACCGGTACACGGTGTCCCGGCTGGTGGGTGCCCCTCCCGGCTACGTCGGCTACGACGAGGGCGGGCAGCTGACCGAGAAGGTGCGCCGTCGGCCGTTCTCGGTGGTCCTCTTCGACGAGATCGAGAAGGCCCACCCGGACGTGTTCAACACGCTCCTCCAGATCCTGGAGGACGGGCGGCTCACCGACGGCCAGGGCCGGATCGTGGACTTCAAGAACACGGTCATCATCCTCACCACCAACCTCGGTACGCGGGACGTCGCCAAGGCGGTGTCGCTGGGCTTCCAGGCCTCTGAGGACTCCGAGTCCAACTACGACCGGATGAAGCAGAAGGTCAACGACGAGCTCAAGCAGCACTTCCGGCCCGAGTTCCTGAACCGGATCGACGACACCATCGTCTTCCACCAGCTGCGCGAGAACGAGATCCTCTCGATCGTGGACATCATGATCTCCCGGATCGAGACGCAGCTGCGCAACAAGGACATGGGGCTGGAGCTGACCGACAACGCCAAGAAGTACCTGGCGAAGAAGGGCTTCGACCCGGTGCTGGGCGCGCGGCCGCTGCGTCGCACGATCCAGCGCGACATCGAGGACAACCTGTCCGAGCGGATCCTCTTCAACGAGCTGACCCCGGGTCAGATCGTGGTGGTGGACTGCGAGGGCGACCCGAGCAACATCGACAAGTCCAAGCTCGTCTTCCGGGGCGCCGACCGGCCGGTGGCCGTGCCGGACGCGGTCCCGGCCGACCTCGGCGGCACCGCCGCCACGGGCGCGGACGACGCGGCGTAAGCGTCGGGCAGATCAGGCACAGGGCGACGGCCCCGGCCGGCGAAAGCCGGCCGGGGCCGTCGCCTTTCCACGCCCACCCCTCCCGCCCGCCGGCCGTCCCGCCCGCCCGCCGGCCGTCCCGCCCGCCGGCTGTTGCGCCCGCCGACTGGCCGTCCCGCGCGGCGGCCGGCTGTCCCGCGCGGCGGTCGGCTGTCCCGCCCGCTGGCCGTCCCGCCCGGGCACGGCCTGCGGCAAGTCGCCCCTTCCCGGCCGTCGGAGGCCCCGGTTTGCCGCAGGTTGAGTTGATCACCCCGCCTGAGGCCCCGGGCTGCCGCAAGCCGAGTCGATCACCCGGCCCCAACCGGGGCAGGGCGTGATCCACTCCGGGTCGGCGATCTGGCGGGGTGGCGGGCAGTGGGATGCCGCGAGATCGCCGATGTTGCGGCCCGGCCGGGCGCACCCGGCCGGCACGGGCCACGGCCGGCACGGGGCACGGCCGGGCGCGGTCCTGGTCAGGGCGGCGGGTGGTCCGGCCGCACCACGCCCCGGCCGGAGCGTGGTGCGGCCGGGGTCAGGGTCAGGGTTGGGGGAGGGGGACCGGGGGGCCGTCGCCGACCAGGCGGAAGGACTCCTCGCCGACCGGTTCGACCAGGCCGTCGGTGACCAGCCCGGCGAGGGCCCGGGCCCGCTGCACGTCGTCCTGCCAGACCTGGTCCAGCCGTTGGTGCGGCACGGGGCCGGTGGCCTCCCGGAGCACCGCGAGCAGCAGGCCGCGTACCTGCCGGTCGGTGCCGGCGTACCGCTGGGGACGGCGGGTCGGACCGGCCGGCGCCGCCTGGCCGGAGGCCCGCCAGGCGCAGACCGACTCGACCGGGCACACCGCGCAGCGCGGGGCGCGGGCGGTGCAGACGACCGCGCCGAGTTCCATGAAGGCGGCGCTGGCCAGGGCGGCTGCGGCGGGTTCCGCCGGGAGCAGTTCCTCGGTGGCGGCCAGATCGGCGGGGCGGGTGGCCGGGCCGGCGTCCGGCTCGCCGGCGACGGCCCGGCAGACCACCCGGCGGACGTTGGTGTCCACCACCGGGTGCCGTTGTCCGTACGCGAAGGCGGCCACCGCCCGGGCCGTGTACGTGCCGACGCCCGGCAGCGCCAGCAGTTGGTCGAGCCGGTCCGGCACCTCGCCGCCGTGCCGCTCCACGATCGCCACCGCGCAGTCGCGTAGCCGCACCGCGCGGCGGGGGTAGCCGAGCCGTCCCCACATCCGGATCGCCTCGGCCGGGGTGTCCCCGGCGAGCGCCGCGGGGGTGGGCCAGCGGTCGAGCCACGCCTCCCAGGCCGGTAGCACCCGGACCACCGGTGTCTGCTGGAGCATCACCTCGCTGACCAGGATCGCCCAGGCGCCGACGCCCGGTTTGCGCCACGGCAGGTCGCGGGCGTTCCGCTCGTACCAGCGGCTGGCCAGGGTGGCGAACGTGTGCTCGGTCATCGCGCCGCCGATGATGTCACGGGTGGCTTTCCCGGAGGATGGGCGGCCCCGCCGGGGCCCTGCGGACGGTCAGTGGCGGCGGGGCAGAATGTCCGGATGAACGAGCTCGCGATCACCGTCATCGGCCGGGACCGGCCGGGCATCGTGGCCGACGTCGCCGAGGCCCTCGCGCGGCTCGGCGCGAACCTCACCGACTCCACGATGACCCGGTTGCGGGGACACTTCGCGATGACCCTGATCTGCGTCGGCCCGGCCGCCGCGGACGTCGAGGCCGCGCTGGCCCCGCTCGCCGCCGACGGCCAACTGCTGGCCACCGTACGCGCGGTCACCCCCGACGGGGCGACCGAGTCGGCCGGCGAGCCGTACGTGCTGGCGGTGCACGGCGCGGACCGGATGGGCATCGTGGCCGCGATGACCCGGGTGCTGGCCGACGCGGGCGGCAACGTCACCGATCTGAGCACCCGGCTGACCGGTTCGCTCTACGTGGTGGTCGCCGAGGTGGAACTGCCGTTGGGCAGCTCCGACGAGGTCGCGGGGCGGCTGGCCCGTACCGCTGCGGAGCTGGGCGTGGGGGTCAGCCTCCGGCCGGCGGACACGGACCTGCTGTGACCGCCGACTACGCGGGCCTGGGCGGCTGGACCCCGGAGGCGCTGGGCCTGGCGGGCGAGGTACTGACTGTGGTGTCCGCCCCCGACCCGGTGCTCAGCCGGCCCGGGCCGGAGGTGGATCCGAAGTCCGACGAGGTGGTACGCCTCGCTGCGGACCTGATCGCCACCATGCGCGTCTCGCCCGGCTGCGTCGGTCTCGCGGCCCCTCAGGTCGGGGTGAGCGCCCAGGTCTTCGCGGTCAATGTGACCGGTCATCCGAAGGCGGTGACCGTGCACGGCGTTTTCGCGCTCTGCAACGCCAGGGTGGTCGAGGCGAGTCGCTGGAAGGCCGGGCGGGAGGGCTGCATGTCGGTGCCGGACCTGACCGGCGACGTGAAGCGGGCCAGCCGGCTGGTGGTGGAGGGCAGGCTCCCCGGCAGCGGGGAGCCGGTCCGGCTGGTCACCGACGGGTTCGAGGCGCGGGCGCTGCAGCACGAGATCGATCACTGCGCCGGTCTGCTCTTTCTCGACCGGGTCGCCGGGGCGCACGCCGTCTACCAGCGCAAGGTCTATCTCTGACCGACCGTGGTCCCTTGGCCCCGCCCGGTGTCGGCCGAGTCCACAGTGGAGGAGAGGCCGACGTCGGGAGCGAACCCCCGGCGCGTCGCGCCCCCGACCGGCGCGGTCCGCGACTACGGTGAACGCATCATGCGTCTGACGGTCGGTCCCCTGCCTCCCGCCGTGTACTGGCGGCGACGCGCCGTCGTACTCGGAGCCGGGCTGCTCTTCCTGATTGTCCTGCTCTACTCGTGCACCGGCGCGGACCGGAACGCCAAGGTGACCGGCGCGGGGGCCTCGCCGTCCGCCACCGCGACCCCCGGACCGACCGGGTCGGTGCTGACCCCGCGGTCCGGCGGCCCGTCCGCCACGCCGGGCGACTCCGGTGGAAACTCCGGCGGCACGAACGGCGGTTCGGACGGGGGGCAGAGCGCCCCGGCGGGCGGCGGCACCGGGACCGACGACAACGGCGGCGCGCCGGTCGCCCCGGTGGTCGACGACGGCACCTGCGCCGACTCGGAGATCAAGGTGACCCCGGTGGCCGTGCCGTCGACCGCGCAGCGGGGTACGACCGTCACCCTCCGCCTCAAGATCAAGAACGTTTCCGAGCGCACCTGCAGCCGGGACGTCGGGGCGGACCTCCAGGAGCTGTTCATCAAGGCGGGCGCGGACCGGATCTGGTCCTCGGACACCTGCGGCACCGGCAAGGGCTCGGACGTGCAGTCGTTCACCCCGAACTTCGAACGCTTCTACGAGCTGGGCTGGAACGGCAAGGCGAGCACCAGCTGCGCCAACGGCGTGGCCAACGGCGCCTACGCCGCGGCCGGCACGTACCAGGTCTTCGCCCGGGTCGGCACCAAGATCAGCGAGCCGGTGAAGCTCACCATCACCAACTGACCGCCGGCGGCCGGCTCAGACGTACCGCTCCAGGATGGACGCCTCGGCGAGCCGGGACAGGCCCTCGCGGACGCCCCGGGCGCGGGCGTCGCCCACCCCCTCGACCGCCTGCAGGTCCTCCACGGTCGCGCCGAGCAGCCGCTGGAGGCTGCCGAAGTGCACCACCAGCCGGTCCACCACGGCCGTGGGGAGCCGGGGCACCTTGGCCAGCAGCCGGAAGCCGCGCGGGCTGACCGCCGCGTCGAGGGCGTCGGAGGCGGACGGGTAGCCGATCGCCTTGGCCACCGCGACCAGGTCGATCAGCTCGGTGGCGCTGAGCAGGTCCAGCTCGACCAGCGCCTCGTCGAGGGTGCGCGACTTCCGGCCGACGGGGAGGTAGTCCCGGATGACCAGGGTCCGATCGGCGTCCACGCCGGCCATCAGCTCGTCGAGCTGGAGGGCGAGCAGGCGGCCGTCGGTGCCCAGCTCCACCACGTACCCGGCGATCTCGTCCGCGATCCGGCGGACCATCTCCAGCCGCTGCACCACGGAGACCGCGTCGCGGACGGTGACCAGATCCTCGATCTCCAGCGCCGAGAGAGTGCCGGAGACCTCGTCCAGCCGGAGTTTGTAGCGCTCCAGCGTGGCCAGGGCCTGGTTGGCCCGGGACAGGATCGCCGCCGAGTCGTCCAGCACGTGCCGCTGGCCGTTGACGTAGAGGCTGATGATCCGCATCGACTGGCTCACCGAGATGACCGGGTAGCCGGTCTGCCGGGCCACCCGCTCGGCGGTGCGGTGCCGGGTGCCGGACTCCTCGGTGGGGATCGACGGGTCGGGCATCAGGTGCACGCCGGCCTGGACGATCCGGGTGCCGTCGCTGGACAGCACCACCGCGCCGTCCATCTTGCACAGCTCGCGCACCCGGGTGGCGGAGAACTCCACGTCCATCGGGAAGCCGCCGGTGCAGATCGAGTCGACCACCTTGTCGTAGCCGAGGACGATCAGCGCGCCGGTGCGGCCGCGCAGGATGCGTTCGAGGCCGTCGCGGAGCGCGGTGCCGGGCGCCATCAGTGCGAGGTTGGCCCGCAGCGGGTCGCCGCCGGCCCCGCCGACGCTTCCGGTGACGCTCACGCTGATCGGACGGGCGGGGGAGCCCACGCCCGTGCGGGCGTGCGGCGTCGCCGCGGCGGGCTTGGTGGCATCGCGGTCGATCGGCACGGGCACAGTCTACGGACTGCCGTGCGGTGGGTGCTCTCGTGGTTACTGTGATGTGTCGCGATGTCCGACTCCCCTGGTTGCGGAGCCGGCGCGCCCGCTGTCCAGAATCGCCCGATCGGTCATCTTGGGTCACTCCGCCGACGCGCGGGCGGCCGCCTGGAGCGCACCGCGGACGTCGGTGACCTCGATCACCCGCATGCTTTCCGGGGCCACACCGCCGCTGCGGGGGCCGCAGCCCGGCGGCACCAGGGCCAGCCGGAAGCCGAGACGGGCCGCCTCCGCCAGCCGCCGGGGGACCGCGCCGACCCGGCGTACCTCACCGGTGAGGCCGACCTCGCCGATCGCCACCAGGTGGGGGTTGAGGGCCAGGTTGAGGCCGCCGGAGGCGACCGCGAGGGCGACGGCCAGGTCGGCGGCCGGCTCGACCACCCGGATGCCGCCCACCGTGGCGGCGAAGACCTCGCGGTCGTGCAGGGTCAGCCGCTCGGTGCGCCGTTGGAGCACCGCCAGCACCATGGCCAACCGGGCCCCGTCGAGCCCGGAGACCGTACGCCGCGGCGAACCGGCCACCGTCGCGCCGATCAGCGCCTGCACCTCGGTCACCAGGGCCCGCCGCCCCTCCATGGCCACCGTCACGCAGGTGCCGGGCACCGGTTCGGAGTAGCGGGTCAGGAAGAGCCCGGACGGGTCGGCGAGGCTGCTGATGCCCCCCTCGTGCATCTCGAAGCAGCCCACCTCGTCGGCCGCGCCGAACCGGTTCTTCACGCCGCGGACCATGCGCAGCGAGGAGTGCTTGTCGCCCTCGAAGTGCAGCACCACGTCGACCAGGTGCTCCAGCACCCGGGGGCCGGCGACCTGGCCGTCCTTGGTCACGTGCCCGACCAGCACGGTGGCGATGCCGCGCTCCTTGGCGACCGCGACCAGTGCCGCGGTGACCGCCCGGACCTGGGTCACCCCGCCCGGCACCCCCTCGGTGCCGGTGGTGGAGATGGTCTGCACCGAGTCGAGCACCAGCAGCCCCGGCTTGACCGCGTCGAGGTGGCCGAGCACGGCCGACAGGTCGCTCTCGGCTGCCAGGTAGAGCTGGTCGTGCAGGGTGCCCATCCGCTCGGCGCGCAGCCGCACCTGGCTGACCGACTCCTCGCCGCTGACCACCAGGGAGGGGCTGCCGGCACCGGCCGCCCACTGCTGGGCCACGTCGAGCAGGAGGGTCGACTTGCCGACCCCCGGCTCGCCGGCGAGCAGCACCACCGCGCCGGGGACCAGGCCGCCACCGAGCACCCGGTCGAGCTCACTGACCCCGGTGGGCCGGGCCCGGGCCGGGGCGGCGCTGATGGTGGCGATCGGGCGGGCCGGCTCGGCTGGCATTCGCGAGCTGACCACCCGGCCGGAGACCATCGGGCCGGTCAGCGTGCACTCGACCACCGAGCCCCACTCGCCGCACTCCGGGCAGCGCCCGACCCACTTGGGCGGCTGGTGGCCGCAGGCGTCGCACTCGTACGCCGGGCGGGGCTCACGGGCGGCGCCGCGGCTCCGGCCGGTGGCGGCGGAGGGGCGGGAGGAGGCGGCTCGGGAGGTGCTCACCCCAGGACGCTAACCGGGCGGTACGACGAAAGCCCACCCGGAAACGGCGACACCGCCGGCGTGGCGCTGGCCACACCGGCGGTGTCCGGGGAAACGGGGTGGGCGATCAGCCGTGGCCGCCGCCCTCGACGCCGGCCTGCTCGCCCGCCTCCTCGCGGGGGTGGACGATCTGCGAGGGGGCCGGGGCCGGGGTCAGCGGGACGCCGACCGGGGCACCGGTCTTGATCACCTTGCCGTCGCCGAAGTCGAAGGTCAGGTTGACCTGCTGGCCGGAGCGCAGCTGCTCGTTCAGGCCGACGAGCTGGAGGAACTGGCCGCCGTTGCCGCTCAGCGCGACGTAGCCGTTGGCCGGGATCTCGATCCGGGCCGGCTGGCCGGCCGGGGCGGACTCGCTCGGCGAGGCCGACGGGCTGGCCGACGGCGACTCGGAGGTGCCGAGGGACTGGCTCGGCGAGGCGCTGGGGTCGCTGGCGGTCGGCGACGCGGTGGCCGGCTCGGTGGGCGAGCCGGTCGGGGCGACCGACGGGCCGCCGCTCTCGGCCGCGCCGGAGAGGACGATCTCCTTGGCGCTGTCGGTGGTGACGGTCACCGTGACCGGGGACTGGCTGTCGTTGTAGAGCACGACGTTGAGCCGGGCGTTGGCGCCGGCCTGGTAGCCCTCACTGCCCGGGTACTGCACGTACAGGCCGCGCACCTTGTAGAGGTTGTCCGAGGTCTGGACGTTGATGCCCTGCACCGACGGGATCTTGTTGGCGGTCTCGGCCACCTGGCCGGCGCCACACCCGGACAGCAGCAGGCTCGCCGCCGCCGCCGTACCGGCCAGCAGCAGGGCAGCCCCCCGCCGGGAACCCCTGATCGAGCGCGTCACGTCGGTCCTCCTCGTCACGATCCCCACCCGGCCGCACGCCGGACCCGGGGTGGCCATACCCGCGCAGACCGCGCTCCAGGGTAGTTGGGGCTGATCGAGGGCCGCACGCCGACCCGGTAATGCCACCTTCCCGGTGACCCGTCACACCACCCGACCGCTCGCCACCAGCAGCACCACGTCGATCAGCGCCACCACCATGACCGCCCGGAACGCGGCCACCGGCCGGCCCCCGGCGCGGCCGGTGGCGCGGCCCGCGTACCCACCGACGGCCGGGACCAGGACGGCGGCGGCGACCGCCGACAGGCCCGCCCAGGACGGCGGCCCGGGCGGGCCGACGACGAGCGTGACGGTGGCCGCGAGCAGCAGCCCGGCGGCGGCCGCCCGGCTGCCCGCCGGTCCGAGCCGGTGCGGCAGCCCGCGCACCCCGGTCCGGGCGTCGTCGGCCAGGTCGGGCAGGACGTTGGCGAAGTGCGCCCCGGCGCCGAGGCAGGCGGCGGCGGCCACCAGCCAGGCCGGTGGCGTGGGCGCGCCCGGCAGGGCCAGCACCACGAAGGCCGGCAGCGCGCCGAAGGAGACCGCGTACGGCAGCACCGAGACCGGCGTCGACTTCAGCGGCCAGTTGTAGAGCAGGGCCGAGAGGAGCCCCAGCGTGGCGCAGAGCGCCGCCACGCCACCCGTGGTCAGCGCGACGAGCGGGGTGGCGAGGGCCGCGACGAGGACCGCGCGGCCGAGGGTCCGGCGCGAGACCGCGCCGGTGGCCACCGGTTTGTCGGTACGCCCCACGGTGGCGTCCCGGTCGGCGTCGATCAGGTCGTTGCTCCAGCCGACCGCGAGCTGGCTGGCCAACACGGTGCCGGTCACCGCGGCGATCCCGGCCGGCCGGTGCCCGACCCCCGCCGCCAGCAGCCCGGCCACCACGGTGACCGCGGCGGCCGGTTCCGGATGGCTCGCCTTGACCAGCCCTAACACCGACGACGACATAAGAGAAGTCTGGTCGTTACCCGGGAGTCGTGCCACGCTCGGTGCATGCGTGCTGCGGCCCGGGTGTCCACTCCGTCCCGGGTGCTGCCACCCAACGATCCCCGGCAGTACGACGACCTCGTCGACGAATGGTGGCGGCCGGACGGCGCCTTCGCGATGCTGCACTGGCTGGCCCGGGCAAGGGCCGCCCTGGTGCCTCCGGCGTCCAGCCAGGACGCCCTGCTCGTCGACCTCGGGTGCGGCGCCGGGCTGCTCGCCCCGCACCTGGCCGGCAAGGGCTACCGGCACGTCGGGGTGGACCTGACCCGCTCCGCCCTCGACCAGGCCGCCGCGCACGGTGTGACCGTGCTCCAGGGCGACGCCGTCGCGGTCCCGCTCGCGGACGGCTGCGCGGACGTCGTCTCCGCCGGCGAACTGCTGGAGCACGTACCGGACTGGCGGCGGGCGGTGGCCGAGGCGTGCCGGCTGCTGCGGCCCGGCGGGCTGCTCGTGCTGGACACCCTGAACGACACCCTGCTGGCCCGGCTGGTCGCGGTGGAGATCGGCGAGCGGCTGCCCACCGTGCCCCGGGGCATCCACGATCCACGGTTGTTCGTGGACGCCCGCGCGCTCGTGGCGGAGTGCGCCCGGCACGGCGTCGCGCTGCGGGTGCGGGGCGTCCGACCGGCGATCGGCGGCACGCTGGCCTGGCTGCTGCGCCGGCTGCGCGGCGGGGAAGGGCCGGCCGCCCCGGGAGCGCCGACGGCCGACGGTCCGACGGGCACGGTGGTCCCGGCGCCGCGGATCGTGCCGACCCGGTCCACCGCCGTGCTCTACCAGGGGCACGGGGTCCGCAGCGGGTAGCCGGGGCCGCCCGGGGTATTGCGGACGCCGAGAAGGGGGTTCTATGAACGTGCACGCGCTGGAGGCGGCGCGCCGCCTGGCGCCGCGACTGGCCGCCCGCGCGGCGGAGCACGACCGGGACGGCTCCTTCCCGGTCGACGACTTCGCCGACCTGCGGGAGGCCGGGCTCTTCGGCCTGATGGTGCCCCGCGAGCTGGGTGGCGCGGGGGCCAGCTTCGCCGAGTACGCGGCCGTCGCCACCGAGCTGGCCCGGGGCAACGGCGCCACCGCCCTGGTGTTCAACATGCACGCCTCGGTCACCGGCGCGCTCGGCGCGGTCACCGAGGAGTTGGCCGAGGCGCTGGGCGTACCGGACGAGGCGCTGGCCGCCCGGGACCGGCTGCTCCGCGCGGCGGCCGACGGCGCCTGGTACGCGGTGGCGATGAGCGAACGCGGCACCGGCGCCCGGCTGTCCCGGCTCAGCACCGTGTACGAGCCGGTCGACGGCGGCTGGCACATCAAGGGCGCGAAGACGTTCTGCTCCGGCGCCGGGCACCCGGACGGCTACCTGGTGGCGGCCCGCAGCGCCACCGACCCGTCGCTGGTCTCGCAGTTCCTCGTCCCCGCCGGGGAGGGGATCACCATCGAGCCCACCTGGGACTCACTGGGCATGCGCGCCACGTCCTCGCACGACCTGCACCTGGACGTCACCGTCCCGGCCGACCGGCTGCTCGGCGGGGTGGAGGGGTTGGCCCTGGTCGTCGCCCAGCTCATGCCGCACTGGTTGGTGGCCAGCTACGCCGCCGTCTACGTCGGGGTGGCCCGGGCGGCGATCGACGCCGCCGCCGAGCACCTGAACGCCCGTGACCTCGCCGGGCTCCCGGCCGTCCGGGCCCGGCTGGGCCGGGCGGACGCGGCGGTCGCGGCGGCCGAGCTGGTGGTGGCCGAGGCCGCCCGCCGCGTCGACGAGGCCCCCGGCGAGGCGGAGACAAACCGCTGGGTGTGGCGGGCCAAGCTGCTCGCCGGCACCACCGCGGCCGAGGTGGCGGCGTCCATGCTGGAGGCGGCCGGCACCTCGGCCACCCGCCGGGGGCACCCGCTGGAACGGCTCTACCGGGACGCGAGGTGCGGGTCGCTGCACCCGGCCACGTCGGACGTCTGTGCCGACTGGCTCGGCGTCGCGGTGCTCGGCGGCGACCCGGACCGCGACACGGCCACCCCTCGTTGGTGAGGCGTGGGAACGGGACCGAGGGAGTGGGGGACATGGGCGTGCCGGTGATCGCGGGCCTGGGCGCGGCACAGCCGCCGGCCGCCGCGCAGGACGAACTCTGGACGGGCTTCTTCGCGAAGCACTTCTCCGGGACCACCCGGGCGCTGGCCGAGCGCATCTTCGCCAACTCCGGGGTGTCCCGGCGGCAGGCGGCGGTGAACCCGCTGCTGGAGGACGTCTCGGAGTGGCCGACGGAGCGGCGGATGCGGCGCTACCAGGTCGAGGCGCTGCCGCTGGGCAAGGAGGCGGTGAGCCGCGCGCTCACCGCGGCCGGGCTGGACGCCGGTGACGTCGGCCTCTTCGTCGTGTGTTCCTGCACCGGGTACGCCACTCCCGGGCTGGACATCCTGCTCGCCCGGGACCTGGGCATGGCCCCGGACACCCAGCGCATGTTCGTCGGCCACATGGGCTGCTACGCGGCGCTGCCGGGGCTGGGCGCGGCGAGCGACTTCGTCACCGCCCGGGGCCGCCCGGCGCTGCTGCTCTGCGCCGAACTGACCAGCCTGCACATCCAGCCGGCGGGTGCCCGGGTGGACACCCAGCAGATCGTCTCGCACGCGCTCTTCTCGGACGCCGCGGTCGCCGCCGTGGTCGCGCCCGGGGGCCGGGGGTACGCGCTGCGCGAGGTCACCTCGGTCACCGACACCTCGACCGCCGACCACATGACCTGGGACGTCACCGACACCGGGTTCCGGATGGGCCTGTCACCGAAGGTGCCGCAGGTGCTGTCGCACCACGTCCGGGGACTGGTTGACGACCTGCTGGCCCGGCACGGGCGGACGATCGCCGAGGTGGACGGCTGGGCGGTGCACCCGGGCGGCCCACGCATCCTCAACGTGGTGGAACGCGAGCTGGCCCTGCCGCCGGAGGCGCTGGCCGCCTCCCGGGCCACGCTGTCGGAGCACGGCAACTGCTCGTCCCCGACGGTGCTGCTGATCCTCGACCGGCTGCGCCGGGCCGCGCGCCCGCCGGAGTGGGTCGTGCTGCTCGCCTTCGGTCCGGGTCTCACCCTGTACGCGGCGCTGCTGGAGCGCGCCGGCTGACGGGACGCCGGTGGTCGCCGGGCGGTGCTCGCCGGTGCTGACCCGGACGACCGGGTGATCGTGCACGTGGAGCCGACCGGCCGGCCCGGCCCGGACGACGGCGCTTCGGAGCTCTGGCACGAACGGTCCCACCTGGTGCCCGGGGCGTCGCCGCTCGCCCGGCAGAGCAGCACGGCCGACTTCGGGCGGTACCTGTTGACCGTCGGGTGCTCCGGCCCCGGCACGGTCGTCGTCGAACTGGTCGGGGTGCGGCCCGCCCAGCCGCCAAGCAACGTGCGCTGTGGCGAGGGTTCCCAGTCCTCCGTGGTGGAGTCCTCGGGCGCTCCGCTGCTGGTGCGGTTCAGCGCGGTGGAGGGCGAGGTCGACCTGGACGCCCGGCTCGCCCAGTTGTCCTGATCGGAGGATCAGGCGGCCAGGTGGGCGAGGTCGGCCCGGTACGCCTCGACCGGACCCAGTTCGGGCAGCACCCGGACCACGGTGCCCGCCCGGTCCACCAGCAGCGCGGTGGCCGTGCCGGGGTGCGCGGCGAGGTGCAGATAGGAGCGCAGGCCGCCGGCCGGATCGGCGAGGGTGCGTACCCCCGGGACGGGCGAGGTCCCCGGCCGCGGGGTCTCGGTGACGGTGACCACGGTGACCCCCGTCGGCGCGGTGGCCGCCGCCTCGGTCACCCGTTCCGGGCAGGCGCAGGCGTCGACCAGGATGATCATCGCGGGCAGCAGGCTGCGCAGGGACACCGGGGAGTCCCCGGCGTCGACCAGGTCGAGCGCGGGCAGCGGCCCGACGGCGGCCAGGGTGCCCGTGGGGTACGGGAGAACCGTGGGGCTGCCGCCGGAACGGGTGGACCGGGGCCAGGTGACCGCGGCCAGCCCGGTGAGCGTGATCAGGACCGAGACCAGCAGGGCGAGCACCGGCAGGCCGAGCGGGACCCGGCCGTCCGCCCGGGGGGCCAGTCCGAGGTGCCGGCGCCATCCCGTACCGCGCCGCCGGCTGCGCAGCTCGCGGCGGACCTGGCGGGCCTCGTCGGCGAGCGCGGAGGCGTCGTCGGGCACGACCACCCGACCCCACTCGGGAGGCAGGCCGGGCAGCCCGTCCGGTGGCCCGTGGCCCTCAGCGTCAGGCATGCCCATCGGACCCCCAGGAACCGTCTCGGTGAGCGGACGTCACGTCCACCTCAAGCGTCCCGCACCGGTCCGCGTACCGCCACACCTGGGCGCACCTCGTGTCGCGGAGTTACCATGGAGGGAGCGCATCGCCCTAGATATCGACGCTCCTGCCCCTCGTGTCGGGATGTCATCCCGTGGTCACGGAGCGTGTCGAAACCATCGGTTTGACCGCCTGTCAAGCTGAAGAAATACCTCTCACAGGGCCCCTGAGCTGCGCCAACGGTCAGGACAGCGGTGGGACATCGGTGCCTGAGCGTGTTACCCTAGACACAGCGAAAGGGGTTTCGAACCTATGGTTTTCAGTGTCGGCGAGACCGTTGTTTACCCCCACCACGGGGCCGCACTCATCGAGGCAATCGAGACTCGGGTCATCAAGGGCGAGCCTAAGCAGTACCTCGTCCTGAGGGTCGCGCAGGGTGACCTGACGGTCCGGGTGCCCGCTGAGAACGCCGAGATCGTGGGTGTGCGAGAGGTGGTCGGCGAAGAGGGCCTGGGCAAGGTCTTCGACGTGCTCCGTGCACCGCACACCGAGGAGCCGACCAACTGGTCGCGGCGTTACAAGGCGAATCTGGAGAAGCTGGCCTCCGGCAACCCGCTGAAGGTCGCCGAGGTCGTCCGCGACCTGTGGCGCCGGGAGCGGGAGCGGGGTCTTTCCGCGGGTGAGAAGCGCATGCTCGCGAAGGCCCGCGACATTCTCGTCGGCGAGGTCGCGCTGGCCGAGAAGAGCACCAAGGACGAGGCGGAGACGCTGCTCGACAAGGTCCTGACCGAGGCCTGAGTTCCACCGCATCGTCGTACCCACCCCGTAGCAAAGAAATCCGAGGACCGCGACGTGACCGCGCAGCTCAATCCGCGCGGTGACGTCGCGGTCCTTGTTCCTGCGGCCGGTGCGGGGGTACGCCTCGGCCCGGGCGTGCCGAAGGCGCTCCGGCCGCTGGCCGGCGAGCCGCTGCTGGTGCACGCGGTACGCCGGATCGCCGCCGCGCCCTCGGTGCGCACCGTCGTGGTGGCCGCGCCGGCCGCCGACGTCGAGCTGGTCCGCACGATGCTCGCGCCGGTCGCCCCGGTGCTCGTGGTGTCCGGCGGTGCCGACCGGCAGGCGTCGGTGGCCGCCGCGCTGGCCGCCGTGCCCGCCGGGCCGGAGATCGTCCTGGTGCACGACGCCGCCCGGGCGCTCACCCCGCCCGAACTGGTCGAATCGGTGGCCGAGGCGGTCCGCGCCGGCCACGACGCGGTGATCCCGGTCCTTCCGGTCGTCGACACGATCAAGGAGGTCGACGCCGGTGAGCGGGTCCTCGGCACCGTCGACCGGTCCGCCCTGCGGGCGGTGCAGACCCCGCAGGGGTTCCGCCGGCCGGTGCTGGCCGCCGCGCACGCGGCGGCCGGTGACCCGTTGACCGACGACGCCGGCCTGGTGGAGAAGCAGGGCGTGCCGGTGGTCTGCGTACCCGGGTCGGAGCTGGCCCTCAAGATCACCAGGCCGTTCGACCTGGCCCTCGCCGAGCACCTGCTGGCGGCTGGGGCCTGACGCGTACCCTCGGATCATGATCGTTCCTCGGGTGGCCATCGGCACCGACGTGCACGCCTTCGCGGCCGGTCGGCCCTGCTGGGTGGCCGGCCTGCACTGGCCCGACCAGGACGGCCTGGCCGGGCACTCGGACGCCGACGTGGCGGCGCACGCCGCCTGCAACGCCCTGCTCTCCGCCGCCGGCCTCGGCGACCTGGGCGCGAACTTCGGGGTCGACCAGCCGGAGTGGGCCGGCGCCTCCGGCGTGGCGCTGCTCACCGAGAGCGCCCGGCGGGTTCGGGCGGCCGGCTTCCGGATCGGCAACGTATCGGTCCAGGTGCTCGGCAACCGCCCCAAGATCGGCCCGCGCCGGGAGGAGGCGCAGCAGGTGCTCTCCGCGGCCGTGGGCGCCCCCGTCACGGTCTCCGCCGCCACCACCGACGGTCTCGGCTTCACCGGCCGCGGTGAGGGGCTGACCGGCATCGCGGTGGCCCTGGTGTACGAGGCCCCGGCCGACTGAGCCGGCCGGGGCCGCGAGACGCCATCCTCAGGCCAGGTCCGCGCAGAGGTCGTGCACGGTGCCGTGCCGCATCGTGAGGGTCTTGATGCCGGTCGGGCTGAACTGGACGACGTACTCACCGTCGATGATGTACAGCCCCTTGGGCAGGGTGCCGCCGTTCTCCCGGAACCCGAACAGCACCGGCCCGGTCACGTACCAGGTCATCGAGCCGTCGGTGCCGTACTCGATCCGGGCGCTGCCGCTGGCGTCGGTGATGGTGCTGGCCCCGGTCTCCAGGTTGGTCAGCCGGCCGATGAGCGCACCCTGGTAGAGCTCCCGCTCCGGGGAGCCGTCCGGGTACGTCGACACCGTCAGCTTCCGGACCTCGTCCACGATCGACTCCGACCGTACGGCGAAGTCGCAGCGTGCCCCGGCGGGCAGCTCGAACTCCTCCTGCGGCGCCGGCTCCCAGGCCCCGGGGGCGATGTCGCCGCTCGCCGCGGCGGCCGGGACCGGTACGGCGGCGACGAGTGCCGCCGCGACCAGGGCCGCTCCGACGGTCTTCAGGAAACGCATGATCACTCCATCCGTGCTCGCGTGGTGGGACCGGCCCAGCGTCGCCGGGCCCGCTCACCATCCGCTCACCGCGCGACCCGCGTCGACCGGCCCGGCGGGCGGCCCTGCCGGATGGCCGGCGGCCGGCGGACACACCACCGGCTCACCGGAGCGACAACCTCGGGCGAGGGCCAGGCGGTTTCCAGTGACATGGACTTCCGCCTGCTCGGACCGTTCGAGGCCCGCCATCACGGTCAGCCCGTCGAGGTCGGCAGTCGGCGTCAGGAGCGCTGCCTCCTCGGCGTGCTGCTGCTCGAACCCGGCCGGCTGGTCGGCACCGACCGCCTGATCGACCTGCTCTGGCACGGCTCGCCGCCGGCCTCGGCCCGGGGTGCGGTGCACACGTACATCGGGCGGTTGCGGGCATCGCTGACGCCGTACGGGGTGCGGATCAGCACCCGCGGCGACGGCTACCTGGTCGAGAGCGACGGTCACCAGGTCGACGTGGTGGACTTCGCCGGCCTGATCCGGCGGGCGGGCGAGGTGGGTGATCCCGCCGAGCGGGTCCGCCTGCTCGACCGGGCGCTGGGCCTCTGGCAGGGCCCGCTGCTCGCCGACACGGCCGACGACGAACTGCGGGAACGGCTGGCGGCCCCGGTCGAGGAGCTGCGCCTGGTCGGGGTCGAGCTGCGGGCGGAGGCGCGGCTCGCGCTGGGCCAGCACCGCCGGGCGATCGGCGAACTGACGCCGCTGGTGCCCCGCCACCCGACCCGGGAACAGCTCGTCGCGGCCCTGATGACCGCCCTGCACCGGGGGGACCGGCGGGCCGACGCGCTGCGGCTCTACCGGACCACCCGGGATCTCCTCGTGGCGGACCTCGGGGTCGAGCCGGGTTCGCGGCTGCGCGAGGTGCACCGCCGCATCCTCGACGGTGACGACCGGCTCGACCGTCCCGACCGGCCGATGTACGAGGTACGGGTACGCGACGAGAGCCTGCCGTGGGCCGTCGGTGGGCATCCCGCGCTCGACTTCTGCAACACTCTCGCGGGCTGCGGGCTCGAATCCGCGCCGCCTCGCGGCGAGTGGCTACGCGGCTACCGGACCCTGGCCGTGTGGAGCGGCCACGCCGGCCTGACCGATGAGGTCTCGGTGAGCCGACTGCTCCACCTCGCCCGGCGCGACCCCGCCGCGGCCGACGGCGTGCTCACCGAGGCCCGGGCGCTGCGCGCCGCGCTGTACGCCTGCCTGGTCCACCCCGACGACCGGCCGGCCTTCGACACGGTCGCCCGGTACGCGGAGGCCGCGGCCGGGACGATGGTGTTCCGGCGTGAGGCCGACGGCCGGGGCCGCTGGTGGCCGGAACTCCGCGCCGGGCTCCGGCTGCCCCTGCACGCCGCCGCGTGGAGCGCCGCGCAGTTGCTCGCCGACCCGCGCCGGCTCACCGTCCGGGCCTGTTCCGACGAGCGGTGCGGGTGGCTCTTCCTCGACGAGAGCGGCCTGCGCTGTTGGTGCAGCCTCGGCACCTGCGGCGGCCGGGCCGCCGGGCTGCCCTGCCGCAGCGCCTGACGCCGGCTCCCGGCCGGCCGGCGGGTACGGCGGCGCCGGGCGGGGCGCGCTGGTCGGCGCGGTGCGGCGCGGGCGGCTACGCTCGCCGGGATGTCGAGTGACGCCGCCTCCGACCAGTCCGCCGCCGACGGCTACCTCCAACGCGCCCAACTTCTCGCCGAGCTGGGCCGGTACGACGAGGCTGTCGGCGAACTCAGCTCGCTGATCGCGACCGACCCGGGCCACGCCGAGGCGTTGACCATGCTGGCCCGGATGCACCTGGCGACGGACCGCTCCGCGGCGGCGCTCGACGCCGCCGTGGCGGCCGTGGCGGCCGCGCCGACCGCCGTACCGCCGCTGGTGGCGCGCGGGTTCGCGCTGGTGGACCTGGGCCGGTGGCAGGCCGCCGCGAGCACCGCGGACGAGATCCTGGCGCTCGGGCCGACCGACGCGTACGCCCAGCGCAGCGCCGCCGCGATCCTGTCCGGCTCGCGCAACGGGCAGCAGGCGCTCAACGCCGCGTGGCGGGGCGTCGAGCTGGCGCCGGAGGAGCCGCAGGCGCACCTGGTGCTCGGCCTGGTCTCCGCCCGGCTGGAGCTGTACGACCTGGCCGAGCGGGCGTACCGGGAGGCGCTGCGGCTGGATCCGGAGCTGGCCGAGGCGCGGCACGACATGGGCGTGATCCGGCTGGAGCAGCGGCGCTACGCGGAGGCCCTGGAGCACCTGACCGAGGCGGCCACGATGGACCCGGCGCGCGGCGACGCGGGCCGGACCATCGCCGACGGGATCCGGCGGCTGGTCATCTACGGCGCGGGCTGGTCCCTGGTGGCCGCGGTGCTGGTCGCCTTCCTGGCGCCCGCCGCGCCGGGCCTGTCCCGGGTCGTCGCGGTGCTGGCGGCGCTCGGCGGGGCGCTGCTGGTCTGGCGGTACGCGGCCCGGCTGCCCGGCCTGCTGGGGACAATCCTTCCCGGGCTGCTCCGCGCCGACCGCAGCCTGGCCCTGGCGGTGTACGCGGTGGCCGGCGCGCCGGTGCTGCTGGTGCTCTACGCGCTGGTCGGCGGCCCCTGGCCGCTGGTGGCCTCGATCACGGTGGCGATGATCGCCGAGTTCGCGGTGCTCGCCCGACGCTGAGGTTATTCCCTCTCCCGCCCGTGACCATGGCTACGTGTGGGTGGGGGTGGCCGCGGGGTCCCGGACGGCATCGAGCTGGACGTCGCCGCCCCGCTGCTCTGCGCCGGCATCACCACCTACTCGCCGCTGCGGCACTGGGGCGCCGGCCCCGGCAAGCGGGTCGCCGTCATCGGCCTCGGCGGGCTGGGCCACATGGCGGTCAAGCTGGCACACGCCATGGGCGCCGAGGTGACCGTGCTCTCCCAGTCGCTGAAGAAGCGGGAGGACGGGCTGCGGCTCGGCGCCGACCACTACCACGCCACCTCGGACGAGGCGACCTTCACCGAGCTGGCCGGCTCGTTCGACCTCATCGTGAACACCGTCAGCGCGAAGATCGACCTCGACGCGTACCTGCGGCTGCTGGCCGTGGACGGGACGCTGGTCAACGTGGGCGCGCCGGAGGATCCGCTGTCCGTGCACGCGTTCTCGCTGATCCCTGCCCGCCGGTCGTTCGCCGGCTCGATGATCGGGGGCATCGCCGAGACCCAGGAGATGCTCGACTTCTGCGCCGAGCACGGGCTGGGCGCGGAGATCGAGGTCATCCCGGCCGAGAAGATCAATGAGGCGTACGAGCGGGTGCTCGCCTCCGACGTGCGCTACCGCTTCGTCATCGACGCCTCGACGTTCTGATCCAGGCGTATGAGAGGGGCCGCGTCCGTCCGGGCGCGGCCCCGTCCGCGTCAGCCGCGGCGCGCCCAGGTCCAGGCGTACGCGTCGTCCTCGCAGGCGGTCGCCGCGTCGCACAGGTCCAGCGGGCGGAAGGTGTCCACCATGACCGCCAGCTCGTCGAAGAAGTCCACCCCGATCGAGCGCTCGGCCGCACCGGGCTGGGGCCCGTGGGTGAAGCCGGACGGGTGCAGCGAGATCGAGCCCTGCTCGATGCCGGAGCCGCGCCGGGCCTCGTAGTTGCCGCCGGTGTAGAAGAGCATCTCGTCGGAGTCGACGTTGTGGTGGTTGTACGGCACGGGGATGGCGTCCGGGTGGTAGTCCACCTTGCGCGGCACGAACGAGCAGATCACGAAGTTCGGGCCCTGGAAGGTCTGGTGCACCGGCGGCGGCTGGTGGATCCGGCCCGTGATCGGCTCGAAGTCGTGGATGGAGAACGCCCACGGGTAGAGGTGCCCGTCCCAGCCCACCACGTCGAACGGGTGGTTCGCGTAGCCGTACCTCGTCCAGCCGCGACGGTGCCGGACCAGCACCTCCACGTCGGTCTCGTCGACCAGCAGCGGGGTGTCCGGCCCTCGGACGTCCCGCTCGCAGTACGGCGAGTGCTCCAGGAACTGCCCGCGCACCGAGAGGTAGCGCTTGGGCGGGCCGATGTGCCCGGCCGCCTCGACGGCGAGCAGCCGGGTCGGCTCGTCGCCGGTCGGCACCAGGCGGTGGATGGTCGACGTCGGGATGATCACGTAGTCGCCGGCCACCGCCTCCAGCACACCGAATGGCGACTCGACGCGCAGCGACCCGGACTCCAGGTAGAGGCAGTGGTCGCCGGTGGCGTCCCGGAACAGCGGGGAGGGCCGGTCGGCCAGCACGTACGCGATCCGCACGTCGTCGTTGGCCAGCAGGTACTGCCGACCGAGCACCGGGTCCGCCCCGGTCCCGTCGAGCTTGTGGGTACGCAGGTGGCGCGGCTTCAACGGCAGGTTCGGCACCCGGGTGAAGGCGGGCGGGGTGAACTCCTCGGCGGCCACGATCGCGGTCGGCGCGTGCCGGTGGTAGAGCAGCGACGAGTCGGACGAGAAGCCCTCCTGGCCGACCAGCTCCTCCGCGTACAGGCTGCCGTCGGGCTGGCGGAACTGGGTGTGGCGCTTGCGGGGCACCTCGCCGATCCTGCGGTAGTACGGCATCTCGCCTCCCGATATGTCCCGTTCTCCGGCCGATCGCGTCCGGTAATCGGACGCTGTTGTCCGTTCCTCGTAGCGTCCCGTAGATTCTTGTCTCGTGTCAACGCAGGTGACCCGTCTCTTCGCCGGTCTGGTCGACGACGCTGCCGTCTTCCCGCCCGGCAGCGCGTCGCTGCCGGACGCGGTGACCGCCCACCACCGCCACCGCGCCGCCTGGTACGCCGACCTGGTCGGCCCGCTGCTGCTGCCCGCCTCGGCGCTGCCCGACCTGCCCGGCCTGCTCGAACCGGAGGCGGCCCTGGCCGTCGGGGTGATCGGTGACGTGCCGGTCGGCCGGCTGGAGGCGGCCCTCGCCGAGGCCGACCCCCGGCTCACCGTCCGGCAGGTCGAGGCGGCCGTCGCCAAGCGCGGCGAGGATCCCCAGCCCGGCCTCGCTGACCTGGTCAAGCTCGCCGAGCGGCTGGCCGGCACCACGGTCTACGCCGAGATCCCGCTGACCTTCGGGTTGATGGGCGCGCTGGACACCGTCGCCGAGGCGCGGGCCGGCGGGCTGCCCGTCGCCGCCAAGTTCCGCACCGGCGGGCTGGCCGCCGAACTCTTCCCGACCCCGGTCGAGCTGGCCGCGGTGATCTGCGCCTGCCGGGACCGGGGGCTGCCGTTCAAGCTGACCGCCGGGCTGCACCACGCGATCCGGCACCGCGACCCGGAGACCGGCTTCACCCACCACGGCTTCGTGAACGTGCTCGCCGCGACCCTGGCCGCGGTGGCGGGCGCCGAGGTGGACGGGGTCGCCGAGCTGCTCGCCGCCACCGACCCGGTACGCGTGGTCGAGCGGGCCCGCGCCCACCGCGACGCCGACCGCCCGCTCTGGGTGGGGTACGGCTCGTGCAGCATCTCCGAACCACTGACCGACCTGATCCGGCTGGGGCTGATGAACGGGGGCTTCGAGGAATGACCTGGGTGACCGGTGCCGACGGTTCGCCGTACGGCGTGACCAACCTGCCGTACGGGGTGTTCCGGCACGGCGAGCGCGCGCCGCGGGTCGGCGTACGCATCGGCGACTTCGTGCTGGACCTGGCGGGCGCGGAGGAGGCCGGCCTGGTGCTGGCCGCCGGGGCGCTGGGCCGGCCGACGTTGAACGCGTTCATGGCGCTGGGCCGTCCGCAGTGGACCGCCGTCCGGCAACGGATCACCGAGCTGCTCACCGACGGGGCGCACCGCGCCGCGGTGGAGCCGCTGCTGGTGCCGCTGCGCGAGGTCGAACTGCTGCTCCCGTTCGAGGTGGCGGACTACGTCGACTTCTACTCGTCCGAGCACCACGCGTCGAACGTCGGGCAGATCTTCCGCCCCGGCCAGCCGCCGCTGCTGCCGAACTGGAAGCACGTGCCGATCGGCTACCACGGCCGGGCCGGCACGGTGGTGGTCTCCGGCACCCCGGTGGTCCGGCCGAGCGGGCAGCGGGCCACCGCGCAGGGCCCCACCACCGGCGCGTCGGTCCGGCTGGACATCGAGGCCGAGGTCGGTTTCGTGGTCGGGGTGCCGAGCCGGCTCGGCGACCGGGTGGCGGTGGACGACTTCGCCGACCACGTCTTCGGCGTGGTGCTGGTCAACGACTGGTCCGCCCGGGACATCCAGGCCTGGGAGTACCAGCCGCTCGGCCCGTTCCTGGGCAAGTCCTTCGCCACCTCCGTCTCGGCCTGGGTCACCCCGTTGGACGCCCTCGCCGACGCCTTCGTGCCCGCCCCGGACCAGGACCCGCCGGTGCAGGACTACCTCCGCGACACCCCGCACCTGGGGCTGGACCTCACGCTGTCGGTGGAGTGGAACGGCGAGCGGGTGGCCGAGCCGCCCTTCGCCACCATGTACTGGACCCCGGCCCAGCAGCTCGCCCACCTCACGGTCAACGGGGCGTCGCTGCGCACCGGCGACCTCTACGCCTCCGGCACCGTCTCCGGTCCCGAACGCGGTCAGGTCGGCTCCTTCCTCGAGCTGAGCTGGGGCGGGGCCGAGCCGGTCAAGTTCGCCGACGGGAGCGCCCGGACCTTCCTGGAGGACGGTGACACGGTGACCGTCACCGCCACCGCCCCGGGCCCGAACGGCACCACGATCGCCCTCGGCGAGGTCACCGGAACGGTCCTCCCGGCCCGCTGACGTCACGCATCCGTCTCCCCGTGCCCGGTCGCACCCGCTGTGCGACCGGGCACGTCGCCATCCCCGTTGATCGTCGCGGATTCCGCACGTCCGGCGGTGCGAGCTGGGCGTGCCCGAGCGGAACAGGAGGGAGCGAGGCATGACCGAGCTGACCGGCGCCGTCTGGCGCACCAGCAGCCGTTCCAACGACCAGGGCCTCTGCGTCGAGGTGGCGACCAACGTGGTGGCCGGGCACGGCCTGGTGGGGATACGCGACTCGAAGGACCCGTCCGGTCCGGCGCTCGCGGTCAGTCCACCGGGCTGGACGGCGTTCGTCGCCGCGATCCGGGCCGACGCCTTCCGCGGCTGACGCCGACGCCCCCGGACCCCGGTGCCCCGATCGGGGCACCGGTGGTGGAAATGTCACCGCAAGCCTCGCCGTTTCCCGTTCACGCCCCGTACCGTGGACGACACGGGAGGTGCCATGTCGACGGTGACGGTTTCCGCATTCATCGAAGCGCAGGACGTCGACGTGTGGCGGCTCCTCACCGACCTCCCCGCACGGGCCGGCTGGCTCTCCGCCGTCGGCGCGGTCGACGTGCTCACCCCCGGTCCCTTCGGCCCCGGCACGGCCTGGTGCGAGACCCGGGTCCGGCCGGACGGCGCCGCCGAGCCGGAGGAGTTCGTGGTGGTCGAGGCGGCCGCCCCGACGCGACTGGTGCTCAGCTCGCGGGGCGCCGGAGCGGACTACCGGATCACCTGGCGGCTGCGGACCGTCGAACGCCGCCGGCGCGGCTGCACCGAGGTCACCGTCGAGCAGGAGGCCGCGCCGACCGCCCCGTACGGCCGGGTGCTGGCGCTGATCCTCGGCGGCCTGGCCGCCCGGGCGGTCGAGGGTGCCCTCCGGCGCGACCTCGCCGACCTGGCCGCCGCGGTCACGCCCGCCCCCACCGCCGAGGCCGCCTGAGCCGGACCGCCCGCCTCCGGGGACGCCGCGCTGCGGCCGGAACGCCCGCCGCCGGGGACGCCACGCCGGCGCGTCTGACGCCGCGCTGCGGCCCGAGCGCCCGCCTCCGGCAACGCCACGCCGGCGCGTCTGACGCCGCGCTGCGGCGTGGCGTTGCCGGTCGATAGGGTGCCGGGCGGAGGTGTGGGATGGGGTTGCCCCTGGGGCGGCGGCGGATCGTGGTGGCGCTCGCGGCGGTGCTCGCCGTCGGGGCGGCGGCCGTCGTGGTCCACCGGGTCCTCGCGCCGGCCGAGGTGAGCACGGTCGCCCGGGGCGCCTACCCGGCCGCCCCGGACCCGGAGCCCGGGGTGATCGGCCGGCTGCCGGCGGCCCCGCTGATCGTGGACGGCCGGCTCCGGGTCTACGCCGGCCCCCGCCAGGTGTACGCCGACCAGCCGGTCGACCGGCGGTACCGGGTGACCCCGTTCTGGTCGTACCGGCGCTGGCCGGCGAAGCTCGACGGGGTGCTCGCCGAGGGCACCACCGTGGTCAGCCGCTGGTCGGACGGGGAACTGGTGGCGCTGGACGCGCGTACCGGCCGGGTGGCCTGGCGGGCCGACGGGCCGGAACCCGGCGAGCTGCCGGAGCCGCGCCGCACCTACGCGGCGACGGTGTGGAACCCGGCCGGGCTGCACGTCGCCCGGATCGCCGCCGGCCGGACCGTGCTGGTCGCGGCCGGTGTCGGCCGGCTCGACGGGTACGACCTGGCCGACGGCCGCCGGCTCTGGCGGGTCGACCGGGAACGGGGCTGCCTCGGCGCGGCGGGCACCACCGCCGCCGGTGAGGTGCTCGGGTTGGACGCCTGCGCCGGGCCGGAGGCGGTCGAGTTCCGGGACGCCGCCACCGGCGCGGTCCGCATTCGCTGGCGGCCGCCGGACGCCCCGGAGGAGTTCGTGCTGACCCCGGTCGGCTGCCGGCAGGCGCGCTCGGGCTGCCGGGGCCTGCGCATCTCCGGTCGCGGCGACGGCAGCGGTCGGGGCTGGCTGGTCGGCTCCGGTGCGCCGGTGGCCGCGCCGGCCCTCGACGGCGCGGACACCCAGCTCGACGGCGAGCGGGTCGTCGGCACCTCGGCCGGGGTGGTGACCGGCCGGTCCGCCCGCACCGGCGAGGAGCTGTGGCGGCGGGCCGACCTCGGGCCGGTCCGGATCATCGCGGTCGAGCCGGGCCGGATCCACCTGTTGACCGAGCGGCGGGACCTGATCACCCTCGACCCGGTCACCGGCGCGGAGCGGTCCCGGTTCGCGCTGGACATCGGCCGCGACGGGATCGGCTGGCAGCCCGGCCGGGCGTACGCGGCGGGCGGCTACGTCGCGGTGGAGCGGGCCCGCGAGCGGGCCGTCCCCGACGACGACGACCAGGCGTACTTCCTGGTGGCCGAGCCGGTGCTGCTCGCCGCGACCTGAGCCGCGGCGAGCAGCCGCAACGGCTCAGGCGAGCGCGGCCTCGGCGGCGGCCAGGAAGGCGTCGTTCTCGGCCGGCGTGCCGATGGTGACCCGGACCCCGTCGCCGGCGAACGGCCGGACGATGACGCCGCGCGCCTCGCACGCCTTGCCGAAGTCCACGGCCCGCTCGCCGAGCGGCAGCCAGACGAAGTTGGCCTGGCTGGACGGCACGTCCGGGACGAACTTGCGCAGCGCCTCGGTGACCCGGTCCCGCTCGGCGACGACCAGCGCGCACCGGCGTCCGACCTCGTCGGCCTGGGCGAGCGCGGCGAGCGCGCCGGCCTGGGCGGCCATGCTGGTGGAGAAGGGGGTGACGACCTTGCGCACCGCGGCCGCCACCGTCGGCTCGGCGACCAGCCAGCCGATCCGCAGGCCGGCCAGCCCCCACGCCTTGGACAGCGTGCGCAGCACCGCCACATTCGGCCGGTCCAGGTAGCTGAGGGCGTCCGGCACCTCCGGGTCGGTGACGAACTCCCGGTACGCCTCGTCGATCACCACCAGGACGTCGTCTGGCACCGCGTCGAGGAAACGGTCCAGCTCCGCCTTCCGGACGGCGGTGCCGGTGGGGTTGTTCGGGTTGCAGACCAGGATCATCCGGGTCCGGTCGGTCACCGCCGCCGCCATCGAGGCCAGGTCGTGCCCGTGGCCGGCGTCGTTCGGCACCCGCACGCTGGTCGCGCCGCTGGTCGCCGCGATGATCGGGTACGCCTCGAAGGACCGCCACGAGTAGAGCAGTTCGTCGCCGGGCAGGCAGGTGGCCCGCACCAGGTGCTCGGCCAGCGCCACCGACCCGCAGCCGGTGGCGATCCGGTCGGGGTCGACGCCGTACCGCTCGGCGAGGGCCTGCCGCAGTGCCACCACGCCCATGTCCGGGTAGCGGTGCGACCCGGCGACCGCCTCGGTGACCGCCTCCACCACACCCGGCAGCGGGCCGTAGGGCACCTCGTTGCTGGCCAGCTTGATCGCCTCGGGCAGGCCCAGCTCGCGGGCCAGGTCGGCCGGGCTGCGTCCGGGCACGTAGTTGGGCAGCGCGTCCAGGTCGGCGCGGGTCAGCCGCAGCGGAGGCTGGTGACGTCCGGTGTCGGTCATGGGGTGTCTCCCGGGGGGTTGGCGCGGTCGCGCGCGGTGGTACGGGTGTCGGGTCTGACGCGGGGCAGTTGGACCACCACGGTCTGCGCACGCTTGTCGTGCAGCGCCTGGCGCAGCGGCTGGTCGAAGAGCAGGGAAACCGCGTCGACGAACTGGAGCAGCAGCCCGAAGCCGCAGCAGTACCAGAGCATGGTGGGCAGCCCGAGGGTGGTCCAGCGCCGGGTGGCCCGGCCGAAGCCGAGCGGCTGATCCGCCTCGACCGGCACCGCCCGGACGCCCACGACCCGCTTGCCGAAGGTCTGCCCGCGGGCCGCCATCGAGGGCACCTCGTACGCGAACCAGAGCGCGGTGGCGATCAGCAGGATGACGATCTGGAGGCCGCCGGCCTGGTCCCCGGGCTGGGGGAGCCCCTCGGTGGAGCCGTTGCCGGCCAGCGCCCGACGGAAGGATTCCCGCAGGTAGGGCGCGACCTCCTCGACGTACCGCCAGACGAACCAGCCGTTCACGGCGACGTTGAGCAGGAAGACCACGCCGAAGTCGATCAGGCGGGCGACCAGCCGGGCCCCGTACGTGGCGAGCGGCAGTCCGTGCGGCTGCGGCAGGGGCGGGCGCCCCGGCCAGGTCGGGTACGGCCAACCCGGCGGCGGCCCGGAGGGCGCCCCGGCACCGGTCGGCTGCCCCGGCCAGTGCCCCGGGCCGGTCGGCTGACCCGGCCACTGAGCCGGCTGCCCGGGGTACGGACCGACGCCGGGGTGACCTGGCTGCGGTGCGGGACCCGGCTGCCCCGGGTGCGCCGCGGGAACGCCGGGCGCCGGCGCGGCGACCGGGGCCGGCTCGGCCGGCGGCGGGCCCTCGGGCGGAGTGGCGTCGACCGGGATGGGCGCGCCGACCCACCCCTCCCCGTCCCAGTACCGCCGGGTCTCGGGGTCGGCGGGGTCGACGTACCAGCCGGGCCGCACGCTCACGACCGTGCCTCTCTGCTCACGATGCCACCTCAGTTCGCGACTGCGGGGCTCGCAGACCCGGCTCACTCCTCGCGCTCACGGTGCAACCTTAACGACGACGGTGCCGGCGGCCTTGTCGTGCAGGCACTGCTGCCAGGGCTTGTCCCACAGCTGCCAGAACCCGTCGACGTAGCTGAGGAACGGCACCAGCGAGCCGGCGACGAACTCGACCAGGTACCGCTTGCCCAGCACCCCCCGGGTCAGGGTGGCGCCCGGCTCGAGCGGGACGATCCGCAGCTTCATCACCTTCTTGCCCAGGGTCTGGCCGGTCCGGCGGGCGTACTCGACGTGGTAGAGCCAGTAGAAGACCAGCAGGACCGCGAAGATCCCCAGTTCGGCGACGAGCACCGGCAGGAAGAAGTCGGTGAACAGCGCCGACGGGTCGGGTCCGGTCACGGTCCCGTCCGGGCCGGGTGCCGGCATCTGGTCGATCATCCGGACGACCAGCCAGACCAGGACCGGCGCGAAGAGCACCATCGTCACCGCGCTGGCGATCAGGGTGTCGATCAGCCAGGCCACCAGCCGCTCGCCGAAACCGGCCAGGGGTCGGCCGTCCGGGGCCAGGGCCGGCGGCGCCGACCCGGCGGGTGGGGCGTACCCCGGGGGTGGCGGCGGGTAGCCCGGCAGGCCGGCGTACGTCGGCGGGGTGTGCTGCGCGGGCGGGTGCGGCCCGGACGGCGGTGCGAAGCCGCCGCCCGCGGGCGGGGGCCCGGCGGGCGGCGGCGGGGTGCTCGGGGGAGGCAGGGTCACGCGGACAGTGTTACAGGTTGCCGCGCCGCTCCTGCTCCCGCTCGATGGCCTCGAACAGGGCCTTGAAGTTGCCCTTGCCGAAGCCGAGGGAGCCGTGCCGCTCGATCAGCTCGAAGAAGACGGTCGGGCGGTCCTGCACCGGCTTGGTGAAGATCTGCAGCAGGTAGCCGTCCTCGTCCCGGTCGACCAGGATCTTGCGGGACTGCAGCTCCTCGATCGGCACCCGCACCTGGCCGATCCGGGCGCGCAGCTCCGGGTCCTCGTAGTACGAGTCCGGGGTGTCCAGGAACTCGACGCCGGCCGCGCGCATGGCGTCGACGCTGGCCAGGATGTCGTTGGTGGCGACGGCGATGTGCTGGGCGCCGGGGCCCTGGTAGAACTCCAGGTACTCGTCGATCTGCGACTTCTTGCGGGCGATGGCCGGCTCGTTGAGCGGGAACTTCACCTTGCGGGTGCCGTTCGCGACCACCTTGCTCATCAGCGCGGAGTAGTCGGTGGCGATGTCGTCGCCGATGAACTCGGCCATGTTGGTGAAGCCCATGACCCGCTTGTAGAACTCGACCCACTCGTCCATCCGGCCCAGCTCCACGTTGCCGACCACGTGGTCGACCGCCTGGAAGAAGCGCTTCGGCTGGATGCCGGCGTCGATCATCGGCTGCCGGTCCACGATCGGGCCGCGGGCCACGAAGCCGGGCAGGAACGGGCCGGAGTAGCGGGACCGGTCGACCAGGGTGTGCCGGGTGTCGCCGTACGTGGCGATGGCGGCCATCCGGACGGTGCCGTGCTCGTCGCTGACGTCGTGCGGCTCGACCAGACCGGTCGCGCCCTGCGCGGTGGCGTGCGCGTACGCGGCGTCCACGTCCGGCACCTCCAGCGCGATGTCCGAGACGCCGTCGCTGTGCCGGGCCACGTGCTCGGCGCCCTCGGCGTCCGGGCGGACCGCGCCGGTCAGCACGAACCGGGCGGAGCCGCTGGTCAGCACGTACTGGGCGTGGTCCCGGTAGCCCTGCTCCGGGCCCCGGTACGCCACGCAGGTCATGCCGAACGCGGTGGAGTAGTAGTGGGCCGCCTGCTTGGCGTTGCCGACCAGGAAGTGCACGTGGTCGAGGCCCTTGACCGGGAACGGGTCCCGGCTGATGTCGTGGTCGACGGCGCCGATGAGGGCGTCGGCGTCGACCTCCTCGGTCGACTGGGGTCGGTCGATCGCCTGGGTCATGGTGGCCTCCCTCGCGTACCGGCCGGCCTCGTGGGCCGCCGTGGGTCTGCTTATCCGGCGAGGATCGCCGGGCCGCGGGGAGTTGGGCAACAGTTGGCGATATTCCTGGTCAGGTTGTGCATTCGGTACGGTGATAACCCATGAGTACTGGTCAGGATGTACAGCTCGATGAGCTGGATGCACGACTGCTCACGTTGCTGGCGGAGGAGCCGCGGATCGGGGTGCTGGAGTGCTCCCGCCGGCTCGGGGTGGCCCGGGGGACCGTCCAGGCCCGCCTCGACAAGCTGGTCGACCGGGGCGTGATCGGCGGGTTCGGCCCGGACATCTCCCCGGCGGCGATCGGCTTCGGGGTGACCAGCTTCGTCACCCTGGAGATCAGCCAGCGGCACGGTCACGACCCGGTGACCGCCCACCTGGCGGCGATCCCCGAGGTGCTGGAGGCGCACACCATCACCGGCTCCAGCGACCTGCTCTGCCGCATCGTGGCCCGGTCGAACACCGACCTCCAGCGGGTGATCGACCAGATCGTCTCGTCGGAGGGCATCCGCCGCGCCTCCACGATCATCGCGCTGGCCGAGCAGATCCCCTACCGCACCCTTCCGCTGGTCCGCTCGGCCGCCCGCGGCGCATAGCACGAGGCCGGCCGAGAAAGCGGCGCGACACGGCCGTTCGGGGGGTCGGCGCGGCGGTGATCGTCGCTACCGTGTGCGGTGTGAAGGGCCTTGGCGTACGTGGCTGGTTGCTGCTGGGGCTCATCACCGTGGTCGTGCTCGCCGCGACCGGGGTGTGGAACCCGTTCCCGACGATGTGGGACTGGGTCGACCGGAGCGAGCCGATCTCCCAGCCGGACGTGGTCTGGCAGCAGCGGGTCGGCGGCACCCCGAAGAGCGTCACCATCGCCGGCGACGCCGTGATCGTCGAGCAGCGCACCCGGGTCGAGGCGCGCAGCCTGGCCACCGGCGCCCAGCTCTGGGAGCGCAAGGCGGACTGGGCGGCGGTCGCGGGCGGCGACCGGGACCCGGTCGTCGCCGTGGGCAAGCTCCTGGTCAAGGGGTACGAGCTGCTCGACCCGGCCACCGGCGTGGTGCGCCGCCGCGACGACCAGGCGGTGGCCGTCTGGACGTACCGGAACCTGCTGCTCGACGCGCGCTGCGCCGAGGCCACCGACTGCACGCTGAGCGCCTGGGAGCCGCGCGGGACCCGGCCGCTCTGGACCGCCTTCCTGCCCGGCGTGCACAGCGGGCTGCTCGCCGACAACCCGGAACTGCTCGGCACCCGCCGGCTGGGCGCGCCGCGCATCGACGGCGGCGCGGCCGGGCCGGAGGACGTGCCGCCGCTGCTCGGCTTCCCGGTGGACGGGCGGGTGCACGTGGTGGACACCGCCACCGGCCGGGTGCTGCAGAACGTCCAGCCCGGCCGGGAGGAGCGGCTGGCCGTGATCGGCGGCCGGCTGCTCCGGATCACCGCCACCTCGCGGGACGGGAGCTGCTACTTCAGCATCTCCGGCGTCGACCCGGCCACCGGCCGGGAGGCGTGGCGGCGGACCGGGGTGAACCTGCGGACCGCCGACTACGCCGGCTGCGTGCAACGGGAGGACCCGCAGGGCGCCCGGAACGTGCTCCTCGGGGTGGCCCCGGACGGCCGCGAGGCGGTGCTCGACGGGTACGACGGCCGGCTGCTCCTCGTCGGCGCGGACGGCGAGAAGCTGCTCGCGGTCGACGACCGGTACGCGCTGGTGCGCAGCGCCGACAAGCGGTCGATCCTCGGCCGGGAACTGTCCGTCGACCACACCCGGTGGACCCGGCCGGCCGGCGGGAAGAGCGGGGCGGCGCTCACCCCGTACGCGGCGGTGATCGCCGAGGAGAAGCCGTCCCGGCTGATCGCCGTCGACCCGCGTACCGGTCGGGAGCTGGTGGTGCTGCGGACCTCGGCGAACGCCCTGGCGGTCGGCCCGAACGGCATGATCATCGGCGAGGGCCGGGAGATCGGGTACGTCCGCTGGGGCGCCGCCGCCGCGGTGCCGCCCCCGCCGGACCAGGGCGCCGTTCCCGGGCCGAACCCGGACGGGACCTACCAGCCCCCCTCTGACCAGGGCAGCTGCGGGCCGAAGAAGGAACTCTGCTGAGCTGACTCGCCGGGCGGGTGAGAGCGGCGTCCCAGGACGCCCCCGGGGGTGCCACCGATCGACGCGTCTGCCCTAGGCTTTTCCGTCATGAGCAGTGCCGCCGCGTTCTCGTACGCCCCCTTGCTGCCGACCGGTCCCGACCAGACCGAGTACCGCCTGGTCACCGACGAGGGCGTCGACGTCGTCAACGGCCCCGGTGGCCGTCGGTTCCTCACCGTGGAGCCCTCCGCGCTGACCGCGCTGACCGCCGAGGCGATGCACGACATCGCCCACTTCCTGCGACCGGCGCACCTGGCCCAGCTCCGGTCGATCATCGACGACCCGGCGGCCTCGCCGAACGACCGCTTCGTCGCGCTGGACCTGCTGCGCAACGCCAACATCGCCGCGGGCGGCGTGCTGCCGATGTGCCAGGACACCGGCACCGCGATCGTGATGGGCAAGCGCGGCCGGCACGTGCTCACCGACGGCACCGACGCCGAGGCCATCTCACGCGGTGTCTACCAGGCGTACACCCGGCTGAACCTGCGCTACTCCCAGCTCGCCCCGCTGACCATGTGGGAGGAGCGGAACACCGGCAGCAACCTGCCCGCCCAGGTCGAGCTCTACGCCGAGGACCCCGACGGGCACGCCGACGCGTACAAGTTCCTCTTCATGGCCAAGGGCGGTGGCTCGGCCAACAAGTCGTACCTCTACCAGGAGACCAAGGCGCTGCTGAACCCGACGCGGATGATGCAGTTCCTGGAGGAGAAGCTGCGGCTGATCGGCACCGCGGCCTGCCCGCCGTACCACCTGGCCATCGTCATCGGCGGCACCTCCGCCGAGTACGCGCTGAAGACCGCCAAGTACGCCTCCGCCAAGTACCTCGACGCGCTCCCGACGCAGGGCTCGATGAGCGCGCACGGCTTCCGGGACCTGGAGCTGGAGGCCCAGGTGCTGGAACTGACCCGCAACTTCGGCATCGGCGCGCAGTTCGGCGGCCGCTACTTCTGCCACGACGTACGGGTGGTCCGGCTGCCCCGGCACGGCGCCTCCTGCCCGGTGGCCATCGCCGTCTCCTGCTCCGCCGACCGGCAGGCCGTTGCCAAGATCACCCCGTCGGGCGTCTGGCTGGAGCGCCTGGAGACCGACCCGGCGCGCTACCTGCCCGACGTCACCGACGCCCACCTGGACGGCGCCGAGGTGGTCCGGGTCGACCTCAACCGGCCGATGGACGAGATCCGCGCCGAACTGTCCAAGTACCCGGTGAAGACCCGGCTCTCGCTGACCGGCCCGCTCGTGGTGGCCCGGGACATCGCGCACGCCAAGATCGCCGAGCGGCTGGACGCGGGCGAGCCGATGCCGCAGTACCTCCGCGACCACGCCGTCTACTACGCCGGTCCGGCCAAGACCCCCGAGGGCTACGCCTCCGGCTCATTCGGCCCCACCACCGCCGGCCGGATGGACGCGTACGTGGAGAAGTTCCAGGCGGCCGGCGGCTCGATGGTGATGCTGGCCAAGGGCAACCGCTCCGCCCAGGTCACCCGCTCCTGCCAGCAGCACGGCGGCTTCTACCTCGGCTCGATCGGCGGCCCGGCGGCGCGGCTCGCCCAGGACTGCATCAAGCACGTCGAGGTGCTCGAATACCCCGAGCTGGGCATGGAGGCGGTCTGGAAGATCGAGGTGGAGGACTTCCCGGCGTTCATCGTGGTGGACGACAAGGGCAATGACTTCTTCGCCGAGGTCACCAAGCCGGTGCTCACCGTCGGCCGGCGCTGACGTCCCGCGTACGCGAAGGGCGCCGGGTGGGATCCCACCCGGCGCCTTCACTGTGCCGCTTCATCGACATCGGTGCGCCCGCCCGCGGAGTTGCCGGGGCGGGCGCACCGCCCCCGTCGGATGCCGTCACCGACAATCCGAGACGACTATCCGCGTCAGCGCTGTCGATCCGCTATCAGATCGCTATCGCCTCGATGAGGTGATCCGTCACCAGGGCGCTACGCTGCTGCAAGTTGCATAAAAGGCGTGCGGGGGCACAGATGCGGTTCAGGATCCTGGGATCCCTGCGGGTAGGCGGTGGCGAAGCCACCGTCACCGCCGGCCGGGACCGGACCGTGCTCGCGATGCTGCTGCTGCGCGCCGGTCGGGTGGTGCCCGTCGAGGAGTTGATCGACGCGGTCTGGGAGGAACGCCCGCCCGCCACCGCCCGGACGCAGCTCCAGATCTGCGTGTCCCGCCTGCGACAGCGGCTCGCCGTGCTCGGACTGCCCCCGGAGATCATCGTCCGGGACCCCGTCGGCTACGGCATCCGGATCGAACCGGACGACCTGGATTCCGAGGTCTTCGTCCGCGAGGTCGACACCGGACGGGCCGCCGTCGCCGCCGGGCAGCCCGCCGAGGCGCGCCGGCACTATCGCGCCGCGCTCGCGCTCTGGCGCGGGGCCGCGCTGAGCGGGATCACCAGCCGGAGCGTACGCCGCCGGGCGCAGGCGCTCGACGAACGGCGGCTCGCCGCGCTCGAGGAATGCGTCGACGTCGAGCTGCGGTTGGGGCAGGCCGCCGACATCATCGTCGAGCTGACCGAGGGCGTGGAGCGGAACCCGCTGCGGGAGCGGCTGCGCGGTCAGCTCATGCTCGCCCTCTCCTCGGTCGGCCGGCAGGCGGACGCGCTCGCCGTCTACCGCGAGGGGCGCCGGATCTACGCCGAGGAGCTGGGCATCGAGCCGGTCGCGGCGTTGCAGGAGCTGCACCAGCGCATCCTGGCGGGCGATACGGCGGCCACCGACCCGGAGCGGTCCCCGCCCGTCGTACCGGTCCGGTCCCTGCCCCGGGCGATCAGCGACTTCACCGGCCGGCAGCAGACGGTGGCGCGGCTGGTGAAGGAGATCGAGGAGGACGCGACCCGGGTTCATGTCATCGACGGGATGGCGGGCAGCGGCAAGACCACCCTCGCCGTGCACGTGGCGACCGCTCTCGCCGACCGTTTCCCGGACGCCCAGCTCTTCATCGACCTGCACGGGCACAGCGAGCGGGAACCGCTCACGCCGGCGGCGGCGGTGGCCACCCTGCTGCGACAGCTCGGCGTACCGGCGGAGCGGATCCCGCTCGACCTGGACGACCGGCTGGTGGTGTGGCGTACCGAGCTGGCCACCCGGCGCGCCCTCGTGGTGCTGGACAACGCGGCCGACGCCGCGCAGGTGATGCCCCTGCTGCCGAGCGGGGCGGACAACCTCGTCCTGATCACCAGTCGCCGTCGCCTGGTCGGGCTCGACGACGGCCGGCCGTCCTCGCTGCCGGTGCTGGATTCCGACGAGGCGATCGAACTGCTCGGCCGGATCGCCGGCCCGGACCGGGTGGCCGTCGAGCCGGAGGCCGCCGCCGAGGTGGTCCGCCGCTGCGGCCACCTGCCGTTGGCGATCCGCCTGGCCGGCGCCCGGCTGGCCCACCGTCCACGCTGGCGGATCGCCGACCTGGCCGAGCGGCTGGCCACCGGGCGGGATCCGCTGGCCGAACTGGCGGCCGGGGAGCGCTCGGTCGGCCAGGCCTTCGCGCTGTCGTACGCCCAGGTGTCGGCACCGGCGCGGCGGCTGTTCCGGCTGCTCGGCCTGCATCCCGGGGCGCGGTTCGACAACCGGGTGGGCGCGGCGTTGGCCGAGGTGTCCCTGCCCGAGACGCAGGACCTGCTGGACGAGTTGGTCGACGCGAACCTGGTGGAGGAGTCCGAGCCGGGCCGCTACCGGCTGCACGACCTGCTGCGCGAGTACGCCCGACGACTCGCCGACGAACCCGGTCGGGCCGGTGAGCGGCGGAGCGCCGTCGAGCGACTGCTCGACCATCACCTGTACGTGGCGGCGACGATCGCCCGGATCATCGAGCCGGTTTCCAGCAGCCAGAGCCTGTTCCGCCTGCCGGTGCCGCCGCGTCCCGACCTGGTCGCGGCCACCGAGCCGGAGGGCCGTGCCTGGTTCGACGAGAATCGCGCGGCGCTGGCCGCCCTGGTCCGGCTGGCCGAGGCCGAGGGCTTCCTCCGGCACTGCTGGCAGCTCGCCCGGGCGACCTGGTGGTCGAACTTTGATGGCGGGCATCTCGGGGAGCTGAGCGAGACACACGCCATCGCCCTGCGGGCGGCGGAGGCGCTCGGCGATGACATGGCGGCCACCGTCACCATGAACTACCTCGCCTCGGCGCACTACCGCCTCGGGCGTTTCGCCGAGGCGAGCCGCCTGATGGGCACCGTCGTCGACCGGTACCGGCGGCTCGGCCTCCGCCGGGAGACACTGCTGACGCTCTGCAACCTGACCGCCGTCCACATCGGTGACGACGAGTACCGCCACGCCGAGGAAAGCGTCCACACCTCGTTACGGCTGGGCCGGTACCCCGACGACACCCCGGTGCTGTCGAACCTGTTCAACAACCTGGCGATCGTCCTGATCGCCCTCGGGCGGTACGAGGAAGCCCTGCGGGCGGCCCGGCGCCACCTCGCTCTCGCCCGCGAGCACCGCGATCTGAGACACGTCGCGAACGCCATCGGCCACCTCGGGATGATCCGCCACCGGATGGGCCACCGCGAGCCGGCCCGCCGCCTGCTGCGGGTGGCGCTGCAACAGAAGCGCAGCTCGGGCAACCGGTTCGGCGAGGGCGAGGTGCTGAACGAGATCGCGGCGATGGAGCGTGAGGACGGCCGGCTGGAGCACGCGGCGGCCCTGCACCGGGCGGCGCTCAGCGCGATGACCGACGCCGGGGACCGGATCGGGCAGTGCGCCTCGCGGAACCTGCTGGCGCGGGCGCTGCTCGACCAGGGGGACGTGCCCAGCGCCTTGGACCTGCACCGCCGGGTGCTCCAGGACGCCACCCGGCTCGGGCTGCGCTACGAGCAGGCCCGGGCGCTCGAGGGCATGGCCCGCTGCCTGCAGGGCAGCGACCCGCGCCAGGCCCGGGCGTACGCCAGCCGGGCCCTGACCCTGTTCCGCCAGGTCGAGTCCCCGGACCAGCGAGCGACCGAGGAGCTGCTGGCCGCGCTGGGCTGAGCGATCATCTGCGAGCATCCGCCGCGCGCGGCAGGATGGTATGCGTGACGACTCCAGAGGCGACCGGCTACCGGATCGAACGCGACTCGATGGGCGAGGTGGAGGTGCCCGCCGAGGCGCTGTGGCGGGCGCAGACCCAGCGCGCCGTGCAGAACTTTCCGATCTCCGGGCGGGGCATCGAACCGGCCCAGATCAAGGCCCTGGCGCAGATCAAGGGGGCGGCGGCCCAGGTCAACGCCGAGCTGGGGGTGATCGGGGCGGACGTCGCCGAGGCCATCGCCACCGCCGCCGCGCACGTGGCCGACGGCGGGTACGACGACCAGTTCCCGGTCGACGTGTTCCAGACCGGCTCCGGCACCTCGTCGAACATGAACACCAACGAGGTGATCGCCACCCTGGCCAGCCGCGAGCTGGGCCGTGGCGTGCACCCGAACGACGACGTCAACGCCTCGCAGTCCAGCAACGACGTCTTCCCGTCCTCGATCCACCTGGCCGCCACGCAGTTCGTGGTGGAGGACCTGATCCCCTCGCTGAAGCACCTGGCCGGGGCGCTGGGGGAGAAGGCCGAGGAGTTCTCCACCGTGGTCAAGGCCGGGCGTACCCACCTGATGGACGCCACCCCGGTCACCCTCGGCCAGGAGTTCGGCGGGTACGCCGCCCAGGTCCGCTACGGCGTCGAGCGGCTGGAAGCGGTGCTGCCCCGGCTGGCCGAGCTGCCGCTGGGCGGCACGGCGGTGGGCACCGGCATCAACACCCCGCTCGGCTTCGCCGCGAAGGTGATCGAGAAGCTGCGGGACTCGACCGGCCTGCCGTTGACCGAGGCCCGCGACCACTTCGAGGCGCAGGGCGCCCGGGACGCGCTGGTGGAGACCTCCGGCCAGCTCCGCACCATCGCGGTCGGCCTCTACAAGATGGCCAACGACATCCGGTGGATGGGCTCCGGTCCGCGTGCCGGCCTGCGGGAGCTGCGTATCCCGGATCTCCAGCCCGGTTCGTCGATCATGCCGGGCAAGGTGAACCCGGTGGTCGCGGAGGCGATGCGGCAGGTCTGCGCCCAGGTGATCGGCAACGACGCCGCAGTGGCCTTCGCCGGCACCCAGGGCGACTTCGAGCTGAACGTGATGCTCCCCGTCATGGGCCGCAACCTGCTGGAGTCGATCAAGCTGCTGGCCGCGTCGAGCCGGCTCTTCGCCGACCGCCTGGTGGCCGGCCTGGTCGCGGATGCCGAGGTCTGCCTGGCGTACGCGGAGGGGTCGCCGTCGATCGTCACGCCGCTCAACCGCCACCTCGGGTACGACGAGGCCGCCTCGATCGCCAAGGAGGCGCTGGCCAAGCAGGTCTCCATCCGCGAGGTGGTGATCTCCCGGGGCCACGTGGCCTCCGGCAAGCTCAGCGAGGACCAGCTCGACGAGGCCCTCGACCTGCTCCGCATGACCCACCCCTGACGGCCCCCTGAGCCGGCGCTCCTGATCGACTCGGCCTGCGGCAATCCGCGGTCGCCGGTGCCCGCGACGGCCCGGCCTGCCGCATCCCGAGGGGATCAGCCCTCGGTGGGGTGGCCACGGCGCGGCACCCGGGCCAGGAAGCGGGCGAAGAGCGCCGCCAGGTCGCCGAGCCGGCGGTGTTTCCGCGCCCGGGATGCCGCCACCTCGCCGACCTGGCGGCGGTGGGGGCCGGGTCAGGCCTGGGCGGCGCGGCGGGCGCGGTAGGCGGTGACCGCGGCGCGGTTGCCGCAGCCGGCGTCGCAGAACCGGCGGGACCGGTTCTTCGACAGGTCGACCAGGACGTTGTCGCAGTCCGGGTGGTCGCAGATCCGGAGCCGGCTCAGCTCGTCGATCCGGACCAGGTCGGCCATCGCCATGGCCGCCTCGACCGCCATCCGGGTGGCCAGCGGCGCGTCCCGGGGCACGGCGTGCAGGTGGTACGGCTCGTCGTCGTGCCGGATGAGCTGCGGCAGCGCGTGTGACTCGCGGAGCAGGCCGTTGACGATGGCCACCACCTCGTCGGTGTCGGCGTGCCACAGCCGGCGCAGCCGGGGCCGCAGGGCGCGGACCTGGCGCAGCTCGGCCTCGGTGTGCTCGTGCCGGCCGGTCCACGCGTGTGCGGTGAAGAACTCGTCGAGGGCGGCCACGTCGGGCAGCCCTTCCCGGTCCGGGCCGGCGGTGTTGACCAGCGCCGCGGTGGCGGTCAGACCGCACTCGGTGTCATGAGCGAAAAGCAACTTGACTCCTGTCAGGGTGCCGGCCTAGCGTCATCAGCATAACCTCGTTTGACTCGTGACGGGTCGCCCTGGACCAAGGAGTGTCGATGCGTGAACGGTCCGGCGTCGGTCTCGGCCTCGCCCTGCTCTCCGCGCTCACCTTCGCCACCTCGGGCACCTTCGCCCGTCCGCTGATCACCGGCGAGTGGTCCGCCGAGGCGGTGGTGCTGGCCCGGGTCGGTATCGCCGCGCTGGTGCTCGCCGTGCCCGCCCTGATGGTGCTGCGGGGGCGGTGGCCGGTGCTCCGCCGCAACGCCGGCACCGTCGTCGTCTTCGGGCTGCTCGGTGTCGCCCTGGCCCAGGCATGTTTCTTCAACGCGGTCCGCTACCTGCCGGTCGGCGTCGCGCTGCTGCTGGAGTACCTCGGCATCGTGCTGGTGGTCGGCTGGATGTGGCTGGTCCACGGGCAGCGCCCCCGGCTGCTCACCGTGGTCGGGTCGCTCGCCGCGCTCGCCGGGCTGGTCGGTGTGCTCGACCTGACCGGGGCGGGCCGGCTCGACCCGGTCGGTGTGCTCTGGGGGCTCGGCGCCGGGGTGGGGCTGGCCGGTTACTTCGTCATCGCCGGCCGGGTCGACGCCGAGCTGCCGTCCGTGGTGATGGCGAGCGGCGGCATGGCCGTCGGCGCGCTCGTGCTGCTCGTGCTCGGAGTGGTCGGGGTGCTCCCGCTGCATGCCGGCACCGCCGACGTCACCTTCTCCGGGCACCGGATGAGCTGGCTGGTGCCGATCGCCGGGCTGTCGCTGATCGCCGCGGTGGTCGCGTACCTGACCGGGGTGGCCGGGGCCCGGATCCTCGGGGCGCGGCTGTCCTCCTTCGTCGGGCTGACCGAGGTGATGTTCGCGGTGCTGATCGCCTGGCTGGTGCTGGGTGAGCTGCCGACCGGCGTCCAACTGCTCGGCGGCGGGCTGATCGTGGCCGGGGTCGCCCTGGTCCGGCTGGACGAGCTGCGCGCGGCGCCCGAGGCGTCCGCGTCCGCCGCGACCGAGCCGGTCCTGGCCGCCGAACGCTGAGCGTCACGGGACCGCGGCGGGCCGGCGGGACTGACAAGCTTGGCCGCATGCGGACCGCTGTCGTCTTCGACGCCGACGAGACCCTGATCGACCTGCGCCCGGCCGTCACCGGCGCGCTGGCCTGCGTACTCAAGGAGATGCGGCGCCGGACCCCGGCGGCGGCCGGGGTGTCGCTCGCGGACCTGGAGGCGGACTGGGGTGCGGTGTTCGGCGCGCTGAGCGCCGCGCCGGTGCAGGAGATCCGGCGCGCCGCGCTGGCCCGGTCGCTGGCCCGGGCCGGGCTCGACGGGCACCTGGACGAGCTCACGGCGCTCTTCTTCGCCCGCCGGTACGAGCTGAGCAGGCCGTTCCCGGACGCGGCGCCGGCGCTCGCCGCGCTGCGCCCGGATCACCTGCTCGGCTTCGCCACCAACGGCAACAGCCGGGCGGAACGCTGCGGCCTCGCCGGGCAGTTCACGTTCGAGTTGTACGCGCACGAGAACGGCCTGCCGAAGAAGCCGGCGCCCGTGTTCTACGCCGCCGTGGTCGCCGCGGCCGGCCTGCCCGCCGGGCGGATCGTCCACGTGGGGGACTCGCCGGAGCACGACGTGACGGCGGCGCAGCGGGCCGGCCTGCGGGCGATCTGGCTGAACCGGCACCGGCTGCCCCGCCCGTCCGGCCTGCTCCCCGACGCCGAGGTGGCCACCCTGGCCGAACTGCCCGCCGCGCTGGATGCACTCACACCGGCGAATGCCTGATTGCGGTCTATTCCGGACGGTCATCTGGCGAAATCCGCTCCCATGTTGTGGGATGACTGCCACGTCCCTCAACGAGAGGATCTGATGTGGTGAGCAAACGCTTCACCGTCGGTGCGGTCGCGGCAGCGGCCTCGCTGGCCCTCACGGTGACCGGCCTGGGCGTCCCGGCGACCGCCGCGCCGACCAGCACCCGGACCTTCACCGTGCTCGCCGAGGACGGCGTCTCCACGGAGGCCGCGATCGCCGCGATCACCGCGGCGGGCGGCAACGTCGTCACCCGCACCGAAGCGGTGGGCCTCTTCCAGGTGACCACCGACCGGGCCGACTTCGCCAGCCGGGCCACCGCCTCGAATGCCCTGGTCGGCGCGGCCGAGCAGAAGGCCATCGGCCGGCAGCCGAAGGTGGACCCGGTCGAGCAGGAGCACCTGACCGCCCCCGCCCGCAGCAAGGGCGTGGCCAACGGGCACGCCAAGAAGATGGACCCGCTGGACGACAAGCTCTGGGGCCTGGAGATGATCCACGCCGACCAGGCCCGCAGGATCGAGCCCGGCGACCGCCGGGTCACCGTCGGCGTCCTGGACACCGGCGTCGACGCCAGCCAGCCCGACCTCGCGCCCAACTTCAACTGGGCGCTGTCCCGCAACTTCGCCCCCGACCTGGCGGATGTCGACGGCCCCTGCGAGGTGGCCAGCTGCCTGGACCCGGTCGGCACCGACGACGGCGGCCACGGCACCCACGTGGCCGGCACCATCGGCGCCGCCGCCAACGGCTTCGGCCTCTCCGGGGTCGCCCCGAAGGTCTCCCTGGTCGAGCTGAAGGGTGGCCAGGACAGCGGCTACTTCTTCCTCAACCCGGTGGTCAACGCCCTGGTCTACGCGGCCGACGCCGGGCTGGACGTGGTGAACATGTCCTTCTACGTCGACCCGTGGCTCTACAACTGCACCGCCAACCCGGCCGACTCGCCGGCGGCGCAGGCCGAGCAGCGCACGATCATCGAGAGCATGAAGCGGGCGCTCACCTACGCCCACCGCAAGGGCGTCACCCTGGTCGCCGCGCTCGGCAACAACCACGAGGACCTGGGCAAGCCGCGCACCGACACGTCCAGCCCGGACTACGGCGCGCCCGCCTACCCGCGGCCGATCGACAACAGCAGCTGCTGGGACCTGCCCACCGAAGGCCCGCACGTGATCGGGGTCTCGGCGCTCGGCCCGTCCGGCAAGAAGGCGGACTTCTCCAACTACGGCACCGAGCAGATCTCGGTCGCCGCGCCGGGTGGCTGGTACCGGGACGGCTACGGCACCGACTCCTACCGCGCCGACGCCAACATGATCCTCTCCACGTACCCGAGGAAGGTGCTGCAGGAGGAGGGCACGGTCGACGAGAACGGTGACATCGTCCCCGGCGCCGAGTCCTTCGTCTTCAAGGAGTGCACCACCGACGGCCGGTGCGGCTACTACACCTACCTCCAGGGCACCTCGATGGCGTCCCCGCACGCCGCCGGCGTGGCGGCCCTGATCGTCAGCCGGTTCGGCAAGAAGCAGGGCCGCACGGGCTTCGGCCTGTCGCCGGATCTGGTCGAGCGGCACCTGTACCGGACGGCGGAGGAGCACGCCTGCCCCGAGCCGCGGCTGCAGACCTACACGAACGAGGGCCGCCCGGCCGAGTTCGACGCGCTCTGCGAGGGCGACCGCAACTTCAACGGCTTCTACGGGTACGGCATCGTCGACGCGTACGCCGCCGTGAAGACGCCGCTGCACCGGTAACGGCACGGCTCCGTGGGGGGCCCGGGCGACCCGCGTCGCCCGGGCCCTTTCACGCGGCGCATTGCGGCACGTCGGGGTGACATGGGCCGGTGAGAGCGCGTGTTGCCGCATGCCGATGGATATCACCTCGCTCCGCCGGGTTGACGTCGCCAGCCGCGTGAGATCAGCGCCGCGCGAACCTCCCGGACCACTGCGGAGAAGTCCCGGTCCATCCGCCGGCTGGTCACGTGCAGCACCAGCCAGCCGGCACCGACCAACTGGTTGAGTCGCTGCCGATCGCGGTGCAGTTGGTCGGCGTCGGCGTGCCACAGGCCGTCGTACTCCACGGCCACCCGGAACGCAGGCCAGGCCAGATCAGGGTGCAGGACCAGGCCCGAGGGCAGCCGGACCGGGTGCTGGGCGACCGGCCGGGGTAGGCCGGCCAGGATCAGACGGACCCGCAGGTGGGATTCCGGTGGAGACTGGGCCGCGGGATCGGCGAGGCCGAAGACCCACTGTGCGCGCCTCCCGCCGGCCCGGCCGGCAGCGCGGGAGGCGATCTCGGCGAGCGCCGTCCGCGTGGTCAGGCCCCGGGCCAGCAGAGTGTCGACGATGCCGACCGCTCGCAAGGGCTCCAGCCAGGCGGCGGTCTCCCAGGCCGCCGTCGTGGGATCGGACCGCACGGGGGTACCGGCAGTAGCTGTTCGCCTCGCCTCTTCGACCGGGACGCCGGGCGGCCAGGACGCCTGATCAACCGGCGGTCCGACGTGACCGGGTTGCGGCCGGGAGGTGTGCACGCGAAGCCCTCGCTGGCTGCGCAGACCCGTGGCGATCGGGGCGAGGACGTGCACGTCGTCCGTGAAGCTGGCGGCGTGCTCGACGCCGTGCAGGTACGCCGCGGACGGGCCCGCGATCCGCGTTCCGAGCGGCATCTGCAGCGACACTGCCCGGCAGGCCAGGCCGTGATCGCGGTCAAGCCGGGCGTCGGCGTAGACGTCGTGACGGAGCCGGACCCAGGCGGACCCGCGCAGTTGGTGCTCGGTGAGGAAACCGGCGCCGACCGCCTCGGATCCGCGGAAGACCTGCCAGGCGAGAGCGTCGGGTCGGTGAGCGACTGGAGGCATGCCGGCGAGCGTGCCGGTCGAGGGCACGACCCGGTGTCCCCCTGTGGACGACGCGAGGCCCTGTGGACCGCCCCCAACCGCCGCCTCAATCTGCTAGCCGGGCGGGTGGCCACCTCGGCTTGCGGCAGGTAGCGGTATCTCCGGCGAAGGACAGCCCGATTTGCCGCATGCCGAGTGGATCAAGTCCGCCCGATCAGGACAGGGCGGCGGCGATGGCCGCGGCGGCGGCGGAGACCTGCCGGCCGATCTCGGTGACGTCGAGCGGCGTCAGGGAGACCACGCCGACGCTCGCCTCCAAGCCGGGCACGCCCAGCACCGGGGCGGCCACCCCGTACGCCCCGGACTGCAGCTCGCCGGTGGTGCTCACCGGCCCGTTGGCGCCCGCCCGCCCGGCGAGGATGGCCCGGCCCGCCGCGCCCCGCTCCAGCGGGTGCCGGGAGCCCGTCCGGTACGCCACGTGGAACGACGTCCAGCTCGGCTCCACCACCGCGAGGGCCACGCCCTCCCCGCCCTCCACCACCGTCAGGTGAGCCGTCGCGCCGGCCTGCTCGGCCAGCCGGCGCAGCGCCGGCAGCGCCCCCTCGGCCAGCAGCGGCTGGGCCCGGCGGGCCAGGTGCAGCACCCCGGCGCCCAGGCGCAGCCGGCCCTCGCCGTCCCGGCGCAGCATGCCGTGCCCGGTCAGCGCGCCGACCAGCCGGTAGACCGCCGCCCGGCCGACGCCCAGCCGGTTGGCCGCCTCGGTGACGGTCAGCCCACCGGGCGCGTCCGCGACCAGGTGCAGCAGTCGGAGGCCCCGGTCCAGGGTCTGGGCCGTCTCCGGTACGCGCGCCGCGGTGTCCACAGCACGCAGCGTACGACCCGGCTCCCGGCAACCCGGAAATGCGCGGACGGCTACCCTTGTACGGTGACGCTACGCCTGTATGACACCGCCACCCGATCGGTGCGGGACTTCGTCCCGCGGGAAGCCGGCAAGGTGGGGGTCTACCTGTGTGGTCTCACCCTCCAGGCCCCGCCGCACATCGGTCACCTTCGCTCCGGCGTCAACTACGACGTGCTGCGCCGCTGGCTGACCGCGTCCGGTTTCGAGGTCACCTTCATCCGCAACGTGACCGACATCGACGACAAGATCCTGGTCAAGGCGACGGAGCAGGATCGACCGTTCTGGTCGATCGCGTACGCCAACGAGCAGATCCTGGCCGCGTCGTACCGGGCGCTCAACGTGCTGCCGCCGACCTACGAGCCGCGCGCCACCGGGCACATTCCGGAGATGCACCAGCTCATCGCGCGACTGATCGAGACCGGCCACGCGTACCCGGCCACCGACGGCTCCGGCGACGTCTACTTCGACGTGGCCTCCTGGCCGGCGTACGGGTCGCTGTCGGGCCAGTCGCCGGAAGACATGCAGCCCGCCGGCGACGCCCCGGAGCGGGGCAAGCGCGACCCGCGCGACTTCGCGCTCTGGAAGGGCGCCAAGCCGGACGAGCCGGCGGACGCCTACTGGCCGTCGCCCTGGGGCCGGGGCCGTCCCGGTTGGCACATCGAATGCTCCGCCATGTGCTGGCGCTACCTGGGCGCCGAGTTCGACATCCACGGCGGTGGGCTCGACCTGACCTTCCCGCACCACGAGAACGAGCTCGCCCAGTCCCAGGCCGCGGATCTGCCGTTCGCCCGCTACTGGGTGCACCACGGCCTGCTCGGCATCGGTGGCACCAAGATGGGCAAGTCGCTGGGCAACACCCTCGACCTCGACTACGTGGCGTCCCTCGGGGTGCGCCCGGTGGAGCTGCGCTACTACTACGCCGCCGCGCACTACCGGTCCCGCATCGACTACTCGGAGGACTCCCTGCGGGAGGCCGCGGTCGCGTACCGGCGGATCGAGGGTTTCGTCCAGCGGGCCGCGGAGCGGGTCGGCGCGGGCGAGCGCGGCGTGCTGCCGGCCGGCTTCGCGGCGGCGATGGACGACGACCTGAACACGTCTGCCGCGCTGGCCGTCCTGCACGACCTCCTGCGGGACGGCAACAACGCGCTGACGAGCGGCGACGATGTGACCGTCCGCACGGTGCTGGCCGCCGTGCGCAGCATGCTGGATATCCTCGGCGTCGACCCCCTGGACCCGGCCTGGACCGGCGGCGGCCGCGCGGGCGACCTGCGCGGCGTGGTGGACTCCCTGATCGCGCTCGCCCTGGAGCAGCGCGCCCAGGCCCGCAGCCGTAAGGACTGGGCCGCCGCGGACGCCGTACGCGACCAGCTCAAGCAGGCCGGCGTGGTGGTCGAGGACACCCCCCAGGGCCCCCGTTGGACTATTGGAGAGCAGGACTGATGGCCGGCAACTCGCAGCGCCGTGGCCGGCGACTGACGCCGAAGGCGGGCGCCCCCAAGGGCTCCGGTGGCAAGAACAAGGACTCCCTCGCCGGCCGGGGCCGCACCCTGCCCGCCGACGAGCGGCCGTGGCACAAGGCATACTCGGGCACCGAGAAGCTGCCCCAGCGCACCGCCTGGAAGCAGGAGAAGGAGCGCCGCGCGGCGACCGAGGAGGGGCGCGCCCCCAAGATCGGCCAGCCGGGCACCAAGGACACCACCTGGGGCAAGGGCAGCCGGGCCGGCGTGCCGCTGAAGGGCGGCAAGGGCAAGGCCGGCGGCCGGAGCGGCCCCCGGGTCGCCCCGGGGCGCAGGTCCACCCCGGCCAAGGACAGTCCGGAGCTGCTGGTCGGCCGGAACCCGGTGCTCGAGTCGCTGCGCGCCAACGTGCCGGCGACCGCGCTCTACACCGCCCAGGGCATCGACGTCGACGACCGGGTGAAGGAGATCGTCCGGACCGCCGCCGACCGGGGCATCGCGATCCTGGAGGTCAGCCGGGCCGAGCTGGACCGGATGACCGGCGGCGTGCTGCACCAGGGTGTCGGCCTCCAGGTGCCGCCGTTCGCGTACGAGCCGTTCGAGGACCTGGTGGCGGCCTCGCTGGAGCAGGCCGCCCCGCTGCTGGTCGCGCTGGACGGGGTCACCGACCCGCGCAACCTCGGTGCGGTGATCCGCTCCGCCGCCGCGTTCGGCGCGCAGGGCGTCTTCGTACCGGAGCGGCGGGCCGCCGGGATCACCGCGACCGCCTGGCGGACCAGTGCCGGCGCGGCCGCGCGGGTGCCGGTAGCCCAGGTCACCAACCTGACCCGGTCGCTGAAGGCGTGCAAGGACGCCGGCTTCGTCGTGGTCGGCCTGGACGCCGACGGCGAGACCGACCTGTACGACCTGGAGGCCGCGGTCGGCCCGCTGGTCGTGGTGGTCGGCTCGGAGGGGCGCGGGCTGTCCCGGCTGGTCGGCGAGACCTGCGACCTGACCGTGAGCATCCCGATGATCTCCGACGTCGAGTCGCTCAACGCCAGCGTCGCCGCCGCGGTCACCCTCGCCGAGGTCGCCCGCCGCCGCTCCGTCGAGGCGTAACCCCGCAGGAGACACGAAAGGGGGCGGTCCGCCGTGGCGGGCCGCCCCCTTTTCCTGCGTACGTCAGATCCGGTTGCCGGTGGTGGCGTGGAAGACGTGGCTGCGGCCCTGGCGCGGCTTGACGAACACGGTGTCGCCCATGTTCGGCATGGTGCGCCGGTCGGTGCGGACGACGAAGCGCTCGGAGCTGCCGCCGAGCGCGGCGTGGCCGTAGACGTTGGCGTCGGAGCCCAGGTCCTCGACCAGCTCGACCACGACCGGCATGCCGCCCTCGCTCGGGCTGACCAGGTCGCAGTCCTCCGGACGGAAGCCGACGGTCACCTTGCCGTCGCCGCCCTCGGCGCGGGCCGCCTCGACCTGCTCGCGGGTCAGCGGCACGTGCATCTCGGCGAACTCGGCGCCCTGCGCGGTCAGCGGCACCGTCTTGATGTTCATGGCGGGGGAGCCCATGAAGCCGGCGACGAAGACGTTGGCCGGGGTGTCGTACAGCGCCCGCGGGGTGTCCACCTGCTGGAGCACACCGTCGAGCATGACCGCGACCCGGTGACCCATGGTCATGGCCTCGACCTGGTCGTGGGTGACGTAGACCGTGGTGACGCCGAGCTTGGCCTGGAGCGAGGCGATCTGCGTACGGGTCTGCACCCGGAGCTTGGCGTCGAGGTTCGACAGCGGCTCGTCCATCAGGAAGACCTGCGGCTCGCGGACGATCGCGCGGCCCATGGCGACTCGCTGGCGCTGACCGCCGGAGAGCGCCTTCGGCTTGCGGTTGAGGAAGTCCTCCAGCTGGAGCAGCGCGGCCGCCTCCTTGACCCGCCGGTCGATCTCCGACTTCGAGGTCTTGCGCAGCTTGAGCGCGAACGCCATGTTCTCGTACACCGTCATGTGCGGGTACAGGGCGTAGTTCTGGAAGACCATCGCGATGTCGCGGGCCTTCGGCGGCAGGTGGGTGACGTCCCGGTCGTCGATGTAGATGGCGCCGTCGTCGACGTCCTCGAGACCGGCGAGCATCCGGAGGCTGGTGGACTTGCCGCAACCCGACGGGCCGACCAGGACGAGGAACTCCCCGTCGCCGATCTGGAGGTCGAGCTTGTTGACCGCGGGGCGATCGGTGCCCGGGTAGATCCGGGACGCCTTCGCGTAGGTGACCGTAGCCATGGTGAAGCGCTTCCTTTCACCGGCAGGAACGTGCCGGACGATCCGAGTGAAGGAGCGACCGGCGCCAAGGCGCCGGCCAACGGGGCGTCACCCGGGCAGCCGAGGCCGACCGGAGTGTCGTCCGTGTCACTGCACGGTAAACGGGTTTCGCGACCCTGCCAAGATGAGGCGCAGCGGATGGGACGGACGGCATACGCATTCCGGTCACACGAGCACGGCGAGGCATCAATCCCCTCCACTCCGACCGCCGTCGACGTCGATTCGTCGGCGGCGGCGACGGGAAATTGACGTTTTCCGTGCTCGGGAGCCCTGCTGAACGGGATTTCCGGGCACCAGTCGCTATGCTGACCACGGCACCACGCGCCCCTGTAGCTCAGCTGGCCAGAGCACTCGCCTTGTAAGCGAGATGTCGCCGGTTCGATCCCGGCCGGGGGCTCCAATTTCATCAGGCATTTCGCGACGGGCGCTGTCCCGAGCCGCCGGGTTGACAGCAACGCTGACAGCAACAGGGGTCACGACAGCCGCCCGTCGAGCTTGCCGAGCGCCTGACGCATCGCATCAAGGTTGGCGTGGGCGTAGACCTTGAGCGTGACCTTGACGTCGGCGTGCCGGGCGACGGCCTGAAGGGAAGACCAGGCCGTGGTCCTCCCAGACCTCGGCGAGCGCGGCTCGTTCGGCTTGCTGGCGTTCCTGGTGCTCAAGCAGAGCGAGCCAGGTGACCTCGGGCAGCGGCAACACCGCCTCGGAGTCCTCGGTCTTGGCGTCCAGGACGTGGAGGTGTCCCGCCACCCGCTGGACGGTCTGCTGGACCCGCAGGGTGCCTTCGTCCAGGTCGACGTCCGACCAGCGGAGCCCGACCAGTTCACCGCGCCGGAGGCCCATCGTGGCGGCCACGACGTAGAGCGCGTGGAGCCGGTGACCAGCAGAGGCGGCGAGGATCTTGCGCACCTGGTCGACTGATAGCCCCTTGCCGACCTTGTAGCGAGGCGAGGGAACTCGGACGAGCTTGGCGACGTTGCGGGACACCAGCTCCTCGTGCATCGCGTGTTGGAGCGCGGTGCGCAGCACCGCATGCACGAACTGGATCTGTCGCGCGCTGGGGTAGCTCTGGCAGCAGCGGCCAACGGAGCAGCACCGTCGGTCAGCAGGGCGGATCTTGTCGAGGCCGTTGGTGCAGCAGAGGCACTTGCGCCGGAAGTCGTCCATGAACGCCTTGACGTGCTGTACCTGCAAGCCATCGAGGCGCTTGGTGCCGAGTGCGGGGATCAAGTGCAGACGTACCGCGCTCTCGTGTCCCCGTGCGGTAGTGGGTTTGAGGTCGGTGACATAGGCGGCCGGCCAGTAGGGCAGGTACTCGGCGAGCTTCCAGGCTCGATCGGGTGCGGGGGCGAGCCTTTCCGGAGGCGGTGACCCATGCGGTCAGGGTACGGAGACAACGATCGGACCGCACTCGCCCAACAGGCCGGACCGGTGCGAATGGCCCAGATAGCTAGTGGAGCGGCGCGCCGGTGCCCTGCCAGCAGATCATTCGGTACGGCTCCGAAAACTTTCGGAGATCGTTGCCCGTCACGCTGGATAGGCCCTTCCAGAGAGACCGGCTATCCAGTGCTAACCAGGGAGATCGTCGGGATGATTGTTCCGGAGTTGTTCCGGGAATTGTTGACATGCGATGAACGCTGAATCACGATGCTCATCGACGGCTGTTAGCGCCGTCGCACCACCACCCCGATCACCGCCTGGCTCGTCCGCCAGGTCTCACGAGTAGGTGACGCCCATGAACGATGCTCCCGCCCGCCCAGGTGGCCGCGGACGCGGCCGGTTCAGACTGCTCATCGGCGCTGCCACCGCCGTCGTGCTGGCCGCCGTCTCAGCGACCATGACCGGCGTCGCGCACGCCGAGGCCGACCGAACCGTCACCTCGAACTCCACCGGCACCCAT
>NZ_RJLN01000227.1 GCF_003725545.1 Micromonospora solifontis | reverse complement strand
TCGCCGTCCTCACGGTACGGCCGTGGCGGCGGCTGCCCTACCGGCCCGGCCAGGCGGTGCCGGTCTGCACGCCGCGCCGGCCCGGCCGGTGGCGCTGGCTGTGCCCGGCGAACGCGCCACGCCCGGACGGCACCGTCGAGCTGCACGTCCGCGCGGTCCGCGGCGGCGCCGTCTCCACCAGCCTGGTCCATCAGGTACGCCC
>NZ_RJLN01000226.1 GCF_003725545.1 Micromonospora solifontis | reverse complement strand
GATCTCCGGCAAAAAGATCATCCTCGCCGACCACGACGACGAGCCACCCAGCCCAGACGCCAGCTTCAGCAGTCACGACGACAGCGAGGCCGCCGCCCGAAACGACCCACCCCGCACATAGGCGGTGGGAAGAGCGCCGACAAGGCCGTTTCCAGCAAGGTCAGACCACAAGGACCGACAACGTGGTCGCTCTCCCCACCAGCAAACCAG
>NZ_RJLN01000225.1 GCF_003725545.1 Micromonospora solifontis | reverse complement strand
ACCGGTAAGACCGACGCCTACCACTCGGTGGAGATCAAGGACAGCAAGGCCGACGACAAGCAGACCGACCGACTCCGCGCCGACATCGTCCGCACCATCGACAACGGCCGCGCCGTGGTCGCCAACATCGCCGGCACCACCACCGACACCGACGGCAACACCCACTCCTTCGAAGGCGGCCACTACATCAGCGTCGTCGGCTACCGCGACAACGGCAA
>NZ_RJLN01000224.1 GCF_003725545.1 Micromonospora solifontis | reverse complement strand
CGGGAGGTGCCCTGTGACGAGGAGAAGCTGATCGAGGCCGTCGACCTGGCCAACCGGGACCACGGCGGCACGCTCAAGCTGGCGCCGAAGTGCACCTACGAGCTCAGCTTCGCCGACAAGAAGTCCGGCACCGGCCTGCCCACGATCAAGCAGGAAATCACGATCAAGGGCAACGACGCCACCATCAAGCGCGACTCCGAGGACGCCTTCCGGATCTTCCGGGTCGCCGACGGCGG
>NZ_RJLN01000223.1 GCF_003725545.1 Micromonospora solifontis | reverse complement strand
ACCAGGGCCTGGGCGACGTGGAAGTTCTTCTCCGGCAGCAGGCTGTCCAGGTTGTAGCCGGAGACCCGGCGCGGGATGTCCGGATACCGGGTCCGGATGTCGGCCAGATACTCGTCACGCAACGCCCGCAACTGCCGGTAGATCTCCGCCTTGCGGCCGCCGTCGCGCTGGACACGCGCGTACTCCTCGTCGGAGGTCTCCCCCACCCACATCCGCGTCCCGTCGTAGAGCAGCACCTCCAGCTCGACGATGTTGTC
>NZ_RJLN01000222.1 GCF_003725545.1 Micromonospora solifontis | reverse complement strand
CGGGAGGCGTTCGACCAGGCCTGCGAGGCGCTCAACCCGCACCTGGAACACCGGCTCCAGGACGTCGTGTTCGCCGAACCCGACACCGACCTCGCCGGCCTACTCGACAGCACCGCCTACACCCAACCCGCCCTGTTCGCCCTCCACACCGCCCTCCACCACGTCGCCACCACCCAACTCGGACTACACGCCGACCACCTCACCGGACACTCCCTCGGCGAAATCAGCGCCGCCCACCTCGCCGGCGTGTTGAGCCTGGACGACGCCGC
>NZ_RJLN01000221.1 GCF_003725545.1 Micromonospora solifontis | reverse complement strand
CTGACCGCCGCCGGCCTCACCGCCGCCGCCGGTGGCATCGCCGGCCCCGCCATCGCCGCCCAGGCCACCCCGGCCGAAAAGGCCGCCACCCAGGTCACCACCGACCGCCGCGGCCACGGCGAGCGGGAACTCACCGTCGACTACGAGGCCCAGCCGAACTTCTACTACTGTGGCCCGGCCGCGACCCGTAACGCGCTGAGCGTGCAGGGCAAGGCCATCGACGTGGACACCATGGCCCGCGAGATGGGCACCACCGAGAACGGCACCAACAGCATCAACGACATCACCCCGGTCCTGAACAAGGAA
>NZ_RJLN01000220.1 GCF_003725545.1 Micromonospora solifontis | reverse complement strand
GCCGAGGAAGACCACCGCCCCGCCCGGCGGGATGACGCAGTCCCGCCCGGCAGATGACCGGGAATGATGGTGGCCGGCCGGTCGTTACACATGGTCCCGGCGCCGCGAAGCGGCCCCGCCCGCACAGGGCCGAGCCCCCGCGAGAGTGCGCTGAGCCTCCGCGCCGGATCCCCCTCGAAGACTTTCCCCCTTTTTTCTTGTAGCGCCTGACGTGGTGCTTGCGCACACATCCAGCCGACCCCCATCGGTGATGGTGCGCCGACCCCCGAATGGAGCTTCCCCATGAACACGATCATCCGTAAGAGCGTGCTCGGTATCGCTGGTCTGGCC
>NZ_RJLN01000022.1 GCF_003725545.1 Micromonospora solifontis | reverse complement strand
GGTCTTCCTCGGCCGTACACCGGTGTTCAACGCCCCCGACCCGGCCACCATTCCACCCCCACGATGCCCCCGGCCACACGCGGTCCCGGCCCACACGCACAAACCGGACAGCCCACCCCGTGGAACCGGACACTCCGGCCACCGTGACCCGGAGACGGCATCCCGGGGGCGCCCACGCCACCCCGGGCGGCGGCTCCTGCCGGCCCCCGACCCAGGACCGGACATAGACCCCACAACGACGTGCTCGGCCGGTCCGCGACGCCTGCCGCCCCCGTGGTCCGACGCGACATCGCCGAGGCGGCGGCATCCGCCAGCCCCGGACACCCCCGCCTCGGCGACCTGCACAAACCGACCCGCTCCGGCCTGTGACGGGGGTCAGGCCAGCCGGGCCCGTACCTTGTCGGCGCAGGCCGAGACCACGGTCCGTGCGTCCAGGCCTAGGCTCTCGATGGCCACGAGCGCGGTGAACACCACGTCGGCCAGTTCCGCCGCGACGTCCTCCCGGGTGTGGGTGACGCCCTTGCGGGGATTCTGGCCGAGCACCCCGATCCAGGCGGCGGCCGCCTCCCCCGCCTCCTCGGTGAGCTTGAGGAGGCGGCAGGTCAGCTCGGTGTCGCCGGTGCCGTTGGCGGCGTCCAACCAGTCGCGGGAGGCCCGGGCCGCGGCCCAGATCGAGTCGTCCACTTGACCAGTGAACCGGACGGCCGTGACGATCCGTATCCGGGGGCACGGCGCGGCGACGGGGCCGCCGTCCGTACCGGAAGGGGCGTGTCGGTGATGCCGGAGACGGTCGAGACCGTGTTCGCGAACGTGGTCCAGCGGAACCCGGGCGAGCCCGAGTTCCACCAGGCGGTACGGGAGGTGCTGGAGAGCATCGGCCCGGCGCTGGCCCGGCACCCCGAGTACGCGGAGGCGCAGATCATCGAGCGGATCTGCGAGCCGGAGCGGCAGATCATCTTCCGGGTGCCGTGGGAGGACGACTACGGCCGGATCCATGTCAACCGGGGATTCCGGGTGGAGTTCAACAGCGCGCTCGGTCCGTTCAAGGGCGGGCTGCGCTTCCACCCGTCGGTCTATCTGGGCATCATCAAGTTCCTCGGCTTCGAGCAGATCTTCAAGAACGCGCTGACCGGTATGCCGATCGGCGGCGGCAAGGGCGGCGCCGACTTCGACCCGAAGGGCCGCTCGGACCGCGAGGTGATGCGGTTCTGCCAGAGCTTCATGACGGAGCTGTACCGACACATCGGCGCGGAAACCGACGTGCCGGCCGGGGACATCGGGGTGGGCGGCCGGGAGATCGGCTACCTGTTCGGGCAGTACAAGCGGATCACCAACCGGTACGAGTCGGGGGTGCTCACCGGCAAGGGCCTGGCGTACGGGGGTGCCCAGGTGCGCCGGGAGGCGACCGGGTACGGGGCGGTCTTCTTCGCCGAGGAGATGCTCAAGCAGACCGGTCACAGCCTGGAGGGCAAGCAGGTGGTGGTTTCCGGTTCGGGCAACGTGGCGATCTACGCCATCGAGAAGGTGCACCAGCTCGGCGGCCGGGTGGTGGCCTGCTCCGATTCCGACGGGTACGTCCTGGACGAGAAGGGCATCGACCTGGCCCTGCTGCGGGAGGTGAAGGAGGAGCGCCGGGCCCGGCTCGACGACTACGTCAAACACGAGCCGCGGGCGGTGGCGGTCTCCGGCCGTACCGTCTGGGAGGTGCCCTGCGACGTGGCGCTGCCGTGCGCGACGCAGAACGAGATCGGCGGCGCGGAGGCCGCGGCGCTGGTGGCCGGCGGCTGCGTCGCCGTGGTGGAGGGGGCGAACATGCCGACCACCCCAGAGGCGGTACGCATCCTCGGCCGGGCCGGGGTGCGGTTCGCGCCGGGCAAGGCGGCCAACGCGGGTGGCGTCGCGGTGAGCGCGCTGGAGATGCAGCAGAACGCCAGCCGCGACAGCTGGACGTTCGCCCGGTCGGAGCAGCGGCTGCGGGAGACGATGCAGGACATCCACGCCCGCTGCTGGGCCACCGCCGAGGAGTACGGCCTGCCGGGCGACTACGTAGCCGGCGCCAACATCGACGGCTTCCGGCGGGTGGCCGAGGCGATGCTCGCCCAGGGCCTGGTCTGACCCTCCACTCTGGCCGCCTGACCGTGCGGTCAGGCAGCGATTGACAGGGGTCGAGGTCGAGCCTAGGTTCAGGTCGCTACCGGCCGGTAGGCATCCGTCCCGCCTGGTCGCCCCGCCACCCCGGGGCGGCATCCGTCCCCCGGGGGAGCAACGATGCTGACCTCAACCACCCGCCTCGCCCGCCGGCTGCTCGCCGTCGGCGCGGCACTCACCCTCACCGTCGGACTGGCCGGCGCGGCGCCGGCCGTCGCCGCCGACCGTGACGACGGCAGCCAGCCGCTGCCCGGCTACACCATCAGCAACCCACCGCTGGCGCCGCTGGTCGTCGGCGGCGCGGCCACCACCGTCCGCCAGGGCGTGCACGAGCACGCCGGCTTCATCATCGAGACCCCGGCCCGCTGGAACGGCGACCTCGTGATGTGGGCACACGGCTACCGCGGCCAAGGCACCGTGCTCTCTCCCGAGCCGCCAGCGTTCGGCCTGCGCCAGCGGATGCTGGAGCAGGGGTACGCCTGGGCCGCGTCCTCCTACGACCGCAACGGGTACGACATCCGCTCCGGCGTGCTGGGCACCCGGGCACTCGCCGACTTCTTCGCCCGCACGGTCCACAAGCCGAAGCGGGTGCTCATCGCCGGGGTGTCGATGGGCGGGCACATCATCGGCCGCTCGCTGGAGCAGTACCCGGCCTATTACGACGGGGCGCTACCGATGTGCGGGGTGCTCGGCGACCACGACCTGTTCGACTTCTTCCTCGACTACAACCTGGTCGCGCAGGCCATCGCCGGGGTACGCGCGTACCCGACGCCAGAGGACTACCTCACCAACGCGGTGCCGCGGATCCAGGTGGCGCTCGGGCTGGCGGGGCTCACGCCGGGCGGCCCGGACACCACCAACGACCTCGGCAAGCAACTGCGGGCCATCACCGTCAACCGTTCCGGTGGGGAACGCCCAGGCGCGGAGGCCGCCTTCGCCGTCTGGAAGGACTTCCTCTTCTCCATCGCCACCGTCGACGGCGGCGACTCCCCCGCCCAGCGCCCCGGCCAGCTCGCCACCAACCTGCTCACCCGGTACTCCCCCAACAGCCCGGTGGACGTCAACGCCACCGTGCAGCGGGTCGCCCCGGAGAACCTGTGGCAGCGGCTGTCACCCACGCTGACGGAGGTGCCGCGGATCAGCGGCCGCCCCACCGTGCCGGTGCTCAGCCTGCACGACCTCGGCGACCTCTTCGTGCCGTTCAGCATGGAGCAGGCGTATGCCCGGGACGCGGCGTGGCACGGTCGCAGCGGGCTGGTGGTCCAGCGCGCGATCCGGGCCGCGCAGCACTGCGAGTTCAGCCCGGCCGAGGCCGGCGCCGCCTGGGACGACCTCGTTTCCTGGGTACGCACCGGCCAGCGCCCGGCGGGCGACGCGGTCACCGACCCGAAGGCGGTGGCCGACCCGTCCTTCGGTTGCCGGTTCAGCGACCCCGCCGCCTGGGCTGCCGGGTCCGGCACCCGCCGGTTGTACGCACCCTGCTGAACCCTGACACGCCGCTGGCTGGCACGGGGCGGTGCCCGTGACCCGGTGCGCGGTGCCGACCCTGGCGCACGGGTCCCTCCCCCGCGATCCGGACGCGCCGCGCGTGCCCGCGCGGCTGAACCGGGTGGTGCCCCTGCCCGGCCTGTCCGCGCAGCCCTGCGTGGGCGCGTACGCGCAGGTCGTGCGGCCGGGCCGGGTCCGGGTGGGCGACGCGGCGGAGCCGGCCTGACCGCTCAGCCCTCGTTGCGTCCGCCGCCGCGCAGCTGCCCGTACGCGTCGAGCAGCTCCTGGAGCGCGGTGGCCGTACCCTCGTCGAGCTTGCCGTCGTCGGCGGCCTCGTCGATCTTCTCGCGCAGGTCCTCGATCCGCTTGGCCCGGTCCTTGGGCTTGCCCCGGTCCAGCCCAGCGGCCTTGTCCCGCAGTTCGTTCGCGATCTTCCGGTCGATCCGGCCGTCGGTGACGGCCTGCCCGAGCACGGCGGCGAACCGGGCGGCGAGCTCCCGCGGGGTGACCGGCGCCGGCCGGGTGGTCGTGGGTTCGGTGGTGGCCGGCTCCGGCGGGGCGGACGACTCGGCGGCGGACTCCTCGGCCGGCGCCGAGGTGACCGGTCCGGTGCCCGTGGGGGTGTCGGGGTTGTGGTCGAGCAGCAGCGTGCCGATCAGCCCGAGCAGCAGCACGAGCCCGGCCGCGACCAGCACCCCGATGAGCCGGTTCGACCGGTCCGGCGGGCGCGGCGGGGCCGGCGGCGGGGCCGGGCGCACCGGCGCGGCGGCCCGGTCGATCAGGGTCGGCGACTGCTCGGGCGGGGCGAGCGTGGGCAGGATCGCGGTGGGCGGGTCGGCCGGCTGGCCGGCGCCGAACCGGGCGGCGAGCTGCGCGGCGGTGGGCCGGTGGGCGGGATCCACGGCCAGGCAGGCCAGCGTCAGCTCCGCGAGGTTGGCCGGCAGTCCGGGTACGCGCAGCGGGGGCACGGCCGGCCGGCGGGCCTGCACGTCGAGCACGTCGTCCCAGGTCTGCACGGGCAGCGGGGCCCGGCCGGTGAGGGTGCGGTAGAGCAGCGCGCCGACGGCGTACACGTCGCTGGCCGGGTTGGCCGGGCCGGGCGTCATCCGCTCCGGGGCGAAGTAGGCCGGGGTGCCCATCAGCAGCTCGCCGGTCTGGCCCGCGAGGGGGTGGCGCGGCCCGGCGAGGGTGGCGATGCCGAAGTCGAGCACCTTGGCGCCGGTCTCGGTGAGCATCACGTTGCCCGGTTTGATGTCCCGGTGCACCACGCCGAGCTTGTGCGCGGCGGCCAGCGCGGCGGCGACCTGCCCGGCCAGCCGGACCGCGTCCGGCCAGGCGAGCGGACCGCCGGTCAGCCGGTCGGCCAGGGTGCGCCCCTCGACCAGCTCCATCACCAGGTACGGCACCACCGAGCCGTCGGGCAGGGTGGCCTCGCCGTAGTCGTACACCTGGGTCACGTGCGGGTGGGTGAGCCGGGCGGCGGCGCGGGCCTCGCGCTGGATGGTGGCGCGCAGCTGCGGGTCGGCGGCGAGTTGCGTCGCGAGCGCCTTGACCGCCACCGGACGGTGCAGCACCTCGTCGTCGGCGCGCCACACCTCGGACATCCCGCCGAGCCCGATGCGCTCGCGCAGGACGTACCGATCGTGCAGCCGCAGCATGGGCGTGAACGGAGACATGGTGGTCCAGTCTGCCTGGCGTCCCGCCGGCCGCACCAACCCGGTGCCCGCTTCGGGGCAGGCTGGGCGTTTTCGGGTCGACCGGGCGCGGTCCGGGTGGCGTGGACCACCCGGACAGCGGGTCGACCGGGGTCAGGGGAGGCAGGTGGGAGCGGCGGCCGGCCGGGGCTCCATGAGGTCGGCGAGGCGGCGCAGCGCGCCCGCGGCGGCCAGCCGGGTGGGGGCCAGCCGGGGCGTCCGGGGCCGGTCGGGGCGGACCGGCGCGTCGGGCCGCGCGGAGTTGACGTGACGCGTCACGGCGTCGACGGCGAGGAGGTAACCGGTGGAGTGTTCCATGTCAGCTCCCTGGGACGGGTCCGGTGGAGGTGCGGACGACGAGGTCGGTGGGCAGGAGGCGGTGGCCGTCGGCCGGGGTGGTCGGCGGCTCCAGCAGCAGTTCGGCGGCGAGCCGGCCCTTCTCCTCGGCCGGCTGGCGGACGGTGGTGAGCCCTGCGGCGGCGGCCTCGGCGATGTCGTCGAAGCCGGTCACCGAGATCGGGTGGGGCGGCCGGTGGCCGGCTGCGGCGAGCATGTCGAGCACGCCGAGGGACAGCACGTCGGAGCAGGCCAGGACGGCGGTGGGCGGCTCGTCGCCGGCCAGCACCTCCGCCACGGCGGCGGCCCCGGCGGCGCGGCTGTTGGCGGTGGCGTTGAGCAGGGTGAGCGCGGGCCAGGCCACGCCGACGGCGGCGAAGGCGTCGGCGAAGCCGGTGAGCCGGCCGCGCGTGGTGGGGTGCGGCGCGTCCCCGGGACCGGCCAGACGCAGCGGCCCGGGTGGCGCGCCGGGCAGCACGGTGTCGGCGAGCAGGGCCACCCGCCGGTGGCCGAGCGCGGCGACGTGGTCGGCGACGGAACGGGCCGCGGCCCGCTCGTCGATGCCCACGTACCGGTCGTCGGGGCCGGCGTCGGCGCGCGGGGCGGTGGTGACGTACGGCTGCCCCCGGTCGCGGATGGCCTGCAGAACCCACTCCTCGTCGCCGACGCAGTAGACGCAGAAACCGTCGACGGAGGCGTTCTCGACCACGCTGCGGACCCGGGCCCGGTCGGCGGGCAGTGGCATCAGCAGCAGGCTGGTGCCGTGCCGCTCCGCGGTCCGGCTCACCCCGGCGAGGAACCGCACCGCGAAGGGGTCGGTGAAGGCGTACGACAGTTCTGAGGTGAAGAGGACACCGATCGCCCCGACGAAGCCGCGCCGCAGTGACCGGGCGGTGGGGTTGGGGCCGGGGTAGCCGAGCCGCCGCGCCGCGTCGAGGATCTTCGCCCGGAGCGCCGCCGAGAGCTGGTCCGGCCGGCTGTACGCGTTGGACGCGGTGCTCCGGGAGACGCCCACCGCGTCGGCCACGTCCTGCAGGGTCGGCTTCACCGGCTCACCCTTCTGAATCGATTCAGAACTGTATCGATTCAGAGACTACCCGCAGCCGGTGGCGGCGGTCAATGGCAGGCGGCTACCGGCGTCAGGCCGGGTAGAGCTCGTCCCGGATCCGGGTGAGCAGCTCGGCGGTCCGCTCCGGCGGGGCGGCCTCGACGCAGAGCCGCTCCATCGCCAGCGCGTAATAGTCCAGGTCGTCGCGCTTGTCGAGGTAGATGGCGCTGGTCAGCTGCTCGATGTAGACGATGTCGGGCAGGTCCTGGTCACCGAAGCGCAGAATGCTGAAGGCGCCACTGGCGGCGGCGTGGCCGCCGGCGTCGAACGGGACGATCTGGAGCTGGACGTGCGGCGCGGCGGTGGCCTCGACCAGCGCGTCGAGCTGCGCCCGCATCACCGCGGGGCCGCCGATCGGCCGACGCAGGGCGGCCTCGTCGAGCACGGCCCAGAGCTGGGGCGGGTTGCTGCGGCGCAGCAGCTCCTGGCGCTCCATGCGCAGGCGCACCCGCCGCTCGATCTCCTCGGCCGGCGCGCCCCGGTGACCGAGCAGGATCACGGCCCGGGCGTAGTCGGCCGTCTGGAGCAGGCCGGGCACGAACTGCACCTCGTACGTGCGGATCAGCGCGGCGGCCGCCTCCAGGCCCAGGTAGGACTGGAACCAGCTCGGCAGCACATCGCCGTACCGGTGCCACCAGCCGGGGCTGTTCGCGTCCCGGGCCAGCTTGAGCAGCGCCTCCCGCTCGTCGGCGGCGGTGACGCCGTAGAGGGTGAGCAGGTCGGCGACGTCGCGTTCCTTGAAGCCGACCCGGCCGAGCTCCATCCGGCTGATCTTCGACTCGGAGGAGCGGATCTCCCAGCCGGCGCTCTCCCGGGTCACCCCGGCGCCTTCCCGGAGCCGGCGCAGCTGCCCCCCGAGCAGCATGCGCAGCACCGTGGGTCCGCTGGTCGGACCCCCCTCGGTGGGCACCATGGTCACCGCTCGTCCCTCGCCTGCCGACAGTCGCCGACCGGACGCCCCAGCCCGGCCGACGTGTAAGCATGCCATGGACCGACAGTGAGGTGTACTCCCCCGGACGGCCGAGTCAGTCCCGCTCGCGCGACGGCCCGCGGGCGATGAGGTTGTCGAAGTCGCCGTCGCGCGCTCCGAGTACGAACGCGGCGATCTCGTCCACTGTGTAGATCAGTGCCGGCCCCTCGGGGTGCCGGGAGTTGCGCACCGCGATCCCGGCGCCGCCGGGGAGTTCGGCCAACTCGACGCAGTTGCCGCTCGGGTTGCTGCGCCGGCTCTTCTGCCACCGTAGCGGCGGGAGCTGACTGGTGGGTACGCCGTTGTGAGGCTGCTGCATGGGGCGTCTTTCTGTGCAATAACCAGCCGATGCCGCGGGGAGGACAGGCGCGGGTGGCGACGGGAATCTGTCGGTTGAGGACTGAGATGCACGTGCATCTGCTATTGCATCTGCATTGGACAGCGAGCATGATAACCCGAAGTGCGGTGTACCCAGGTGTTCACTATGGGTGACCTCGCTCCGGCCGGGACCAGGGAGGACGTGGTCGCCGGCGAGGCCGAGTCTGCGGTGAGGAGGGCGCGTGCCGGATCCGATGACCGTCGCTTCCGGAATCTCCGCCGCCGGCGCCCTCGTCTCCGCCTGGCAACTGCGCCGCCGGGCGCTGCGCGCGGAGGCGGAGCTGGAGCTGCTCCAGGCCGAGCTGGAGGCCGAACGACATGCCGCCAGCCACGACCCCCTGACCGGCCTGCCGAACCGCCGGGCGTTCTTCCGGCTCGCCGCGGCCCTGCTCACCGACGCGGCCGGCAAGCCGCTGATCGCGATCGTGCTGGACCTCGACGGTTTCAAGCAGGTCAACGACCGCTACGGGCACGCCGCCGGTGACCAGGTGCTGGTCACCGTGGCACAGCGGCTCACCGCGTTCGCCGGGGACAACCTGGTGGCACGCCTCGGCGGCGACGAGTTCGCCGGGCTGCTCGCCAGCCCGACGGTGGACCGGCGGTGGATCGAGCACGCCACCCGCCGCCTCTACGAGGCGGTCGCGGCACCGATCCCACTGGGCACCCGGACCGTGCAGGTGACCGCCTCCGTCGGGCTCGCCCCGGTGTACGGCCCCACCCAGCTGACCGACGCGCTCTGCCGGGCGGACGCGGCCATGTACCAGGCGAAGAGCGTCAGCGCGGCCCGGGCGGCCCGTGAGCTCATGGCCGAGTGCTGACCGTCAGGCGGGCCACCGACCGAGGTCACGCAACGCCTGACGGGCAAGGCTGACCAGCCCGACGGGCGACAGCAACCCCTCCACGATCCGCAGCGCGCGCACCCGGTCCGCCTCCGGCCGCTCGGCGTCCGCCACGTCACCGGCCCAGCTCCACATGTCGTCGAGCGCCCGCACCCCGAGGTGATAGGCCAACCGGACCGGATCCGGCCGCACCGGGCCGTACCCCTCGAAGAAGGCGGCCTGCTCCACCGGGGTCACCGGCGCGAACGCGAGCACCCCGCCGAGGACGAACATCAGATCCCGTTCGCGGGGCGCGAGCACCGCGTCGTCCCAGTCGATCAACCAGACCTGGCCGTCCGGGCCGAGCAGCAGGTTGCCCAGGTGCGGATCGCCGTGGCAGACCACCAGGTCGGCCGGGCGGGCCCGCAGCTCCGCGCCGAGCGCGTCCACCCGGTCCAGCAGGGTGGCCAGGTCGTCGGCCGCCGCCCGCCACCGCCCCGCCACCGCACGGGTCCACCGGTCGGCCGTCCGGTCGCCCACCGCGCGCAACCGGCGGTCCATGTCTCGCGTCGCCGCGCCGACCCGCGCGTGGGTGTGGTCCTCCCGGGGCAGCCCGGCCAGTTCGTCCGTCACGGCGACCGCGTGGGTCGCGGCCAGCACCTCGCCGTACGCGCGCCAGTGCGCGGGACGCATGCCGCCGGCGAGGGCCCGCTCGTCGGAGGCCCACGGCACCACCGACAGCCGCCGTCCCTCGTGGACGGTGCACACCTCGCCCTGCCTGGAGAGGCGCGGCGCGACGACGCCCGGCACGCCCTGCCGAGCAAGCTGGGCCGTCACCACCAGCCCGGCCGGGGTGCCGCCCCCGCTCAGCTTGACCGCGTACTCGCCACCGTCGGCGGTGCTGGCCCGCCACAGCTCGGCGCTGGCGTCCGCGCCGTACCCGACGGGCACGGCGGACACGACGGTCAGGCCGAAGTCGTCCGCCACCCACCCCGCCAGCCGCTCGTCCACGCCGGTCGTCATCTCGCTCGTCACCGGCCCACCATGTCACCGCGGCGACCGGCGAGCGACCGCTTATCGCCAGCCGTAGCCGGTGCGCAGCGCCCGGCCCACCCGGTCGAACCGCGTCCGGTCCAGCACCGCGCCCTCGCGGCGGATGCTGTCCTCGCGCATGGTGAGCACCCGGTCGAGGCGTACCCAGCTGGGACGCTGCTCGCGGTCCCACTCCCCCGGGCCGAGCGCCAGCCAGTGCCGCTGCCCGTCCCGGTCGCCCTGGCTGGACAGCATCAGCCCGAACAGCGTCCGGCTCTGCCGGCCGACCACCAGCACCGGTCGGTCCTTGCCCTGGCGCGGGTCGTCCTCGTACGGAACCCAGGTCCAGACGATCTCGCCCGGGTCGGCCTGGCCGTCCAGCTCCGGGGCGTACGCCAGCTCCCGCCCTTGCAGCGCGGCCACCTGACGGCGCCGGGCCACCTGGGCCGGGATCGACGTCGGGGTCCGGGCCGGGGCGGGCCCGCCCCCGGTGATCCGGCCGAGCCGGGACGCCACGTTCCTCAACAGACCTGCCACGGCGGGCAGCCTACCGTCCGGACGCACCCGGCGCGCGGCGCCGCTGCCGGCCGAGGTGGCCCGGGTGATCGACGCGCATTCGGACTGAACCGGGGAGCCCGTGTCCCCGGCCGGAATGGTTGACTCCCCACGGGGGTGGTGGGCATGACCATGGAGGTACGCACGCGCAGCCTGCCGGGGCGGCCGGCGGCGATCGGCTCGGCGGGACCGTTCACGCTGGTGGTGGACCGTCCGGCCGACGGCGGCGGGGACGGGCTCGGCTTCAATGGCGGGCAGTTGCTCTATCTGGCCGTCGCCGGGTGCGTCTCCAACGACCTGTTCCGGGAGGCGCGGGCGATGGGGGTGGTCCTGCACCGGGTCGAGGTGACCGTGCACGGCGATTTCACCGGTGACCCGGCCGTCTCCACCGAGATCGGCTACGACGTCCGGGTGGCCGGGGACGCGTCGGACGAGCGGTTGCGCGAGCTGGTGGCCCGGGTGGACGCGATCGCCGAGATCCCCAACTCGCTGCGGCGAGGCACGCCGGTACGGCTGCGGCACGCCGAGGTGACCGGCGACGCGGACGCGGGCTGACGCCCCGACGGCCGGCGCCGGTCGGCCCGGCCGCGGACCGTGGTCGGGCCGGCGGCGGTCGGCGGTCGGGCCGGCGGCGGTCGGCGGAGCCCTGGGTCAAGCCGGGCGGCGGGCCAGGACCAGGGTGGTGCGCAGGTCCAGTACGACGGTGCCGCCGAAGCCGTCGACCGCCGCGCCGAGCGCGGCGAGCACCCGCTCCCGCAGCTCGGGCGGGCGGCGCAGTTGTGGCGAGAAGGTGCTGACCAGGCGCAGGTAGGCCGCCGTGTCCAACGGCAGCAGCCGGCGGAACGGCAGCGACCGGACGTCGACGAAGAGGCCGCTGTCGACGACGTCGGCGTGGAACCACCCCTCCGGGCGCTCACCGCGGGCCGGCGGGTCGGCCGCCGCGAACGCCGCCGCGACCGCCGCGGCGTGCGCCGGATCGGCGTACGCGTAGCGGTGCCCGAAGACCGCGAGGGTGCCGCCGGGGGCCAGCGCGTCGTGGGCCCGCCGGTTGCGGGTGGCCGGGTCGAGCCAGTGCCAGGCCATCGCACAGGCCAGCGCCGGCACCCCACCCGCCGGCGGGGTCCACTCCTCGAAGGCGACGGTCGCCACCTCGACCTGCGGAAACCGGTCGGCCAGCGCGGCGGCCATCCGCCGGTCCGGCTCGACGCAGGTCATCGGCGCGCCGAGGCCGAGCAACGTCCGGGTGGCCAGGCCGGTGCCGGCGCCGACCTCGACCAGCGCCGCCGGCACCCCGCCGTGGTACGCCCGGACCGCGTCGACGATCTCCGGCGGATAGCCTGGACGGGCCTCGTCGTATTCGCCGGCCACCTCACCGAAGAGCTGCGACATGATCGCCATCATCGCAGCGCGGGTCGGCCGCCACCGACCCCGCCGGGAGGAACCGTGCACCCCGAACTGCCCCGCGACCTGCCGGTGATCGAGCGCCGGGCGGTCCGGCTGGTGGTGCTCGACGCGACCGACCGGATGCTGCTGTTCCACACCCGGGATCCGGAGCACCCCCGGCTCGGCACCTGGTGGGAGCTGCCCGGCGGCGGGCTCGACCCCGGCGAGACGTACCGGGCGGCGGCGGTGCGGGAGCTGCGCGAGGAGACCGGGATCGTGGTCCGGCCGGACGAGGTGGGCGACCCGACCTGGCGCCGCCGGGCCAGCTTCATCCACCGGCGGTTGCGGCACCTGCAGGACGAGGTGGTGGTGCCGGTACGGCTGCCCGGGCCGGGCCCGGACGTGGACGAGGCGCACCGCCTGGACTACGAGGTGGAGGACTACTTCGGGTTCCGCTGGTGGCCGGTCGCCGAGGTCGTCGCCGACCGGCCGCGCTGCTATCCGGGGCGGCTGCCCGAGCTGCTCCCGGCGTTCCTGGCCGGCGAGGAGATCGACGAGCCGTTCGAGCTGTGGTCCTGACCGGCGGGTAGCCGGCACAGTGGAGCGGTGAATCCACTCCATGAACCCCTCGCCCGCTACGCCGAGCGGCTGCACCGCGCCGCCGGCGACGCCCACCACGTCGCCTCCCCGCTCGGCGCCTGGCTGCTCCTCGCGCTCACCGGTCCGGCCGCCACCGGTGACACCCGCGCGGAACTGGCCGAGGTGCTCGGCACCGGCGTGGACGCGGCGGCGGAGGCGGCCCGGGCGCTGCTCTCGGCGCCGCACCCGCTGGTGGCCTCGGCCAGCGCGGTGTGGGAGCGAGAGCCCTTCGCAGGCCTGGCCGGCTGGCGGGCCGGCCTGCCGGAGCGGACGCAGCGCGGCCCGCTGCCCGACCAGGCGGCGCTGGACGCCTGGGCCCGGGAGCACACCGGCGGGCTGATCGACCGGTTCCCCCTCGACGTCACCCCGGAGACGCTGCTGATCCTGACCAGCGCGCTGGCCACCAAGGTGTCCTGGGCGGACCCGTTCCAGGTGGCGCCGGCCGCGCGGCTCGGCTCGGGCAGCGCCTGGGCCGGCCGGCTGCACCGGGTGCTGCGTACCCCGCCGTGGGGGCACCGGTGCTGGGTCGCGGGCACCACGCGGGCCGGGGACGTGGCCGTACACGCGGCACCGGCCCGGCCGGTGGCGGGCGCCGACGGCGAGGCCGGGATGCTGGTGGTCTCGGTGGCCGCCGCGCCCGACGTACCGGCGGTGGAGGTGCTCGCCGCGGCGCAGGAGGTGGCCGCGTCGGCCGCCGTCACGCCGGACGGGTCCGCGCCCGGCCGGCGGTCACTGTTCGACCTGCCGCTCGGTGAGACGCCGCTCTGGACGCTCCGCGAGCAGCCGACCCGGACCTTTGCCGCCGACGGCCGGGAGGAGCACGCCGAGGCGGTGCTGCCGTGCTGGTCGGCGCAGAGCCGGCACGACCTGTCCCCGGCCGGCTTCGGCTTCGCCGCCGCCGCGCGGGCCCTCGGCGAGCTGGTCGGCGTGCCGCAGCCGCCGTACGAGGTGGCGCAGGCGGCGGTGGCCCGGTTCGGGCGGTTCGGCTTCGAGGCCGCCGCGGTGACCGCGTTCGGGATGGCCGCCGGGCTGCCCCCGGAGGGGATCGCCCGGATGGCGGAGCTGCGGTTCGGGCACCCGTACGCGGTGGTGGCGGTGGCCACGGACAGCGCGGGCGGCCCGTGGCACGGCGTGCCGGTCTACTCGGCGTGGGTGGCCGAGCCGGCGGAGCTGCCCGAGTCGGAGCTGGTCGACCCGCCCGTCGAGTGGTGACCGGCGGGGCCTCCGGGCGGTCGACCGGAGGCCCCCGCCGGGTCACGCCGCGACCGAGGGCACCGCCCGTTCGGCGGCCCGGGCGGCGAGCCGCCGTTCCCGCTCCTGCGCGCCGATCAGGTCGTCCGGCAGGGAGTCCTCGACCTCCAGGTCGAAGCGGCGCAGCAGCCGGACCGCGAAACCGCCGAGCGTGATCAGCACGAGGATCAGCCCGAAGCAGACGTACGCGAAGCCGATGCCCCGGCCGGGACCGGTGCCGATCACCGCGCCCACCGACCCGGCGAGCGCCCCGCCCGGGGCGAGCAGTGGCTCGAACAGTGCCGTGGCCCCCGGCGCGAGCAGCGCGAAGCCGATCGGCAGGGTCGACCAGGCGATGGTCTGGTTGAGGCTGAACACCCGGCCGTGATAGCGCTGCGGCACCTTGACCTGGACGATGGTGGCGTAGATCGACTGGGCGGTGGTCATCGCCATGGCCAGCCAGCAGAAGCCGACGCAGATCATCGCCACCGAGCCGTCCAGGCCGATCAGCACGCAGCCGATCGCGGTGCCGAGGTTCGCGATCAGCACCCCGATCATCCGCCGCCGGCGCGGGCCGCCCCACAGCGACATGAGCATGCCGCCGGCCACCGCGCCGACCGCCTCGGCGACGGCGACCTGCGCCACCTGCGTCGGGGTGCCGAAGGAGAGCACCAGCGGGGTGGTGAGCACCAGGGCGGGGGCCAGGAAGATGTTGCCCAGTGCGAAGTAGCCGAGCATCAGCCGGAAGCCGCGGTGCCGCCAGGAGTAGCGCAGGCCGTTGGCGATGGCGACCAGCAGCCGTTCCCGGGGCCGCCAGCCGAGCAGGTCCGGGAAGCGGACCACCGCCAGGGTGGCCACCGCCACCAGGTAGCTGGCCACGTCGACGAGCAGGATGCCCTTGAGTTCGATCGCGGCGAGCAGGCCGGCCGCGAACACCGGCATCAGCAGGGTGGCGACGCCGGTGGTCAGCTGGGTGACACCCATGGCGTGGCCGAGGTAGCGCTTTGGCACCAGCTGGGGTACCGCCGACTGGAAGGCGATCCGCTGGAACGACCCGGCGACCGAGCTGAGCGCGACCAGCGCGTAGATGTGCCAGAGCACGAGGTTGTCGGTCCACAGCAGCGCGGCGAGGACCAGCTGGATCGACCCGGCGACGGAGCTGGCCAGCATCATGATCCGGCGGCGGCTGACCCGGTCGACGATGGCGCCGGCCACCGGGAGCATCAGCACGCCGCAGATCAGCGCGAGCGCCCAGAGCAGGCCGAGGTCGGCCACCGAGCCGGTCCGGTTGTACAGCCAGATCGGCAGGGCGAACGCGGTCAGTGCGGAACCGGTGCTGGAGACGAGCTGCCCGGCGGTTACCGCCAGGAACCGGCCCATGCTCGGCTTCACCACGGCCTTCCCCGCTTGCTCCGCCCCGACGCGCAGCCGGTCGAGCACCACCCAGTCGGCGTCCTCGCCCCGGGCCTGGGGGCCGAGCGCCGTGGCGTCCCCGGCGGTCACCGCCGGATGGACCCGGGTGACGATCTCGGCCAGCTCGTCGGCGCGGTACTTGAGGAAGAAGTGGCCGGCCTGGTCGAGCACCACCAGGCCGAGGGTGTCGCTGAGGAACTGCCACTCGGCGTACCGCTCGCGGTAGTAGTCGGTGACCGGGTCCTCGGAGCCGACCACGGAGATGATCGGGGCACGCAGCTTGGCGGCCCGCCGGTCGAGCAGGCCGGTGAAGTACTCCTCGGAGGCCCGGGAATCGGCCCGCATGTTGCTGATGATCCGGTCCGCCTGCTCCGGGTCGAGCTCGTCGGTGTCCACCCCCATCGACTTGAGCCAGCTCGCGTAGTGCCGGTTGCTCTTGAGCTGTTCGAGGCGGTTACGGGCCCGGGCGAAGAACCCCTTGGGCCGGGCGAACGGGAACATCGCCCCGATGTAGACGGCCGCCAGGTCGCGCCCGGCCGCCTCCACCTTGCGGGCCACCTCGGCGACGATCGCGCTGCCCACGCCGCAGTGGCCGTACAGGGCGATCGGGCCCTCGACCCGCTCCAGGATCTCGTCGGCGACCCGGCGGGTCAGCTCCTCGAACGGCAGGGCATCCTCGGCGAGCCCGACGTCGTGCCCGGGGATGGCGAGCGACCACAGGGCGTGCCCGGCGGGCAGTGCGTCGGCGAGCGGCTGGTAGACGATCGCGCTGCCGCCGCCATACGGGACGCAGACGTAGGACAGCACCCGCTGGGCGGCGGGGATCGGCCTGGTCAGCTCGTAGAGCAGCCGGCGCGGGCCCGCCGCGGCCGCGTCGCCGCAGATGAACGCGGCCAGCTCGCGGATGGTCCGCTGCTGGAACAGGTCCATCACGCCGACCGCCCGGCCGCCCAGCTCCGCCTTGCGGATCTTCGCGACCACCTGGGTGGCGAGCATCGAGTGCCCGCCCAGGTCGAAGAAGTCGTCGTCGATGCCGAGGGTGTCCACGCCGAGCACCTCGGACCAGATGGCGGCGAGCGCGCGTTCGGTGTCGTCGCGCGGTTCGACCAGCGCCACCGACGCCTCGCGGGTGACCACCGGCGCGGGCAGCGCCCTACGGTCGAGCTTGCCGTTCGGGGCCAGCGGCAGAGCGTCGAGGGTGACGAACGCGGCCGGCACCATGTACTCCGGCAGGGTCTCCTTGAGCGCGGCCTTCACCGTGCCCTGCTCGGCCGGCCCGACCAGGTACGCGGTGAGCCGCTTGTCGCCGGGGCTGTCCTCGCGGACGATCACCGCCGCCTCGGTCACGCCGGGCTGCTCGCGCAGCGTGCTCTCGATCTCGCCCAGCTCGATCCGCAGGCCGCGCAGCTTGACCTGGTGGTCGATCCGGCCGAGGAACTCGATGACGCCGGAACCGTCCGGGCCGGCCACCCAACGGGCCAGGTCACCGGTGCGGTAGAGGCGGCTGCCGGGCTCCTCCGACCACGGGTCGGGGACGAACCGCTCGGCGGTCAGCGCTGGCCGGCGGTGGTAGCCGCGGGCCAGCCCGACCCCGCCGATGTGCAGCTCCCCCGCCACGCCGACCGGGCACTGCGCCCCCGCCGGGTCGAGCACGTGCAGCCGCAGGTTGGTGATCGGTGCGCCGATCGGCACGCTGGTCACCCGCGCCAGCAGCGCCGGCTCGCAGGGCCAGGCGCTGACGTCGATGGCCGCCTCGGTCGGGCCGTACAGGTTGTGCAGGCCGCACCACGGCAGCCGGGCGGTGAAGTCCACCGCCGAGGTCAGCGGCAGCTCCTCACCGGAGCAGATGACCCGGCGCAGCGCGGTGGCCGCCTCGACGCCGTCCTCGCCCAGGAAGACGGTGAGCATGGAGGGCACGAAGTGGGCGGTGGTGATCCGCTCGGCGACCAGCAGGTCGCGCAGGTAGCCGGCGTCCTTGTGGCCGCCGGGCCGGGCCAGGACCAGCCGGGCGCCCGCGCGCAGCGGCCAGAAGAACTCCCACACCGACACGTCGAAGCTGGCCGGGGTCTTCTGCAGCACCGCGTCGTCCGCGCCGAGACGGTACGTCCGCTGCATCCAGTCGAGCCGGTTGACGACGCCCCGGTGGGTGTTCGGCACGCCCTTCGGCCGGCCGGTCGAGCCGGAGGTGTAGATGACGTACGCCAGGTGCTCCGGGCCGGCCGCCGGCTGCGGGTCGGTGCTCGGCTGGTCCGCCCAGACGCCCGCGTCGTCCAGGTCCAGCAGCTGGGCGGCGGTCGCCGGGAGCACGTCGCGCAGGTGCCGCTGGACCAGCACCACCGGTGCGTCCGCGTCGGTGACCATGAAGGCGAGCCGGTCGGCCGGGTACTCCGGGTCCAGCGGCAGGTACGCGCCGCCGGCCTTGAGCACGCCGAGCAGGCCGGCGACCAGCTCGACGGAGCGTTCGGCGCAGACGCCGACCAGGGTCTCCGCGCCCACCCCCGCGGCGCGCAGCCGGTGCGCGATCCGGTTGGCGGCGGCATTCAGTTCCGCGTACGTCAGGCTGCGCCCCTCGATGGTGAGCGCCACCGCGTCCGGGGTGCTGGCGGCGCGCTCCTCGATCGGGCCGTGCAGGGTCTGCGTACGCGGGAAGTCGGCGGCGGTGTCGTTCCAGGCCGCCAGCAGCGCCCGTTCCTCGGCGGGGAGCAGCGGCAGCCGCGAGACCGGCGTGTCCGGGGCGGCGACGACCGCGGCCAACAGGGTGGTCCAGCGCCGCGCCATCCGCTCGACGGTGTCCCGGCTGAACAGGTCGGTGTTGAAGACCAGCTTGCCCCAGAGCCCGTCGGGCACCTCGACGGCGTGCAGCTCGAAGTCGAAGCGGGTGGCCCGCAGCTCCATCGGCGTCCACTCGAAGCTGACCTCGTCACTGCGGGAGACCTCGGAGAACCGGCCCATCTCGTAGTTCTGCAGCACGAACATAGCCTGGAACACCGGGGAGCGGCTGACGTCACGCGGCAGCCCCAGCTCGTGGACGACCTTGGCGAACGGCACCTCGCCGTGCTCGAACCCGTCCAGCACGCTGCGCTTCGTACGCGCCAGCAGCTCGGTGAAGGTCGGGTCGCCGGCCAGCTCGGCACGCAGCGGCAGCATGTTGATGAACATGCCAACCACGTTCTCCAGCTCCGGCGCGGACCGGCCGGCCACCGAGGCGCCGACGGCGAAGTCGTCCTGACCGGCGTGCCGGGCCAGCAGCACCTGGTACGCGGCGAGCAGGGTCATGAACAGCGTGCCGCCGGCCGCGCGGGTCAGCTCGCCGAGCCGGTCGACGACCGCCCGCTCGACGGTGAACTCGACGAAGTCGCCCCGGTAGGTCTGGGTGGCCGGGCGGGGTCGGTCCAGCGGCAGTTCCAGCGGGGTGATCCCGGCGAGCCGCTGCCGCCAGTGGTCTACGTGCGCCCGCGCCTGCGGGCCGGCCAGCTCGCCGGCCTCCCAGACCGCGAAGTCGCCGTACTGGACGGGCAGGGTGGGCAGCTCGCCGCTCCGGTAGAGGGTGATCAGGTCGCGCAGCAGCACGTCCACCGACCAGCCGTCGCCGACGATGTGGTGCTGGCCGAGGAACAGCACGTGGTCGGCTGGGGCCAGCCGGACCAGCAGAGCCCGCAGCAGCGGGCCCCGGGCCAGGTCGAACGGCTCGGCGGCGGCCGCCTCGACCAGCGCCTGCGTGGCTGCCTCGTCCGGGGCGTCCACGATGGTCAGCGGCACGTCGACGGTCTCCTCGACCACCACCGTGGGGCGCCCGTCCGCGTCCGCCGGGAAGCGGGTCCGCAGCGACTCGTGCCGGGCGCTCAGCGCGGCCAGGGCGGCGCGCAGCACGTCGACATCGAGCGGGCCACGCACCCGCAGCGGCACCGCGATGTGGTACGCCGCCTCGCCCGGGGCGAGCTGGTCCATGAACCAGACCCGCTCCTGGGCGTACGACAGCGGCACCTCGGCGTCGGCGGCCCGGGGCGTGATCCGGGCCGCCGGGGCGGCCTGGCGGGCGCGCAGCCGCCGGGCGATCAACGCCTGCCGGGCCGCTTCCCGGGTCGGATCCTTCAGGTCGGTCATCAGCTCGATTCCTCTTCCGCCGCGAGCAGCGCGGCGACCTCGGTGTCGGAGAGTCCGTCGAGTTCGGCGGCGATCCGCTCCTCGATCTGGGCGGCCAGGTCCGCCACCACCGGGCTGCTGAACAGCGCCCGCATCGGCAGTTCCACGTCCACCTCGGCGCGGATCCGGGCCATCGCCCGCATGCCGCGCAGCGAGTTGCCGCCGATGGCGAAGAAGTCGTCCAGCGCGCCCACCTTCTCCACCTGGAGGATCTCCGCGTACACCTCGGCCACCAGGGCCTCCGCCGCGGTGCGGGGCGGGACGTAGCTGCCCTCGGCCGGGGTGGTGAGCACCGGGGCGGGCAGCGCGGCCCGGTCCAGCTTGCCGTTCGGGGTCAGCGGCAGCGCGTCGAGCCGGACCAGCGCGCCCGGCACCAGGTGTGCCGGCAGCTCGCGGGCCAGCTCGGCGCGGACCGACTCCTCGGCGGCCGGGCCGACCAGGTAGCCCACCAGGACCGGCTCACCCGAATCGACGCACACCGCCGCGGCGGCCGCCCGGACGTCCGGGTGGGCCAGCAGGGCCGCCTCGATCTCGCCCAGCTCGATCCGCATGCCGCGCACCTTGACCTGCTCGTCGCGGCGGCCCAGATACTCCAGGGTGCCGTCGGCACGCCAGCGGGCCAGGTCGCCGGTGGCGTACATCCGCTCCCCGGGCGGACCGTACGGGCAGGGCAGGAAGCGCTCGGCGGTGAGGCCGGGGCGGCGGTGGTAGCCCCGGGCCAGCTGGGCGCCGGCCACGTACAGCTCGCCGACCACGCCGGGCGGGACCGGCTGCAGGGCCGCGTCGAGCAGCAGCGCCCGCATGTTCCAGGTGGGCCGGCCGATCGGCACCGGGCCGGCCGGGACCGGCTCGCCGGGCGCGATCCGGGCGGCCACGCAGCCGACGGTGGCCTCGGTCGGCCCGTACTCGTTGATCACCGCGACGCCCGCGTGCGCCGCCCGCCACCCGGCGAGCCGTTCACCGGTCAGCGCCTCGCCGCCGATCACCAGGTCGGTGGTCGGGGACAGCGCGCCGTCGAGCAGCGGCAGGTGGCTGGGGGTGACCTTCAGGAAGGCCGGCGGGCCGCCGACCCGGGCCGCCGGCTCGTCGAGCGCCGCCAGCCGGACCGTGCCGCCGGCGCTGAGCGGGCCGAGCAGGCCGGTGACGGTGAGGTCGAACGAGATCGGCGAGTGCAGCAGCGCCGTGCCGGCCAGGCCGGGGTAGGTGTGCCGGGCCCAGGCCAGGTAGGCGCTCGCCGCCCGGTGCTCCACCACCACCCCCTTCGGGCGGCCGGTCGAGCCGGAGGTGTAGAGCACGTACGCCGGGTGCTCGGGGCGCAGCGGGGCGAGCCGGTCGGCGTCGGTGAGGTCCGCGTCGGACTGGTCGGCGCCCACCTCCCCATCCAGCACCAGCGGCTCCCCCGGCACCAGCGCCGCGGTTTCCGGGGTGGCCACCACCAGGATCGGCTCGGCGTCCTCCAGCAGATACGCGATCCGCCCGGCCGGATAAGCGGTGTCCACCGGGACGTACGCCGCGCCGGACTTGAGCACCGCGAGGATGGCCACCACCAGCTCGAAGGAGCGGGGCAGGGCCAGCGCGACCCGCCGCTCCGGGGCCGCGCCGCGGGACACCAGCAGCCGGGCCAGCCGGTTGGCGGCGGTGTTCAGCTCGGCGTACGTCAGCGGCACGCCGTCGCAGACCAGGGCGGTGGCGTGCGGGCTGGCCGCCGCCTGCCGCTGCAGCTCGTCGACCAGCGTGGTCCGCGGCACCTCGTGCGCGGTGTCGTTCCAGGTCTCCAGCACCCGGGCCCGGTCGGCGGCGGCGAGCAGCGGCAGCGCGGCGACCGACCGGTCCGGGTCGACGACCGCGGCGTCGAGCAGCCGGAGGTACCGGTCGGCGAGCGCCTCGGCGGTGGCACGGTCGAACAGCTCGGTCCGGTAGACCAGGCGGCTCTCCCCGGCGGTGATGTCGAAGGCGAGGTCGTCCTTGGTGGTGCCCAGCTCGACCGGATCCAGGCCCGAGTCGGGGATGAAGTTCAGCGCGGTCTGGAAGATCGGCTGCACCGACGGGTCGCGCTGCGGGTCGACCGCCTCGACGATCTCCTGGAACGGGGTCTGCCCGTGCTCCATCGCGTTGAGCAGGCCGTCCCGGACCCGGTCCAGCAGCTGCCGGAACGTCGGATCGCCGGAGACGTCGCAGCGCAGCGCCACCGGGTTGACGAACATGCCGATCAGCGGGGCCAGCTCCGGGCTGTCCCGGCCCGCGGTGGACACCCCGACCACCACGTCGGTGTCGGCGGAGATCCGGGACAGCAGCGCCGCGAAGCCGGCCAGCAGCACCATGTACGGCGTGGCCGCCGCCCCGGCCGCCAGGGCGCCGATCCGGTCCAGCAGCCCGGCCGGCAGCGCGAAGCGCACCTCGCCGCCGGCGAAGCCGAGCTGGGCCGGGCGGGGCCGGTCCAGCGGCAGCCCGGTCACCGGCGGCGCGCCGGCCAGGTGGTCCACCCAGAAGGCGAGCTGGCGGTCCAGTTCCACGCCGGTGAGCTGACCGCGCTGCCAGACCGCGAAGTCGGCGTACTGGATGGGCAGCTCGGGCACCGCCGCGGGGGCGCCGGCCAGCGCGGCCTCGCCGAACGCGTCGAGTTCCTTGACCAGCAGCACCGCGGAGTGGCTGTCGAAGACCGCATGGTGCACCACGAACAGCAGGAGCCAGCGGTCGTCCTGCCGGACCAGCCGGGCGCGCCACAGCGGCGGCTCGTCCAGCCGGATCGGCGTGCGGGCCAGTTCGGCGTGCAGCTCGCTCACTCGCTCGGCCCGCCCGGCCCGGGGCAGGTGGCTCACGTCGTCGGTGGGCAGCGGGACCGGCGCGTGGGCCTGCACCACCTGCACCAGCGCGCCGTCGTCCACCCGCAGGTGGGTACGGAGCGACTCGTGCCGGGCCACCACCTGGTTGACGATCTCGGTGGCGCCGTCCGCGTCGATCCCGGCGGGAAAGAGCCACAGGCAGGAGACGTTGAACACCGGCGAATCCGGGTCGAGCTGGTTGGCCATCCACACCCGCTCCTGGGCGAAGGAGGCCGGGAAGGTCCACTCCTGGCTCATGAGTGCGCCTCACGGACCGAGCGGGGACGCATGTCCGTCCACACGGTGTCGACGTGGGCCAGGCACTCCTCGCGGGTGCCGGCGAAGCCGGCGTCGTGCCAGCCGGCGGGGAGGTCCCGGTCGGCCGGCCAGATCGAGTACTGCTCCTCGTCGTTGCGGACCACCAGGAATCGAGGCTCGGCCATGTCAATTCGCTCCAGGGGTGTCGGGGGTGTGCGGTTCGGCCATCGCGACGGCGATCTGCCGCGGGCCGGTGTACGGCTCCCGGGCATGCGCGGCGGTCATGTTGTCCACCACCAGCACGTCGTCACGTTGGTAGTCGAAGCGGACGCTGGCGGACCGGTAGGCCGCGCGCAGGTGGTCCATCACGTCGGTGGGGATCTCGCCGCCGTCGCCGTAGTAGGTGTTCGACGGCAGCCCCTCGGGGCCGAACATGGCCAGCAGACCTTCCTGGTAGTCCTTCGGGAGGGTGGTCACGTGGAAAAAGGTGGCGTGGTTGAACCAGCGCGGGGTGTTCGAGCCGGGCCGGTGGTGGACCACGTCCCGGACCGCCCGGGTGCGCAGTCCGTCCGTGCCGACCCACTCGACGGTGATCCCGTTCGCCGCCGCGTACGCCTCGACCTCGGCCCGGTTCTCGGTGTTGAACACCTCCTGCCAGCGGGTGCCGAAGTCGCCGTGGAAGTTGCGCACCAGCATCCAGCGCCGCCGGATGAACTCCTCGCGCACCGCCGGGTCGATCGCCTCGTAGACTCGGCGCACGTCGGCCAGCGGGGTGGCGCCCCGGGTCTCCGGCGGGGTGATGCAGTAGAAGAACAGGGTCAGCGGCCAGCGCGCCTGGTACGAGTTCTCGTTGTGCAGGAAGATCTCCTCGTCCGGCGGGTAATCGGTCGAGGTGTAGACCCGGCCCTTGATGGAGTGCCGGGGCGAGGAACGCTCGGTATAGGTCAGCGGCTCGCCGGAGAGGGCGCGGACGGTCCGGTCGAAGCCGTCCACCCCGCCGACGTCGAAGCCGCGGAAGAGCAGCCCGCCGTGCTCGGCTAGGGTGACGCGCAGCTCGGCGCGCCGGGCGTCGATCAGGTCCGTCAGCGCCCGGCCGTCGTGCTCGATGACCACCGGCAGCGTGGCGATCGTGTCGCTCATGCTTCTCTGTCTCCTGTTCTTCGTGGTCAGGCGCGGGGCAGTCGCGGGATGGCCGGGACCGCCGCCGGCGCGGACGCCTCGCCGGCGGGCTGGGCCGCGCGCAGCTCCTCGATCCGGGCGGCCAGCCCGGCAACGGTGGGGGTCTCGAAGAGGCTGCGCATCGGCAGGCGTACCCCGGTGGCCTTGCGCATCGCGGCGATGAGCTGCACCGCCACCAGGGAGTTGCCGCCGAGGGCGAAGAAGTCGTCGTCCACGCCGACCTCGGCCACGCCGAGGCCGTCGCGCCAGACCTGGGCGATGGTCTGCTCCAGCTCGGTCGCGGGCGCGGCCGACCCGCTGCGCGTGGTGGCTGGCGCGGACACCGCCGGCTCGGCCTCCGCCGCCAGGCTGTCGGTGGTCACCCGGGCGGCCCGGCGACGGATGTCGGCGACGGTACGGGTGGTGATGACCACCTGGGCGCCCAGCCCGGCGCTCAGGCTGCGGCGGAACGCCTCCGCCCCGTCCACCGGCCGGATGTCCTCGGTCACCGGGGCCGGTCCGGTTTCCGCTCCGGCGGCCGGCGCGTCGGCGAGACCGCCGGTGACCGCGCCCTGGTCCACCCGGCGCAGCACGAAGTCGCTGATCGCGACCAGTTCCCGCCCTTCGGGGTCCACCAGGGACAGGTCCGCGGCGACCACCTCGTCGGTGGCGGCGTCCCGGTGCCGCAGGTGGCTGTGGAAGACCGCGGGCAGCGTCCCGCGCACCACGATCCGGCCGTAGGACAGCGGCAGGTAGGTACCGGAGCCCTGACCCCGGCCGAACGCGGTCGCCACGTCCAGCAGCGCCGGGTGCAGCCCCCACGCGGGCAGGTCGCCCAGCGCCGCGGCCGGGGCCTCGACCCGGGCCAGTTCCTCCCCGTCGCCGAGGTGGTGCTCGGCCAGCGCGGCCCAGCGCGGGCCGAAGGTGAGCATGCTGGTCCGGCCCCGGCCGAAGGAGGCGTCGTCGTCGACCCGCCGGCCGGCCACGGTGGGCTCGGCCGCCGGCGGGGCCGGTTCCCCGGTCCATCCGGCAGCGCCGCGCACGTGGGTACGCAGCCGGCCGGCGGCGAGGCTGGCCACGGTGAAGTCGACGCCGTCCTCGGTGGGGGCCAGCTCGACCCGGTACTGGGCGACCGTGCCGTCCGGCACCGAGAACGGCTCCAGGAACACCACGTCGCGCAACTCCACCGCGGCCGCCGGGCCGGGAGCGGGCAGCGCGGCGACCACCGCGGCGCGCACCGACTCGAGGTGTGCGGTGCCGGGCACCACGGGCACCCCGCCGATCCGGTGCTCGTCGAGCAGCCAGTGGGTGCCGGCGGAGACCAGGCCGTGCAGCACCGTGCCAGCCGGGCCGGCCACCTTTGTGGTCAGCACCGGGTGGTCGACCGGGCCGGTGACGGTGTTCCGGCCGGCGGCCCGGAAGGCGGCCGGCGCGTTGGTCTCCACGGCCATGCCGACCTCGGCCCAGCCGCCCCAGTTCTGCGACACCACCGGCGCCCGGAAGCCCTTGCCGGTCCGCGCGAGCGCGTCCAGGAAGTTGTTGGCCGCGCAGTAGTCGACCTGGCCGAACCCGCCGATCACGGCGGTGATCGAGGAGCAGAGTGCCACGAAGTCCAGCGGCAGGTCGCCGAAGACCTGGGCGAGGGCGAGGGTGCCGGCGAGCTTCGGCGCGAGCACCCGCTCGGCCTCGGCCCGCTCCTTGACCTCGGCCATGCCCCCGCCGGGCAGGCCGGCGGCGTGCACGATGCCGTCCAGCCCGCCGAAGCGGGCCTCGACGGCCTCCCGGACCCGGCGCAGGTCGGTCAGGTCGGTGACGTCGGCGGCGAGCACCAGCACCTCGGCCCCGGCCGCCTCCATCCGGCGGATCGCCGCGATGGCCCGGCCGGCCCGGTCCGCGCCCCCGTGCACCGCCAGGTGCTCGTCCCACCGGTCCCGCTCGGGCAGGCCGGAGCGGGCCAGCAGCACCAGCTTGGCGCGTACCCGGCGGGCGAAGTCCTCGGCCAGGGTGACGCCGATGCCGCCGAGGCCGCCGGTGATCAGGTAGCGGCCCTCCTCGCGCAGCGTCCCCGGCTCGCTCTCGGCGTCGACGGTGACCTGCTCGTACCCGGCCACCCAACGCCGGTCGCGGCGCAACGCCACCTCCGGGTGCGCCGGGTCCACCGGGCCGCGCAGCTCGGTCACCAGCGCGGCGACTCCGCGCGCGGTGGGGTCCGCGTCGACCAGCCGGACGGTGAGGCCGGGCAGCTCGACCGGGAGCACCCGGGACAGGCCGGCCAGGGTGGCGTGCTCCGGCCGGACCAGGTCGTCGCCGCGCACATCGCCGATGCCGGCGGTGACCAGGTCGACGGCGATCCCCCGCTCGTCGGCGGTCAGGCCGGCCCCGGCGAGCGCCTGCACCAGGTGCAGCGCACTGAAGAAGCCCCGGTCCTGGGCGGCCCAGGTGGCCGCGATGTCCGTCCCGGCGGGTTCGCCGTCCAGGGCGTACGCGTGCACGATCCGGCGCGGCAGGTCGGCGCCGAACGCGGCGACCAGCGCGTCGTGGTCCTCCCGGACGCCGGGGCGCAGCCGGAAGCCGGTGGCGGTGGCCGCGAAGGCGTCGCCGGCGCGTACCTCCACCGGGTCGTCGCCCGCGGCCCGCAGCGCGGCGACCAGCGCCGTCCCGCGCGGCCCGTCGGCCAGCACCAGGCAGCGACCCAGCGGCGCGACGCCGCGCGCCGGGGCGGCCTGCCGCCACACCGGCACCGCGAACCACTCCGGCAGCGGCCGCGGCCCGGTCTCCACCGGCGCCGCCACCGGCTCCACCGGGTCCGGGTCGATCCAGTAGCGGCGGCGCTCGAACGGGTACGCGGGCAGCGGCACCCGGCGGGCGTCCGGGTCGGCGGCCGGACGCACCGGGACGCCGGCGCACCACAGCGCGCCGGCGCTGCCGAGCAGGGTGGCCAGGTCGCCGGTGGACTCGCCCGGGCCGGGCAGGCTGCCCAGCGGGGTGAGCTTGCGCTGCGCCTCGGACGCCTTGGCCACCTGCATCCGGGCCAGATTGGCCAGCTGCCGGCCCGGCCCGCACTCGACCAGCGCCCAGGTGCCCTCGGCGAGCAGGGTGGCCACGCAAGCCCCGAAGCGGACCGGCCGGCGCAGGTGCGCGGCCCAGTACGCCGGGTCGGTGGCCTGCGCCGCGGTGATCCAGGTCCCGGTCACGTTGGACAGGAACGGCACGGCCGGCGCCCGCAGCGGCACGCTCGCCATCAGCGCGGTGAATTCGGCGAGGATCGGCTCCATCATCGGTGAGTGGAAGGCGTGCGAGGTGCGCAGCTTCTTGGTCTTGCCCTTGAGACCGGCGGCGAACTCCTCGACCAGCGCCGTCTCGCCGGCCACCACGCAGGTGCCGGGGCCGTTGACGGTGGCCACGGAAAGCCCGTCGGGCAGCCGGTCGGCGACCGCCGACTCGTCCAGCGACACGGCGAGCATCGAACCGGCCGGCAGGGAGTGCATGAGGCGGCCCCGGGTGGCCACCACCCGCAGCGCGTCCGGCAGGCTGAGCACGCCGGCCAGGGTGGCGGCGACGTACTCGCCGATGGAGTGGCCGATCATCGCGACGGGAATCACCCCGGCCCGCCGCCACGCGCTGGCCAGGGCGTACTCGACGGTGAACAGGGCGGGCTGGGTGTAGCGGGTCTCGGTGAGCTTCTCCCCCGCGTCCGGGTCGCGGCCGAGGATCAGGTCGCGGATGTCCAGCCCCAGCTCGGGGCGGAGCAGTTCGGCGCACTCGTCCACGATGGCCGCGAAGCCGGGGTCCTCGGCGTAAAGCTGGGCGCCCATGCCGGCGTACTGGGACCCCTGGCCGGAGAACAGGAAGGCCACCTTCGGGGCGGGACCGTCGGCGGCGCCCCGGTGTCCCTTGCGGGCGTCGCGCAGCGCGGCAGCCGCCATCGCGGGGTCGGTGGCGACGACGGCCGCCCGGTGCGGGTACTCCTGGCGGCCCACCCGCAGCGTGTGTGCGACGTCGGCGAGCAGCCCAGCGCCACCTCCGGCGCTGCCGAGCAGCTCGGCACCCCCTCCGTCGCCGTTGTCCAGGTGGTCGGCGAGCCGCCGCACCGCCGCGTCGAGCGCGGTGGGGGTCTTCGCCGACACCTGGAGCAGGTGCGCCGGACGCACCCGCCGCTCCCCCCGGTACGCGGCCGGCGCCTCCTCCAGCACCACGTGCGCGTTGGTGCCGCCAATGCCGAACGAGCTGACCCCGGCCCGGCGCGGCCCGCCGTCGGTGTCCCACTTGGTCAGCGTGTTCGTCACGTAGAACGGGGTGTCCGCGAACTCGATCGCCGGGTTCGGCGTCTCGTAGTTGATGGTCGGCGGGATCAGGCCGTGCTCCATCGCGAGCACCGTCTTGATCACGCCGACGATGCCGGAGGGCTGGCTGAGGTGGCCGATGTTGGACTTCACCGAGCCGATCCCGCACCAGCCCCGGTCCTCGGTGTTCGCCGTGTAGACGGCGGTGAGCGCGGCCACCTCGATCGGGTCGCCGAGCGCGGTACCGGTCCCGTGCGCCTCGACGTAGCTGATGGTGCGCGGGTCGATGCCGGCCATGCCGACCGCCTGGGCGATCGCCTCCGTCTGCCCGTCGATGCTGGGGGCGGTGAAGCCCACCTTTCCGGCACCGTCGTTGTTGATGGCGTTGCCGAGCACCACCGCGCGGATCGTGTCGCCGTCGGCGACGGCGTCGGAGAGCCGTTTGAGAAGGGTCACCCCGACGCCGCTGCCCCAGACCGTGCCGTTCGCCCCGGCGTCGAACGGGCGGCACCGGCCGTCCGGCGAGGTGAAGCCCTCCATGCCGAGGTAGCCGACGTGCGGCAGCTCGACGTTGACGCCGCCGGCCAGGGCCATGTCGCACTCGCCGTTGCGCAGCGCCTCGCACGCCAGGTGGAACGCCACCAGCGAGGTGGAGCAGGCGGTGTGCACGGTCAGGCTCGGCCCGCGCAGGTCCAACCGGTACGACACGTTGGTGGCGACGTAGTTCGGCGAGTTGCTGGTGGCGATGGAGACGCCGCCGTGCACACCGCCGAACCGCTTGTTGGCCAGTACGAACTTGTGCAGGTAGACGTTGCTGCCGGTGCCGGCGTAGACGCCGACCGCGCCGTCGTAGCGGCCCGGGTCGTAGCCGCCGTCCTGCAGCGCGACGTAGCAGGCCTCCAGGAAGAGCCGGTGCTGCGGGTCGGTCATCTCGGCCTCGCCGGTGGTCATCCCGAACAGGCCGGCGTCGAACTTGTCGTAGCCGTCGATCAGCGGGGCGCGGTTCACCCAGCCCGGGTCGTCCACCTCCTCCGGCCGGGCGCCCCGGGCGATCTGCTCCTCGCGGGTCAGCTCGGTGGACGACTCGACGCCGTCGACCAGGTTGCGCCAGAACTCGTTGACGTCATCGGCGCCGGGGACCCGGGCCGCGAGCCCGACGATCGCGATCGGTTCGACGCCGTCATCGGTGCCAGGGATGTGGTTCTGCATCGGGGTAGTCCTTAGCTCAGGCGGTGCGGCGGGGAGGAATGCCCGTCACGGTTGGTTCGGTCGTCGGGGCGGGACACGGCGGGCCCGGCCGCGCCGGGCGGCGGCCCGCAGCGCGGCACGGGCCAGCTCCGGCCGGTCGGCGGCGCCGTCGAGGCTGGCGGCGAGGGCCCGTACGGTCGGGTGGCGGAACAGGTCGAGCATGGTGATCGAGCGGCCGGTGGCCTCGGTGAGCCGGGCGTGCACCGCGGCAAGGGCCATCGAATGGCCGCCGATGTCGAAGAAGTTGTCGGTGAGCCCGACCCGCTCCCGGCCGAGCACGTCCCGCCAGATGCCGGCGATCAGCTGTTCGGTCTCGGTGGGCGCGTCCGGGCCGGCGGGCAGCGGCGTCCGCGCCGGTTCCCCGGCGATGGTCATCGCGCCCAGGGCCGCCACCCGTACCGCGGGACGAGGCAGGGCGGTGGCGGTCTCGGCGGTCTTCGCGTCGGGCGCCGCGGCCAGCGCGCCGACGAGCGCCACGAAGTCGGCCAGCAGCGCGTCGATCCGGCCGGCGTCGAAGAGATCCGGGTTGTAGACCAGCTCGACGCCGAGCCGGCCGGCCCGCTCGACCACGTAGACGGTGATGTCGAAGGGCGAACCGGGCCGGGGCACCGGCACCGGCTCGCCGGCCAGCCCACTGAGCGCCAGCCGGGGCTGGACGAAGTTCAGCACGTTGAACAGCACCTGCACCAGCGGGGCGCGGGCGGTGTCCCGGCCGACGCCCAGCGCCTCGACGATCCGCTCCAGCGGCGCGCCCGGATGCCCGGTGACCTCATGCAGCTCGGCCGCGCAGCGGTCGACCAGGTCGGCGAAGCTGGCACCGCCGGTGCGGACCCGGACCGGCACGGTGTCGATGAAGAAGCCGACGACGTCGTCGAAGGCGGCCAGCCGCCGGTCGGCCATGACCGCGCCGAGCACGTGGTCGTCGCCGCCGGTGAGCCGGCTGAGCAGCTCCCCGAAGCCGGCCAGCAGCACCGCCGCCACGGTGGTGCGGTGCCGGCGAGCCAGGGCCCGGACCGCCCGGTCGGCGGCCTCGCTCAGCGCGGCACCGGCCTCCGCCCCGGTGTACGTCTGCACCGCCGGCCGGGGCCGGTCCCGCGGCAGGTCCAGCACGGTCGGCGCACCGCGCAGGTGCCCGGTCCACCAGTCCAGGTCGGCCGCGCCGCGCCGCCGGTCCCGGTCCGCCCGCCAGACGGCGTAGTCGGCGTACCGGGCGGCCGGCTCGGGCAACGCGGCCGGCTCGCCGGCGACCGCCCGGGCGTACGCGGCGGAGAGATCGGTGACGAAGACCGCCTCGGACCAGCCGTCGAAGACCGCGTGGTGCAGGGTGACGGCCAGCACGTGGTCGCCCGGGCCGAGCCGGTAGAGGGCCACCTGCCAGGGCGGGCCGGTGGCCAGGTCGAAGGCGTGCGCGGCGCCGGCGGCCAGAATCGCGGCCAGCTCGGCGTCGGCGTCGGCGCGGCCGGTCAGGTCCACCACCGGAACCGCCACGTCGGTGGGTTCCGCGCAGACCGCGTACGGCACGCCGTCGCTCTGCGGGATCCGCCAGCGCAACACGTCGTGCCGCTCGGCCACCGCCCGAAGCGCCGCGCCGAGGGCGGGGATGTCCAGTTCGCCGCGGAGCCGGTGGGCCAGCGCGATGTTGTAGGGCGCGCTGGACCGGGTGAGCTGGTCGACGAACCAGAGCCGCCGCTGCGGCGGGGCGAGGGTCGGCGGGTTGCCGGTGGTCAGCTCCCGCTCGGGAAGGCGTTCGGCCCGGCCGGTCCGGTCCACCAGATCGGCGAAGGTACGGGCGGCGAAGACGTCGGCCACCTCCAGCCGCCGGCCCAGCTCGTCGCGGACGGCGGCGACCAGCCGCATCGCCGCGATCGAGTTGCCCCCGTCGGCGAGGAAGTCGCTGCCCGCGCGGGCCGGCACACCCACCAGCCGCCGCCAGAGCCGGGCCAGCGACCGCCGGACCGGGTCGCCGTCGGCGTCGTCCGCGTCATGGCCGGCAGCGGGTTCGGCGGCGGGCGGGGTGGCCAGAGCGCGGAGTGCCGCCAGGTCGAGCTTGCCGGTCACCGGACTGACCGGCAGCCGGTCCAGCCGCAGCACCCGGGTCGGCCGCATGGCAGGGGTGAGCCGGTCCGCGAGGTAGCCGCCGAGCCGGTCGAGGTCGGGCGCGCCGGCCGGGGTCAGGAAGGCGACCAACTCGGTGCGGCCGGGGCCGGGCAGCGCCTCGACCACCGCGCCGTCCACCTCGGGGTGCCCGCGCAGCACGGCCTCGACCTCACCGGGCTCGATCCGCTGCCCCTGGATCTTGAGCTGCCGGTCCGCCCGGCCGAGGAAGACGAGCGTCTGGTCGGGCTCCTGCCGGACCAGGTCGCCGGTGCGGTAGAGGCGCTGCCCGGGCTGGCCGGAGAACGGGTCCGGGACGAACCGCTCGGCGGTCAGGCCGGGCCGGTTGAGATACCCGGTGGCCAGGCCGGGGCCGCCGATCAACAGCTCGCCCACCGTGCCGGGGGCGACCGGCCGCAGGTCGGCGTCGACCACGTACGCCCGGTGGTTGGGCACCGGCCGGCCGATCGGCACCGGATCGGTGATCGGGCCGGTCAGCTCGGCGGCGACCGCCGTCACCGTCGTCTCGGTCGGCCCGTACGTGTCGACGAAGCGCCGGTCCCGGGACCAACGCCGGGCCAGGTCGGCCGGGACGGCTTCGCCGCCGCACATCACCAGCCGCCAGCCGGGCATGTCGGCCGGGTCGAGCAGCGCCAGCACCGGCACGGTGAGGTGCCCCCAGTTCACCTCGTGCGCGACCACGAACCGCCGGATCCGGTCCGGGTCGGCCCGGTCGTCGTCGCCGATGAGCTGCACCGCGCCGCCGACCACCAGGGGCACGAAGAGCCCGATGACGACGGCGTCGAAGCCGAGCGAGGCGTAGCAGAGCGCCCGGACGTCCCGGTCGGCGTCGGTGTCGGCGGCACAGCCGACGACGAACTGCACCAGGTTGCGGTGGGTGGTGAGCACGCCCTTCGGCCGGCCCGTCGAGCCGGAGGTGAACAGGACGTACGCGGTGTTGTCCGGGACCGCCGGGCAGGGCGGCGGGTCGACCGGCGCGGCGGCCGGCAGGGCGAGGGTCCGCAGCCCCGGGACGCCGCCGAACTCCGCCTCGGCCAGGTCGCCGACCACCAGGCCGACGCCGGCGTCGGCGACGATGTCCCGCAGCCGCCGCCCCGGCCCGCCGGCGTCCAGCGGCAGGTAGCAGCCGCCGGCCATAAGCACGCCGAGCACGGTCGCCACCAGTTCCGGCCGGCGGGACGCGCAGATGCCGACCCGGGTCTCCGGCCCGACGCCCGCCGCCCGCAGGACCGCCGCCAGCCCGGCGGCCCGCTCGACGAGCTGCCGGTAGCTGAGCACGTCGTCCCACTGGCGCACCGCCACCGCGTCCGGGGTACGGGCCGCCTGCGCGACGATCAACTCGACCAGCGTCGCCTCCGGGTACGGCAGCCGCGTGCCGTACAGGGCGGAGGTGGGCGCACTCGTGGTCACCGGGACTCCTCACTGGAACGGCCGGCGGCGGCGTCGGTGACCTGCAGCCGGATCTCGCTGACGTAGCGCTCGCCGTGGGCGTCGGACACCCACGCCTCGTCCGGGTCGGGCAGCAGCTCGCTGACCACGACCGGCACGTCCGGGCCCACCTTGCGGGCGGCGTCGACCATGGCGCACAGCGACTGGGCGTACAGCGGGCCGGTCAGGTCGACGAAGCAGGGCTTCACCTCGGTGCCGACCTTGACGAACACCCGCTCGGGCAGGCCGGTGGCGGCGCGCCAGCGGCGGACCGCGAGGTAGCGCGCGCTCTCGTCGGCGTGCCCGGCCAGCCCGGACGCCTCGGCCGTGGTCCGCCAGGTGCGTCGGGCCACCACCAGCCGGTCGATGGTGATCCGCGGCATGTGCGGGGCCGGGTCGAGCAGCTTGAAGCTGTCCAGCAGCAGCGGGCCGAGCAGGTTGGCGAAGACCTCCATCACCGGCCACCGGCCGCCATCGGGGAAGACCGCGGTCAGCCCGTCGCCGTCGCGCTCCACGAGCACGGCGGTCGCCGGCACCAGCCGGTCGACGTCCGCGCCCCGCGCGGTGTCGATGCCGAGCTGCCGGTCGTCCGGACCGGTCAGGTGGTATGTGGTGCGGGTGGTCAGCCGGGGCCAGTTCTCCGGCCAGAGCACCCGGAGCCGGGCCGGGCCGAGGTCGGCGTCGAGCGCCGCCCGCACCGCCGCCGGGTCCGGGTGGAACGGGGTGAGCACGGCGCTGTCGTACGCCACGGCGGCCGGGTGCAGCTCGCCGAGGACGAGCAGGAAGTCACCCCGGTCGATCGCTTCGGCGGAGCGGGCGACGAGCTGCACGTCCGGGTTGTGCAGCCGGGCCGAGGGCCAGCCGGGCCGGTCGGCCGGGAACAGCTCGCGCACCCGGCCGGCCAGGTCCTCGGCGCGCAGCCGCAGCTCGACCTGGTCGGCCGGCAGGTCGCGCAGGCCGAACAGCTCGGCCCACCGCCGGGTGAATTCGGCGCCGGCGCGGGCGATCGGCCCGTCCGGGGCGACCAGGGTGCCCTGGGCGAGCAGCCAGACGTCGGCCAGCCGCACCGGGCCGTCGGCGGCCAGTTCCTCGTACAACTCGCCGAGCAGGTCGGCGCAGCCGACGCCGATCTCGGCGGTGAGCCAGCGGGCGGTCTGCAGCACCACCGCGAGCGGAGCGGCGAGCGCGTCGAGGACCGGCGCGCCGATGCGGAAGTCGAGGTCGCGGGCGGTGTCCTCGTAGCAGACGGTGCGCCCGGCGTACATCTGTCCGCTGTGCCGGGTGGCGGGCCGGCCGGTGACGGCGGTGAACTCGGCGCTGAGGGCGGCGAGCGCGGCGGCCAGCCGGTCCGGGTCGCCGGCCGCAGCCGCGACCTCGTCCCGGGCGGCGCGGAGCCGGTCGAAGCCCGTGCCGACCCGGTCGCGCAGCTCCGGGTCGCCGATCGCCGCGATCCGCTCGACGAGCACCCGCTCGGCGTCGGGGTTGACTGGCAGGTTCGCGTCCCAGCTGAGCCGGCCGCGTTCGACCCAACGGTCGAGCAGCAGGTAGACGTCGTCCGCGCCGCGCAGGTGGCCCTCGGCGTGCAGCCGCTCGGCCAGCACCACGGCCGGGGTGCGCCCGTCGCAGGCGGCGAGCAGCCGGGCCTCGGGCGCGGTCAGCGCGATCGGCGGGTGCATCGGCCAGTGCAGTTGCCGGTCCCGCACCGTCAGGTGCGGCTGCAGCGCGGGCGCCCACCAGCGGCGCACCGCGAGGTCGTCGGCGACCCGGTCGGCGTACGCGATCAGCGCCCACGCCTCGAAGTGGACCCGGCGGCGGCGCACCAGCGCCGGCCCCGGGGTCAGCCGGGTGCGCGGGTCGTCCGGGTCGATGGTGCCCCAGCAGACCGGCCCGAAGAAGCCGATCGTCTCGGCCTTGCCGCAGTACCGCTGCCAGTAGCGCAGCAGGCTCAGCTCGCGCTTGCGCCGGCGTACGTTGCGCACCGCCGGGTCGGTGCGCAGCAGGCCGTCAAGGGCGACGAGCATGTCCGGGTTCTGCCAGGTGACCGCCTCGCGCAGCAGCGGGTCGGCGGCGATCTCCCCGGCCGCCGCCGAGGACTCGGCGAACGCCTCGCGCAGCGCCTTGTCCAGCAGCTCCGGGCTGCTCTCCCCGGCGAGCACGGCGTCGGCGACGGCCGCCGCCTCCGGCGCGGCGAACCGGTCGAGCCCGGCGGCCGGGAAGCCGGCGGTGCGCAGCAGCACGTCCCGCCACACCGACCAGCCGGTGTCGCCGAGCGGCAGCAGGTGGCTCGTCATCGGGTCCCCTCCGGGTGATCGTCGACGATCTGCAGGCGCAGCTCGCTGAAGTACCGCCGGCCGGCGCCGTCGGGCACCCAGGCCTGGTCGGGGGTGGGCAGCATCTCGCTGACCACCAGCGACACGTCGTCCCCGCCGTCGACCCGGGCGGCCCGGACCAGGGCGCAGAACATGTTCGCGAAGGCGGGGCCGCCCAGGTCGACGAAGCAGGGCTTGGTCTCGGTGCCGAGCTTCACGTAGACCTGCTCGGGCAGGCCGAGCCGGCGGCGCCAGGCCCGGACCGCGAGGAAGCGGGCCCGCTCCCCGGTGACCGTGGCCAGGCCGCTCTCCCCCACCGTCGTACGCCAGGTCTGCCGGGCCACCACCAGGTTGTCGAGGACGATCCGGGGCGTGTACGGCGCGGCCGCGACCAGCTTGAAGCCGTCCACCGCGTGCGCGCTCAGCAGTTCGGCGAAGACCTCGGTGAGCGGCCAGCGCCGGCCGTCGGACGCGGTGGCGACCAGCCGGCCGTCGGAGTCGGTGACCGTGAGGTCCACGGTGGGCAGCACCCGGGCCGGGTCCCCGCCCGGCGCCGGCTGGAACGCCAGGTACCGGTCGGTGGGGCCGGCGAGGGTCTCCGCGGTGCGGCTGGTCCGGCGGGGCCATTCGGTGGGGAACAGCAGCCGGATCCGCCGCTCGCCGAGGTCGGCGGTGAGCGCCGTACGCAGCCGCTCGACGTCCGGGTGCGACGGGGTGAAGACCGCGCAGTCGAAGGACGACCAGGCCGCATGCAGCTCGCCGAGCACGACGGTGTACTCGCCGCGGCGCAGCGCGTCCGCGTCGGCGGCACAGATCTGCAGGTCGGGGCTGTGCATCAGGGCGTTGGACCAGTCCGGCCGGCGGCCGGGGAAGACCTCGTCGATCCGGTCAGCCAGGTCGGCGGCCCGCACCCGCACCTCGGTGCTGCCGGCGGGGAGGGTGTCCAGCCCGAACAGGCCCGCCCAGCGCGCCGCGAACTCGGCCGACACCGCGTCCACCGGCCGCTCGCCGGCACCCCAGAACAGGCCCTGCACCAGGAACCACAGGTCGGACAGGGCGACCCGCCCGTCGCGGGCGTCGCCGCGCAGCTCCTCGTAGAGTTCCCGGAACACCGTGCCGTACGCGTCGGCCAGCGCCTGGACCATCCACCGGGCGGCGCGCAGCAGCACGTCGAGCGGGGCGGCGAGGTCGGCCAGCAGCGGCGCGCCGAAAACCACGTCGAGGTCCCGGCTGGTGTCCTCGTAGCAGATGGTCCGGCCGGCGTACATCTGGCCGTCCCGGCGCCGCGGCGAGGCCCCGGTCAGCTCGGTGAAGGTGGCGTTGAGCGCGTCGAGGGCCGCGCGCAGCCGGTCCGGGTCGCCGGCTGCGGCGGCGACGGTGTCCCGCGCGACGCGCAGCCGGTCCCAGCCGGCCCGCGCGGCCGCCCGCGCCGGCTCGTCGCCGATGGCCTCGATCCGGTCGCTGAGCATCTGTTCCGCCTCGGGGCTGATCGGCAGCGCGGCGTCCCAGGTGATCAGCTCCCGGGCCACCAGCCGGTCCAGCAGCGCGTAGCCGTCCTCCGGGCGGCGCAGCCCGACAGCGGGATCGGTCACCAGCTCGACGGCGGGTCGGCGGCCGTCGACGGCGGCGAGCAGCGCCGCCTCCACCGGGGACAGCGGCACCGGCGGCCGTCCGGGGCGCAGCACCGCGCGGTCGCGCAGGCTCAGGTGGGAACGGAGCGCCGGCGGCCACCAGCGGCGCACGGCCAGGTCCGCGCCGAGCCGGTCGGCGTACGCGGTGAGCGCCCACGACTCGAACCACACCCAGCGGTGGCGGGTCAGCTCCGGCCCGGTGCCGATCCGGGCGACGGCCGGCTCGTCCGGGTCCACGGTGACCCAGCAGCTCGGGCCGAAGAAGCCCACCGTCTCGTTCTTGCCGGCGTAGCGTTGCCAGTACTTGAGCAAGGCCCGCTCCCGGTCCCGGCGCCGGACGTTGCGGGCCGCGTCGCCGCCACCGGCGACCAGGCCGTCCAGCGTTACCAGGGCGCCGGCGTTCTGCCAGGTCACCGCCTCCCGCAGCAGCGGCTGGGCGGCCAGCTCGCTGAGCTGGTGGGCGGCGGCGCGGAGCGCCTCGTCGAACTCCTTGTCGAACCGGTCCTCGCCGGCGCCGGTGGCGAGCAGCTCGTCGGCGGCCGCGGCGGCGCGCGGCGCGTGGAACAGGGTCAGTCCGTCGGCCGGGAAGCCGGTGCCGCGCAGGATGGCGTCCCGCCACACCGACCAGCCGGTGTCGCCGAGCGGCACCCGGTGCCCGCCGGTCCCGGCGGCGGGGGGCGGCGGCGCGGGCGCGGGCCGGGCTGCGGCGCGCGCCTCGGCCAGGTCGGCGCGGATCGCGGCGAGCAGCTCGGGCAGCCGGTCGTGCAGGAAGAAGTGCCCGCCGCCGATCTCGCGCAGGGTGAAACCCGCGGCGGTGTGCTCGGCCCAGGCGGCGCTGTGCGCGTGGGTCACCGCCCGGTCGTCCGCGCCGCTGAAGGCGACGATCGGCAGCGGCAGCGGTTCGCCCGGAACGTACCGGTAGCTGTCCACCCGGCCGAAGTCCGCCCGCAGCAGCGGCAGCAGCAACTCCACCAGCTCGGGATGGTCGAGCAGCTCGGCGGGGAGGCCGCCGCCCTCGCCGAGGCGGCGCAGCAGTTCCTCGTCGTCCACCCGGGACAGTCCGTCGAAGAGGCTGGGCGCGGTGACGTGCGGGGCGCGGGCGCCGCCGACGTACAGCCGCAGCGGCAGCGGTCGACCGGTGCGGCGCAACTCGCGGACCACCTCGAAGCCGACCCGGCCGCCCATCGAATGGCCGTAGACGGCGTACGGGCGGTCGGCGCGGGAGGCGATCGCGGCGGCCACGTCGGCGACGGTGAAGCGTGGGTCCTCGTTGATCCGGTTCTCCCGGCCGGGCAGCTGCACCGGGAGCACCTCGACGTCCGGGCCGATCCCCTCCTGCCAGCGCCGGAAGGCGCTCGCCCCGGCACCGGCGTAGGGCAGGCAGAACAATCTCACCGGCGCCTGGGGTCGGCTTCCGGTCGAGACGAACCAGTTCAACGTGGGCCTTTCTGCACGGGGTCGATCCAGTACCGCTGGCGCTGGAACGGGTACGTGGGGAGTCCGGTGCGGCGGACCGTGCCCGCCGGGTGCAGGGCGTCCCAGTCGACGTCCCGCCCGGCCACCCAGTCGGCGGCCGGTTGGCGCAGGGCACCGTCGTCCCCGGCGATCCGGGCGTCGGTGTCCAGCAGCACGTCCAGGGCGGCGAGCGCGCCGGGCAGGTCGGCGGCGATCACGGCGGCCCGGTGGGCGAAGGCGCGCCGGCCCAGCGCGAGGGTGGCGGCCACCTCGGGCAGTGCCGGCGTGGCGCCGGCCAGGTGGGCGCGCAGCCGGGTCAGCGCCGCCCGCAGCGCCGCCGGGGTACGCGCCGACACCGGCAGCAGCCACGGCCCGTCGCCGGGCTCCTCCCCCGGCCCCTCTGGCGGCGGCTGCTCCACCACCACGTGCGCGTTGGTGCCGCCGAGACCGAAGGCGCTGACCCCGGCCACCCGGCGCGATGCCTCCGGCCAGTCCCGGGCCTTTGTCGGCACGTAGAACGGGCCGGCGGTCAGGTCGATCTCCGGGTGCGGGCGGGTGAAGTGCAGGTTCGGCGGGATCACGCCCTGTCGGACGGCGAGCACCGCCTTGATCAGCCCGGCGATGCCGGCGGCGGCGTCGAGGTGGCCGATGTTGGTCTTCACCGAGCCGAGCGCGCAGGATCCGGGCGGGCCGGCCGCGGCGTACACCTCGTGCAGCGCGGCCACCTCGATGGCGTCACCGAGCGGCGTGCCGCTGCCGTGGCCCTCGATGAACCGGACCTCGCCCGGGGCGACCTCGGCGGCGGCCAGCGCGTTGGCCACCGCGGCGGCCTGCCCGGCCGGCCCGGGGACGGCGAATCCGGCCCGGTCCGGGCCGTCGTTGGTGACCGCCCAGCCGGGCAGGACGGCGTAGATCCGGTCCCCGTCGGCCTGCGCGTCGGCCAGCCGGCGCAGCACGACCACGCCGGCCCCGGAGCCGAAGCCGGACCCGTTGGCGCCCTCGTCGAAGGCGCGGCAGCGGCCGTCCGGCGACGCCGTCCCGCCCGGGGTGTGCCGGTGCCGGGGCCAGGTGACCGTGACCCCACCGGCCAGCGCGATGTCGCACTGGTAGTCGGCGAGGCTCTGCGCCGCGACGCAGACCGCGGCCAGCGAGCTGGAGCAGGCGCTCTGCACAGCCAGCGCCGGCCCGGTCAGCCCCAGCCGGTACGCGACCTGCCCGGGCAGGTGGTCGGTGAACTGCCGGCCGACCAGCCGGGCCTCCCAGTCGTCCGGGTCGACGTCGCCCATCACCGCCGGGTTGTCGAGCAGGTGGAAGAGGAAGTAGCGGTTGGCGGAGGTGGCCGCGTAGACCCCGATCAGGCCGGGAAACCGGGACGGGTCGTGCCCGGCGTCCTCCAGCGCCTCCCAGGCGGTCTCCAGGAAGACCCGGTGCTGCGGGTCGGTGCGGGCGGCCTCGTCGGCGCCGAAGGAGAAGAACTCGGCGTCGAAGTCGGTCACCCCGTCGAGCCGGCCGACGGCCCGCACGTGCCGGGGGTCCGCGCGCAGCCCCGGCCCGACACCCAGGGCGGCCAGCTCCGCGTCGGTGTGCTCGTGGATCGAGTCGACGCCGGTGCAGAGGTTCCACCAGTAGGTGGCCACATCCGGGGCGCCGGGGAAGCGCCCGGCGAGCCCGACCACGGCGATCTCGTCGCCGGTGTACTCGCGGGCCGCGGTGGCCGGCGCGACCGGTACGGGCAGCACCGGCGCGCGCAGCGCCTCGGGCGGGGCGTCCAGCAGCGCCGCCTGGGCGGCCACCGTGGGGTGGTCGAGGAGTCGGGTCATCGGCAGGCGCACCCCGAACCGCTCGGCCAGCCGCTGCTGCACCTGGCCGAGCAGCAGGGACTGGCCGCCGACGTCGAAGAAGCCGTCGGTGCGGCCGACCGCCGGCCTGCCGAGCACCGCGCACCAGATGTCGTGCACGACCCGCTCGGTCGCGGTGGCCGGGGCCTCCACCGCCGGCACCGGGCCGGCCGGGTCGGGCAGCGCCCGCTCGTCGACCTTGCCGGTGACGGTGAGCGGGAACTCGTCGAGCACCACGACCGCACGGGGCAGCGCGTATTCCGGCAGCGCCGCGGCGAGGGCGGCCCGCAGCGCGGTCCCGTCCGGCCGGGTCCCGCCGGCCGGACGGGCGTACGCGAGCAGCTCACCGTCGCGGGCGATGGCCCGCACCCCGGCGACGCCGGGCTGGGCGGCCAGCACCGCCTCGACCTCGGTCAGCTCGACCCGGTGGCCGCGCACCTTCACCTGCCGGTCGAGCCGGCCCAGGCAGAGCAGGTCGCCGCCGGGCAGCCGCCGGCCCAGGTCGCCGGTCCGGTACGCCCGCACCCCGTCAACGTCCACGGTGAACCGGTCGCTGTCCTGGTTGAGGTAGCCGGGGGCGAGGTGCCGGCTGCGCACCACGATCTCCCCGGTGTCCGGGGCGAGACGCAGCTCGTAGCCGGGGAACGGGGCGCCGATCGGCAGCGGGCCGGCGGCGGCCGGGTCGACCGTGGACAGCGGCAGCGCGTACCGGGCGACGAAGGTCATCTCGGTGGCGCCGTAGCCGTTGACCAGCTCGCAGTCGGGGGCGAACCGGCCCCGGCCACGGACAGCGTCGGCCCAGCTGGCCTGCTCGCCGCCGAGCAGCACCACCCGGACCGCGTCGAGCCGCCGCTCGCCGAGGGTGTCGAGCAGGTGGCGGTAGACGGTGGGGGTGCAGTGCAGCACGGTCGCCCGGTGCCGGTCGAGCTGCTCGACCGCGCACGCGAGACCCTGCCGGCGCAGATCCACCGGGATCACCGCGGCGCCGGTGAGCAGCGCCGGGTAGAGGTCGGGAATGGCGGCGTCGAAGCTGAACGAGGCGAGCAGGCTCAGCCGGTCGCCCGGCCCGACGGCCAGGGTCCCGATCTGGTTGTCGACGACGTGCGCGAGGTTACGGTGGGTCTGCCCGACCGCCTTGGGCACGCCGGTGGAGCCCGAGGTGAACAGCACGTACGCGAGCGCGTCCGGGTCGACCGGGACCGGCCGCAGCGGGGCGGGCGGCAGGTCGCCCAGAGTCACCACGGCGCGGTCGCCGGCCAGCTCGCGAGCCAGTTCACGGTGGTCGGCGGCGCAGGCGACGAGGTCCACCCCGGCGGCGACGAGCATGTGGCGCAGCCGGTCGACCGGGAACCCCGGGTCCAGCGGCACGTACGCGCAGCCGGCGGCGAGGGCGCCGAGAAGGGCCGCGACGGTCGGCGTGCCGTGTGCGGTGAGCAGGGCGGTCCGGGCGCCGGGTCGGGCGCCGGCGGCGACGAACGCGGCCGCGTACCCCCCGGCCAGGCCGGCCAGCTCGGCGTAGGTGACCTCGTGGGTCTCGCCGAGGACCGCCGGACGATCGCCGTCGCGTGCCGCGACCGCACCGAAACGATTGATAATCATCGGTTTGGTCATCTCAGGGAGCTGGTGTCTCTCCACAGCGGGCGGGCGCGCAGCAATCGACAAATGTGACCATGAATCCCCCCCAGGACTTCACATTGGAAGCAGAATAAAGCTCAATCTCTCGATGGGAAGGAAATCGATCGGGGTCAGACCGAAGGGGTGACGGTCCGCTGGAACCTCGGGCGGCGGAAACCGTCCGATCATCCCCCTAGCGCGAAGATGATTTTCGGCGTAAGAGCCTACTGGCGAGTTATTTTCCGGTGAAAATACTTTCGGACCGTGGAATCTTCGGTCCGGCGGCACCTTCGCCGCAGCTCAACCCCCGCTGGGGGAGCACGTCCTCACCGATCGTACGGCGGACGGGGGATCGGGTCGACCATCGCGTCGAATCCCTTCGGCAACTGCGCGACGAGGTCCTGGAACTCGTCGACCGTGACCGCCTCCCGCAGCGTCGCGAGCACCGCGACCGTGCCCGCCTCGGCGACCGCCGGATCCACCCCGGCGCGGTCGGCGACCCGGCGCAGGAAGGTCACCGGTCCCCCACCCCCACCCCCACCCTCGGCCGGGGCGGTGAGGTAGCCGCTCAGCTCGTCGGGCAGTTGCGCCGCCAGGTCCGCCGACTCGCCACCCGTGATCCGGTCGGCGAGGGTCTGCAGCACCGCGCGGGAAATCGTGGCGGCCTGTTCGACCGGCAGCTCCGAGCGGCGGGACACCGCCTCGACGAATCGGGGAAACCGCACGTCCGCCTCCTGTCGCCCTTTTCCCCTGTCGCCCTGTTTCACGGAAACAGTGGCAATCGAATCCCGGATGGCCACTATTTCCGTGAATGAGGCCCCAGGGGCCGGCGCGGGCACGGTTCGCCGGCTCCGGCGGTTACCCGGGGCCGGCGGCGGCAAACGGCGGCAAGGGGCGGTGGGCGGCGGTCAGCAGGCGGCGGGTGCCGGGGTGGTGGCGTCCGGGGTTGCGGGGAGGTCGGGCGGGGACGGGAAGTCGCGGCTCCGCCAGACCGGAGAGCAACGGGTGACCAGGGCCGCGGCGGCCATCCCCAGCGAGGCCAGCGCGAGGTACGCCGGCGCGCCCAGCAGCCCGGTCAACGCGCCGCCGAGGGCCGCCCCGAGCGGCATCGCCCCCCAGATGACGAACCGGCTGGTGGCCGTCATCCGGGACAGCAGCGCCGGCGGTGTGGCCGCCTGCCGGAGGCTGACCGCGTTGACGTTGTACAACCCGCTGGCGAAGGCGTTGACCGCCAGTCCGGCGCCGACGCCGAGCGGGTGCGGCAGCAGCACCAGCGCGGCGCCGGCCTGGAGCACCGCCGCCCCGGTGACCGCCCGGCCGACGCCGAGACGGGCCCGGGCCCGCCCGGCCACCGCCGCGCCGAGCAGGTAGCCCACGTTGGCCCCGGCGACCAGCAGGCCCACCGTGGCGGCGGGCAGCCGCAGCTCACGGACCGCGTACACCAGCAGCATGGCCAAGAAGCCGGCGTGCCAGAGGTTGGTCAGGCCGGAGCAGAGGGTCAGCGCCCGGACGACCGGGTCGCGGAACACGAACCGGACCCCGGCCGCGGCGTCCCGCCAGACTCCCACCGCCCCGGCCGAGGCGGACCGGGCCAGCCTGGGCGTACCGGCCAGGAACAGGGCCGAGGCGACGAAGCTGAGCACGTCGACCAGCAGTGCGACCGGCGCGCCGAGCACCCCGACCAGCACGCCGGCCAGGCCCGGTCCGGCGGTCTGACCGACCGCCCGGGTCGCCTCGAGGCGGGCGTTGGCGGCGGCGAGCCGGCCGGCCGGCACCACCGCCGGCACCGCGGCGAAGTAGGCCACGTCGAACAGCACGGTGGCGCAGCCGGCCAGCAGCGCCACCGTGACGAGGTGGGCGAGGGTGAGCCGTCCGGCTGCCCAGGCGAGCGGGACGCTGGCCAGGAGCACGGCGCGGACGAGGTCGGTGGTGACGAGCACCGCGCGGCGGGGCAGCCGGTCCACGATCGCTCCGGCGGGCAGGCCGAGCAGCAGGTACGGCAGCGTGGTCGCGGCGGTCAGCGCGGCCACCCCGGTCGCGTTGGCACCGAGCACGGTCAGCGCCGCGAGGGGCAGCGCCACCGTGGTGACGTGCGTGCCGAGGGTGCTGACCGCGTCGGAGAGCCAGAGCCGGCGGAAGGTGGCGTGCCGCCAGAGGGCGGCGGAGGTGACGGTCATGCGGGCAGCCTCCGACGCGTACCCGGGAGGTCGGGCCTGCCGGATTGTCACGGTGACAATCCGGTGGCGACCGGGCCGGCGCGGCGGCTAGATTGTCACGGTGACAATCTGGGAGCCGACGGGGTTGGCCGGCAGCGGGCCCCGCTATCTCGCGCTCGCCGACGCGATCGGCGCCGACATCGCGGCCGGCCGGCTCTCCCCGGGTGACCGGCTGCCGCCGCAGCGGGAGCTGGCCCGGCGGCTCGGCGTCACCATCGCCACCGTCGGCCGTGCCTACCATGTGGCCGCCCGGCGCGGCCTGCTCAGCGGGGAGGTCGGCCGGGGCACCTTCGTCGCGCCCGCCCGCACCCCACCGGCCGCCGCCGACACGCCGGCACTGGACGTGGCCACCGTGCACCCGCCCGGGCACGGCCCGGTGCACCGGGCCGTCGCGCCCATCCTGCACCGGATCGCCGCCGACCCCCTCGCGGTGGGCGCGGAGGACGCCGACGCGGTGCGCCACCGCATCGCCGGCGCCCGCTGGATGGCCCACGCCGGCTGGCGGCCCGAGCCGGACACCGTCGAGGTGACCGCCGGCGGGCAGCACGGCCTGGCCGCCGCGCTGGCCGCCGTGGCCCAACCCCGCCAGGTGGTGGTGACCACCGAGCTGACCAACCCCGGGCTGCTCGCCGCCGCCCGGCTGCTCCACATCGAACTGGCGACGGTGCCCAGCGACGCGGCCGGCCCCCGCCCGGACGCGATCGACCGGCTCTGCGCGCGGCGGCGGGTGGCCGCGCTGCACCTCCACCCCACCTTGCACAACCCGACCGGGCTCACCATGCCGGCCGACCGCCGCCGGGAGATCGCGGCCGTGGCCGCCGCCCACGACCTCACCGTCATCGAGGAGGACCCCTTCGGCGCGCTGCGGCCCGACCGGCCGCCGCCGGTCGCCGCCTGGCATCCCCGCACCGTGCACCTGACCGGCATCACCAAGACCCTCGCCCCCGGACTGCGGATCGGCTACCGGTACGCCCCGGCGGCGCTGGCCGAACCGCTGCGCGCCGCCGCCCGGGCGCTGGCCTGGGCGCCCGCGCCACTGGTCGCCGAGGTCGCCACCCAACTCGTGCTGAGCGGGTCCGCGCACCGGCTCGCCGCCGCCCGCGCCGCCGAGCTGGCCGGCCGGGCCGCGCTGGCCCGGGACCTGCTCGGCGACCGGGTGACGCTCGACGGGCCGGCGCCGTTCGCCTGGGTACGCCTCGACCACGACGCCGAGCCGGTCACCGCCCTCGCCCGCCGGCGGGGGATCGCGGTGGCCGGGGTGGACGAGTTCGCCGCCCGCCGGGGCGTGCCGCCCGGGCTGCGGGTCAGCCTCAGCGCCGACGAGGACGCCGTCCGCACCGCGTTGCGCGCCCTGGCCCGACTGCTGCCCGGCTGAACGCGCCGCGCCAGTCGCCGCACGCGCGCCGGCCCGGCGCGCGGTCACCGGGCGGGTGATGCTCTCACCCGCGGCATGTCTCTCCGACATGAACACGTCAGACATGTCGCTCAACATGGGCGTGCCCGGATCAGGGCGACGCGCCGGTCGCCCGGAGGTGGTCGAAGATGAGCTGGTCGACCGGGGAGACCCCGCAGCGGTGCCGGGTCAGCCGCCGCCCGCGCTCTGCGGGCCGCCTCGGTAGGCTCGCGGCATGGCCCGCACCACCCATCCCGGCGCCTGCCCGCTGGACTGTCCGGACACCTGCGTCTGGCAGCTCACCGTGGAGGACGGCCGGGCCGTCGCGCTGCGCGGCGACCGCGACCACCCGTTCACCCGAGGCGCGCTCTGCGGCAAGGTCAACCGCTACCTCGACGCGGTCAACGGACCCGACCGGCTGACCACCCCGTACGTCCGCACCGGGCCGAAGGGGGCCGGGCGGGTCTCCTTCCGGCCGGCGAGCTGGGACGAGGCGCTCGACCGGGTGGCCGCCGGGCTGCGGGCCAGCATCGAGCGGGACGGCCCGGAGGCGGTGCTGCCCTACTACTTCGCCGGCACCATGGGCCTCGTGCAGGGCTGGACCATGGGTCCCCGGCTCTTCGCCCACCTGGGCGCCTCCCGGCTGGACACCACCATCTGCACGGCAGCGGCGCGGACGGCGACGCGCTCGGTCTACGGCGGCTCGGTCGGCTTCGAGCCGGAGTCCATCGTGGATGCGAAGCTGATCGTGCTCTGGGGCGCCAACCCGCTCGCCACCAACCTGCACCTGTGGCCGTTCGTGCAGCAGGCCCGGGAGCGCGGGGCGTACCTGGTCACCATCGACCCGCTGCGCACCGAGACCGCGGCCCGCAGCGACGAGCACATCGCCCCGCTGCCCGGCACCGACGCGGCCCTCGCCCTGGGCCTGATGCGCGGCGTGCTCGACGCCGGCGCGGTCGACGAGGAGTGGCTGGCCGCGCACACCGTCGGCTGGGCGGAGCTGGCGGCCCGGCTGGCCGAGTGGCCGGTGGAGCGGGCCGCCGCCGAGTGCGGCCTCCCGGTCGAGGTCGTCCACCGGCTCGGCGCGCGGATCGCCACCACCCGGCCCACCGCCGTCCGCGTGGGTCTGGGCCTGCAGCGGCACCACGGCGCCGGCCAGGCGATCCGCGCCATCTGCGCGCTGCCGCTGCTCACCGGCGACTTCCGGTACCCGGGCGGGGGCGCGCTCGTCTCCACCAGCGGGCACTACCCGATCGACGAGGGTCGGGTGGTGCGGCCGCCGGATCTGCCGGCGCCGCCCGCCCGCTCGATCAACATGAGCCGGCTGGCCGCCGTGCTCACCGGGGAGGCCGACCCGCCGATCACCTCCCTGGTGGTGTTCAACGCCAACCCCGCCGCCACCGCCCCGGACCAGAACCGGCTGCTGGCCGGCCTGCGCCGGGACGACCTGCACACCGTGGTGCTGGAGCAGCGCTGGACCGACACCTGCGACTACGCCGACGTGGTGCTGCCGGCCACCATGCAGCCGGAGCACCTCGACCTGCACACCTCGTACGGGCATCACTACACGACGCTGAACCTGCCGGTCACCGAGGCACCGGGTGAGGCGCTGCCGAACACGGAGATCTTCCGCCGGATCGCCGCCGCCCTCGGCATCGACCATCCCCGGCTGCGGGACAGCGACGAGGAGTTGGCCCGGCAGTTGCTGCGCGACTCCCCGGTCAGCTTCGAGGAACTGTGCGCGCGGACGTACGCCCGGACCACCGGGGTGGCGGTCGGCTCGGCCCCGTACGCCGCGGGCGGCTTCCCGACCGCCGACGGCCGGGCCCGGTTGCACGACCCGTCGCTGGCCCGGCTCGGGGTGGATCCCGTGCCCGGCTTCACCCCGCCGGTCGAGGCCGGGGACGCGGCGCTGGCCACCCGGTTCCCGCTGGTGCTCCTCGCGCCGGCCGGGAAGTTCCTGATGAACTCCACCTTCGCCTCGCTGCCCTGGCACACCCGGCGGACCGGGCCGCCGCGCGTGCACCTGCACCCGGACGACGCGGCGGCGCGCGGCCTGGTCGACGGGGACGCGGTGCGGGTACGCAACGACCGTGGCGCGTTCCTGGCCGCCGTCGCCGTGGACGACGCGACGCGGCGCGGAGTGGCGTTCACCTACAAGGCGTACTGGGCGCGGCTGAGCCCCGGCCGGGCCACCGTCAACGCGGTCACCGCGGTCCGCGACACCGACCTGGGCGGCGGGCCGACCTTCCACGACTGCCGGGTCGAGGTCGAGCCGGTCCCGGCCGAGCTGCTGGTCGTCGATCCACCCGCCGACGCGGCGCCGGTCGGCCCGCCGGCGCCGGCGGAGGCCGTCCCGGCCGGCTGACCGGAACCTTCGGCCCACCGGGCTGTTCCCGCCCGTCGGCGGCTCAGCCCTCGGCGAGGGCGTCCAGCACCAGCGCGGCGGTCCAACTGAACGCCGGTGAGCCGAGCCCGGCCCCGGTGTCCGGGTGGAAGTACTCGTGGCAGCCGCCCCGGGCGACCAGGTCGCACATCGACTCGCGCAGCCCGGCGGCCAGGTCGGGCCGGTGGTGGGTGCGCAGCCCGCGCCACAGCAGCCAGGCGATGTTCACCCAGCTCGGGCCGCGCCAGTAGCGCAGCGGCTCGAAGTCCGGCGCGGTGCGGTCGTGGGTGGGCAGCGGGCGGTCCATCCGGGCGGCCAGGCCGAACCGGGGCGAGCACGCCTCGGCGAGCACCGCCCCGACCTGGCGGGCGGGCAGGTCAGGCAGGATCAGCGGGATCAGCCCGAGCACCGTGCGGGCCGGGACGAGCCGGTCGGTGCGCAGGTCGCGGGGGCGGAAGGTGCCGGTGGCCGGGTCGAAGAGCCGGGCCACCAGGGCCTCGGTGATCCGTGCCGCGCGGTCCCGGTGCGGCCCGGGGTCGGCGCCGACCACGCCGGCGATCCGGGCCAGGGCGTGCTCGGCCACCCCGAGCGCGGCGTTGACCAGCGGGCACTCCACCAGGAACGGCTGTTCGGCCAGCCGGTCATCCCGGTAGCCGACCGCCCGGTAGGCCGCCACGATCGCGACGTACCGCGCGTAGTCCAGGTCCGTGGGGCGGTGCGCCGCGGCGGCGTGCGCGATGTCGTGCCGGCGGTACGCCCGCATGACGGCCGCCTCGGCGGGCACCCCGGCCAGCGGGCCGTCCCAGGCCGGGCTGTTGTCCACCCCGGACTCCCACGGGTGCACGATGCAGGCCAGCCCACCGCCCCCGACATCACGCCGCCGGGTGAGGTAGCGCTGCTGGGCGACCAGCCGCGGGTAGAGCCAGCGCAGCGCCTGCACCGACGCCTCGGAGGGGGCCCGCCGGTGCACCAGCCAGGCGGCCGCGGCGTGCACTGGCGGCTGGACGATGCCGGAGGTGGCCGCGGCGGGCGCCCCGGCGGCCCGCGACGAGTCCCAGAACACGGGCCCCGGGAAGTAGGTGCCGACCGGCAACGCGGGGTTGAACACGATGTGCGGCACCCGCCCGTCGGCCCACTGTGCGGAGAAGAGCGTGCGCAGCTCCCGCCAGGCCCGGTCGGGGCGGACGTGCGCCAGCCCGACCGCGATGAACGCCGAGTCCCAGCTCCACTGGTGCGGATAGAGGGTGCGCGAGGGGACGGTGTGGTCGTGTTCCCAGTTGGCCTGGAGCGTGGTGACGGCCAGCCGGCGCAGCAGCGCGGCCCGTTCCGCGCTCACGCAGCCGCCCGCCGCGGCCCGGCCTGCCGGAGCACGGTGGCGGCCTGCCGCAGGGCGGCGACCGGCTCGCCGCGCAGCCGGCACTCCAGGGCCAGCCAGCCGGGATAGCCGATCTCGTCGAGGGTGCGCAGCAGCACCGCCCAGTCCAGGTGCCCCGCCCCGGGCTGGTACCGGTTGGAGTCGCTGACCTGCACGTGCCCGAGGTACGGCGCGGCGGCGCGCAGGGCGGCGGGCAACGGATCGAGCCCGGGCGCGAGCGGGGCAACCGCGCCGGCCGCCACCACGGCCTCCGCGCGGTGCCCCCAGATTCCCCAGACGACCTGCCCGGGGCGGCGGTCGGTGACGTCGGAGGCGACCTCGACCACCTCGCCGACCTCCTCGTAGCCGAACCCGATCACGGGGTACGCGGGCGCGGCCTGGCGGGGGACGAACATCCCGGTGGCATCGTCCCAGTCCTTGCTGAGCCGGGGATTGCTGCCCCGGTAGAGGGTCAGCTCGGTGCCGGCGGAGATGCCGGAATAGCAGGTGCGGACGCGGATCCGGGCCGGTCCGAGCGGGTCCGCGGGGCAGGGCTCGAGGCTCACGCGCCGGGGCCCGGTCAGCGAGACAACCCAGTTGGCCATGGCGTCGCTCCGAGGGAAGTGCCGGCCCTGATTCTAACCGAAAAATCGGCATATGCGACTGAGCCGTCGACCGGCGGGCGGCCGACAAGATCAGTTACCGTGGCCGCATGGGCAAGCCGACGCGTTGGGTGACGGAGACCAAGCCGGGACACTCGCAGTGGTACATCGACCGGTTCCGGGGGCTCGCGGCCGAGGGGGCGGACCTGGCCGGCGAGGCTCGGCTGCTGGACGCCCTGGTCCCGCCGGGCGCGCGGATCCTCGACGCCGGCACCGGTACCGGCCGCGTCGCCGCCGCGCTGGCCGCGCGCGGGCACACCGTGGTGGGCGTGGACGCCGACCCGCTGCTGATCGAGGCCGCCCGGACCGATCACCCGGGTCCGCGTTTCCTGGTCGCTGACCTCGCGGAGTTGGACCTGGCCGCGCAGGGCGAGCCCGAGCCGTTCGACGCGGCGGTGATCGCCGGCAACGTGATGGTCTTCGTCGCCCCCGGCACGGAGCGGGACGTGGTGGCCCGGGTCGCCGCGCATGTCCGGCCGGACGGGCTGATGGTGGTCGGCTTCGACACCCGGCGCGGCTACCCGCTCACCGACCTCGACGCCGACGCGGTGGCGGCCGGGCTGCGGGTGGAGCACCGCTTCGCCACCTGGGACCTGCGCCCGTGGCGCGACGACGCCGAATGGGCGGTCACGGTGCTGCGCAAGCCGCTCTGAGACGGGCGCCACCGGTCGTCCGGCGCGAGTCGGCAGGACTGGCGCGAGCACCTACGAACTTGATGACGCAGATGGATCACCCGGCCGGGACCCCAGAGCCGGGGCCGGGGTGATGCGTTCACGTCATCAAGTTCGTAGCCGCCGAAGGATGCCCAGCGGCCCCGTGAGTCCGAGGCGCCGGCCGGCCGGGCTTGGGCGACCAGCCCGCCGGGTCAAGCCGGGGCGGCGACGGCGCGGGCGGCGGCCGGGTCGAGCGGGCTGCCGGCCGGCACCAGGCTGACCAGGCCCGCCGGCAGCCGCAGCGGCCGGACGCCGGAGTAGCCCAGCATGCCGAGCACGTCGCCGCCGGTGAGCACGTACCGTCGGCCCAGGTCGGTGACGACGCTGACCGCGCCGCCGGTGGCGCCCGGCGCGGCGACCGACTCGACCACCGCGCCCCGGCCGGGCTCGACCACCACCCGGTCGGCGAGCCCGCCGTGGCCGCTGGCGGTCCGGGCGGCGGCGGAGACGTCCGGCGGGGTGACGCCGACCCGCAGGTCGCGTACGCCGGCGTCGTCCGCGACCCGGGCGCAGAGCGCGCCGAGGTCCGCGGTGGCCAGCCGGGGCGGTACGGCCGGCGGCGCGGCCGGCCCGGTGGGCGCCCGGTCGGGGAGCTTGGGCAGGGCGGCGAAGCGCCCCAGGGTGATCGGCTTCGGGTCACCCTGGCCGGTGCGGGCGAGCAGCAGGGCGGCCTGGAACTCGGTGATGCCGGCGAGGCCGTCCCGCTCGGCGACCGCGTACTGCCGGCCGCCGCCGGAGTTGCGCACCAGGTAGACGTCGCCGACGGTGGCGCCGTCGACCCGGCCGGACGGCTCCCCCAGGCCGGGCAGCGCCGGCGAAGCCAGGTCGGCGCCGGCCGGCACGGTGTTGAGCAGCGCGGCGGCGACCCGTACGGCCCGCGCCCGGGTCGCGGCCAGCGCGGCCAGCACCCGGTCGGTGTCCCGGAGCAGGTAGCGCCGGTCGTGCCAGAGCAGGTGCAGGCTGCCGTCCGGATGCCGCAGCAGCAGCCCCTGGTCGCCGAGCGGCCGGCCGCCAATGGCCTCCCGCCCGATCAGCAGGGCCGAGCGAGCCTCCGCGCGCCCGGGCTCGGCGGCGACCGAGCACACCGTCCACGCCCCGGTGGCGAGCCGGCCCGGCGCGGGCAGCGAGTCCGGCGCGTCGGCGATGCCGAGCGGCAGCCCGCGCGGCACGCCGTCGATCGAGCGACGGGAGACCAGCACCGTCTTCGGGTGCTCCGCCCCGATGATCAGCAGCGCGGAGGCGTAGTTGAGCACCGGGTGCAGCCGCTGCTCCCGGTAGACGAACCGCGCGCCGGACTCCTTCTCCACGATCACCGCGCCCGGGTCACGCCAGGAGCTGCCGCCGCCGGCGAACAGGCCGTACAGTGCGGCCCCGCCGAGCGCGATCACCGCCACCAGCACGCTGGCCAGGCCCGCGCCGGCCAGCCGGCGGAACGGCGACTGCGCCGGGTCGGTCTCCCGCATCACCAGCGCCGCGACCGCCCGCTGGACGGTGAACTGGTACGAGTGGAGCTGGTCCTGCCGCGACGGCATCGGATCCCTTCCGCCTGGGTCGTCGGCGGACAGGATAGACGCTCCGTCGATCCGGTGTGGACCCTGTGTGTCCTTCCTCAGGCGCGGGTGTGGGTCTCGTACATCCGCACCGCGACGAGCAGGCCGGAGGCGGCGGTGAGCCCGGCCACCGCCCAGGTGGCGCCCCGGATGCCGACGAGGTCCGCGAGCAGTCCGGCGGACAGGGCGCCCACGGCGAAGCCGCCGTCCCGCCAGAGCCGGTAGACGCCCACGGCGCGGGCGCGCCAGGCCGGATGGGCGACGTCACCGACCGCCGCCAGCAGCGCGGGGTACACCATCGCGGTGCCGGCGCCGAGCAGCACCGCGCCGGCCGCCCACCCGCCGAATCCGGGAGCGCCGGCGATCAGCCCGAGCGCGCCGGCCTGGGTCAGCATCCCGACCACGATGAGGGGCTTGCGGCCGACGCGGTCGGAAAGCGGTCCGGTGACGAGCTGCCCGAGGCCCCAGACCGCGGGGTAGAGGGCCGCCAGCACCCCGATCCGGGACAGGGAGAGCCCGGCGGCGGCGAAGAGCACCGGAAAGAGTCCCCAGGCGAGGCCGTCGTTGAGGTTGTTCACCAGGCCCGCCTGGCTGGCCGAACTGAGGGCCGGTTCCCGCCAGCTGACCAGGCCGAGGACCTGCCGGGTGGTGAGGCCGGCGTGGTGGGCACTCCCCTGATGGTTGGCCGCCTCGTGGTGGGCGTGGCCGCGCGTCTCCCGGACCAGCAGCGTGGACAGGCCCAGGCCCACCGCGACGTACGCGGCACCGAGCAGGAACGGTGCGGGCCGCAGGCCGTAGCGGGCGGCGAGGGCGCCGGTGGCCAGCGCGGTGACGGCCACCGCGAGGTAGCCGGCGGCCTCGTTCAGCCCCATGGCGAGGCCGCGCCGGTGCGGCCCGACCAGGTCGATCTTCATGATCACCGTGGTGGACCAGGCGAGGCCCTGGTTGACGCCGAGCAGCACGTTGGCGGCGACCACCCAGCCCCAGCTCGGCGCCCAGATGAGCAGCAGCGGCACGGGGATCGCCGCCAGCCAGCCGGCCAGCAGCACCGGTTTGCGGCCGTACCGGTCGGAGAGCGTGCCGGCGAAGAAGTTGGTGACCGCCTTGGTCGCGCCGAAGGCGAGGATGTACGTCAGCGCGGCGGTGTACGCCGTCAGGTGGAACTCCCGCTCGCCGAGCAGCGGCAGCACGGTTCGCTCGGTGCCGAGCACGCCGCCCACCAGCGCGTTGACCGCGACGAGGAGCAGGAACTGGGCGGCGTTCGCCCGCAGACCCAGCCTCGGCGCGACGGAGGTCGCTGTCATCTCTTCTCCCACGTACGCGGCGGGTGGCCGGGGCGGTTGCCCCGGCCACCCGCGAGACCGGTCGGTCAGACGGCGGCGTGCAGCGCCTGCCAGGCGCCGTAGCCCCCGAGCAGGTCGGAGACGTCGGCCCGGCCGGCGTTGCGCAGCAGGCTGGCCGCGACCGAGGAGCGGTACCCGCCGGCGCAGTGCACCACGACCGGCCGGTCGGACGGCACCTCGTCGAGGCGGCGGGGCAGCTCCGCGAGCGGGATGTGCAGCGAGCCGTCGACGCCGCCCTGCTCCCGCTCACCGGCGTTGCGGACGTCCAGCACCACGGGCGCGGTGGCGGTGTCCAGCGCCGCGCGCAGCTCGGTGGCGGTGAGCCGGCTGGCCCGCGCCATGTCGGCGACCATCTCCAGGAACGCGCCCTCGGGCTCGCGCAGGTAGCCCACGACGTGGTCGAAGCCGATCCGGGCGAGGCGTACGACGATCTCCTCCTCCCGGTCCTGCGGGGCCACCACGAGCACCTTGCGGTCGGGCGCGATCACGCTGCCCGCGGTCTCGGCGAACCGGCCGTCGGCGGGGATGTTGATCGCACCCCGGACGTGGCCGGCGGCGAACTCCTGCGGGTCGCGGGCGTCCACCACCACGGCGCCCTCGCTGCGCGCCCGGCCGAACTCGGCGGCGTCGAGCGGGCGCGGGGCCCTGGTGTGGTCGAACAGCTCGCGGGCCTTGCGGTTGAGCACCGCGTCGAAGGCGAAGTAGCCCGGCGCGGCCGGCTGCCCGCCGGTGACCAGGGCGAGGAACTGCTCCTCGCTCATCGGGGCGCAGGCGTAGTTGGTCCGGCGCTGCTCGCCGATGGTCGACTGCCGCTCGGTGGAGAGGTTCTTGCCGCAGGCCGAGCCGGCGCCGTGCGCCGGGAAGACCCGGACCTCGTCGGGCAGGCCCATCAGCTTGCGCTGGACGCTGTCGTAGAGCATCCGGCCGAGGTCGTCGGCGGTGACGCCGAGGGAGGCGAGCAGGTCGGGCCGGCCCACGTCGCCGATGAAGAGGGCGTCACCGGTGAGCACCCCGTACGGCACCGGGTCGGTGGCGTGCTCGTAGACGAGGATGCTGATCGACTCCGGGGTGTGCCCGGGGGTCTCCATGATCTCCAGCGTCACGTCGCCGAGGCTGATCCGCTCCCCGTCGGTGAGCTTGCGGCTCGGGTACTCGGTCTCCGCGCGGTGCCCGTAGCCGATCCAGGCGCCGGTCGCGGCGGCCACCTCGAGGTGGCCGGCGAGGAAGTCGGCGTGGAAGTGGGTGTTGATCACCCCTTCGATGGTCAGGCCGTGCGCCCGGGCGTCGGTCAGGTACTCGTCGATGTCCCGGCGCGGGTCGACGAGCACCGCCCGTCCGGTGGTGTCGTCGGCGATCAGGTACGACGCCTGGGACAGGCAGTCCAGGTAGTACTGGGTGAACAACATCGCGCGGAACTCCTTCGCAGTGATGAACGGCGATACACTCACGATAGCGTATACCCCCGGGGGTATATTCCGGGCCGATGGTCCCGCCCTTCCGGGACCATCGGCCCGGCTCAGCTCAGGCGGCCGGGCCGGCCACCCTTCGCCTGCAGGGCGAACCCGGCCTCGGCCCAGGCCCGCATGCCGCCGGCGAGGTTGTGCACCTGGCCGCGTTCGCGGGCGAGCAGCGCGGCGGCCTGCCGCGACCGCGCGCCGGAGCGACACACGGTGACCACCGGCCGATCCGCCGGCAGCTCACCGATCCGGTCCGCCAGTTGCCCGAGCGGGATGTGTCGCGCCCGCGGCGCGTGGCCGGCCCGCCACTCGGCCGGCTCCCGCACGTCCAGCAACACGCCCCCGGCGGCCACCAGGGCGGCCGCCCGCTCCGGCCCGACGGTGGCGTAGCGCGCGCCGAAGAGCCTCTTCAGCCTGCCGCCGAGCGTCATGCGTCCACCCCGGCGACGACCGGACGGCCACTGCGCGCCCATCCGCCGGTGCCACCCCGGACCGAGCGGGCGTCGATACCGGCGCGGGCCAGGAACTGCGCGGCGGCCAGGCTCCGGTTGCCGCTGGCGCAGATGACATAGACGGGACGGTTGCGTGGCAGTTCCCCGACCACGGTCGGCAACTGGGCCAGCGGCACCGAGCGGACGCCGGGCACGTGCCCCTCGACGTACTCGAACGGCTCCCGCACGTCCACGGCGACGGCGCCGTCGGCGTGCGCGGCGGCGAACTCCGGCAGGTCGACCTCTCGCATGCTTCCTCCTCGAATCCGTATACCCCCCGGGGTATCTACGTGGAGCTTAACCCACCCCGGGGGCATCGACATTCCCGAGTGAGCCGCGCGGCACCGGGAACAAATACCCCCATGGGTATGTTGTGCGCGCTGGAACGCCGTCGAGACACGGAGGTGGGACATGGCGAGCGTGGCGCTGACCGGAGCGAACTTCGCGGAGACCGTGAGCCGGGACGGGATCGTCCTGGTCGACTTCTGGGCCAGCTGGTGCGGCCCTTGCCGCAGCTTCGCGCCGGTCTTCGAGAAGGCCAGCACGCAGCACCCGGACATCGTGTTCGGCAAGGTCGACGCCGAGGCGGAGCAGGGTCTCGCCGCGGCCGCCCAGATCCGGTCGATCCCGACGCTGATGGCCTTCCGGGACGGCATCCTGGTCTTCGCCCAGCCCGGCGCGCTGCCGGCCGCCGCGCTGGAGCAGGTGATCCAGGCGGTCCGCGACCTCGACATGGACGAGGTACGGGCAAAGCTGGCCGGAAGCGGCGCAGCCCGCTGACCCTGCCGTACCCGGGGGCGCGGGCATCCGCCCGCGCCCCCGGCGCGGCTCAGCCGGTCAACGCGTCCAGCGCGGCGCGCAGCCGGGCGCCGGCCTCGTCGGCGACCGCCCGCAGCTCGGGCGCGTCGCTGAGTTGCACCATCACCTGCGGGTCCATTGCCTGCACGACCGTGCCGTCCGGCCCGTCGGCGCGGACGACGACGTTGCACGGCAGGAGCAGGCCGATCGCCGGGTCCGCCTGCACCGCGCGGTGCGCCAGGGGCGGGTTGCAGGCCCCGAGGATGACGTACTCCGCCAGGTCGACCCCGAGCTTGTCGTGCAGCGTCGAGCGCAGGTCGATCTCGGTCAGCACCCCGAAGCCCTGGTCCTTCAGGGCCGCCCGGACGCGCTCCACCGTCGGGGCGAACCCGGCGGACAGGCGGACGGTCATCGCGTAGCTCATCGCTTCTGCTCTCCTTCGGTGGACATGATGCCGGCCGGCCGGTCCGGCCGCCGGTGATTCGGTGACTCAGGCCAGGCCGCGGAGCATGCCGGCGGTGCCACCACCGACGATGACCACCTGGTGATGCCGTACCGGAGCCATGGAACCTCCTGGAGGGTGAGCAGGGTGGTCGCCGGGGATCGTTCCGCTGGGATGGTGGGAATCCGCCGGTGACCCGTGCCGTTGAAGATACCCGTGGGGGTATCCCACTGGCGAGCCAAGTACCCCCTGGGGTATGTTGAACGCAGGAGGTGGTGCCGTGAAGCTTCAACCCGAGATGACCAGCGAGGCGCTGACCCGGCTCAAGCGGGCCCGGGGCCAGCTCAACGCCGTCATCGAGATGATGGAGAACGGCGAGGACTGCCGGTCGGCCCTGACCCAGCTCGCCGCGGTCTCCAAGGCCATCGACCGGGCCGGGTTCAAGATCATCGCGTCCGGTATGCGGCACTGCGGCACCACCCGCGAACGCGGCGAGGAGCCGGAGATGTCCGAGGAGGAGCTGGAGAAGCTCTTCCTCGCCCTGGCCTGAGCGAGGAATTCACACGCCCTCGCCGCGTGATCGCGGCGAGGGCGGGTAACACATGCCCGTAACCCGGGTCGAAATCTGTCTCCCATATACCCCCCGGGGTATGTGGGGAAAGGAAGGAGTACGGCACATGGCAGTCGACGTGTCCGTCATCGCCACGTCCTCGCTGGGCGACCGCAGTTACCTGGCCTCCGACGGCCGGGTGGCGATCGTGGTCGACCCCCAGCGCGACATCGACCGGATCCTGTACCTCGCCGGGGCCAAGGGCGTGCGGATCACCCACGTGGTGGAGACGCACATCCACAACGACTACGTCTCGGGCGGCCTGGAACTCGCCCGGATCGCCGGCGCCCGCTACCTGGTCGCCGGCGCGGACGAGGTCGGCTTCGATCGCGTACCGGTCACCGACGGCGACGTGGAGCCCGTCTCCGACGCCCTGCGGCTGCGCGTGGTCGCCACCCCCGGCCACACCTTCCACCACCTCTCGTACGTCCTCGACGAGGCCACCGACGGCGACTGGCAGCCGGCGGGCGTCTTCACCGGCGGCTCGCTGCTGTTCGGTACCACCGGGCGCACCGACCTGCTCGGTCAGGAGCACGCCCATGAGCTGGCCCACCACCAGCACGCCTCGGCGCGGCGGCTGGTCGACCTGCTGCCCGACGGGGCGCAGGTGTGGCCGACGCACGGCTTCGGCAGCTTCTGCTCGGCCAGCCAGGCCGACGCCCCCGACTCGACCATCGGGCGGGAGAAGCAGGCGAACCCGGTGCTGCGGCTCGCGGCGGACGAGTTCGTCACCCAGACCCTCGCCGGCCTGGACGCCTACCCGGCGTACTACGCCCACATGGGCGTGGCGAACAACGCCGGGCCCGCTCCGGTCGACCTCACCCCGGTCACCCGGGCCGACGCGGCCCAGCTCCGCGACCGGATGGCCGCCGGGGAGTGGGTGGTGGACCTGCGGCACCGCAAGGCGTACGCCACCTCGCACCTGGCCGGCACGGTCAGCCTCGGCCTGGACGGCCCGATGTCCACCTGGCTGGGCTGGCTGATCGACTGGGGCACGCCGATCACGCTGCTGGCGGAGACGCCGGAGCAGGTCGCCGACGCCCAGCGGGAGCTGGTCCGGATCGGCATCTACCGGCCCGCCGCGCAGGCCACCGGCGCGGCCGAGCAGTGGACCACCGAGCCCGGACAGCTCCGCGAGCTGCGGATGGCCGACTTCCCGGCCCTGGCCGCGGCCCGGGCCGGGAACACCCCCGCCGGCCTGCCCACCCCGGACGTCGTGCTCGACGTACGGATGACCAACGAGTGGCGCGCCGGCCACGTCGAGGGCGCCGTGCACATCCCGCTGCCCGACCTGCCCAAGCGGCTCGCCGACGTGCCGGCGGGCGCGGTCTGGGTGCACTGCGGCTCCGGCTACCGGGCCACCGCCGCCGCGTCGCTGCTGGCCAACGCCGGCCGCGAGGTCGTCGTCGTCGACGACAAGTTCGACCAGGCCGAGGCGGCGGGAGTCGCCATGGCCGACAACGCCTGACCCGTACCCGAGTTCCGGCCGGCGCACCGCGCGCCGGCCGGCGCCCCACCCTGCCGCCGGCCAAGGCGGTTCGTCCCAGAACGAGGAGAAATGAGCACTTCCGAGACCACCCAGCCGGCCACCCTGGACGCCACCACCCTGCGGGAGCTGATCAACTCCGGGCGCGCCCCCCGACTGCTCGACGTGCGCACCCCGGCCGAGTTCGAGACCGTGCACATCCCCGGCGCCTACAACGTCCCGCTCGACCTGCTCAAGGAGCACCGCGAGGAACTGCGCAACCACCTCGACGAGGACGTGGTGCTGATCTGCCGCTCGGGCGCCCGCGCCACCCAGGCCGAGCAGGCGCTCGCCGGGGTCGGGCTGCCCAACCTGAAGGTCCTCAACGGCGGCATGCTCGCCTGGCAGGCGGCGAACGCGCCGGTCAAGCAGGGCGCGTCCCGCTGGGACCTGGAGCGGCAGGTCCGCCTGGTCGCCGGTTCCATCGTGCTGGCCAGCGTCCTGGGCTCGGTCTTCGTACCCGGCCTCAAGTGGGTTGCCGGCTTCATCGGCGCCGGCCTCACCTTCGCCGCGGTGACCAACACCTGCGCGATGGGCATGATGCTGAGCAAGCTGCCGTACAACCGGGGCGCGAGCTGCGACCTGGACACCATCGTCGGCCAACTCCGCGAGGGCAACGGGGGGCGGGCATGAGCGCCACCCTGCTGCTGACGCTCGGGCTGGCCGTGCTGATCGGCGTCAGCCTCGGCCTGCTCGGCGGCGGCGGCTCCATCCTCGCCGTACCGCTGCTGGTCTATGTGGCCGACCTGCCCGCCAAGGAGGCCATCGCGACCTCCCTGCTCGTGGTCGGCGCCACCAGCGCCGTGGGCGTGCTGCCGCACGCCCGTGCCGGGCGGGTCCGCTGGCGTACCGGGCTGATCTTCGGCCTGGCCGGCATGACCGGCGCGTACGCCGGCGGCCGGCTGGCGGAGTTCATCCCGGCCGGCTTCCTGCTCACCGGCTTCGCGGTGATGATGCTGGCCACCGCGTTCGCGATGATCCGGGGCCGGCGCGGCGCCGAGGGCAAGCCGGTGCCGCACGAGCTGCCGGTGTTCCGGGTGGTCCTCGACGGGATCGTCGTCGGGCTGGTCACCGGCCTGGTCGGCGCGGGCGGCGGCTTCCTGGTGGTGCCGGCGCTGGCGCTCCTCGGCGGCCTGCCGATGCCGGTCGCCGTCGGCACCTCGCTGGTGGTCATCGCGATGAAGTCCTTCGCCGGCCTGGCCGGCTACCTCTCGAGCGTGCAGATCAACTGGGGACTGGCGCTCGCCGTGACCGCCGCGGCGATCGTCGGCAGCTTCCTCGGCGGGCGGCTCGCCGGGAAGATCCCGGCGGACGTGCTGCGCAAGGCGTTCGGCTGGTTCGTCGTGGTGATGGGCGTCTTCGTGCTCGGCCAGCAGCTGCCCGAGGAGCTGCGGACCAACCCGCTGCTCTGGGCCGGCGTCGGCGTCGCCGCTGCGATCACCGCAGTGGTGGCCGTGCTGCGCTCCCGGCGAGGGCCGGCGACGCCGAGCGAGCCGGTCCCCCCGGCGCCGGTGGCGACCTCGTCCCGCGGCTGAGTTCCGGTCCCGAGGGGCGCCCGGCTCGTCCGGGCGCCCCTCGGCGTCCACGACGCCAGCTCCTCGACCGCTTCCCCTCCGCCGGTGACGGAGGGCGTGGGACCGACGAACGAGGGCCACACCGACCGGTAGGGTCAGGATTGGCGGGGTGCGCCGCCAGAGGAGGTACACAGTGGACAGCAGCGCCTGGGACGCCCGGTACGCGAGCGCGTCGGGACTGGTGTGGAGCGCTGAGCCCAACCGCTTCGTCGTCGAGTCGGTCACCGGGTTGACCCCCGGCGCCGCCCTCGACCTGGCCGCCGGCGAGGGACGCAACGCGGTCTGGCTGGCCGAGCAGGGCTGGCGGGTCACCGCCGTCGACTTCGCGCCGGTGGCGGTCGAGCGGGGCCGCGAGCTGGCCGCCGCGCGGGGCGTGCCGGTCGAGTGGCGGGTCGCGGACGTGACCGCGTACCGGCCGGTGCCCGGCAGCTACGAGCTGGTGCTGATCAGCTACCTGCACCTGCCCGCGCCCGACCTGGCCGGCGTGCTCGACTCGGCCCGGGGGGCGCTGCGGCCCGGCGGCACCCTCGTCGTCGTGGGCCACGACCTGGCCAACCTGCGCGGCGGCACCGGCGGACCGCAGGACCCCGCGGTCCTGCTCACGCCGGAGGCCGTGGTCGACGGGCTCGCCGGGTTGCGCATCCAGCGCGCCGAGACGGCCCGCCGCCCGGTCCCCACCAGCGACGGCGGCAGCATCGACGCCCTCGACACGGTCGTCGTCGCCACCCGGCCCGCCGGCTGACACCCCGCACGGCCGCGCTGCCCTGCCGGCGGCCCGCGGGCGGCGGCGTGCCGGGCCGCGGGACAACTCTTTCGCGGCTACGAACTTGATGACGTGAACGGATCGCCACGCCCCCGTGCCGGCGACCCGGCGGCCCGGCCCGGCCCGAGTCGTCTGCGTCATCAAGTTCGCAGGTGCCGGCAGTGCCTGCCGGCCTGCCCCCGCGCGGGGCGCCCGAGGCTGCCGGCAGTCCCGGCCCGGTGCGGCGATCCGCGGCTGCGGACCCGGTCACGGTCGCAGGATCAAGCGGATCGGGTTGCCCTGCTTGTCGTGCACCCGGCGCACCGCCTCCGGCGCGTCGGCCAGCGGCAGGACGTCGCTGATCGAGGTGGTCAGGTCGAACCGGCCCAATGCGGCGAGCGTCACCAGCTGGTCGACGTGTTCGGCCTCCGAGCCGTAGTGGCCCAGCACGGCCTGCCGCCCGTAGTTGAACCGGGTGTCCGACGGGATGGTGACCGCCTCGTTGGCGATGCCGGCGAGCACCAGTCGACCCTGCGCGCCGAGCACGGTCATGGCCTGCTCGCGCGCCGGGGTGACACCGGCGAAGTCGAACGCGACGTCCAGCCCCCGGGCCGCGGTGACCTCCAGCAGGGCGTCCCGGAAGCCGCCGTCCTTCGGGTCAAGGGCGAGGTCGGCGCCGAGGGTCACAGCCCGGTCCCGGGCCGCGGGCAGCGGATCCACCGCGACGATCGGCGCCGCGCCGATCAGCCGCAGCAGCTGCACCGCGTGCGCGCCCAGGCCGCCGACGCCCCACACTCCGACCGCCTCCCCCGGCCGGGTACGCGCGGTGTCGGTCACCGCCGCCCATGGGGTGGAGACCGCGTCGGGAATGATGCAGGCGTGCTCGAAGGGCATGCCGGCGGGGACCAGCACGAGGGTGTCCTCGCGGGCCAGGGCGTACTCGGCCCACCCGCCGTCGTAGTCGACGCCCCGGGTGAGCAGGGTGCCGCGCCGGTCCCGCTCCCCCGCCTGGAGCAGCACCGGCTGGCCCGGCTCCCAGCCCGTCACGCCGTCGCCGAGCGCGTCCACCACCCCGGCCACCTCGTGACCGAGCGTGACCACGTCACCGGGCAGGTGGAGCGGGGTCAGCGTGCCGTCGATCAGGTGCACGTCGGACAGGCACACCCCGGCCGCGGCCACCTTGATCCGGACCTGTCCGGGGCCGGGTTCGGGCACCGGCACCGACTCCATCCGCAGCGCCCGTTCGGCCACGTGCAGCCGTCCGGCCAGCATCTCCGCCACCTCGCACCCCTCTCCTCGCCCGCGACGGCTCGATGTCGCTGTGCCGAACTGGAGCCGTAGGCGTACCCGGAACAAGCCGGGCAATGCCGGCGGCGGCGGAAAACCGCGCGCCAACCAGGCGGGCCGGTAACATCCGGTGACGGGATCGGCGGAGAGGACCACCGGGTGGGTGCGCGATTCGAGGAACTGGCCTGGCGGGAAACCCCGATCGGCGAGATCAGCCTGCGCCGGCGCCGCGACCCCTCGCTCGACGTCGACGTGTACGAGGTGAAGCTCGACGACGAGTTCCTGATGTCCAGCCTTTTCCCGGTCGCGGAGATCGAGCTCGCCCGGCTCGGGCTGGCCCCGCTCGCCGAGCAGCCCCTGGACGTGGTGGTCGGCGGGCTCGGCCTCGGCTACACCGCGCGCACCGCGCTGGAGGATCCCCGGGTACGCAATCTGCTGGTGGTCGAGGCGATCGAGGACGTGATCGACTGGCACCGCCGGGACCTGCTGCCGTTCACCGCCGGGCTCGCCGCCGACCCGCGTACCCGGTTCGTCCGGGAGGACTTCTTCGCGGCGGTCGCGTCCGGCGCGGGTTTCGACCCCGAGTCGCCGGGCCGGCGATTCCACGCGGTGCTGCTCGACGTGGACCACTCCCCCCGCCAGGTGCTGCACCCCAGCCACGCGGACTTCTACACGGTCGACGGGCTGCGCCGGCTCGCCGCGCTGCTGCACCGGGACGGCGTCTTCGCGCTCTGGTCGAACGACCCGCCCGACCCGGCGTTCCAGCGGGTGCTGACCGAGGTGTTCCCGACCTCGGTGGCGCACGTCGTCCGCTTCCCCAACCCGTTGCAGGGCCGCGAGGCCGCGAACACCGTCTACGTGGCCCGCTTCTGACCGCTGCGGCGCATTGTCCGTCCGGGAACGGGAAGACGGCTGGCCTGCCGTCGATACGGGAGGTCGGACATGCGCGCACTGCTCTGGGTGGTCGGCGTCGTCGCCGCGATCCTCATCCTGCTCGGGCTGTTCCTGGAGGCGGTCCGCTGGCTCCTCATCATCGGCGTCATCGCGCTGATCGCGGTGATCGTCTACGCCTTCGTCCGGGGCCGGCAGGTGGTGCAACGGTCCCACCGCTGACCCGGTGGCCCTGCCCGTGTGACGAAGTCAGCAACCTACGTGAGCGTAGGTTACCGGCTGGTTAAGTTAGGCTGAGGCCGTCATCCGGTGAGCGAGGAGAGACGGCGATGGACGTGACCGCGGAGCGCCCCTGGACCCGCAGCTACGCCCCGGGCGTGCCGGCCACCGTCGCCGAGCCGTCCGGCTCGCTGGTGGACCTGCTGACCGACGCGGCCCGCCGGTTCGGCCCCCGGGTGGCGCTGGACTTCTACGGCGCCACCACCAGCTACGCCGAACTGGCCGACCAGGTGTCCCGGGCCGCCGAGGCGCTGCGCCGGCTCGGCGTCGGGCGCGGCGACCGGGTGGCCCTGGTGCTGCCCAACTGCCCGCAGCACGTGGTCGCCTTCTACGCGGTGCTGCGCCTCGGCGCGATCGTGGTCGAGCACAACCCGCTCTACACCGCCGAGGAGCTGGCCCACCAGCTCACCGACCACGGCGCCCGGGTGGCGATCGTCTGGGACAAGGTCGCCCCGCTGGTCGCCGGGCAGGCCGCGGTGCAGACCGTGGTCGCGGTCGACCTGACCGGGGCGCTGCCCCGGCTCAAGCGCTGGGCGCTGCGGCTCCCGCTGCCCAAGGTGCGCGCCGCCCGCGCCGCGATGACCGCCCCCGCACCCGGCGCGAGCGACTGGTCGGCGCTGGTCGCCGCCGTACCGCCGCTGCCCGCCGACCACCCCGGGCCCGGCGTCGACGACGTCGCGCTGCTGCAGTACACCGGCGGCACCACCGGCGTACCGAAGGGGGCCATCCTCACCCACCGCAACCTGCGGGCCAACGCCGCGCAGGGCCGCGCCTGGGTGCCGGGCCTGCGCGACGGGGAAGAGACCGTGTACGCGGTGCTGCCGTTGTTCCACGCGTACGGGCTGACGCTGTGCCTGACCTTCTCGGTGAGCATCGGGGCCACCCTGGTGCTCTTCCCCCGCTTCGACCTCGATCAGGTGCTCGACGCGGTCCGCCGCCGCCCGCCGACCTTCCTGCCCGCCGTCCCGCCGATCTACCAGCGGCTGGCCACCGCCGCCCGGGAACGCGGCGTCGACCTCACCTCGATCCGGTACGCCATCTCCGGCGCCATGGCGCTGCCACCGGCCACGGTGGACCTCTGGGAGTCGGTGACCGGCGGCCTGCTCGTCGAGGGGTACGGGATGACCGAGACGTCCCCCATCACCCTGGGCAACCCGGTCGCCCCGACCCGCCGCCCCGGCACCGTCGGGGTGCCGTTCCCGTCCACCGAGGTCCGCATCGTCGACCCGGAGGAGCCCACCCGCGACCGCGCCCCCGGCGAGGCCGGGGAGCTGCTGGTCCGCGGGCCGCAGGTGTTCACCGGCTACTGGAACCGTCCGGAGGAGACGGCCAAGGTGCTGCTGCCCGGCGGCTGGCTGCGTACCGGCGACATCGTCACCATGGACGGCGACGGCTTCGTGACCGTGGTGGACCGGATCAAGGAACTGATCATCACCGGCGGCTTCAACGTCTACCCGTCTGAGGTGGAGGAGGCGCTGGGGCGTATCCCCGGCGTCCGCGAGGCCGCCGCCGTCGGACTGCCCGCCGCCTCCGGCGGCGAGGACGTGGTCGCGGTCGTGGTCCTCGACCCGGGCGTGGGCGCCGAGCCCGAGTCGGTCCGGTCGGCCTGCCGCCAGCACCTCGCCGGCTACAAGGTGCCCCGCCGGATCGTGGTGGTCGAGGACCTGCCCCGCTCCCAGATCGGCAAGATCCTCCGCCGCGAGGTGCGCGACAGGCTGCTCGCCGAGGAGTGAGCCGCCTGCTTCACCCGCCTCAACGAGTGTGCGGGGCGGCGCCGGGTCGCGGGTCGTTCGCTGCGGGCTTCCGGCCGACCCGGCGCCCCACGGAGGGGGTAGCGCTGCCCGCGTCCACCGGCCGGCGCGGAGCGCGATCCAGATGCGCCAGGCACAGCGATGGTTGCACCAACGGGTCCAGGCGGTCGGCGACCAACGGCGCCCGCATCTCCGCAAGCGCCCCTCGCATCAGACCCAGGTGCAACGAGCAGACCACCTCGCGGTGCTGCTCGGCGATCTCACGGAACGGGCAGTGCCGCAACGGAATCACCGGACTCGTCGCACCCTCTGCCGGCCCCGGCGCGAACCCGGCATCCGCCAGCACCGTCGAGAGACGCCGCACTGCCTCTGCCGCATCGATCCGCTGCGACGGCGCCGGCCGATCGACCAGGTAACGCCCCCAGGCCTCGCCGGCCGTCACTGCGGCCCGGTCAGGCTCGGGCAGCGTGTCGGCGACGACGCTGGTCAACATCTCGGCCAGCAGCCGATAGTTGCGCTGACCCGCCGGCACGTCGCTGACGAGCGCGCGGTACACGATCCGGGGACGGCCCGGCACGCTGCGGTCCTCGGCCTCCCGCTCGACAAGACCCGCGTCGACCAACCCGTCCAGGTGGAAGCGGGCCGTGTTCCGGTGCAGGCCGCTACGCTCCGCGACGTCGTGGACCGCCACCGGCTCCCCCGCCGCCCGCAGCACCTCCAACACCCGGCTGCGGCTCTCACCGAGCACGGGGGCCGGATCGGGGTGATTCAACGCCTGCCCAGACACACGGCTATTTTAGCCGAACTTACTAGTAGGAATTAGGTGACGGAAGACGCAGCAGGCGACACTCCGATCTCGCGGCCTCGAACGATCCCTGGCGTCCGCACGACGGCGACAGCGGAAGGGGCCGCGGACGTTGTCCGCGGCCCCTCGGTGCTGTCGCTTCAGCTCCGTCGGCGGACCGAACCCCACAGCGCCGCGACCGTGCCGGTGAGGGCCACCGCCTCGGCGATAACGCAGAGCACGTCGATGACGCCAACCGCTTCAGGTTCGCCCGCCTCCGGGCCGAGCGGAAGGCCGGCCGTACGACTGACCGCCCACAGGGCGATCGCGGCGGCGTTGATCACCACGCCGAGGCTGAACAGCCAGGGACGCGGGAGCGCCCAGACTGCGGCGGCCCAGATCAGCTGGAACGCCCCGAGCAGGGTGAAGAACGCGGCGTACCCGACCCATTCGGTCCGGTGCTCCGGCACCACGGCGTAGTGGATCAAGCCGGCCAGTACGGAGCACCCCGCGGCGAGGGCGAGCAGCGCGGTGTTCCGTACCGCCGTGACCGTGCCGCCGCCGAAGGCCGGAACGGGTGCGCTGGTGGTGGGGGTGACCTCGGTCGTGGCGCTCACTTGTTGCCTCCTACCTGGAAGATGCCGAGCGCGCCGCGGGACATGTTCATCATCTTGTGCGTGATGAACGGGTACGTCCCCGCGTCAGGCAGGGTGAACTCGACGAAGCCACCCTGGGTGGGCTGCAGGTCGAGGGTCTGCGATCCGCCTTGCTCCGCGTTGCCGGGCCGCAACCGGTACGCGCCTTCCTTCCACACCGTGTCGAAGATCGTGCCGACGACGTGGAAGGCCATGTTCTGGTTGGGGCCGGCGTTGTCGAGCCAAACCCGGACCCGCGCACCGGGAGCGACCTTGATCGGGGCGAACGCGTACTGGTTGTAGTAGCCGTTGAAGACGACCGCGTCGTCCGTGCCCGCCATCATCTTCTTCAGGTCACCGGGCTGGCCCTGCGGTCCGAGGTTCAGCTCGGACTGGACGAGGACAATCTCCTTGTCCACCTTGGTGAGATTCGGCGGGTCGACGACCACGGCGCCGTACATGCCGTTACCCATGTGGTAGATCATCGGGTCGGCCCCGCAGTGGTACGTGAAAATGCCGGCGAACTGGGCCTTGAACTGGTAGTCCAGCGACTCGCCGGGCTTGATCGTCCGCATCTGGATGTTGGGCGCCACCTTCGAGGCATGGAAGTCGATGGAATGCTCCATCGTGCCGTCGTTGACGAGGCGGACGTTGAACACGTCGCCGACCTTGCCGTGCAGGACCGGCCCGGGGGCCGTGCCGTTGTAGGTCCACCGGACCTGCTTGACGCCCGGCGCGACCTCCATGGTCTTCTCCTGGACGTGCAGCGTGACGTTGTGCGTGGTGCCGCGCTCGACGGGCCGGAGCGTCGGGTCGACCGGCTTCCAGTCGGCGGACGGCTTGGCGCTGGCGTCGATCGTCGCGTCGTTGCCCCCACCGGCGCTGTCCGCGGCGCCGCCCGGCGCGGCCTGCGCCGGCTCGCCCTCGACATTGATCGCCAGCAGCATGCCGGCGTCCTTGTGGCCCGGCACCAGGCACCACGCCTGGGTGGACTTGCTGATCACACCCCAGTGGACGGTCGATGAACTGCCCGGGTCGAGCAACGGGGTGTCCACGCCCTCCAGCGAGAGGGTGTGCTGCTGGTTGCCCTTGTTGGTGACGTTGACCGTCACATCCGCCCCGCGCGGCACGCTGATCGAGGCGGGCTTGACGTACATGTCGCCCAGCTCGATGTCGAAGCTGAGCTTCTTGCCGGCGCCCGGGGCGGACCCGCCCGCGCTCGCGGCGGCCGTCTCTCCCGAGGCGGACAGCTCCAAGGCGCTGTGCGGCTGCGCCAGCCCGACGAAGACGAAGCCGATGAGCAGGCCCAGCGCGACGCCGCTGGTGAGCATCGGGAACAGGTCGCCGAGCCAGGCCGCGATGCCGCCGCGACCGGCCGGGTCCGAAGACAGGGGTTCCGGGGAATCCGGTACCGGAGGGCTTGATGAGTTGAGGGGCACGGCAGGAACCTCCAAGTCGCATGACATGCCACAGCGGGGATGGTGGAAGCTGGTCTCCGAGCGAGGTCACTGCCCGGTCAGGAAATGCGCATCAAGGTGAACAGGCCGAACATCCCCTGCGACCCTTCGGAGTGCGGGAAGATGTGGCAGTGGAACGCCCAGGTGCCCTTGGCGTCGGCGTGCACCAGGACGGTGTAGCGCTCGCCGGGCGACACCGGGACGGTGTCGGCCTTGTACGGCGCGGGCAACGGGAACCCGTCCTTGGCGATCACCAGTTGGTCGACCCCGTGCAGGTGCATCGGGTGCTCCATGGTGCCCACGTTGATGTACGTGATCTCGACCCAGTCGCCGAGGTGCGCGTCGATCGGCTTGGTGGCCGGGAACGACTTCCCGTTGATCGTCATGCCGATGGTGCCGGCGTCCTGCACCTGCATCAGCACGACCTGGCTCGGCTTGATGTTGTTCGGTGTCGGGATGTCACCCACCTCGATGCCGCCGTACAGGCCGCTGGTCACCTGCTTGGTCCCGTTGTGGTGCGAGTGGTACCAGGTGACCATCGGGCGCGTCGCGTCCCAGGTGTACGTGAAGCTCTTGCCCGGTTGGATCGGGTCCTGGGTCACGTCGGGCACGCCGTCCATGTCGTTGGGCACCTGCATGCCGTGCCAGTGCACGCTGGTCGACTCGGGGAGTTGGTTCTCGACCACGATCTTGACCTTGTCGCCGACGTTCACGTGGATCGTCGGGCCCGGCACCGTTCCGTTGAAGGCGAAGGCGTCGACGATCTTGCCCGGCTCGACCTCCCACTTCGTCGGCGCGGCGGTGAGGTGGAATTCCTTGGTCCCGTCGGCAAGGACGGTGGGCGCGAGGTCCTTGCCACCTTCGCCCTTGGTGGCTGCCGGGAACGACTTGTCCCGCTTCGCCATCTGCTCGTCCATGGTCTTCCAGTCCACGGCTGCGCCGTGGTCCGATTCCGACGCTGAGGACGACGTGGTCGCGCTGCCGTGCGCCTCGTGCGCATCGTGGGCGCTGGTGGTCCCGGACGGGACCGATGCCCCGGCCGGGGCGAGCCAGACGGGGACCGCGAGGGCGGTTGCGAAGGCCACCGCCATCGTCAAAAGCTGCTTTCTCAACATGACACCCTCTCTCGGGGCGCTTAAAAACTATTCGACTAGTTTTTACTACTGCCGTCGTCAAAAGTGAATGGGATGGTCGCCACACGAAAACCCGACGGCCAGCACGTCACGCGCTCGCGGCGGCGGTGCGGCTCGACCGGGCCCGGGGCACGCTCGCGGACACTGTCGTGCTCGACCTCAGGGCGCAGGACACCGGCACGGACGGTCCCCGGTGGACGCTGGCCGTAGGCGGGGTCGCCGTGTCAGCGCTGCCCGCCGACGATCTGGTGCCGCTCTGGACCGTGCGCGGCGCGTCCCACCTCTACCGCCGGTACCCCTCGGGCGCTCGTTCCGGAGATGGCCTTGCTTGTGCTGGCGGACCTGCTCGGCCCACGCCGCCGGGTCGTAACGGGTCCGCCGGTGCGACCCGTCGCTGTAGTGGAATTTGCCGTCCGCGGCGCGCAGGATGCTCAGCGCAGCCAGCCGGGGAACGGCCGATGAAGCGTGCCGGCAGGTGCACAGGTCAGGTCCGCACTCGCCCGGACGAGTGAGCCCTCAGGTACAGCGCCAGCGACACCGGCGCGTCCGCGAACTCCGCGCGCAACTCCCGCGTCAGAGCCGGTCAGGACGACCGAGCGTCTTCGCCACCTCGCTCAGGTCGTTGTCAAGCTGGTGATCGCGCCCGGGCAGCCGGTGCAGCTGCGCCTGAGGGATGGCGTGGGCGTACAGCTCAGCATGCGACGGCGGGGCGGTCTCGTCCTGGAGTCCATGAAACACATGCACCGGCACGCCTTGTGGCAGCCTCGCGCCGAGATCCTGCGGCAGCTCGAACTCGTCGCCGGGCCAGCCGGCAGCACCGACGAACGGAGCGGCGATCAGCACGATCGCCGCCAGCTCCCGCTCCGGTGGCCGCTCTGCCAGCGTGTTGACGAGGATCGTCGCGCCCACCGAATGGCCGGCGACGACTGCGCAGTCGTCCAGGCCCGCCAGCTCACGCCGGATGGCCGCGCTCCACCTCGCGTAGCTAGGGTCGTCCTCGTCGGGCATGCGCGGATAGCGGACCTCGTACCCGTCCCCGAGCTCCCGCCTCAGGCTGTCGACGAGCTTGTGGTCCCACTCGTCGTGCACACCGGCGCCGCCGCCCTGGATGAACAGAATCTGCCGGGTCCCTGCCATCGCGATCCCCTCTCCCCCGCCGTGAGCGCCCACCCGGTGCACCCCCGCATTCCACTGGTGCCCCGCTCAGGCGGTCCTGATGCCCTCATCCTGCCGAACGGGTCCGACATCCCGCGCACGGCGCGGGAGGCGCTGATTCTGGGCGACCGCCCCTGTCCGGAAGTGGCGGGGCCGATCGTCAGCTGTACCGAGTCGATCCAGCGGCAGACGCGCGACGGACAGCGGCGTCGCCCCGAGATGAGGAGGATCCTGTGGCACAACCATCCACGCCGGCGGAGAACGAACTGCTTATGAAGCACCTGGACGGCCAACGCCGGCACGTGCTCGGCATCCTGGAGGGCCTCGACGAGGCCGCCCTCCGCCGGCCGGTACTGCCGTCGGGATGGAGCTGCCTCGGCCTGGTTCGCCACCTCACCGAGGACGTCGAAAGGTTCTGGTTCCGCTGCGTCGTCGACGGCGAGGCGGAGGCCATCGCCGCGCTGAGCGGGACGGCGGACGCCTGGCAGGTGGACCCGGACATCCCGGCCGTCGAGGTGCTGGAGCGCTACCGGCGGGAGATCGACCGCGCCAACGCCGTCATCGCCGCCGCCCCGCTGGACGCCGCACCGGCCTGGTGGCCGCCGGACCAGTTCGGCGACTGGCGGCTGGACAGCGTCCGGGAGGTCATCCTGCACGTGATCAGCGAAACCGCCTGCCACGCGGGCCACCTGGACGCGGTCCGGGAACTCACCGACGGCCGGACCTGGCTGATCAACTCCGCGTAACGTCACGACGAGGCGCTGGCGGCGTGCGGCTCACCGCAGCCAGCCGAGGAACCGGCGATGAAGCGTGCCGGCCGGCGCCCAGGTCAGGTCCGCGCTCGCCCGGACAAGCTGCGCGCCCATGTACAGCGCCAGCGAGATCGGCGCGTCCGCGAACTCCGCCCGCAACTCCCGCCGCCGGGTCGGGCAGGGCCATGGCGCCCCGCACCCACCGCAGCTCCAGATCGGCAGGACAGGTCCGTGGGTGGTCACGCCCGAACCCCCAGGAACCGCGCCGTGACCGCCCGCGCCCGCCGGCTGGTCGCCCACTCCACCTGCCAGCACGGGTACGGAGTCAGCCGCCCCCACCACGCCCGGCAACCCACGCACATGCCGTCGAGGCCCCGCAGGTGTACGTCGAGGATCTGCTGCTCCTGGTTCACCGCGCGTCCCCCGCCGGCCAGTGCCCACGGCTGATCGGGATGCGGTGTCGGGTGTGGCAGGGCAGGTCGGCGCCGCACCGGCAGATGCGCCGCCACCTCTGCCACGACCAGACGGGCCGGTGCCGCCGAGCCAGAGTCAGCGCGACGGCAAGTAGGTACGCCTCGTACGCGACGCGTGGTGCCGCCAAGTAGCTGCCGCTTCTACTGGAGCGGGACCGCTCGCCCGACACCGCCCGGTCAATTGGCTCGACCGGTAGCCGATCCAACTCGGCCAAGGCGGGGATGCGCCGCCTCGCCGCCTCGTGCTCAACCGCCTGAACCTGCTGGCCCAGGCTCCGCCTGCCGGGGTCACGCCTACCGCCCATTCCCACCTCCGCCGATTGAGGCGCGAACGGTCAGCCCGTGAGAATCCGCCGCACCCGACTACAGGAGGCGAACATCACCTCCGAATCGGACAGTAGGATCGATTGGTAATGGCGGAATTACCGTTGGTTATGAGGCCAGGTTGATGCCCAGGCGGCCGGCGAGCAGTCGCAATTCGTTCGGCACGGCCCGCCGCTTCACCCGTTGCACCATCGCCACAACGGCGTCCTGAACGAGGGGGTTCAGCGCGAACGGCACCGGCGCGGCTTGTTCCGCTCGCACGAACGCCGCCAGTGCCTCGGCGTCCCGGCGGCCGGACTCGGCCAGCGCACGACCGAGGTCGACCCAGTACGACATCTGGCGATTCGATGCCACAAGCACCTGCGGCCGCACGGTCCGGGACAGCTCGACCACCCGGCCCGGCTCACCAGACTCCGCCGCGATGGACATCTCCCAAAGGCACGCGTTCGTCGGCCCGAATCCGCAGCCGTTGAATCCGGCGCCGTCGGGCGGATCCCCGAGGGTCGCCGCCTCGCGCGCCGCTTCAGCGAGGTGGTCACGAGCGAGGTCCGCTCGCCCACTTACCGTGGAGGTCAAGGCGGCCGAGAGATGTAGTTGACCGAGCATCTGCCGGACCCGCTCGTCGGCGGCGGCGGACTGAAGCTCCGCCAGCGACCGGTCGGCAGCCCTGGCCGCCAGGGGCGCGGCCTCGATCGGCAGGCTCTGCGCGTACGCGAATCGGGACGCCCCCAGCCACGCCGGTTCCTCGACCTCCTCGGCGGCGGCCACGGCCACCCGTGCGGCGTTAAGTGCCAGGTGCCGGTACCCGAGATGCCGCAGGCACGTCGACGCCTGGTACGCCACCTGGGCCAGCGTGGTTCCTCCGACTGCGGCGGCCTCCAACAGCAGACCAGGCAGCATGCGGGCCATCGCCGGGTAGTTGGATCGGTTGCGGAGCTGGTCGCTGCGCGCGACGTCGGCGGACAACTCCTCCCGGGTCCGGGTCAACGGTCGGCGCTCGCCGTCCTCGATCTCGATGAGGGCGGACCAGATCGCCGGGACGCACTCGGCGGCGCGCTCCCGGGCCGGATCGCCGAGCTCGGTGCCCTGGCCGAGCAGGTCAGCCACGGTGACCTGTAAGGCTGCAGCGATGGCTACCAGGGTGGAACGGCGGTCAATGGTCTTGCGGCCGGACTCGACCTGCGAGATGTAAGACTGGCTGACACCCGCGAGACCGGCGAGGACGGCTTGGCTCATCCCGCCACGGCGCATCCTCCAGTAGCGGATCCGGGCACCGATCGTGTCGGTCTTGGTAGCCATACCTTCGCCTGCTTCCCAGGGAGAGGACTGGGACTGCGGAGCCAGTCCAGATGCTGGCGAGCCGCCCCTCGGACGGTACCCCGCTCAGGTCGGATCGCGTCACTGTCAGTCCAGAGCATCATTTTCCGCTCCTTCCAGGACTGACACGAGGAAGCATCGCGGAGTCGTAACACCTGGTCTTTCCAGCTCTGATCGGGCTGCCGGTTAGGGGGCGGAGGTCCCTCAACGCGGGTTGTCATCGCGAGACGTGTTCGACCGACGGCGGTAACCCGTAAATGCCCGTCGCAGTCACGGTGGCGTCGTCGATCCTGCTCGGGTCGATGCTCCAGCGGCCGGCCATCGCCATCACGTCGAACTCGGACGGCGTCGTGGCGTACCAGTCTATCCACTCGTCGTCCGACCAGTGTTCCCGCCCGGGTTCCATACCGCGGATTCCGATGCCCAATTCGATCTCGTCGGGTGTTGGATCACCGACGAACAGTGGCACCTCACCTCGCTCGCCGATCCAGCAGTAGGCGCGCAACAGCTCACCGTCCCGGGCTTTGGCCCAGGCGTGATAGTCCGGGACCCGTTCGTTGGCGAAGAACTGCACCTCGCCAAGATGCCGGCTCAGTTCACTGAGCCAGTCGGGGAAGGGCGGCTCAGTCGCGTCGAAGCCCGCCGGCATGTGCAGCCGGCCGTGGGCGAGGGTCCAGCCTGGCAGCGGTGCGGCCACGTAGACGCCGTAGCGGTAGGCCCGGTCGGTGCCGGTGGCCCAGTCGAGGACCTCCCGGTCGTGCAAACCAAGGGCGTCGGCAACCTCCCCTGGCGCCCGGTCTCGCACAGCCAGCCACGACGTCTTGAAACTGAATCCGGGCACGCTGCCATGATCGCAGGAAGCCGTCTCGCGGCCAGGCCCGCGAGGCCGGTCTGGAGGACGAGGACGTCCAGGCGCTGCTCGCCTCGGTGATCGTGGAGAACTCTGCGCGCCGGGCCCGGACTGGCGGCGACCGCACGCAGGCAGAACCGGCACCGGGCGCTGGGTTCCAGAAGAAGGAAGGCGCCGCATGAGCGAGCAGTCCATCGCGGTGGAGGCCCGCGACCTGGGCAGGCGCTACGGCACCGTCTGGGCAGTACGGGAATGCAGCTTCCAACTGCCCGCCAACCGCATCATCGCGCTGGTCGGCGCGAACGGCGCGGGCAAGTCGACGCTGATGAGCACCATCGCCGGTACGTTGGCGGTCACCTGCGGCTCGCTGCTGGTCCACGGCCGACCGGTGGTGAAGGGCAGGTCCACCGACGCGGGTGGTTCCGCCGGGAGCCGGGTCGCGATCCTGGCGCAGGACAAGCCGCTGTACCGGGACTTCAGTGTGTCGGACATGCTCCGCTTCGGCAGGTCGATGAACCGCGTGTGGGACCAGCGGCGGGCGCTGTCGTGGCTCCAGCGCTTCGACATCCCCCTGGACCGCCGCTGCGGCAAGCTCTCCGGCGGGCAGCGGGCGCAGGTCGCCCTGGCGGTCGCCCTGGGCTCCCGCCCGGCGGTGCTGCTGTTGGACGAGCCGCTTGCGAACCTGGACCCGGTGGCCCGCACCGAGGTGACCGGCGAACTCATGGCGGAGGCCGCCGACAGCGACATGACCATCATGCTGTCGACCCACATCATCGCCGAGCTCAGTGGCGTCGGTGACCATCTGCTGCTGCTCGACGCGGGCCGACCCGTGCTCACCGGCGATGTCGAGGAGTTGCTCGACAGCCACGTGCGGCTGACCGGGCCCCGCGCGGACCAGCCACCTGGCCCGGGCGCGATCGTCCAGGCGCAGCACACCGACCGCCAGTCCACGTTCGTCCTCCGGCAGCCGGCGGCACCGGTGGCGCACGCCGTCGTCGCCCCCGGCTGGAGCACCCAGCCCATAACCCTGGACGAGCTGATCCTGACCTACCTGAAGGCATCGTCCAAGGCACACCGTGATCTGGAGACAGCAGCATGAGCCCGGTCACCCAAGTGCCCGCCCCAACGAACCACCAGGACGATCTCGGCTCCGCCGGCGGCGTCCGCGGTCTGCTGTGGCTGACCTGGCGTCAGCACCGCTGGACCCTGATCGGCACGCTCGTCCTGGCCGCGGTCCTGGTGGGTTGGATGACCTACCTGTCCATGGCACTGACGGACCTGTGGCACCAGTGCCACGAGACGTTCTGCCCGGAGCACTCCCCGCAGGGCGAGCGGCTCGCCGGGTCCTCGAACCTGGTCTTGACCTTGGGTGCCCTGTCGCGGCTGGTGCAGTACATGCCGCTGCTGATCGGCTTGTTCATCGGCGTCCCGGTGCTGACCAGGGAGCACGAGCAGCGGACCCTGCTGCTGGCCTGGAGCCAGGACTTCTCCCCGCAGCGCTGGCTGTGGACCAAGCTGGGCATACTCGGCCTGTTCGTGGCGGCGGTGACCGCGGCCGTCGCCGGCGTCAGCGACCACCTGGCGCACCTGGAGACCCAGGTCGCTCCGGTGACCCTGTTCGACCACGTGCCGTTCTTGAACACCGCGATGCTGCCGGTCGTGATCAGCATCTGCTGGTTCGCGGTCGGCGCCGCGCTCGGCGCCGCGATCAGACGCACGCTCCCCGCCGTGTTCGCCGTGATCGCGGGCTTCATCGGTCTGACCTATTTCGTCCAGTGGCACTACCCCACCCTCATGAAGCCGCTGTCCGTGCACCTCCAGATGGACGGGCCGGACCGCGGCCCGCTGCGCGACAACGCCCTGGTCGTCAAGGGCGGCATGATCGACTACGGCGCCGACGGGCCGTCCGGCGCGTTCGACGCCACTGGGCGGCAGCTCAGCGGCGTCGAACTGCAACGCCTCTGCCCGCCCGACAACGACAGCGGCCGGATGCTCTCCTGCCTCTCGAACCTCCATCTCCAGCAGCACCTGCAGTACCAGCCGGGCAGCCGGATCCCCGAATTCCATCTGATCGTCGCGACCGGCTATCTGGGCCTGACCGCGGTGGCCCTCGCCGCCGTCTGGTGGATCGTCCGCCGCACCAACCTCAGCGCGGGCTGACCCCAGCCAACCCGAACGAAGATGGTCGGCCGGTATGCCGGCCGACCATCTTGACCATGACGCACTGTCCGCTCCTGCCGAGGGGTTCACTCGGTCGTGCGACGGACCTCCGATGCTTGGGAAGCAGCCCGCGAACGCTCATGGGTCTCATCTGCGGCGGATGGGTTGGCGGGCGCTCGTCACACCGGCCGCGGCGCCCAGATCAGGGTGGTGACCCTGGTCAGTGGCCGAGAGGGCGGTAACGGAGGTGGACGACGCCGTTCTGGAATCTGCGCTCGTCGAGGAGCGCGAAGTCGGTGCGCAGGCCGGTAGGTAGCCCCGGCTTGCCGCCTCCCACGGCCGTGGGCCAGACGAACAACTGGCACTCGTCGACCAGTCCAGCCCGCATGGCCTGCGCCGCCAGGTTGGCGCCTCCAACGGTGATATCGCTGCCGGCCGTGGCCTTCAGCTGGTCTACGACGACGGGGTCGAAACGGCGTTCCAAACTGGTGGCGGCCGTTGACACCGCGGTGAGGGTCGTGGAGTAGACGATCTTGTTCGCCGCTTGCCAGGCGCCCGCGAAGTCAGCCATGAGGCCGGACTGCGCGGCCAGAGTGGCGTCCGTTTCCCAGACAGCCATCGACTCGTACAGGCGCCGCCCGTAAAGGAAGGTACCCACCGACCGCAGAAGGTCGGTGGTGAACGTGAATACCTCGCCGTCGGGCGGGAACCAGGCGAAGTCTCCGCTCTCGTCCTCGATATAGCCGTCTAGCGACACATTGGTCACGTAGATCAGCTTTGCCATGCCTCTACCTCCCGGTGCACGTAGGACCCGATTGGGATGTCACCCTCGCCTGCTGAGACGAAACTCGGTCCTTGACCACGTGTGCGGCAGCGTCCTGGCGTAGCCGGGACATGTGGTCGGTGGGCGTGGTGAGTGGCTTGCCGCTGGTGGTCGGGGTGCGGCAAGCTGGGTTGCTGGTGGGGAGAGCGACCACGTTGTCGGCCCTTGTGGTCTGACC
>NZ_RJLN01000219.1 GCF_003725545.1 Micromonospora solifontis | reverse complement strand
GGTCGGCACGGTGTGGGTCGACGCCGGCTACCGCACCACGGTCATCGAACGTGGCGCCGCTCATGGCATCGATGTGCAGGTAGTGCCGAAAGCCCCAGGACAGAAGGGGTTCCAGCCGTTGCCCAAGCGGTGGGCGATCGAACGCACCAACGGTTGGATCATGCTCCATCGTCGACTCGTCCGCGACTACGAAACGTCACCAGAGCACTCGCGGGCCCACATCCACTGGGCCATGATCGACAACATGAGCCGGCGCCTCACCCATGAGACGACCCTCTCCTGGCGCGACGATCAACCCGAAACAGGCACACCAACACTCATTTAACCAAGACGCCCTCT
>NZ_RJLN01000218.1 GCF_003725545.1 Micromonospora solifontis | reverse complement strand
GTTGCTGACCACGGGCAGTGTGGGCGGGTGGTAGGTGAGGCCGGCGGCCACCGTTCGGAACTGGTCGGCGATGGTGGCCATGTGGGGTGAGTGGAAGGCGTGGCTGACCTTCAACTGGGTGGCTTTGCGGCCGTTGTCGCGCCATTGGCGGGCGAGTTGTTCGCACACGTCCCGGTCGCCGCTGATGACCGCTGTGTGTGGGGTGTTGATGGCGGCGATGGTGACGCCGTCGTGGCCGGTGGTCAGCTGTTCGGCTTCGTCGCGGGTGGCTTGTAGGGCGATCATCGCGCCGGGGGTGGTGATGCTGTTCATGAGTCGGGCGCGGGTCGCTACGAGCAGG
>NZ_RJLN01000217.1 GCF_003725545.1 Micromonospora solifontis | reverse complement strand
GGACTCCTGCTCGCCCACGCCCCACTCGAACCACTCAAGCGGATCCTCGGCGTGTTCCTCATCGCCGTGGTCCTCTGGCGCCGGATCAACCCCCACCCCCGACGCCCCACCGACCGAACCTTCACCGGGGTCGGCGCGGCCTCCGGACTCGGATCAGCGCTCCTCGGATCCGTCGGACCGCTGACCGCGCCGTTCTTCCTCGCCTACGGACTGACCCGCGCCGCATACATCGGCACCGAAGCCGCCAGCGCCCTGGTCATGCACACCTCCAAGATCGCCGCCTACGGCGCCGGAAACCTCCTCACCCGCACCGTCCTGCTCTACGGCGCCGCCCTGACCCCGGCGACCCTGCTCGGCGCGTGGGCCGGCAAGAAGGTCGTCGGACGCGTC
>NZ_RJLN01000216.1 GCF_003725545.1 Micromonospora solifontis | reverse complement strand
GTGTCGGCGTACAGGTTCACGTGCACAGGCGCGTACGGCTGAATGTGCAGAGGACGCCGTACCCGCCTGGATCCGAGAAGATCATTCAGACCATCGACGTTCGTCAGGCGCGATCACTGACCTTGCCCCACTCGGTCCAGTTGGGCGTGGAGCGCGTCCTCGTGGACAAGATCGCCTGATCCGCCCGGGTGTCGGTGAGCGTGCTGCGGCAATTCAGGACCAAGCCGACCCGCACCGCAGCCGCGCAGCGGCGAGGAGCGGAAGCGGCGCGGTAGAGACTTTCCGGGCCGCGCGCCTGCGGCGGGTAGACACTGCGCGTGCTGCGCTCTCGATCTTGAGCAGCAACCTCTGCAAGATCAGCTGTACGCAGCTCTGCACTCCAACGAGTACCCCGACA
>NZ_RJLN01000215.1 GCF_003725545.1 Micromonospora solifontis | reverse complement strand
CCCTGGTAGAGCAGTTGCAGGTTGCACGGGTCGATGGTCTTGGTCTGGTCGGGGTTGGTGCGGACCAGGTCGCCGTGGCTGATGTCGTTGGTCCAGGTGGCGCCGCTGTTGGCCTTGCCGGCGAACGGGTTGCTCTCGCTGGTCGCCTGCGGCGTCCACGAACCACCCAGGCTGGTCGCGGTGTACGAGCGGAAGTAGCGGCCCTGCGAACCGATCGACTCGACCAGCATCAGGTACTGGTTCTGACCCTGGACCTTGTAGACCTCAACGCCCTCGAACAGGTTGTTGGTCGTGTCGCTCATGATCGTGGTGTAGCTCGAGCCGAAGTTCCCGGGGAAGTTCCCGATCGGCATGCTGGCCCGGTAGATCTTGCCGTTGTCCCCGGCGAAGAACAGATACATGTTCGTGCCGTCACCGATCAACGTCTGGTCGATCGGTCC
>NZ_RJLN01000214.1 GCF_003725545.1 Micromonospora solifontis | reverse complement strand
CCCCAACCACTGGACGGACGCTGCTGGAACAGACCCAGCGAGTCATGGTCATTCTTCTCGCCCAGGTGGCCCAGGTTCTCCAGCTTCGACTCCTGCAGGCTGGTGGCGATCGAGATCACCGCCGCCCGCTCCGGCAGGCCCGCCTTCTTCGTCGCGGCGATGATCGCCTTGGCGTTGCCGACCTGCTCGTCGTTCAGATCAATCTTCGACTGGGCGCCCTGCACACCGTGCGGGATCAGCTTGCCGGCGTCGGGCTTGTCCGCCTGGACCGCGACCGGCTTGGCGTCCACGGGACGGGCCTCAGCGTGAGCGGCGATCGGACCGGCGAACACACCACCGGTGAAAGCCAGACCAGCAATACCAAGAACGCTCTTCCGAATAATCGTGTTCATGGCGAAGCTCCATTCGGGGGTCGGCGCACCATCGCCGATGGGGGTCGGC
>NZ_RJLN01000213.1 GCF_003725545.1 Micromonospora solifontis | reverse complement strand
GTCGATGAGGACCCGCGGGCCCTTGCCCTTGCCCCTGCCGTTGGCGATGCCGCCGCCGTTCTCACCGGCGGTGTTGTCGGCGACGTGGGACTCGGTGACCCGGAGGACGCCGACGTTGAAGATGCCGCCACCGTTCTTCCGGGCGTGGTTGTTCTCGACCTTGCTGTTCTCGACGTCGACCCGGCCGAAGTTGGCGATCGCGCCACCGTTGCCCTCGGCGTTGTTGCGGGTCAGCTCCACCTTCTTCAGGTGGGCGCTGCCGCCGTGCTCGACCAGCAGGGCGCCGCCGTCCGCGTCGCCCTCCTTGCCGTCGGGTCCCGGCGGCAGCAACGGCGCGGCCTGGGCGTCCGTCCCGTCCTGCGGGGCCGCCGCCGGCACCGGCGGGCCGCCGTACTTGAACTCGGCGGCGTTGCCGTCCTTGACGGTGAGGTCCTTCAGGGTCAGGTCG
>NZ_RJLN01000212.1 GCF_003725545.1 Micromonospora solifontis | reverse complement strand
CCCGGCTCGACCACCTCGACCAGATGATCGACCAGGTCAAGAAGAAGATCGGTCATGCCGGTGTGGCCGGCAGCAGCCGGCGTGCGGCGCTCGCGCCGACCGGGCTGCTCGCCCCGTTCACCGCCCAGATCCGGCTGCTGAGCAGCATCCCGGGCATCAGCGACCGGGTCGCGGCGGTGATCATCAGCGAGATCGGCGTGGATATGAGCCGGTTCCCGTCCGCGAAACACCTGGCGGCGTGGGCCGGGCTGGCTCCGGGGAACAACGAGTCCGCCGGCCGCAGGCGCAGATCCCGGCATCGCAAGGGCAACACCCACGTCCAGTCGATCCTCATCGAGGCCGCCCTGGCCGCCTCGCGCACCAGGACCCGGCTCGGCGCCCGGTTCCACCGGCTACACCGGCGTTTCGGCGGCCGGGCGAACAACACCGCCGGCAAGAAAGCCGCGTTCGCCGT
>NZ_RJLN01000211.1 GCF_003725545.1 Micromonospora solifontis | reverse complement strand
CTTCACCAGCATCATGCCCTTGGCCCCGCGGCCGTTGGCGATGCCGCCGCCGTTCTCGCCCGCGGTGTTGTTGGCGATCTTCGACCCGGTCACCCGGAGGACGCCGACGTTGAAGATGGCCCCGCCGTTCTTCCGGGCGTGGTTGTTGTCGAGCGTGCTCCACTCGACGTCGACCCGGCCGAAGTTGGCGATGGCGCCACCGTTGTTCTCGGCGCTGTTGCGGGTGAGGGTGACCTTCTTCAGGTGGGCGCTGCCGCCGTGCTCGACCAGCAGCGCGCCGCCGTCACCCTCGCCGTCCTTCACGGGCGGCGGGGGCGGAGCGGGAGCGGCGGTGGGCGCGGCGGCGCCCTGGCCGCCCTGCGCGGCGACGCCGGGGACCTGGGGCCAGCCGGGCACCTGCGGTCCGCCCGGGACGCTCGGCCCGCCGTACTTGAACTCGGCGGCGTTGCCGTCCTTGACGGTGAGGTCCTTCAGGGTCAGGTCC
>NZ_RJLN01000210.1 GCF_003725545.1 Micromonospora solifontis | reverse complement strand
CTGCCGCTGCTCTGGTACCCCTCGGTGGCCATGATCTGGTAGTCGTGGCTGCCGAGGTTCAGGCCGAGGCTGGCCCAGGCGTTGAAGTGGTTGGCGGTGGTGATGGTGCCGCTGTTGCGGTGCGACTGCCGGACGCTCCAGTACTGGTAGAACGTCGCGGTGCCGTCGATGGAGGGCTGGTTGACCCGCTGGGTGCGGTAGATGTCGTAGGTGCTGCCGTCGGTGGTGACGGAACCCAGCCGGGTGGCGCCGGTGCTCGGGTTGTAGCTGCCGAAGTTCTCGACGATGTAGTACTCGATCAGCGGGTTGCGGGTCCAGCCGTAGAGGGCCAGGTAGCCGTTGCCGTTCGGGCTGAAGTTGCCCGAGTAGTTCACGGTGTGGTTGGACCCGGGCTTCCAGCCCTTGCCGACCACCATGTTGTTCATGTTGCTCCACTGGACGCTGTAGCTGCCGCCGGCGCCCAGCGTCATGGTGACGTTGCCGTTGTCCTTCCAGTACGAGTAGAAGTACCCGTT
>NZ_RJLN01000021.1 GCF_003725545.1 Micromonospora solifontis | reverse complement strand
GCGGCCGGGCCAGCCCGTGCCGGCCCCGCTCCTTGTACGCCAGCAGCCCCGCGCGCAGCGCCCCGGCGTACGGGCCGAGGGCGACGCAGGGCGGCAGGTCGGGCGGGCGCGGGTCGGGGCTGGTCGGCGCGGGCCGCAGCGCGTCCAGCTCATCGACGCAGCGCGGGCAGAAGCCCTGCCGCAGGCCCGGGACCCGGTCGGCGCAGCCCGCGCACCCGGCCGGCAGCACCAGGTCGGTCAGGTCCGACCAGAGCCCGCCCACATCCGGCACGCGGGGCCTCAGTAGTAGAAGAAGGGGGCGGTGGGGTTGGCCGCCGGCTTGCCCGCGGTCGGGGTCGCGACGTCCTTCACCTGCTCCCGCTTGATGATGTCGACCGGGTTGTTCTTGTAGGCCGCCTTGTTCGCCTCGTACATGTAGGTGAACGAGGGCAGCACGCCGACGACCGACCCCGGGTAGGCGGCGAGCTGGGTCACCTCGGCGCCGATGTCCCGCTCGAGCGGGGTTTCCAGGATCCCGTCGACCGTGGTCTGGTAGATCGCCGGCCGGTTGCCCTCGTAGCCGGCGCAGACCAGGTCGTTCTCCGCGATCCAGTCGACGGCGGTGAGGCGGCTGAGCCGGGTGAACAGCCGGCGCGGCTGGCCCACACTGAACGTGGTCCCGTCCACGTTCACCGCCGCGACGTGCAGGGCGCCGTTGATGACCAGGGCGACGCGGTGCCCCTCGATCGAACCCGCGACGGCGGTGACCTTGCCGGTGACGGTCAGCGGGACCGGGACCATCCCGGCCGCCCCGTCGAACCGGTAGAGCCGCCCGTCGGCGACCACGAGGCCACCGGGATGGTTCGGGTCGAGCGAGCGGATCCAGGTCGGGCGCCCGATGGCGGTGTAGGAGTCCCTGCTGTCGTTGAACACGGTCACCGGGTCGGGGCCGGAGCCGACCCGGAGCACCTGCCGCCCGTCCGGGCGGCTGACGACCAAGGCGGCCAGCACCTGGTCGCCGGCGGAGCGGCTGAGCGCCGCCGAGATCACGTTGCGGTTCTTCGCCGCCGCCACGGGCACCGATCCGCTCGCCTCACCGAGGGTCAGCGGGTGGATCGCCCCCTCGTAGACGGCGAAGCGCTCCGGCCTTCCCCCGGCGGGAAACGCCGGCTGCTCGGCTCGTTCCTGCTTCAGGTCGACGGTCCGCCGCTTCTGGTCCCGGACCTTGAGGTCGAGCTGGCCGGTCAGCTCGGGCAACGACCAGGCCAGCTGGGTGGCCAGCTTGGCCAGCCAGCTGTCGTTCGCCCCGGGCATGGTCAGGTTGACCTCCCAGCGGCCGTTCGAGCTGGTCGCGTTGTTGATCAGTTGGGTGCCGTCCGGCAGCTTGCTCACCCCGGGGCTGAGCCAGTCCGGCGGTCCCTTGGTGAGCCACCGCACCACCTCGGTGACCCGCCGCTCGCCGGGCACCGCCAGAGGCAGCCACCGCCGGTCCGGCACCAGCCGGTTCTGCTCGGCGTTCCAGAAGTAGATGGTGTGCAGACCGTAGTAGCCGCGCAGCGCGGTGTCGCTGGTCAGCAGGACGTTCGGCAGGTCGTAGATCCGCAGCTCCGAGCTGTTCCTCGGGTCGGGGCCCAGCTTGAACACGTACTCCGTGTCGCTGGCCACCGGCGGCGCCAGCGTGCCGTCCGACTGGAGCACCCCGATCTGCTGCACCTTGATGGTCACCGTGCTGGTGCGGTCGTTGTTCGGCGGGGTGACCTCCAGGTTCTCCCGCAGCCGCACCACGGTCAGCTCGATCTCGCTGCTCTGCTTCCGCTCCCGCAGGTCGTCCTTCGCCGCGTCGGCGAGGAAATCCTTCGCCCGGGCGTACGCCTGCTCGCGCTCCCCGGCCGCGGCGGCCTTGAGGTAGTTCTCGATGAACGGCCCCGGCTCGCTGGTGTCCGCCGGGGTGGGCGGCCGCGCGCCGCCGCCGTTGTACGAGCCCGGCTCGGCGGCCGGCCCCGAACCGTCGACCTGGACCTCGGTCTGGTCGGGGATGCCGCAGCCCGCCAGCCCGGTGGGGAGCAGCGCCCCGGCCAGCAGCGCGGCCAGCACCCGTCGCCTCACGAGACCACCTCGGCTTTGCCGTCCACCGCCGGCCCGATGGCCAGCGCGCCGGCGCCGCTGCCCGGCCCGATGGCGAGCGCGCCGCCGTCGCGGGGGCCGCCGAACGGCAACGCGGCATCGGCCGGCACCAGCCGCAGCGGGGAGGTGGTCAGCCGGTCGCCGGCCCGGGCCGGCAGGGTCAGCCGGAACTGGGCGCCCTGGCCGGGCGCGCCCCAGGCCTCCAGCCAGCCGCCGTGCAGGCGGGCGTCCTCCAGGCTGATCGAGAGCCCCAGCCCGGTGCCGCCGGTCTGGCGGGCGCGCGACGGGTCGGCCCGCCAGAACCGGTTGAAGACCAGCTTCTCCTCGCCCGGCTTGAGTCCCACGCCATGGTCCCGCACGGTGATCGCCACCGCGCTCTGGTCCATCCCGAGGGTGATCCGCACCGGCTCGGCCTCGCCGTGTTCGACCGCGTTGCCGACCAGGTTGCGCAGCACCCGCTCGACCCGGCGCGGGTCCACCTCGGCGATCACCGGGCTGTCCGGCACGTCCAGCTCGATGGCCACCCCGGCCCGCTCGGCCAGCCCGGCCAGCCGCTCGGCGACCCGGTGCACCACCGGCACCAGGTCGGTCGGTTCGGAGTCGAGAACCGCGAAGCCGGCGTCGAAACGGCTGATCTCCAGCAGGTCGGTGAGCAGCTCCTCGAACCGGTCCAGCTCGGCCTGGAGCAGCTCGGCGCTGCGGGCCACCGCCGGGTCGAACTCGTCCCGCTCGGCGAAGATCAGGTCGGCGGCCATCCGGACCGTGGTCAGCGGGGTCCGCAGCTCGTGCGAGACGTCGGAGGTGAACCGGCGCTGCAACCGGGACATCTCCTCCAGCCGGAGGATCTGCCGTTGCAGGTTGGTCGCCATCTGGTTGAACGAGGCGGCCAGCAGGGCCAGGTCGTCCTCGCCGTTGACCACCATCCGCTGGTCGAGCAGGCCGGCGGAGAGCCGCTGGGCGGTCCGGGCGGCCACCCGTACCGGAGTCACCACCAGCCGGGTGACCAGCGCGGCGAGCAGGCCGAGCAGGAGCACCAGGGCGGCGCCGGTGGCCACCACGGTGGCCCGGGCGTCGGCGGCCGTGGCGTCCTGCCGGGCGAGCGGCACGAGGTAGTAGAGCTCCACCTGTCCGAACCCGGTCGACACGGGTGAGCCGTACACGAGGTATTTGGTGCGTTGTCCGCCGAGCGTGCCGGTGCGGATCTGGTGGGCGATCTTGCCGCCGGCGACCGTGGCCCGCAGCTCCTCGCTGATCAGCGGACGCACCTCGACGTCCGGCGAGGTACGCGGCTGGATCACGCCGGCGTAGTTGTCCGCGGTGATCGCCACCACGACACCGCTGGTCTGCGTCGGGTCGCCGCCGGCCAGATAGTTGACCGTGCCCTCGACGGTGTCCTGGAGCTGCGCCTCCTGCGGCTGGTTGTAGAGCTTCAGCTGCGAGGAGGCGTACTCGCTGCCGTTGCGCAGCCGCACCAGGACGTCGGTCTCGGCGTTCTCCAACAGGATGTTGGTGATCTTGTCGGCGATCAGGTACGCGAACCCGCCCACCAGCAGGCTGGACGCGACCAGCGTGATGGTCACCACGCGTAGCTGGAGCGAGCGCCGCCAGGCCTGGTGCGCGCCCGAGGCCAGCCGGGCGGCCCGGCCGGCGACCACGCGCCAGAGCGCCCGCGCGGCGCGGAGCCGGCGGGCGGTGGTCGGCGAATCGGGGGGCGGGGAGGTCACCACAGTGCGACCCAGGTTATCCGGTGCCCGCCTTGTAGCCCACGCCCCGAACGGTGAGGATGATTTCGGGCCGCTCCGGATCCGGCTCGATCTTGGCGCGCAGCCGCTGCACGTGCACGTTGACCAGCCGGGTGTCGGCGGCGTGCCGGTAGCCCCAGACCTGCTCCAGCAGCACCTCGCGGGTGAACACCTGGCGCGGCTTGCGGGCCAGCGCGACCAGTAGGTCGAACTCCAGCGGGGTCAGCTTCACCTCCTCGCCGTCCCGGGTGACCGTGTGCGCCGGCACGTCGATGGTGATCTGGTTGCCGGGCGGGCCGATGGTGAGCAGCTCCGGCGCCACGTCCTCGCCCCGGCGCAGCCGGGCCCGCATCCGGGCCACCAGCTCCTTGGGCTTGAACGGCTTGACCACGTAGTCGTCGGCACCGGACTCCAGCCCCAACACCACGTCGACCGTGTCGCTCTTGGCAGTCAGCATGACGATCGGCACGCCGGACTCGGCCCGGATCGCCCGGGCCACGTCGATGCCGCTCATTCCGGGCAGCATCAGGTCGAGCAGGACGATGTCGGGCCGACTGTCACGGAACGCGGCCAGCGCCCGTTCCCCGTCCGCGACGAAGGAGGGCACGAAGCCCTCACTGCGCAGGACGATGCCGAGCATCTCGGCGAGCGCGGGGTCGTCGTCGACCACCAGTACCCGGGCTCTCATGGGGTTTATCGTTCCATCCCCGTTCGTTTCGGAGGGTTCGGCGTCATCACGGCACGGTACTGCGGTGGGCGGCCCCGCACCACAGCCACCGACCCGGACACCCGGCGTGGCGCGCCACGGACGTGCCGGGTCAGCCGGAACAGGACCGGCCGTGCAAACATGATCCCCCGGGCGCGCCCCCGCCCGCCACCACAGACGCCGCCAGGAGTACGCGTGTCCGACGCCGGCCCGACCGCCGTGCTCCCGCGTCGCCCCCTGACGGTGGGCGAGCTGCTGGACTCGGCCGTCCTGCTGCTGCGCGCCCAGGCCCGACTGCTGGTCCCGCTCGGCGTGCTGCTCGCCCTCGGCGAGCAGTTGCTGCTCCACCCGCTGCGTGCGCTGGCCGCCGCCCGGCCGCCGGAGTGGTGGTTCCACGACCACCGCTTCGGCTGGTACTGGCTGCTGCTGGCGGCGGGAGCCGGGACCGAGGCGTCGATCATCGCGGTGCTGGGCAACCCGGCGGCGCGGGGCGCCGGGGCGGCGCTGCTGGGCCGCCGGGCCGGGGTCCGCGAGCTGTTCCCCGCGGCCCGCTGGGGGGCCACCCTGCTGTTCGCGGCGGCCGTCGGGCTCACCGTCTGCCTGGCCGCGCTGGCCGGGCCGGTCTGGTTCATCGCGTACGGGTTGCTCGGCGCGGTGATCCCGGCGCTGGTCGTGGACCGGGTGCCCGCACACCGGGCCCCGGGCCGGGCGCTGCGGCTGGCGGTGCGCGCCGGTGCCCGCGCCGCCGCCATCCGGCTCCTCGGCTACCTGGGCTGGTGGCTGATCCGGCTGGGCATCGGCCTGGGTCTCTGGTACGGGCTCGTGCTGCTCGGCCTCTTCGACCTCCAGGCGTGGGCCCTGCCGGTCGCCACGGCCGCCTGGGCCGGAGTGAACGCGGTCGCGTACCCGGCGCTGGCCTGCCTCGACGCGGTGCTGCACCTGGAGACCCGGATGCGCACCGAGGGGCTGGACATCCGGCTCTCCCGCGCCCCGGTCGGCGTCCCGGAGCCCGTCCTGCTGGCGGTGCCCCGGTGAGCCGGTGGTGGACCGAGACCGTCGCCGCGCTCGGCGACGTCGTACCGCTGCCGCTGGCCGCCCTGCTCCTGCTGCTCGCCGCGCTGCTGGCCGCGCTGGCCTGGTACTTCTTCCCGGCCTGGGTGCCCCGCCGGCTGCCGCGCTGGCGGCTGCCCCGGCTGCCCCGGCTGCGGCTGCCCCGCCGGCGCCGCCGGTCGAAGGCACGCCCGGCGGACGGGTCGCCTCCGGTGCCCACGCCCCGGGCGCCGGAGCCGGTGCCGGCCCGTCACGCCGCCCTCGCCGATCGGCTGGCCGCCGAGGGCCGGTACGCCGAGGCGGTCCGGGAGCGGCTGCGCGACATGGTCCGCGAGCTGGTGGAGCGCCAGGTGGTCGAGCCGCGCGCCGGGATGACCGTCACCGAGCTGACCACGGCGGCGGCGCAGGTACGACCCGGAACGCGGCCCGCCCTGCACGCCGCCGGGGCGGTCTTCTCCGACCTCTGGTACGCCCAGCGCCCGGCCACCCCGGAGCACGACCGCGCGATGCGCCGGCACGCCGCCGACCTGCACCGGGAACTGGCCGGGGAGGGTGAGCGCCGGTGACCGTCCCCCTCGACCCGCCGCGCCCGGAGACGCCGCCCCGCCCGGCGGCCCCGCCACGGCGCCGCCGGCACCGGCTGCTGATCCCGCTCGGGCTGGCCGTGCTGCTGATCGTGGCCACCCTGGTGTGCCACGCCGTGGACCAGCCCGACCCCACCGACCGGGGCTTCCTGTCCCCGGTCGCCACCGGAGCCCACGGCGGCAGCCGGCTGGCCGAGGCCCTGCGCGGGCAGGGCGTGACCGTACGCCGGGAGACGGACACCCTCCAGGCGCTGCTGGCCACCGAGCCGGGTCCGGCGACCCTGTTCGTACCGGCCCCGGAACTGGTGCACCCGGCCACCCTCGGCGCACTGACGGACCTGCCGCCCGGCAGCCGGCTGGTGCTGGTCGACCCGTCCCGCCGGGTCCTCGTCGGGACGGGGCTGCCGGTGGTCCCGGGCGGGCGCCGCTGGGCCACCCGGGTCACCGACCCGGACGCCGGCGGCCGGCCCTGCCCGCTGCCCGAGGCCACCCGCGCCGGTCGCGCCGCCGCCGTGCACCAGCGGTACGCCGCACGGGCCGGCGGGACGGTCCGCGGCTGCTACGCGGGCGGGCTGGTCCGGGTGCCCTGGCGTACCGAGGTGGTGGTGATCGGGGCCAGCGACCCGTTCCGCAACGACCGGATCGACGAGTGGGGCAACCGGGCGCTGGCCACCGGGCTGCTCGGCGGTCCCCGCCGACTGGTCTGGCTCGACCTGCCCGGCCCGGCCCCGGCGCCGACCGGTCCGGGCTGGTCCCCCGCCCCCGGCGAGGGCCCCGGTGACGGCTACGGCCACGGTGACGGCCCCGGCGGTGGCGACGGCCCCGGCGGTGGCGACGGCCCCGGCGACGGTGGGGCGCGGGACCGCTCCGACCAGGGCTCCGACGACCGGGCGGACGGCGGCTCGCCGTGGGACAACCCGCTCTGGGACGCCTTCCCGGCCTGGTTCTGGGCCCTGCTGCTCCAGCTCGCCCTGGCCGGCCTGCTGGTGGTGCTCTGGCGGGCCCGCCGGCTCGGTCCACCGGTCCCGGAGCCGTTGCCGGTGACCGTCCGCTCCGCCGAGACGGTGCTCGGCCGGGCCCGGCTCTACCGGCGGGCCCGGGCGCGCGGACCGGCCGCCGAGACCCTGCGCGCCGCCGCGCTGGCCCGGCTGCTGCCCCGGCTCAGCCTGCCGCCCGACACCCCGCCCGCCGACGTCGCCGCGCGGGTCGCCGCTCACACCGGCCGCGACCCCGAACAGGTCGCGGAGCTGCTGCACGGCGCCGAGCCGACCACCGACCAGGAATTGCTGGCGCTGGCCCGCGGCCTGGACGCGCTGAACCGTACCGTCTTCCACCCGAGCGAAGGAGACCCCCGGTGACCGGACCCGTCATCGCGCCGGCCGGCGCGCAGACCGACGCCCGTGCCGCCCTGCACCGGCTGCGCGCCGAGGTGGCCAAGGCCGTCGTCGGGCAGGACGCCGTGGTCACCGGCCTGGTGCTCGCCCTGCTCTGCCGGGGGCACGTGCTGCTGGAGGGCGTACCGGGGGTGGCCAAGACGCTGCTCATCCGGACCGTCGCCACCGCGCTCGACCTGGAGTCCAAGCGGGTGCAGTTCACCCCGGACCTGATGCCCGGCGACGTCACCGGTTCGCTGATCTTCGACCCGCACACCGCCGCGTTCACCTTCCGGGAGGGGCCGGTCTTCACCAACCTGCTCCTCGCCGACGAGATCAACCGGACCCCGCCGAAGACCCAGTCGGCGCTGCTGGAGGTGATGGAGGAGCGGCAGGTGTCCGTCGAGGGCGAGCGCCGGCCGCTGCCCGAGCCGTTCATCGTGGCCGCCACCCAGAACCCGATCGAGTACGAGGGCACCTACCCGCTGCCGGAGGCGCAGCTCGACCGGTTCCTGCTCAAGCTGACCGTGCCGCTGCCCAGCCGGGACGAGGAACTGGGCGTGCTCCGCGCCCACCACGCCGGCTTCGACCCGCGCGATCTGCGGGCGGTCGGCGTACGCCCGGTGGCCACCGCGGCCGACCTGGCCGCCGCCCGGAAGGCGGTCCGCGGGGTGCTCGTGGCCGAACCGGTCCTCGGCTACATGGTGGACCTGTGCCGGGCCACCCGGGTCGCCCCCGCGCTCGAACTGGGCGCCTCGCCCCGGGGCGCCACCGCGCTGCTCGCCACCGCCAAGGCGTGGTCCTGGCTGGCCGGTCGCGACCACGTCACCCCGGACGACGTGAAGGCGGTGGCCCGGCCCACCCTGCGGCACCGGCTGCGGCTGCGCCCGGAGGTGGAACTGGAGGGGGTGACCGTCGACGCGGTGCTGGACGCGGTGCTGGCCACCGTGCCGACCCCGCGATGACCTGGCGGGCGGCGCTGCTGCTCGGCGCCGGTGCGGCCACCCTGCCGGCCTGGCCGGCGCCGTACCTCGGCGTCGCCGTGATGACCGGGCTGGTGCTGCTGCTCGTCGCGCTCGACTGGGCCCTCGCGGCGCCGCTGCACGGGCTCACCGCCACCCGCACCGGCGACCGGACGGTCCGGCTGGGCGGCACCGCCACCGTCACCCTGCACCTGGCCAACGCCTCCGACCGGGTGCTGCGCGCCCAGGTCCGCGACGCGTGGGTGCCCTCGGCGGGCGCCGAGCCCGACGTACCGCCCGGACGGGTGCTCACCGTCGAGCCGGGCGGCGTCGCCACGCTGCCGGTCCGGCTCACCCCGGCCCGCCGCGGTGACCGGCCGGCGGGCGTGCTGACCGTACGCTCCCTCGGGCCGCTGCGGCTGGCCTTCCGGCAGCGCGCCGGCCGGCCCACCACCCCACCGTGGACCCTGCGCGTGCTGCCCCGCTTCGACTCCCGCCGGCACCTGCCGGAGAAGCTGGCCCGGCTGCGGGTCATCGACGGGGTGCAGGTGACCCGGGGGCGCGGCCAGGGCACCGAGTTCGACACGCTGCGCGAGTACGTGGTCGGCGACGACGTGCGCTCGATCGACTGGCGGGCCAGCGCCCGCCACGCCGACGTGCTGGTACGCACCTGGCGGCCGGAGCGGGACCGGCGGCTGGTCTGCGTCCTGGACACCGGGCGCACCTCGGCGGTCCGGGTCGGCGACGAGCCCCGGCTGGACACCGCGATCGACGCGGCGCTGCTGCTCACCGCGCTGGCCGCCCGCGCCGGCGACCGGGTCGACCTGTTCGCCGCCGACGCCGCCCTGCGGGCCACGGTGACCGGCAGCGGCCGGCCGGCCCTGCTGGCCCGGCTGGTGGACGCCGTCGCCCCGCTCCAGCCGGCGCTGGTGGAGACCGACTTCGAGCTGATCGCCGGGGAGGTGCTACGCCGGGAACGGCGGCGCAGCCTGGTGGTGCTCTTCACCGCACTGGAGGCGGGCGCGCTCGGCGAGGGGCTGCTGCCGGTGCTGCCCCGGCTGGCCGCCCGGCACCGGGTGGTGATCGCCGCGACCCACGACCCGGTGCTGACGGGGCTCACCGTCGCCCCGCCCACCGGCCTGGACGACGCCTACGCCGCCGCCGCGGCGTGGCGGGCCCTGGCGGAACGGGACCGGGTGCGCTCGGCCCTGTCCCGGCACGGCGTGACCGTGGTGGACACCCCCGCCGACCGCCTCGCCCCCACGGTCGCCGACACCTACCTCCGCCTCAAGTCCCTCGGCCAACTCTGACCGCTCCGCCCGCCCGCCCCGCACCCCCTCTGGCCCGCGCAATTTCGCGGAAAGAGTGGCTATCCCGCGTCGGATGGCCACTCTTTCGGTGAATTAGTGGCCACCGGACGGGCGGCGGGCGGGGCGGGGGGAGGCGAGTGCGGCACGGGCGGTGGCGTGGCGGCCGAGGAGGAGGGCGTACGACAGGAAGGCGAGCCACGCGGTGGCGCCCACCGCGATCCGGACGGCGGCCGGCACCGGCGCCGGGGTCACGAACGCCTCCAGCAGCGCGGAGACCGCGAAGAGCCCGACCAGGCCGGCGGCCACCACGATCGCCGCCCGGCCGGCCTCGGCGACCGCCCGGCCCCGGCTCAGGTCCGCCGGTGGTGAGATCCACGCCCACGCGGTCCGCAGCCCGACCCCGGCGGCGACGAAGATCCCGGTGAGTTCCAGCAGCCCGTGCGGGGTGATCAGGCCGAAGAAGACATCCGCCCGGCCGTACGAGATCATCACGCCGCCGACCACGCCGATGTTCAGCGCGTTCTGCCACAGCAGGTAGAACACCGGCACCACGAGCACCCCGGACGCGAGGCACTGGGCGGCGAGCCAGGCGTTGTGCGTCCACAGGTGGAACGCGAAGGTCGGCGCGGCGAACTCGGTGTAGTAGCCGGCGAAGCCGGAGTCGACCAGGTCCTTGGCGGCGGCCTCGCCGATGAAGGCGGCGGCGGTGTCCGGGTGACCGGCGACGAACCAGATCAGGAATCCGCTGAGCGCGCTGAACCCGGTGGCCACCGCGCACCACCAGGGCCAGGCCCGGTAGAGAGCGGCCGGTAGGTCGGCCAGGACGAACCGGCGGACCGCCGCCCAGGACGGCCGGGGCCGGCCGGTGATCCGGGCGCGGGCCGCCAGCACCAGGTGCGACAGGCGGTTGACCAGGGCCGGTTCGGGTGAGCGGCTGCGCAGTGCGGAGAGGTGCGTGGCGGTGCGCTGGTAGAGCACGACCAGCTCGTCAACCTCGGTCGCGTCCAGCCTGCGCCGGCCGGTCAGCTGCTCCAGCCGCCGCCACTCGGCGCCGTGCTCCGCCACGTACGCGTCGAGATCCACCCCGCACCCCCGTTCGGCGTCCATGGTGTTCACTGTCCGGGTGCGCGCGCAACCTCCCCCACCGGTCGGCGGAGCCGACGCCGGTCTGGTCAGCGGCGAGGCGGTCGAGCTGGACGTCCGGGCGGCCCGGCTCGGCTCCCGGGTGCTCGCCCTGCTGATCGACCTGCTGGCCCAGCTGGTGGTGGCGCTGCTGCTGTCGGTCGTGCTGACGGTGCTGCTCCTGCTCGTCCTGCCGAACGACCTGGTGGACGCCGCCCTGGAGGGGGCGGTGCAGACCGTGCTGGTCGTGCTGGTGCTGGTCGGCTACCCGGTGCTGATGGAACGTTTCGTCGGCGGGCGGACGCTGGGCAAGCTGGCCGTGGGGCTGCGGGTGGTCCGCGCCGACGGCGGCCCGGTCGGGGTCGGCCAGTCGCTGACCCGGGCCCTGGTGGGCGTCGCGGTGGAGTGGCCGGGGCTGGTGCTGCCGCTGCTGAGCTGGGCGGCGAGCGTGACCGTCATGCTCAGCGACCCGCGCGGCCGCCGCCTGGGCGATCTGGTCGCCGGCACGCTGGTGGTGCACACCCGCAGCGCCGGGGCGTTCCGGCCGCTGCCGCCGGCCGCGCCACCGCTGCTCGCCTGGGCGCGCACGCTGGACCTGACCAGGTTGGACGACGGCCTGGCGCTGGCCGTCCGGCAGTATCTGGGCCGGGTGCACCAGCTCGCCGAGCCGGATCGCAGCCTGCTCGGGCGAGGGCTCTGGGCCGAGGTGGCGGCGCGGATCTCGCCGCCGCCCCCGTGGGCCGCGCCGGAGCCCGCGTACCTGGCCGCCGTGCTGGCCGAACGGCACCGCCGGGCCGTCCAGCGGCTGGGCCGTACCCGGGCGGTCACCGCCACGCTCTGGCCGGAACTGGCCCCGGCGCCGGCCGCCGCACCCGCCGCGCCGGCGTTGCGGCCCGCCGTGCCCACCCAGCCCAATCCGGTACGCGGACAGCCCGCCCCGCTCGACGTCGAGCCCTGAGATCGTGCTCGATCAGGGAAGTAGTGGTCTCGGCGCGACTGCGGCACCACCCGATCCACGACCGAGCACGGCCAGGCGAGGCCGGCCCGGACGCTGACGGTCAGGAGAAGAGCGCGCGGCCCCACCAGTCGGCGGCGTCGCGCACGCCGGGCGGGCAGGCGAAGAGTCCGCTGGAGACGTGCCGCAGGTACTCGTTCATCGCGTCGTTGCGGGCGAGCCGGGTCTGGATCGGCACGAACTGCTTGCGCGGGTCCCGCTGGTACGCGATGAAGAAGAGCCCGGCGTCGAGCCGGCCCAGCCCGTCCGAGCCGTCCACGAAGTTGTAGCCCCGGCGCAGCAGGCGGGCGCCGTTGTTCTGGTCGGGGTGGGCGAGCCGGACGTGCGAGGTCTCGGCGATCACCGGCTCACCGTCGTCGCCCTTGGCGGCGAAGTCCGGCTCGTCGAACTCGTCGCGCCTGCCCAGCGGCGCGCCGCTGCCCTTGGTCCGGCCGACGATCTGCTCCTGCTCGGCCAGCGGGCTGCGGTCCCAGGTCTCGATCAGCATCCGGATCTTGCGGGTGACCAGGTACGACCCGCCGGTCATCCAGTCCGGCCCGTCGCCCGGCTGGGCCCAGAGGTGATCCCGGAGCAGGCCGGCGTCCTCCGCCTTGAGGTTGGCGGTGCCGTCCTTGAAGCCGAACAGGTTGCGCGGGGTGGCCTGGTCCCGCGAGGTCGACGAGGTACGCCCGAAGCCGAGCTGCGACCAGCGGACGCTGACCACACCCATGCCGATCCGGGCCAGGTTGCGGATGGCGTGCACCGCCACCTGCGGGTCGTTGGCGCAGGCCTGGACGCAGATATCGCCGCCGGAGAGTTCCGGCTTGAGCGCGTCCCCGGCGAAGTGCGGCAGGTCGGCCAGCGCGGCGGGACGCTTGTCGGCGATGCCGAACCGGTCCCGGCCCTGGGCGTCCCGGAACAGCGTCGGGCCGAAGCCGACGGTGATGGTGAGCTGCGACGGGGGCAGGCCGAGCGCCTCGCCGGTGTCGTCCGGCGGGGCCTCCGGCACGCCGTTGACGGCGCCGATCAGCCCGGCGTCCTTCCCGGCGGTCATCCGGGCCGCGGCGGCGGTCCAGTCCTGCAGCAGCGTGACCAGCTTCGCCCGGTCCTTGGTGATCACGTCGAAGGCGACGAAGTGCAGCCGGTCCTGGGCGGGGGTGGTGATGCCGGCCTGGTGCTCGGCGAAGAACGGGACCGCCCCGGCGGCGACCTCGGTGGCCGACGCCTGGTCGCCACCACCGAAGAGCGCGCCCGCGCCGCCCGCCACCCCGGCCACGCCGGCCACCCCGACCCCGGCCAGGGTGATGGCCCGCCGCCGGGACAGCCCGCGCGGCTCCTCGGTGCTCGGCGCGCTCACGCCGCCGCCTTGCTCGCTGCGCTCACTCATCGCGTCACCTCCGGTTCCGGCCGTCATCGCGCGACGACCGCGGCGACCTTGCTGATCGGCTCGGCGAGCGCGTTGATGCTGTCCGACAGCTCCTTCAGCTCGTCCTTGCTGAGCTGGGTGTGCAGCTTCCAGCCGTCGCCGGCGCGGTGCTTGCCGAGGGTCGTCTCGACGTTGGCGAACTCGGTGTCGAGCTGCTTGACCAGGTCGGGCGAGCGCTGCTCCAGGGCCGGTCGGAGCGCGGCGATGGCCGCCTTCGACCCCTCCAGGTTGGCGTTGAAGTCCCAGAGGTCGGTGTGCGAGTACCGCTCCTCCTCGCCGGTGATCTTGCCGCTGGCGACCTCGTCGAGGAGGGCCTTCGCGCCATTGGCGAGCTGCAGCGGGGTGAGCTTCTCGGCGTTGGCCTTGGCGACGATCGCCTTCACGTCGGTGAGCAGCTGGTCGGCGATGGCGCCGTCCTTGCTGACGTCACCGGTGGTCCACAGGTCCTTCTCGATCCGGTGGAAGCCGGTGAACTCCATGCCCTCCTCGACGACCTCCTCGCGGCCGTCGATCTTCGGGTCGAGGTCGCCGAAGCTCTCCGCGACCGGCTCGATCCGCTCCCAGTAGGTGCGGGCCACCGGGTAGAGCGCCTTGGCCTTGGCCACGTCGTTGGCCTTGACCGCGGCCACGAACTCCTCGGTCTTCGTCAGCAGCGCGGCGGTCTGGCTCTGCACGTACCGCTGGTAGCTGGCGGTGGCGTCGGTCAGCGCGGCGTCGGGCGCCACGCTCGCGGCGGCGCCGGAGACCTTCAGCGCGCCCCGGATGCCCCGGCCGCTCATGCCCGGCTTGCAGGCCGTCTCGTACGTGCCGGCGGGCAGCTCGACCCGCAGCTCCCGGCTCAGGCCGGGGGCGATGTTCTCCACCTCGCCCATCACCCGGTCGCCGGCGGCGTAGACATAGAACTCGTTGACCTTGGAGCCGGAGTTGGTCACCTTGAAGGTCACCTGGCCGGCCTGGATCTCGGTGGTGCCGACCTCGCAGGCGCTGTCGGTGGCCTTGACCACGATCGGGCCGCCGGCCGTCGCGTCCGACTTGTCGTCGCCACCGCCGCATCCGGCCAGGCCGGCGACGGCGAGCATCCCGGCGGCGGCGGGCACGATGAATCGAGTGGTACGCACGGTGCGGTCTCTCCTCGGGGAACGGGCGGTCAGGCGCGCTGCGGCGTGCCGGCGGTGGTCTCGGTCGCGGCCGGCTCGGCGGGCTTCGCCGGCTCGGCCGGGGTGGCGGCCGGTGCCGCGTCGGTGGTCGGCGCCGGGGCCGGCTTGGCGGGGGCGGCCGGCTTGCGCAGGAAGAGCACCAGCACCGGCACCGCGTACGCCACCCAGGCGACCATCTCCAGCACGCTCGGCGTGGCGGTGATGTTGAACATGCCGCTGAGCAGCGCCGCGTACCAGGTGCTCGGGTCGAGCACCGAGGAGATGTCGAAGGCGTGGTTGTTCAGGCCGGGCAGCACCCCGGCCTCCTGGAAGTCGTGCACGCCGTACTTGAAGATGCCGGCGGCGACCAGGATCAGCAGCGCGCCGGTCCAGGTGAAGAACGTGCTCAGGTTGAGCTTCAGGGCGCTGCGGTAGAGCAGGAAGCCGAGCACCACGGCGGTGAGGATGCCGCCGATCAGGGCGAGCATGGCGTTGCGCCCGGCGCCGCCGGCGGTGCTCTGGGCGGCGGAGTAGAAGATCAGCGCGGTCTCCAGGCCCTCCCGGATGACCGCGAGGAAGGCCATGCCGGTCACCGCGAACGCGCCGACGGCCAGCGCGTCGGAGAGCTTGCCCCGCAGTTCCCGGGCGATGCTCCGGGCGGCCTTGCGCATCCAGAAGATCATCCAGGTGACGAAGACCACGGCGGCCACGGAGGTGATCGCGTCGAAGAGCTCGCGCGACTCCGAGGTCTGCAGCAGCGAGGTCGACGTGTACTCGATCAGCCAGCCGAAGAACACCGACAGGAGCACGGCGGCGGCGACGCCGAGCCACACGTGCGGCAGCCGGTTGCGCCGGTCGGACTTGACCAGGAACGCGACCAGGATGCTGACCACCAGGGTCGCTTCCAGGCCTTCCCGCAGGCCGATCAGGTACGTGGCGAACATCAGGTACTCCGTCGTCGGTTAGGCACGCCTCAGTTAACTTAGGGCAGCCATACCTTCCTCCTGTCCCGGGGTCGGCGTCAAGTCGTTCACGACAACGTCACCCGGGCCGGCGGCGATCAGACACCCGCTGGTCACCCCAGCTTTCCGCCGTGGTGGCGAGGGTCACCAGGGCCGTCCGGCCCGACCTGCCCACCGGGAGCCGGCGCGCAGCGCCGGGGCCGGCGGCTGTCCGCGTACGCGAAAGGGACCGGGACGGCCGCGCGGCGGCCGACCCCGGTCCCTTCCGAGGATGGGTCAGTACCGGTAGTGCTCGGGCTTGAACGGGCCCTCCTGGGACACACCGAGGTACGCGGCCTGCTCCTTGCTCAGGGTCGTCAGCTTGGCCCCGAGGGCGTCCAGGTGCAGCCGGGCGACCTTCTCGTCCAGGTGCTTGGGGAGCACGTACACACCGACCGGGTACTCGTCCGTCTTGGTGTAGAGCTCGATCTGGGCGATGGTCTGGTTGGCGAACGAGTTCGACATCACGAAGCTCGGGTGGCCGGTGGCGTTGCCCAGGTTCAGCAGGCGGCCCTCGGAGAGCACGATGATGGCGTGGCCGTCGGTGAACCGCCACACGTCGACCTGCGGCTTGATGTTCTCCCGGGTCACGTCGGAGCGCTTCGCCAGGCCGGCCATGTCGATCTCGTTGTCGAAGTGGCCGATGTTGCCGACGATGGCCTGGTGCTTCATCCGGGCCATGTGCTCGTTGGTGATGACGTTGAAGCAGCCGGTGGCGGTGATGAAGATGTCGGCCTGCTCGACCACGTCGTCCAGGGTGGCGACCTGGTAGCCGTCCATCGCCGCCTGGAGCGCGCAGATCGGGTCGACCTCGGTCACCACGACCCGGGCACCCTGGCCGCGCAGCGACTCGGCGCAGCCCTTGCCCACGTCGCCGTAGCCGAGCACGACCGCCATCTTGCCGCCGATCAGCACGTCGGTGGCCCGATTGATGCCGTCGATGAGCGAGTGGCGGCAGCCGTACTTGTTGTCGAACTTGCTCTTGGTCACCGAGTCGTTGACGTTGATCGCCGGGAAGAGCAGGGTGCCGGCGCGGTGCATCTCGTAGAGCCGGTGCACGCCGGTGGTGGTCTCCTCGGTCACGCCCTTGATGCCGGCGGCGATCCGGGTCCAGCGCTGGCCGTCCTCGGCGAGCGAGCGGTGCAGGAGCTTGAGGATGACCGCGTACTCCTCGGAGTCGGCGGACTCGACCGGCGGGACGACCCCGGCCTTCTCGAACTCGACGCCCTTGTGGACGAGCAGGGTGGCGTCGCCGCCGTCGTCGAGGATCATGTTCGGGCCACCGCCGGCTCCGCCGGCATCGCCAGCTGAGCCGTCGGGCCACGTCAGAGCCTTTTCGGTGCACCACCAGTACTCCTCCAGGCTCTCGCCCTTCCAGGCGTAGACCGGCACACCCGCCGGGGCCTCGGGAGTGCCCTCGGGGCCGACCACGATCGCGGCGGCCGCGTGGTCCTGGGTGGAGAAGATGTTGCACGACGCCCAGCGGACCTGCGCGCCGAGCGCGACCAGGGTCTCGATCAGGACGGCGGTCTGGATGGTCATGTGCAGCGAGCCGGTGATGCGGGCACCGGCGAGCGGCTGGGCGTCGGCGAACTCACGCCGGATCGCCATCAGGCCGGGCATCTCGTGCTCGGCGAGCCGGATCTCCTTGCGCCCGAACGCGGCGAGCGACAGATCCGCCACCTTGTAGTCGCCCTCGGCGAGGGTGCTCGGCCGGGCCTCGGACGACGCGCCGCTGGGGGCCGCCGGGAGGGTGCTGGTCATGGAAGCTCCTGTCGAACGATGTGGTGCGCAGCCTTCCACCTTACGCTCGCGGCCGGTTCGGACCGTGCCCGGTCGGTGGACGGCGGGCGGCCCGGACGGCGGACAGCGCACGGGGCGGTCGGTGGTGAACGGACTTTCCGCCCACGGCCCGGCCGCCCCGTGCATCCCCCCGGTTTGGTTCCCCGCGCGTCACCGGACCTTTCGTCGCGACAACGCTGCGTACCCATAGAGTCACACCGGGTCCGGACGACGTCAAGCTATTTCGGAAAAGTCGGAATTGTGGCGTCGAGCCTCGTCAGCGCAGGCCGCAGGTGGCGACGAACGCCTCGCCCTCGCCGCCGAGCACCAGCGGACCGCCCGCCGCGGTGCCCACCGCCGCCTGGCCCGGCCCCAGGGTGACCGTGCCCACCCCGTCGTCCACGGTGAGCTTGCCGGCCCGGCACAGCACCACCCGCGGGCCGGGCAGCGCCAGCCGCACCGCCGCACCGCCGGCCGCCACCTCGACCCGGTGCAGCGCGAAGTCCTCCACCGGCACCGGCCAGGTCACCACGCCCGGCGCCACCGGGACCGGGGCCATCACCGGCTCGTCGAGCACCTCGAACCGCAGCACCCGCAGCAACTCGTCCACGTCGACCCGCTTCGGCGTGAAACCGCCGCGCAGCACGTTGTCGCTGGCCGCCATGATCTCCACACCGGTGCCGCGCAGATAGGCGTGCATGTTGCCGGCCGGCATCCAGATCGCCTCGCCCGGCGCCAGCCGCACGTGGTGCAGCAGCAGCGCCACCAGCACCCCCGGGTCGGCCGGATAGTCGACCGCCAGCGCCCGCGCCAGCACCGCGTCCGGCCCGGCGGCCTCCGCCGACAGCACCCCCGCCACCAGCCCGGCGCGCTCCGCCTCGGGCCAGCTCAGCAGCAGGCGTACGGCCTCCCGCAGCCCCGCCGGTCCGGTGCGCAGCGCCGCCACCACCGGCTCCAGCGCCGGTACGCCGAACGCCGCGATCGCCGCCGCCGACTCCGCCGGGTCGCGGAACCCGCAGAGCGCCTCGAACTCGCTCAACGCGACCAGCAGCTCCGGCTTGTGGTACGGGTCCACGTAGTTGACCCGGCCCGCGTCGGCCGCGTACCCCGCCCGGGCCTGTTCGGCGTCCGGGTGTGCCTGCAGGCTCAGCGGGGCGTCCGCGGCCAGCAGCTTGAGCAGGAACGGCAACCGGGTGCCGAACCGGCCGACCAGCCGCTCGCCCAGCCAGTGCGCCGGCTCGGCGAGCAGCAGGTCGGTGAGGCTCACCGGGCTGCCGTCCCGGTCCACCGTCGCCGGCGCGCCCGGGTGGGCGCCCAGCCACAGCTCGGCCTCCGGACCGTCGCTCGGCACCGGGCGCCCCTGCAACTCGGCGATCGCGGTGCGGGAGCCCCAGGCGTAGTCCCGGATCTGTCCCTGCAGCAGCTCCACGGTCAGCTCCCGGGCCGGCCGGTCACCTCGTCGGCCGCGGCCCCCGGCTGCGGGCCGGTGGCCTCCGCCGGCGCGACCGCGGTGTGCGACGCCTGGCCCGTGCCGGCCCGGTCCGCCGCCGCGCTGTAGATGTCCGGCTCCAGGTAGATGACCCGGGCGATCGGCACCGCGCTGCGGATCCGCGCCTCGACGGCGTTGATGCCCCGGGCCAACTGCTCGGCGCTGTCGCACGGCGAGACCGCCACCTTCGCGGCCACCATCAGCTCCTCCGGGCCCAGGTAGAGCGTCTTCATGTGGATGATCCGCTCGACCTCCGGGCCGTCCGCGACGGCCCGCTGGATCGCGGCCAGCTCCTTCGGGTCCGCACCCTCGCCGAGCAGCAGGCTCTTGGTCTCGATCGCCAGGGTCAGCGCGATGATCACCAGCAGCAGACCGATCATCGCGGTGCCGGCGGCGTCCCACATGCCGTTCCCGGTGATCAGCGTCATCCCCACGCCGAACAGCGCGAGGACCAGACCGATCAGCGCGCCGAAGTCCTCCAGCAGCACCACCGGCAGCTCGGGCGCCTTGGCCCGCCGGATGAACCGCACCCAGGACTGGTTGCCCCGGATCAGGTTGGACTCCTTGATCGCGGTGCGGAAGGAGAAGCCCTCCATGGCGATCGCGATCACCAGCACGGTCACCGGCACCCACTGCCAGCTGCTGATCGGCTCCGGGTGCTGCGCCTTGTGGTACGCCTCGTAGAGCGCGAACAGGCCACCGAGGCTGAACAGCACGATCGCCACGATGAACGCGTAGATGTAGCGCTCCCGGCCGTACCCGAAGGGGTGCTCCGGGGTGGCCTCCCGCTTGGCCCGGCGGCCGCCGAGCAGCAGCAGGCCCTGGTTGCCGGAGTCGGCGACCGAGTGGATCGACTCGGCCAGCATCGACGAGGAGCCGGTCAGCAGGAACGCGATGAACTTGGTGACGGCGATGCCGATGTTGGCCGCCAGGGCGGCGATGATCGCCTTCGTCCCACCGTTGGCACTCACCGCGCCACCCCTGCTCCCCGTCCGACGCCGCGCGTGCTCACTGGTTAGCCAGCTCCTTCATTTCCGAGACGGCCGGAACGGCCATCGGATCCAGCCCGTGTGCCAGGGCGAGGTAGATCGAGGCGAAATCGGGGACCGCCACCAGCGAGGCGAGCCGCTCCAGCGCGGAACCGCCCTCGGCGGTCACCACGTCGCAGCGCACCCCGCGCCGCTCGGCGAGGGTCTGCACGGCGTCGGCCCGGCGCTCCTCCACCGCGAGCGGCTCGTCGGTGTCGTCCTCCGCGTTCAGGCCGCCGTCGCGCAGCAGCACCAACCGCAGTCGGGTGCTGTCGCCGCCGCCCTCGTCGGGATCGGCGAAGATGTCCCGCTCCCCCTCGGCCAGGCCGCCGAACACGCCGTCGAGCAGGCCGACCCGGCCCCGGCCCGCCTCACCCAGGGCACCGGTGACCACCGGGTAGCGGGCGTTGGCCGAGAGCGTGTCACCGAACCGGCGGGCGGCCACCGTGGCCAGCGGGGACGAGCCCCAGACGATCGGGATCGACCCGGCCAGGCCGAGCGCGAGGGACTTCGCCGGGTTGACGAAGGACTCGGCGGTCGGGCGGCACCGGTCGGCGTCCGCGTCCAGCCGGGCCGCCGTCTCGGCCAGGTCCGCCTCGTTGACCTTCACCAGCCCGAGCGTACGGGCGGCCAGCAGCACCGGCACGGTGAGCGCCCACAGACTGGCCCGGGCCGGCGCCCGGCGCGGCACCGGGATGAACGGCGCCCGGGCCCGCTCGGCCACCGACTGAAGCTGGGAGTCCGGCGCGCCGACCGCGACCAGGCGGGCGCCCCGCCGGTGCGCGGCCTCGGCGGCGCCCAGCGCCTCGGGGCTGCGGCCGGAGGCGCTGACCGCGATGACCACGTCCGCCGCGCCCACCCAGCCCGGCACACCGGCGCTGCGGTGCGGGATCACCGGCACCGGGCAGCGCGGCCCGGCCACCGTGGCCAGCACGTCGCCGGTACGGCCGGCGGTGCCGATGCCGGCGATGACGACCGCGCGGGGCCGGCCCTCGTCGGCCAGCACGCTCAGGTTCGCCTCGGCGGCCAGCGCCGCCGACTCCCGCACCTGCGCGCCGGCCGAGGCGGTGAAGCGCAGCATGCCGCCCGGATCCTGCTCGGCCAGCAGCTCCGGGTTGTCCAGCAGCGACTCGTCGGGGTGCCGGTGCCCGCTGACCCCGGCCGTACCCTCCATCACGGCTGCGTCGCGGCGCCGCCGCGGGCGTCGTCCGCCGCGGGACCACCGCGCGCCTCGTCGAGCAGCAGCACCGGCACGTCGTCACGAACCTCGAAGATCCGACCGCACTCGGTGCAGGTCAGGGTCTGCGCCTGTGGGTCGTAGTCGAGCGGGGCGTGGTGTGTGTCCGGGCAGGCGAGGATCTCGAGCAACTGCGGGTCCAGGGCCACGGCGCGGCTCCTTCCACGTATGCGGTCTCACCGGTCGGCGGTGCCACCCGGCGCAGGCGATCTTATCGGCGAACCGGTGCCGGCACCGCGCCACGTCTCAGCACTAACGGCACCCTCCCGGCCGGCGCGGCGACCACCCGGCGCGGGTCGTCACCACACACCGTCACCGTAACGCCCGGCGCGCGGCCGGACGCGGGCTCAGCGCGGCGGGCGGGGCAGCACGGTCGTGGCGTCCGGGCCGGCGGCCGGCGGCTCGCCACCCGGCTGGTCCCCGGCGGCGGGAGCGCCGTACACGTTGCCGGTGGCCCGGGGGGTCGCGGACCCGCCGTAGACGGTCGGGGTGGGTGGCTGCTGCCCGTACACCGGGGCGACCGGGCCGCCGGAACGGTACGTGGTGCCGCCGGTGGCGCGCGGCAACGGGACCTGCGGGTACGCGTCCCCCTCGCCGGCCTTCTCCGCGCGGTTGCGCCGGATCAGCAGCGCGATCAGGCCGGCGCCGACGAGGACCAGCAGGATGCCGAACCACATGATGGGAGAACCTCCGGAGGAACTGTCGGCCGCGGCGGAGGGTGCCCCGGCGGTCGGGCCGAGGGCGGCCACGGCCGAACCGGTGTCCTCGGCGCTCGGCTCGGTCACTTCGGCGCTCGGCGTCGGCGTCGGGGACGGCTTGCGGCTCGGCGTCGGGCTGGGAGCCTTCGCCCCGCCCACCACCCGGGCCGCGGTGCTGGCCCGGCCGATGAGCCGACCGGCGGCGGTGGTCGCCTCGCCGATCACGGTCAACCGACCGTCGGCCACGCCGGCCAGGAAGGCGACCCGGTAACGGACGGTCCTGCCCTTGCCCTTGCAGAGCGTCGGCTCGGCCGGCGAGGTACGGGCCGTGGCGACCGCCCCGGAGCCCCCGGAGACCGGCACCGGCCACCAGCGGCCGTCGCTGTTCACCTGCACCCGGACCTGCTCGGGCCGGACGCCGTCCAGCCGCAGCGCCAGCGCGGTGCGGAGCATGACGCAGCCGTCGGTACGCTTGCGTACCTCGACCGCGACGCCGCCCGGGGACCCGCCGACCGTGAAGCTGCTCGCCGACCGCACCGCCACCCGGTCGCCGTCCGCTGACGCCGGGGAAGACGCGACGATCAGCAGGCCGCCGAGCACCGCCCCGACCAGGCCCATTCGCGCCGCGTGCCGCCTCACCGACATCCCCACCTCACCATTCCGCCCCTGCCGGGCCCGCCGGTAGGGTACTACCGGGCCGGAGTGGCAGCCGCGCATCGAGCGCTCACCATGTGTGCCGCGACACGCCGGACGCCCTCCCCGGCGACCCGTGCACGACCTGTGCCGCGGACGCGCCGCGGCGGGCGCGGTCAGGCGGCGGCGCCGGCCAGGGCCCGGCGGCACAGCCGGTCGGCGGTCCGGGTCGTCTCGGGCAGCCGGTACCGAGGGGTCAACGCCAGCACCCGGTCCGCCGCGTTGTCCAGGCTCATCCGATGACCGACGCTGACGAAGACCGGCCTGACCCCGTCCCGGGTCCGCAGCACCCGGCCGACCACCTCGTCACCCTCCCGCAGCGGGCTCCAGTCGCCCCGCCGCGGCCCCGGCTCCGTCCACGCGCCGACCAGCGGCGTCTTACCCACCCCGATCGTGGGCAGGCCGGTGACCAGACCCAGGTGGCAGGCCAACCCGAACCGGCGCGGGTGCGCCAGCCCGTGCCCGTCGCAGACCAGCAGGTCGGGGCGGACGGCCAACCGGTCCAGGGCGGCCAGCAACGCGGGCAGCTCGCGGAAGGCGAAGAGCCCCGGCACGTACCCGAAGGCCGGCCGGCCCACGCTCACCGCCTCGTCCACCACGGCCAGGGTGGCGGCGTCGAGCACCGTCACGGCCGCCGCCAGCCGGTCACCGCTCTCCGCGTACGCGACGTCCAGGCCGGCCACCGTCGCGGGCGCGGTCGGGCCCGGCCCGACCAGGTCCACCCGCGACCGCAACTCCTCCTGTACGCGCAGCGCCTCCGCCACGTCGGCCGGCGGCACGTAACGCACTCCCCCGGCCGGATGCCCGACCGCCGGCTGCTCCGGTCCTCCCCGCCCCGCGGGTACCGGCCGTCCTGGTGTCACCGCCGGCCGGACCGCCCGCCGACCTGGCTGAACGCGATCCCGAAGGCCACCCCGAGACCGATGCCCAGCACGATCCCGGCGGCCCCGCCGATGGTCAGCCACCCGATCACCAGGCCGAGCACGATCCCCGCCACCCAGAAGAGTGCCCGCTGCCGATCGGTCGAACTCGTCACCCGCCCACCGTAACCAGCGATCCGCGCCCGCACGCCTGCTCCCTCGGCGCTCGGGGACCAGATGGAACACCGCCGTGGGCCGGAGGATCCAGCGTGCGCAGGTCAGTCGTGCCTGGACGCCGGCCCTGAGCCGGGCCCCGTAACGCACTTCGGTCGCTCGGCCATCCGTCGTCAGGAGGCCGCGGAGGCGATGGTCGGGTCGGCACCGGGGTCGCCGGCCTGCTGCAACTGCTCCTCGAACATCACGAACGTCCGCCGCCGGATACCGGCGATCAGCGCGGCCTCGTCGACCGTGTACGGACGCCGCTCTGCGATTGCGACATCCTCAATCGCCCTGACCGTCTCGTAGAGGGCGAAGATCGGCCCTTCTCCCTTGACGTAACGTCCGCGCTCCTCCTCGGTCCGTTGAACGAACCGTTCCGGCGAGCGAACGAAAATGTCGCCGCCCATGGCGAAAAGGATTTCGTCCACTATGTCGTTGGCGGGCTGCCAGCCGCCGGTGTCTCGGTCTAGCCGCCAGGCAGTGAGGCCACCATCGGGCGTGGGTACGAACTTCACCGGCGTTTCGTAATAGTCGTAGTAGGAAGGCAATTGAATTCCATGCACCGGATCCATCACTCAGATCTCCCATCCAGCGTCGATTGAAGGGCGGCCCAGAAGTACTCCCGCTGACGATGGCTGATGCCTTGGCGGATCGCCGACTCCATCTCCGACAGGCTACGGTTCTGTTCTCGCGCAATCGCTTCCAGGTCTCGCTTCACCTCGAACAGCGAGTGCTCCCAGGTCGCCACCTCGTCAAGGGCAGCGAGCTGCAGCCGAAATTCGGCGACGTGTCCGGACGAGGTCCTCACCATCATCTGTATGTCCCGATAACCACTGTCCTGAGGATCGATGAAGCGATCCTCGAACTGAACAACTGTGACCCGCAAGTCACCTTGCAAAGCCGACAAACCCGCGTAAAGCTCGCCGAGCCGGCGATAGGAAACGCGGCCGGCCGCTAGGTCTAGAAGACGAGAGGCGTCGCCCCCATACTTCACCACCTTGTCTTCGGCTCGTCTCCTGTCCTTGGGACCTGGCCGTGGCGAGTACTCAGCACCGTGCGATTTCTCCGCCAGGCTGCGTCCCAGAACATCGACCTCAGCCTGGGCAAGGACCGCAGCTTCATAAAGTTGGTCGAGGTACTGGCGCTGATACGTAACGTCCCGGCGTCGATCGAGATCGAAGCCCGGTTGAATCGCAGCCGGACGATCGACGGTTAGGCCGGAGCTGATCTCCAACTGCGCGGCGTTGAGTGGGGTTGGCAATATGGGAGGCACCGGTGCGGTCGCGGCTGCGGCGATACCCCGCTCGGCGATCTCGTCCAGGACCTCACCGAGGACATCGATCGCTTTCTGATGGCTCGCCAGGTGATGCAACGTCATCGGTCGGGCCGTCAACGAGTTCGCCAGCTCCGGGGTCGCGAGGATCATCCGCGCCAGGTCCGGACGTTGGCTGAGCTGGTGCACCAACGCCTCCGCCAGCAGCGGTTCGTCGCGCGGGGACGCCTCCCAGGTCTGGTCGAGCATCTGTTGGACGCGGGGGTCGCCGAGCAGCCGCGCCACGTCGTCGGCCGCCGATTGGTCCAGCCCCGGCACCAGCCGCCGCAGCGTCGGTGGGTTGATGTGCTGCGCCAACTCGACCGGCGTCACCCCGGCGGCGAAGGCCTCCCCGATGCTCCCGCTGGCGGCCAGCGCATCCCGGACGTAGAGTCCGGCCGCTATTCGGTCGGCGTGTGCGGCAAGGTGCGCTTTGCGCTCGGCTTCGGCTGGATCCGGCGGCGGCGCGCTTCCGGGCACCGGCGGTTCGGTGACCCGGTGGAACGTGGTGTCCTCACCGAGCAGGTACGCATGGTTGAAGTCCGGCGAACCGTCCTCGTCGTCGAATGTTGGCGGATCGGGCGGCCGCGGCGGCTCGGGTGGCTCCCGCAGTTCGGGCAGCACGTTGTAGGTGCCGGGTGGTCGACCGGCGAACGGCATCGGCTGGCCGTCCGGACCGAGCACCAACGCGTCGATCGCCACCGTGTTGTGGGGGTGCGACACCCCGCTGTGCGTGTAGAGCGGACGATCCCAGACAGAGCCGTTCTGCGGATCCAGGTAGAGCACGGTGCCGTTCTGGTTCAGCGCCACCCAGGCGTGCGAGCCGCCGCCTTCGTAGCTGGTGATGAGGAAGGCATAGCTGCCGTGCCCGCCGCCGAGCAGTTGCCAGTGCAGGTCGCGGTAGCCGCGCTCGACCCGCTGCCGCGCTTCGAGATCACTCGTCGGGGCGGGTCCCGCGCACAGGTCCTGGAACCAGCCGCCGGTGACCTCCTCGACCCGCTTCGGCCCGTCCACCTCGCCGTCGACCGGCGAGCGGACGTTGCCCTGGAGATAGCCGTCGAAGGTACGCGGCGCGGAGACCCGGGGCCGGCCGTGCACCCAGGTCTCGTAGAACGACAGGGTGCAGTCGAGGCAGTTGATGCTCCGGGTCGCGTCCGCCTGCGGACCACCGTCGTTCGCGAGCTGGAACCAGCCGCCGTACCGGGGATCAGCGGTACGCACGACGCTGCCGTCCGGGTTACGCGGCATCTGCCGCTCCAGGTCGGTCTGATGCAGCGCGAGCGGAGGGCGCAGGCCACCACGTACGCCGTAGCGACGGGTGCGGTCGATCGGCGGCGGGTGGCCGTCACCGGTCAGTGCCGAGCGGTCCGAGGTCTCCACCGCGCCGCTGGCGAGATCGGCGACCTCGCTGTTGATTCGGTAGAAGTCACCGTCGTCTTCGACGGTCACTCGTTCAGGGAGAAGGCTGCCGTCCAGCACAGCTTCCGCTTGATCGACCCACTGATAGTGGAGCTGATCTCTAAGCCGGCCCTCCCGATGGTGCTCCTCGGCGAGCTGGATCTGCCCCGCTTCCCTCAGCTCCTGGGCCCGTTTGAGAAGCCACCGCGCAGCCTCGTGTTGCTGTTCTGCGGCATCACGTAGCTCCTTTGCGGTGGTGCGGCGTCGTTTGTCTTCGTACCACTCGCGCTGCTCCCGGACGTAGCGTTGGTACCGCCGCCGGTCGAAAGCCTCCCGATCGGCCGCGAGCCGGGCCGCCCGCTCCTCAGGAGTGCTTCGACGGGGCGGCAATGGTTCTACGGGCATCGGCACTGCCGGCGACGCGTCCTGGGCCGGCGGACGTGGTGCCGGGGCCAGCGACTCCAGCAGCGGGAACCGAGGACTCGGCGCGGGCCGGTCACCCTGGCCGGGGGTCGACGGCGGGGTGGCCGGGTCCACGGCTGGTCGGACATGTGGGTGCGACGACGGCACCGTCGACGGCTCTGCCTGTGGCGTCGTCGCGTTGGTGGGGGCGGTGTGGACGGGTCCCAGCATCGGCGGGTGGGACTCAGGCGCAACGGGCGTGGCTACCGGTGCTGTCATGCCCGGCCGGGGAGGTGCCGGCTGGCTGGACATCCCGAGGTCCGCCGCTGCGGGGCTGTGGAGCGGATCGGGTCTGGGGTCGACGGCGACAGAATGGGTGACGGCAAGCGACGACTCGACGGTGACCGAGGAGAGCGTGGGGCTGGCCAACGCTTCGATGCGGGGCCGGTAAAGGTCGGGGTCTCCGGCGGGATGCCCAGAGGTCGAGGCGACGGGGACAGTGCCTTCAACGTCGACCGGCGAGCGCCCAAGTTCGCCGACCCCGCTCTCCTGCCGCAGATGGTCGACCGTGGCAGGGCCAACGTCGTGCGCCGGAACGACCGGCCCGGCCAAGTGGGAGGTCGGCTCCGTGGGAATCACACCGGTTGCATCGGTGACCTGCCCCGATGGCAGGGCGAGGTCGATCGGCTGGGTGAGGCCGGCCAGCTTCCCGTCGAGCCGGTGGTGCATCGCCGCGTCGGCCTGGCCGGTGGCCGACCCGCTGACCCCGGAGGCCGCCGCCCGGGCCAGGTCCTCGAGCGACACTCCCTGCCCGGTGGCCAAGCCTGCGGCGGTGTCTGCCAGGGTCTCGCCGGCCATCTCCCGGCCGAGGTGCTCGCCGAGCTGCGTGAACCGCCCGTGTGCGTGTCCGCCCAGCCCGGCGAGGGGCGCCGCCGCGCCGCCGGCGAAGCCGCCGAGCGCGGACATCCCCGCATCGGTCAGGTCGAGCCCGTCGCGGCGGCCGGTGGAGTTCTGGTACGCCTGCGTCGCCAGGTTGGTGCCGGCCTCCTGCCCGGCCTCGATGAGGCCACCGGCGAGGGCGCGTCTGGCCAACCCGCGTGCGCCGCTCTTGACGGCCTCCTTCGCGGCCCGCTCGCCGGCTTCCTTCAGACCCTCCTTGACTGCCTTGCGGGCCAACTGCGCCACGAGGCGCTTGAAGATCTGCTGCACCGCCACCCGGCTGGCCGCGGTGGCCGCGCCGACGGCCGGCGACGCGACGCCGGCGGTGGCCACGGTCAGCACCGCCAGCGAGAGCAGCTCGATGACCAGGATGCCCAGTTCGATCCAGGCCTCCAGCTTGGCGCCCTCGATGTCGCACCCGCAGGACTCGACGACCTTGCCCAGTTCGCCGGTGAAGGCGAGCACGGCGTGCAGCGGCGCGTCGTCGCCCTCGGCGACCTTGTGCCAGGCGATGTCGAAGGTCTTCGCGACCAGCCCGACGCCGCCGTAGCCGCTCCGCACCTCGCCGGCCGCCGTGATCGCGTCATTCCTCGGGATGCCGAGCACGTCGGCGACGCCGTACCACTGGTCGGCGAGGTCCCAGACGGCCCGCTCGTCACCCTCCGGCCACTCCACTCCGATGACCCAGTCGAGTGCCTCGTAGATCCAGCCCGGGACGTCCCAGGGGCAGTAGTCGAGCGGATGCGGGATCGGGCTGGGCAGCAGAGTCACGGGCGGATCCTCCGAAGGTCAGCGCCAGTGCCGATGCGGGTTGTGATGCTGGTGCGGGATCTCCCCGAGCTGCCGGGCATTGGCAGCGTCGGTCTCGACGGTGGCGGTCACCGAGCGGACCACGTCGGCGCCCAGCCCGTGCAGGGACCGGCCCAGGACCTCCCAGGCCTTCAGCAGCGTCTCCTCGTAGCCGCGGTACTGCTTCTCGAAGGCGGCGCCGATGTCGTCGCGGCCCCAGGGTCGCCGGGCACTCGCCTCGGCGATCGCCCCGCCGGCCTCCCGCCGGGCGGCCGTGACCGCATCCCCCGCCAGGCTCAGGTCGGCCCCGCCCCGGCGGGCCCGGTCAGGGTCCAGCCAGATCTCCCCGTCGGCCATTGCGGTCACTCTCCAGGCGACAGCACGGCGTCCGCCCGGCCGAGCAGGGCACCGAAGTCATTCGTACGCAGGAACTCCACCGACGGCGAGCCGGGCGGCAGATAGCCGGCGACCAGCTCCCGGGTGGCCGCCAGTCCTGCGGCGGAAGCCCGCAGTACGGTTGTGGTGATCTTGCGGCTCAGCGCCTTGGCGTCCCGGTCGTGGAAAACCGCCGGAGAGACGTCCACGCTGATCAGCTCGCCTCGGGCGCCGACCACGGCGGTCACCTGGCCGTCGTCGGAGCGCTCGGTCACCCGCAGTTGGGCGAGCTTGGTCTGGAGTTCGTCCAGTCCGGAGCGAAGTCGCTGGTACTGGCCGTACACCTCGTCGAACCGCGCACGAAGCGCGCGGTTGGCCTCCCGGTCGGCAGTTTCGGCCACCGCCACCCCTCCCCGTCACCCTCGGTAGGGCAGACCATACCGGGCGCCACGGAATCCGTGGGGTCCGGTAGTTTCGGGCTGTGATCGAGCGACAGCAGGCCGAGCAACTCGCCGCCGTCTGGGCGCAGCGGGATTCCGACCGTTTGGGATTCCCCTGCTCGCCGATGGTCGAAGAGTTCGACCTCGGCTACCTGATCACCTCGACGGTGTCGCGGGACGCCCGCGCCCTCCCCGGCGACCTGCCCACCACCGTCGTGGACAAGGAGACGGGCGAGGTGTCCACCTGGCCACGCCTGCCGTTCCCCGCGGTGGAGCGGTTGTTCCGCCAGCGCCGACCGGCCGCGCCCCGCCCGCCGCGCACCGTCGATCCGGCCGGCCAACTGCTCCGCGAGATCACCCGACTCCCGACGCCCGGCGCCGCGACGCATCTCACTCTCGACGGCCGGACGCACGTCGCCCACGGGGCGAAGGGAGACGTCGAGCTGCACCACCATCCGCTCGTGCGGTCCTATCTGGACGGACTGCCGCCCGGCCATCTCGTCCGCGGCGGCGAACGGCACGCCGAGATGATCGTCGTCTCCGACCTGCTGCACGAACACGATCACCGTCGCGCCGGCGATGGACTTCCCTCGCTGACTCTGGAGGAGGCCAGGGCGATCCTCGGCCGCAGCCGGCTCGAGTTCTTTCGGGTGCGAGAGTCAGGCGACCCCGGAGGTGGGCCGGCCGAGCTTCCGTGCGACTCGTGCATCAATTTCCTGGTGCACGTCAACGCCTTGCCGTGGTCGGACCTCGCATACACGGAGGAGTGGCGTGCCGCGCCCTCGCCCGCCATTCATCCCGGCCGCTTTCCTGACGAGGTCGGCGAGTCGCTGATGGATGCCGGCTGGGAGGACGGCATCTTCAACGAGGCGCTCTCCATGGGGGCCATCGGCGAGACGCTTGAGGTAGCGGGCAGACATCATCGTCACGAGGCCTTTCCGGCGGCGGAGCGAACCCTCACGGCGTTCCCGACTATCCTCAGCCGACGGCGGGGCCCGGGCAGCGAAGTCTGGATCAGTAGGTTCACCATCAACCCGCTGCGCAGCGCCCACACCGCAGACACTCTCGCTGACTTCGGGGCGGTGCTCGGCGTACGGCTGTTCCCGCTGGGCACCGAGCGCGGCGACAGCATCATCGCGGTCGACGAGCAGGGGCGGATCTTCGCGCTGGACCAGGCCGGCGAGTGGTTCCTCGGCCCGGACATCGACGCCGCCCTCACCACCCTGCTGCTCGGTCGCGCTCCCGCCCGGGTACGCGACGACGGCACCTGGTGAGCACCGCCGGGCGGCGAGACGCTACAGCGCCAGCCCGGTGAGCACCATGACCCGCGGCTCCGTGTAGTCGTCCATCGCGCTGCGCAGCCCCTCCCGGCCGACGCCGGAGCCCTTCACCCCGCCGTACGGCATCTGGTCGGCCCGGTAGGACGGCACGTCGCCGATGATCACCCCGCCGACCTCCAGCGTCCGCGCGGCGGCGAACGCCACGTCCAGCCGATGGGTGAACACGCCGGCCTGCAGTCCGTACGCGGAGTCGTTGACGGCGGCGAACGCGGCCTCGTCGTCGGCGACCGGGGCGACCACCAGCACCGGCCCGAAGACCTCCTCCCGGCAGACCTTGGCGTCCGCCGGCACGCCGGAGAGCACGGTCGGCGGGTAGCTGGCGCCCTCCCGGCGTCCGCCGACCTCGATGGCGCCGCCCGCGGCGACCGCCTCGTCCACCCACGCTTCGACGCGTTCCGCCGCCTCGACGGAGACCAGCGGCCCGACGTCGGTCAGCTCCGAGGTGGGGTTCCCGGTCCGCAGTTCCTGCACGGCGGCGACCAGCCGGGGCAGGAAGCCGTCGTAGAGCCATTCGTGCACGTAGACCCGCTGCACGGCGATGCACGACTGCCCGGCCTGGTAGTTGGAGAACGTGGCGATCCGGTGCGCGGCGAAGGTCAGGTCCTCGTCGGAGGTCCAGTCGGCGCAGATCACCGCCGCCGCGTTGCCGCCGAGTTCGAGGGTCACGTGCTTGTCGGGGGCGGCCCGGCGGATGGCCGCGCCGACCGGTCCGGAGCCGGTGAACGACACCACCGGCAGCCGCGGGTCGGCGACCAGTTCGGCGGCGCGTTCGTTGGGCAGCGGCAGCACCGAGAACATCCCCTCGGGCAGCGCGGTCTCGGCGAGGATCTCGCCGAGCAGCAGCGCGGACAGCGGGGTGGCCGGGGCGGGTTTGACGATGATGGGCGCCCCGACGGCGATGGCCGGGGCGACCTTGTGCGCGACCAGGTTCAGCGGGAAGTTGAACGGGGCGATCCCCAGCACGGGGCCGCGCGGCACCCGCCGGACCAGCGCGACCCGCCCGGTGGCCGCCGGGTCGGTGTCGAGGCGTTGCAGTTCGCCGGAGAAGCGCCGGGCCTCCTCCGCCGCCCAGCGGAAGGTGGACACAGCCCGTCCGACCTCGGCCTTCGCCCACTTGATTGGCTTGCCGTTCTCGGCGGTGATCAGCGCCGCGACCTCGTCGGCCCGTTCGGCGAGCCGGCGGGAGACGTGGTCGAGGGCGGCCGCGCGGACGTGCGCGGGCAGGGCCGCGGCCGCCGCGGCCACCCCGGCGGCTGCCGTGACGGCGGCCTCGACCTGGTCGGGCGTGGCGAGCGTGGTACGCCCCACCGTGCGCCCGTCGTACGGGTGGGTGACGGTCAGTTCGCCCGCACCGTGGGTGGGGCGGCCGGCGACATAGAAGGCTCTCGGCTCCACGTCCGGCAGCGTAGACCACCCCGGCCCGCGCGGAAACAGTTGCCCAAACCCTTGTCTGCCTCGGATTCAGTAGCCAAGATGGCAGTCAGATTGCGATAACCTCCGCTGACCCTTCCCCCGGCCATCCCTCGGAGACTTCTGATGAGCGATCAGCAGCAGCTGCGCAACTTCGTCAACGGCGCGTACGTCGACCCGGTGGACGGCGGCTACGCCGACCTGATTGACCCCTGTACCGGCGAGGTGTTCGCCCAGGCGCCGGTCTCCGGGGCGGCGGACGTGGACGCGGCGATGCAGGCCGCGGCCGCCGCGTTCGAGGGTTGGCGGGACGCTACCCCCGGGGAGCGGCAGAAGGCCCTGCTCAAGCTCGCCGACGCGGTGGAGGCCCGGGCGGCCGAGCTGGTCGACGCCGAGGTACGCAACACCGGCAAGCCGCGCCAGCTCACCGCCGACGAGGAGCTGCCGCCGTCGGTGGACCAGTTCCGCTTCTTCGCCGGCGCGGCCCGCCTGCTGGAGGGGCGCTCGGCCGGCGAATACCTGGCCGGGCACACCTCGTACGTGCGGCGCGAGCCGATCGGCGTCTGCGCGCAGGTCACCCCGTGGAACTACCCGCTGATGATGGCGGTCTGGAAGATCGCCCCGGCGCTGGCGGCCGGCAACACCGTGGTGCTCAAGCCGTCGGACACCACGCCGGTGTCGACGCTGCTGCTGGCCGAGATCGCGGCCGAGTTCCTCCCGCCGGGCGTGTTCAACGTGGTCTGCGGCGACCGGGACACCGGCCGGGCCCTGGTGTCCCACCCGACCCCGCAGTTCGTGTCGATCACCGGCTCGACCCGGGCCGGCATGGAGGTCGCCGCCGCGGCCGCGCCGGACCTGAAGCGGACCCACCTGGAGCTGGGCGGCAAGGCCCCGGTGGTGATCTTCGACGACGCGGACATCGCGGCGGCGGCCGAGGCGATCGCGGTGGGCGGCTACTTCAACGCCGGTCAGGACTGCACCGCCGCCACCCGGGTGCTCGCCGGCCCCGGCATCTACGACGACTTCGTGGCCGCCCTCGCCGAGCAGGCCCGGAACACCAGGACCGGCGCGCCGGACGACGAGGACGTGCTCTACGGCCCGCTGAACAACGCCAACCAGCTCTCCCGGGTGCGCGGGTTCGTGGACCGGCTGCCGGACCACGCGAACATCGAGACCGGGGGCTCGCAGCTCGGCGAGCGCGGCTACTTCTACGCCCCGACCGTGGTCTCCGGCGTCCGGCAGCAGGACGAGATCATCCAGGACGAGGTGTTCGGCCCGGTGATCACCGTGCAGCGCTTCTCGGCCGAGGACGAGGCGGTGCGCTGGGCCAACGGCGTCGACTACGGTCTCTCCGCCTCGGTCTGGACGAAGGACCACGGCCGGGCGATGCGGATGACCCGCCGGCTCGACTTCGGCTGCGTCTGGGTGAACACCCACATCCCGTTCGTCTCCGAGATGCCGCACGGCGGCTTCAAGCACTCCGGGCACGGTAAGGACCTCTCGGTCTACAGCCTGGAGGACTACACCCGGATCAAGCACGTCATGCACAACATCGAGGGCTGAGCCATGGCATCGTCGGACGAGCTGCACAAGCGGCGGGGGGCGGCCGTCGCCCGGGGCGTCGGCAGCACGATCACCGCCTACGTCGACCGCGCCGGGGGCGGGACGGTCACCGACGTCGACGGTCGGGAGTGGATCGACTTCGCCGCCGGCATCGCGGTCACCAACGTGGGCAACTCCGCCCCACGGGTGGTCGAGGCGGTCAAGGCGCAGGTCGAACGCTTCACCCACACCTGCTTCATGGTCGCCCCGTACGAGTCGTACGTGGCGGTCTGCGAGCAGCTCAACGCGCTGACCCCGGGCAGCTTCGAGAAGCGCTCGGCGCTGTTCAACTCCGGCGCCGAGGCGGTGGAGAACGCCGTCAAGATCGCCCGGCACGCCACCGGCCGCCCGGCGGTGGTGGTCTTCGACCACGCGTACCACGGCCGGACCAACCTGACCATGGCGCTGACCGCGAAGAACATGCCGTACAAGCACCGGTTCGGGCCGTTCGCCGGGGAGGTCTACCGGGTCCCGATGTCGTACCCGCTGCGCGACGGCGGGCTGGACGGGGCGACCGCGGCGGCCCGGGCGATCGAGATGGTGGAGAAGCAGGTCGGCGCGGAGAACGTGGCCGCGCTGCTGATCGAGCCGATCCAGGGCGAGGGCGGCTTCGTCGTACCAGCGGAGGGTTTCCTGCCGGCGCTGCGCGAGTGGGCGACGGCGGCCGGGGTGGTGTTCGTCGCCGACGAGATCCAGACCGGGTTCTGCCGCACCGGCGACTGGTTCGCCTGCCAGCACGAGGGCGTCGAACCGGACCTGGTCACCCTGGCCAAGGGCATCGCCGGTGGCCTGCCCCTGGCGGCGGTGACCGGCCGGGCTGAGCTGATGGACGCGGTGCACGTCGGCGGCCTCGGCGGCACGTACGGGGGCAACCCGATCGCCTGCGCGGCGGCCCTCGCGGCCATCGAGACCATGCACGAGCTGGATCTGGCCGCCGCCGCCCGGCGGATCGGCCAGGTGATGGGCGACCGGCTGCGCGCGATCGCCGCCCGGGATCAGCGGATCGCCGAGGTGCGCGGCCGGGGTGCGATGCTGGCCGTGGAGATCGTGCAGCCGGGCACCCGCACCCCGGACCCGGCCGCCACGGCGGCGATCTCGGCGGCCTGCCACGCCGCCGGCCTGCTCACCCTCACCTGCGGCACGTACGGCAACGTGCTGCGCTTCCTGCCTCCACTGGTCATCTCCGACGACGAGCTGGCCCGCGGCCTGGACATCCTGGACGCGGCCTTCGGCTGATCGGGGTACGCGGGGATGTCGTGGGCAACCGCCCGCCGGGCCACCCGCCGCAACTCCCCCACGATCTCGGCGACGAGCTTCTCGTCCGGCTCACCCACCCACTCCTCGGCGGCGGACAGGTCGCGCGCCGCCAGGTCGAGGTCGCCGTGCCGGATCGCCGCCCACAGCCTGCCGACCAGCACCGTCGGCTCCAGGAACCTGCCCCGCAGCGGGGCCAGCTCGTCGCCGGGCCCGATGTCGACGGCGGCCAGCGCCTGCTCGGGACTCGCCGCGAAGTAGTCGGTCAGGATGCCCACGGCCGAGACGGTACGGCCCGCCTCCGACACGTCCGATCCGCCATGGGGTCCCCTTCCGCCGCCATCCTGTTCTATAGTCCTACTGTCGTAGGACAATAGAAGGGCGTCGCGTGATCGAGTTCGTACTGGACGGCCGGTCCAAGGTGAACACCTATGTGCAGCTGATCCAGCAGGTCAAACAGGCCCTGCGGGTGGGGCTGCTGACGCCCGGCGACCAGTTGCCGAAGGTCCGCGACGTGGCGCAGTCGCTGGCCATCAACCCCAACACGGTGCTGAAGGCGTACCGCGAGCTGGAGATCGAAGGTCTGGTCGAGGGCCGCCCCGGCGTCGGCACCTTCGTCCGCCGGACCCTCGCCGGCTCGGCGCTGGCCGATCAGGCCGAGCTTCGCGAGGAGCTCGTGGCCTGGCTGCACCGCGCCCGCGCCGCCGGACTCACCCCGGAAGACGTCACCGCCCTGGTCGAGACCACCATGCGGGCCGCACTCGCCGCCGAGGCGACGCGCACCGAGCCCGCCTCAGCAGGATGAGAGGACAGCTGATGGAGATCGCGCTGGAGGCCGAGCAGCTCGGCAAACGGTACGGGAGAACCTGGGCGCTGCGGGACTGCTCGCTGCGCCTGCCCGCCGGGCGGATTGCCGCCCTCGTCGGCCCCAACGGTGCCGGCAAGAGCACGCTGCTGCACCTGTCGGTCGGCCTGCTGCGGCCGGACGCCGGCGCGGTGCGGATCTTCGGCGAAGCGCCGTACGCCAACCCGTCGGTGCTGCCCGAGGTCGGCTTCGTCGCCCAGGACACGCCACTCTACCGGGACTTCACCGCGGCCGAGCTGGTGGAGCTGGGCCGCCGGATGAACAAGCGCTGGGACGGCGCGCTCGCCCGCAACCGGCTGGCCCAGCTCGGCATCCCGCCGAAGCTGCCCGTCGGCAAGCTGTCCGGCGGCCAGCGGGCGCAGGTCGCGCTGGCGCTCGCCCTCGCGAAGCGGCCCCGGCTGCTGCTCCTCGACGAACCGGTCGCCAGTCTCGATCCACTGGCGCGGCGGGAGTTCCTGCAGTCGCTGATGGGCAGCGTCGCCGACTCCGACACGACCGTGCTGCTCTCCTCGCACCTGCTGGCCGACCTGGAACGGGTCTGCGACTACCTGGTCGTGCTGCAGGCCGCCCGGGTGCACCTGGCGGGCGCGGTCGACGACCTGGTCGCCGCCCACCGGCAGCTGGTCGGGCCCCGGCACGGCGGTGAACCGATCGAGGGGGTCGACGCCGTGGTCCGGGCCAGCCACACCGCCCGGCAGTCAACGCTGCTGGTCCGTACGACCGGCGAGGCTCTCGACCCGGAGTGGACGGTGCACGACGTGACGCTGGAGGACCTCGTCCTGGCGTACCTCGCCGAGGGCGAGACCACCACGAGCCACGCGGCCTGGGAGGTGCCGGCATGATCTGGCTGGCCTGGCGGCAGCACCGCAAGCAACTGCTCTTCACCCTCCTCGGCTTCGCCGCGCTCGCGGCCCTGATGGTCCCGATCGGCCTGTCGATGCGGCACAGCTTCACCGAACTCGGGCTGCCGGACTGCGTCAGCAAGCTGGCGCGTCCGGACGTCGACCCGGTCACCGTCAACGGCTGCGAGTCGGCGTTCCGCCAGTTCACCAACCGGTACGCCAGCCTCAACCTGGTCGCCGTCCTGCTCGTCGTCCTGCCGGTGCTCGTCGGTCTGTTCTGGGGCGCCCCGCTGGTCGCCCGGGAGGTGGAGCAGGGCACGCACCGGTTCGCCTGGACGCAGGGCGTCGGCCGGACGCGGTGGGCCCTGGTGAAGTTCGGCCTGGTCGTCGCCGTCACGGTGACCCTGGCGATCGCCTACGGACTGGGCATGGCCTGGTGGGTCAGCCCGCTCACCCAGGCCGCGCACGAGGGCCGCCTCGGCTTCATCGTCTTCGACCTGCAGGGCATCGCCCCGATCGGCTACACCCTCTTCGCGGTGGCGCTCGGCATCTTCGCCGGCACCCTCTGGCGCCGGATGCTGCCCGCCATGGGCGTCACCCTGGCCGCGTTCATCGGCGTCCGGGCGGCGGTGGCGATCCTGGCCAGACCGCACTACCAGCCCGCCCGCACCCGCACCTTCCCCATCGAGGGGGCCGGACCGCTGCAGGAGGACCGGGGCAACTGGGTCCTCGCCAGCGGGGTGCGCAACGCCGACGGGAAGCTGATCGCGGCCGACACCCACATCATGTGCCCGCCGGGTGGCCAGGGACCGAATGGCCAGCGCTGCGGTGCCGAACTCGGCGCCGGACCCGGCGCCTACAACTGGGAGCTCTACCAACCGGGGGACCGGTTCTGGCCGTTCCAGTGGATCGAGACGGGCATCTTCGTCGCCCTCGCCGCGCTCCTGCTCTACCTGGCCCTGCGCCGCGTCCGTCGCATCGCCTGAACCGCCATCCGTGGCACACCATGGCGGTCACCGCATCCGGGAGACCGCCATGGTGTGCCACCTGCGGGCGGCGCCGGCGGCTCAGCCGAGCAGTTCCACCACGTTGCGCCGGACCAGGTTCTTGCCGGGCTCCCGGACGAGGTCCATCGCGGCGGCGTTGAGCAGGACGCAACTGCCCGACGGCCCGGTCACGGTCACGGTCACCGCCTTGCCGTTGTCCAGGTTGGTCACCCGCAACCGGGTCCCGGCCGGGAACTGGCCACTGGTCGCCGCCGGAGCGCCGGCCTCGCCCGAGAACGTGATCGGGCCGCCGCACACGGTCCGGCCGGCCGCGCCGCCCGGCTGGGCGGGGGCGCCCGGCTGGGCGTAACCCGGCCGGGTCTCGCCGGAGCCCGGCCCGGCGGGCTGGCCCGCCGGGCCGTCGAGCCGTTCCACCAGGTTGCGCCGGACGACGTTCTTGCCCGGCTCCCGGACCAGGTCCATCGCGGCGGCGTTGAGCAGGACACAACTGCCCGACGGACCGGTCACCGTGACGGTCGCCGCCCGGCCGTTGTCCAGGTTGGTCACCCGCAACCGGGTGCCCACCGGGAACCGGTCGCTGGTCGCCGCGGGCGCCCCGCCCTCCGCCGAGAAGGTCACCGACCCCTGGCACACGCTGGCCCGCTCCGGCGTGGTCCCGGCGAAGCCGAGGCCCGTGCCGAACGCCACCGTCGCCGCGGCGACCGCCGCCATCCCACCCGCCAGTACGTGTTTCCGCTGCACCCTCACCGCAACTCCCGTCGTCCGTCGGCCTGACTTCGACCACTGGTACGGCGTGGGAGCGCTGCTCCGTTCACCGGGGCGCCGACCGGTGGACAATTCCGAGTTTCATCCGCTTCCGGCTTTTTTGTCGCGTCTGATGGGACTCTGCGGCTCCTTACCGACAGAGGTGTTCCATGACGTCTTCCCGTGGTCGTACCCGTCTGCGTCTGGCCGGCCTGGCGCTGCTCGCCACCATGGCGGTAGCGGCCGGCTCCGGCACGCCGGCCACCCGGCCGGCCGTCGCTGCCGCGCCGGTGCAGCCGACCGCCACCACAGCCCCCGCTCCCAGCTCGCCGCCCGACCTCCTGTCCCTCCTCCGGGAGCAGCAGCAGGTGCCGGTGCTCCCGGCCGACGCGCCCCGCAGCACGGCCGACCCGTACGGGCAGGTGCCACCTGGCCGGGCCGCCGGGCCGGGCCAGCTCGACCCGACCTTCGGCGTCCGGGGCGTCGCGGTCACCCGATTCGCCGACCGGGCGGTGCAGGCCAATGACCTGGCGGTCCTGCGGGACGGCTCGATCGTCGCGGTGGGCGGCGACCAGAACGGCGAGAGCCCGGACTTCCTGCTGGCCAGGTACCACTGCGACGGCACGCTGGACACCGGCTTCGGCGAAAACGGCCGGGTGGTCACCCCGCTGCCGCCGGTTGGCGGCGGTGGCGCGCGGGCGGTCACGCTCGCCCCGAAGGGCGATCTGGTGGTGGTCGGCACCGCCGGCCTCGGGCCGGACCAGTTCGGCTTCGCCGTGGCCCGCTACCGGCCCGACGGTGAGCTGGATCGACGGTTCGGCAGCGGCGGCGTCGTGGTGGCACCGGTCGGCCCGCTCCGCCAGGGCGGCGCGACCGACGTGGTCGTCCTCCCCGACGGACGGATCCTGGCTGCGGGTGGGGCGAACGACGCCCAAGGCAACCCCGGCTTCGCCGCCGCCCGGTTCCTTCCCGACGGCCGGCTGGACCCGAGCTTCGGCACCGGCGGCTGGACGATCGTGCCGATGCCCGGCAACGACGCCGACGCCTTCGCCCTCGGAGTTCAGCGGGACGGCCGGATCGTGCTGGGCGGTGTCGCCAACTTCGGGGTGAGCTGGTTCGCGCTGGTCCGGCTCACCGCTCAGGGGCGACTGGACCCCAGCTTCGGCATCGCCGGGAGGGTGCTGGAACGCTTCCCGGACGCCGGCATCAACGGCCTCAACGACCTGGTCCTGGACCCGGCGGGGCGGATCATCGCAGCGGGCGTCACCGGCAACCTCAACGACTCGAGCGGCTTCGGCCTGATGCGTTTCCGCCCCGACGGCGCACTCGACCGGACATTCGGGGGCGGCACCGGCCGGGTGCGCACCGATTTCGAGGGCAGGGCGGGCGCGAACGGCGTGCTGCTCCGGCCGGGCGGCCGGCTCGTCGCGGTCGGCCAGGCGTTCCCGAATGTCGCGCTGGCCGGCTACCTGCCGAACGGCGAGCTGGACGAGAGCTTCGGCACCGACGGCCGCACGGTCACCGCGGTCGGAACGATCTCCGCCGCCTCGTCCGTCGCGCTCCAGTTCGGCCGGCGGCTCGTGGTGGCCGGGGTGACCGGGAACGAGACGCTCAGCGACGCCGCCTTCCTGGCGGCCCGCTACGGGCTGGTCCGGGGCCCGCTGCCGCGATGCTGCGAGCGGACCCCGTCGGTCAACGGGCTGGGCTGAGCAGCCTGCGGACCGGTCCGGGTGGTGGAGGTGCGCCCCACCCGGACCGGTCGATCCGCCCGGGCAACCGGTATTGGCGATCACGGGTGAGCTGGGTCACCATGGGCGCGAGGAGGTCGCCCATGGCTGACCCGTGGCTCGCCCTGGAGTTCGGCGCCGATCCGGCGGAGCGGATCGCGCAGGTCGGCGCCGCCCACGAGGCGTTCCTCGCCGGACACGTCACCGCCGACCGGGTCCGGGACGTGGTCCGCCGGTCGTGGGAACGGTCCGCGCTGCTCGACCCCGAGACCACCGCCCCGGTCGACCTGACCGACGACGCGCTGGAGAGTTACCGGGCCGCCCACCCCCTCGCGCGGGTGCTGCCGCTCTTCCGCGACCTGCTCGGGGGGATCGCCCAGGACGGCGCGCACCTGATGGCGGTCTGCGACGCGTACGGGCGGCTGCTCTGGGTGGAGGGGCATCCGGGGGTGCTCCGGCACGCCGAGCGGATGAACTTCGTGCCCGGTGCGCGGTGGGACGAGGCACACGCCGGCACCAACGCCCCCGGCACCGCCCTCGCCGTCGACCACAGCGTGCAGATCTTCGCCACCGAACACTTCGTCCGGCCGGTGCAGCGCTGGACCTGCGCCGCCGCTCCCATCCACGACCCCACCACCGGCCGGCTGCTCGGCGCGGTCGACATCACCGGCGGCGACCACCTGGCCACCCCGCAGAGCCTCGCCCTGGTCCGGGCCACCGCCCGGGCGGCCGAGGCGTTCCTCGCCGGGGCCGCGCCGGCCGAGCCGGACCTGCTGCACGTCACCGCGCTCGGCCGCGACGAGGCGGAGCTGCGGATCGGCGGGCGGCGGATCCGGCTCGGCCGCCGGCACAGCGAACTGCTGGTGCTGCTGCTCGACCACCCCGAGGGGCGCACCGGCGAACAGCTCGGCCTCGACCTCTACGGCGACGACCGGCTGCACCCGGTCACCCTGCGCGCCGAACTGTCCCGGCTGCGCCGGGCGCTCGGCGAGGAACTGCTCGACTCCCGCCCGTACCGGCTGCGGGCGGCCGTGCGCGCCGACTTCCGTACCGTCACCGAGCTGCTGGAACGCGGCGACCCGGCGGGGGCGCTCCAGGCGTACGGCGGGCCCCTGCTGCCCGGGTCGGACGCGCCGGGAGTCGCGCGACTGCGCCGCCTGGTCGACGGGCAGCTGCGCGCGACCGTGCTGGCCACCGCGGACGCCGACCTGCTCGCGGCCTGGACCGCGACGCCCGCCGGGGCCGACGACCTCACCGCCTGGCAGGCCCTGGCGCGGGCGCTGCCGCCGGGCGCGCCCCGCCGGCCCCTCGCCGTGGCCCGCGCCCGCCAGCTCGCCCGGGAGTACGACCTGCCGCGCGCAACGTTGCTGCAACGTCGCGGACACTAACGTCCTCCGCCATCCACCACCCACGGACGGCGGAGGTACCCATGACACGCTACGACGCCCCCACCCACTGGCAGTCCCGCTACGACCACTTCATCGGCGGCGAGTACGTGAAGCCGCACGGCGGCCGGTACTTCGAGAACCCCAGCCCGGTGACCGGGCAGACCTTCTGCGAGGTGGCCCGGGGCACCGCCGACGACGTCGAGAAGGCGCTCGACGCCGCGCACGGCGCCGCCGACGCGTGGGGCCGCACCTCGGTCGCCGAGCGGGCGCTGGTCCTCAACCGGATCGCCGACCGGATGCAGGAGAACCTGGAGTCCCTGGCCGTCGCGGAGACCTGGGAGAACGGCAAGCCGGTACGGGAGACCCTGGCCGCCGACATCCCCCTGGCGATCGACCACTTCCGCTACTTCGCCGGGGCGATCCGGGCCCAGGAGGGCTCACTCGGCGAGATCGACGACGACACGGTGGCCTACCACTTCCACGAGCCGCTGGGGGTGGTCGGGCAGATCATCCCGTGGAACTTCCCGATCCTCATGGCGGTCTGGAAGCTCGCCCCGGCGCTCGCCGCCGGCAACGCGGTGGTGCTCAAGCCCGCCGAGCAGACCCCGGCGTCGATCCACTACCTGCTGTCGCTCGTCGCCGACCTGCTTCCGCCCGGCGTGGTGAACGTGGTCAACGGCTTCGGGGTCGAGGCGGGCAAGCCGCTCGCCTCGTCGCCCCGGGTGGCCAAGGTGGCGTTCACCGGCGAGACCACCACCGGGCGGCTGATCATGCAGTACGCCAGCGAGAACATCAAGCCGGTCACGCTGGAGCTGGGCGGCAAGAGCCCGAACATCTTCTTCGACGACGTCAGCGCCGCGTCCGACGACTTCCGGGACAAGGCCCTCGAAGGCTTCACCATGTTCGCCCTCAACCAGGGCGAGGTGTGCACCTGCCCGTCCCGGGCGCTGATCCAACAGGGCCACTACGCGGACTTCCTGGCCGCCGCGGTGTCCCGCACGGAGCAGATCAAGCAGGGGCACCCGCTGGACACGGCGACGATGATCGGCGCGCAGGCATCCAACGACCAACTGGAGAAGATCCTGTCCTACCTGGACATCGGTCGGCAGGAGGGCGCTCGCGTGCTCACCGGCGGTTCACGGGCGGACCTGGGCGGCGAGTTGTCGGGCGGGTACTACGTCGAGCCGACGATCTTCGAGGGCGACAACTCGATGCGGATCTTCCAGGAGGAGATCTTCGGCCCGGTGGTCTCGGTGACCTCCTTCGCCGACCTGGACGACGCCGTGAAGATCGCCAACGACACCCTGTACGGCCTCGGCGCGGGGGTCTGGACCCGGGACATCAACACCGCGTACCGGGCCGGCCGGGCGATCCAGGCGGGTCGGGTGTGGACGAACTGCTACCACGCCTACCCGGCGCACGCCGCGTTCGGCGGGTACAAGCAGTCCGGCATCGGCCGGGAGAACCACAAGATGATGCTGGAGCACTACCAGCAGACCAAGAACCTGCTGGTCAGCTACTCCCCGAAGAAGCTGGGCTTCTTCTGATGGGTGACCCGGTCACCCTGACTCCCGCGGCGGCCGAGCTGATCCGGTCGCTACGGGAGTCGCACGGCCCGATCATGTTCCACCAGTCCGGCGGCTGTTGCGACGGCAGCGCCCCGATGTGCTACCCGGCCGGCGAGTTCCGCACCGGCGCCTCGGACGTACGCCTCGCCGCGCTCTCCGTGGACGGCGTCCCCGAGCCGGTCGAGTTCTGGATGTCCAAGTCCCAGTGGGAGCTGTGGAAACACACCAGGCTCACGGTCGACGTGGTGCCCGGCCGGGGCAGCGGCTTCTCGCTGGAGGCCCCGGAGGGCGTCCGCTTCCTCATCCGGTCCCACCTCGCCTGAGGCTGCGGGGGCGGGCGGGACAGCGTCCCGCCCGCCCCCGCGAGCGCACGCCGTCAGCCGAGGCTGAATACCGCGTTGTCCAACTCGCCGCGGAACTGGTCGTTGTTGCTCAGGCCGGCGCCCTTCGCGCCGATGGTCACCTTCGAGGTGTTGCTGACATCCATGCTGGCGTCCCCGTCGAAGGGCACCGCCGGGTGGGCGCCGACAGTGATGCTGAGCACCGTGCCCCGCCGCTTGCACTGGACGAAGGTCCAGCCCTGGTCGGCGATGGAGACCCCACTGCTGACCAGCGCCTCGGTCCAGACACCGTCACGGAAGCCGGCGATCCGGCAGCCCGGGATCCCGTTGTCCGCCTGGAGTTTCCACTGGCTGCCGGTCTTGGAGTAGAAGCCCTTCTGCACCAGGTTCGCCCCGGCGGTGACCTGGCCGGCGGTGAGCTTGACCAGCACGCTGATCGTGAAGTCCTGCGTGCCCGGGTTGAGGTTGGCGGCGTCCGGCACCTGGATCACCGCGCTGCCCGCGGCGGGGAAGGCGAGCGCCGGGCTGCCGCCCGTGCCGTTGGGCCGGGTGGCGCGGGAGATGCTGCCCGGGTCGCTCACCGCGATGCAGCCCGAGTCGCCCGGGGTGGCCACGTCGGCGAAGCACCCCGAGGTCCACGGGCCCGGCTCGACCTGCCCGCTCGGCGCCGCGTCGAAGTCGAGGCGCAACTGCTCCGTGGCCGCGTACGCGGGTGCGGTGTCCACCAGCACGGCGGCGGCGAGGGTGGCGACACCCAGGGCGATTGCGGACCTGGCTCGACCCATGAAGGCCCTCCGGAGATCGTGCCGCGGTCCCCCGTACGGCCGCAGCGCCCCCACATGATCACGTCCACTTCGGCCCCTGTCAATGCCGGCCGGGTCCGTCAGTCGTCGCAGCCGTACCCGTCGTGATCGCGGTCCAGCCGATAGATGTCCGAGCCGATGACCTTCACCGGTCCGGTCACATACGCGGGGCCGTCGCCACCGCCGCCCGCACAGTCCACGTCACTCGCGATCGGTACGCAGCCGCTGTAGTTCGGGTCGCACCGCGATGACGGCTCGGACTTGGTGCCGACCGCCACCACCTGGGTCACCGGCTTCCTGGTGACCACCGAACTGACCAACCGCCGTCCGGTCTCGGCACCGTCGGTCAGCGTGACCTCGTAGGTCAGCGTCCGTACCCCGTTGACACCCCGGGTACGCACCACCCGCTTCCCCTTCGCGAGATTCGGATCCTTGACGGTGCGCTGGTCGTACCGGATGGTCTGCGTCTCGGTCTCGGTGCGGGTCTCCACCTTCGGCGAAGGCGTCGGTGCGGCCGAGGTCGCCGAGGGCGGGAGCGCGGCCGGAACCGTCTCGGCCGGGCTACTGGGGACCGTGATCGGCGCGGCGGCGGGCGGGTTGGCAGCGTCGGCGGCCGATGGCTTCCGGTCCGACTGCGGGCTGTCGGTGAAGGCGCCGATGACGGCCACGCCGGAGCAGCAGAGCAGAAACACGGACAGCATAACGCCGCCGAGGATCACGCCGGTGCGTCCGCCGGGGCTGAGTCGGACGAACCAGCCGGGCCGGGGAGGGCGGAGCTGGTGGCCGTACGGCGACTGACCGGGGGTGGGCGGGAGCGAATTCGTCACGGGGCCGAGTTTGCTGGTCACCGTGCGCTGTCGGATCCGCCGCAACTCTCCTCATCGATGCCGACCAGGGCACCGGCGCTACACCTCACGGCCGCGCCGCCCGCAGGACGGACCATGGGCGCCCGTCGATTGGTTGTCCCGGCGTGGACGATTGCTCCAGGCAACTGGATGCTCGGCCCGTCACCCGCGCCCGGGTGGCACCAGCTCTCCGGACTGATCAGGCGATCTGGCGGAGGTCGTCCCCGTAGTCGAAGATGATCCGCAACTTCGCGCCGAGCGCGTTCGCGTAGCGGCTCAACGTAGCCACCTCGTTCACGTCGAGATCACCGTTTTCGATCTGGCTCACCCGTCCGGGCGTCACTCCCATCAACTCCGCCACCTGGCGCTGCGTCAGGCCCAGACGCTTGCGCTCCTCGGCAAGGTGGAACGCACTCACCCACGCCTCGGTGCGGGTCCGCTCCGCCTCGTACGCCGCATCCTCGCCGCCCAGTTCAGCGCGGACCTGGTCCCAGTCGTAGAACTCCGTCACGACTCCCCCCTTCGCTCGCGCTCATTGTCGAGCCACGCCTTGTACGCCACCTCCGCCAGCGGGATGTTCCGCTGATACCACTGGCTCCAATTCCCAGCTTTGTTGCCGGCGACGAGGAGTACCGCCTGCGACCACGGATCGAAGACGAAGAGAACGCGAAGCGCCACGTCCCGACCCGATCGCGGCCGAAGTTCCTTCAGGTTGCTGATGCTGCTGCCACGGAGCGTGTCCACGAGAGGCCGGCCCAACCCCGGTCCGACCTCCGCAAGCTTGTCCACGGCCACCCGCACGCTCTCATAAGACCCGGGATCGGTCCGCCGCAGGTCTCCCAGCCACTGGGCGGACCTCACCGGTGACGCGGATCGACCAACGCCCCCTGGCAGCATTCACCCGTCAACTATAGCTTGGGCTAAACATGAGGGGGAGGGGTCAACGGCTGTCGAGGAGGGGTTGGTGGGGGTTCCAGGGTGGGCCGCCGGCGGCGTCGCGGCGGCGGCGGGCGATCGCGGACAGCGCCTCCAGGACGACCCGGTTGCCCAGGTACGCGGTGATGTCGGCGTGGTCGTACGGCGGGGCGACCTCGACCACGTCCACGCCGACGATCGGCAGCTCGTAACAGCAGCGCCGGACCGCGTCGAGGAGCTGCCGGGAGGTCAGCCCGCCGGGCTCCGGGGTGCCGGTGCCGGGGGCCATGCCCGGGTCGACCACGTCGACGTCGACGGAGAGGAACACCCCCTCGCACTCGTCCGTGGCGATCCCGAACGCCTCCGAGAGACAGGAATCCAGGCCGCGCGCCACGATCTCGGTCATCTCGTACGAGCGCATCCGCTGCTCGGCCATCCACGCCAACGTCTCGGGGCCGGGCCAGTAGCCGCGCAGGCCGATCTGGAGGAAGCGGTCGCCGCGTACCGCGCCGGACTCGATGAGCCGGCGCATCGGCTGGCCGTGCCCGTGCAGGGAGCCGAACTCGATGTCCCCGGTGTCGGCGTGCGCGTCGAAGTGCACCAGCGAGACCCGGCCGAGGCCGTGCTGCCGGGCCACCCCGGTGGCGTCGGGCAGGGCGATGGAGTGGTCGCCGCCGAGCACGATCGGGATCGCCCCGGCCCGGGCCACCGCGTGCACCGCCGACTCCAGCGCGGCAAGCGACCGCTCGATGTCGCCGGAGAACATCTCCACGTCGCCCGCGTCGTACACGCAGAGGTCCCGCAGCCCGTCGACGCGCAGGGCGAGGGACGGCCGGGAGCCGTCGTGCGGCAGGTAGCAGGCCTGCCGGATGGCGGACGGTCCGAACCGGGTGCCCGGCCGGTGCGAGGTCCCGCCGTCGAACGGCGCACCGACGATCACCACGTCGGCGTCGGCGTAGGTGACCGGCTCCTCGATGGTGCACGGCGGTACCCCGAGGAACGTCACGTCGGGGCCGAACATCGGACCGTAGCGGGTCACCGCTCCTCCATCCCCCACGGCGAGCCGTAGCCGGTCAGCAGGTCGAGGAAGGGTACCGGAGGGAACGCCTCCGGGCCGAGCACGCCAGTGCCGGACCAGCCGCCGGTGGCGAGCAGCTCCAGCGCGACGACGGGGTTGACCGCGGTCTGCCAGACCACCGCCTGGTGGCCGTACTCCCGCATCGACCACTCGTTGTCGACCACGTGGTAGAGGTAGACCTTCCGGGGCCGGCCGTCGGTGCCGGTGCCGGTCACGTACGTGCCGGCGCAGGTCTTGCCACGCATGCGGTCGCCGAGGGTGGCCGGGTCGGGCAGGCTGGCGGCAACGACATCACGGGGAGCGACCGAGGCGCCGCCCACGCGCACCGGCGACGTGGTGTCGAGGCCGAGCTTGTGCAGCGTCTTCAGCACCTCGATGAACTCCTCGCCGAGGCCGTACTTGAAGGTGACCCGCTTGGCCTTCACCCAGCGCGGGATGAGCAGCACCTCCTCGTGCTCCACGTTGACGCACTCGACCGGGCCGATCCCTTCCGGGAACTCGAACACCTCGGGCTCGGAGAAGGGCGGTGTGGTGTACCAACCCCGGTCGGCCGCCCAGATCACCGGCGGGTTCAGGCACTCCTCGATGGTGGTCCAGATGGAGAACGAGGGGGCGAAGTCGTAGCCGTCGACGGTGAGGTTCGCGCCGTCGCGTACCCCGATCTCGTCGATCTCGGTGAACAGCTCGTCGGCGGCGTAGCGGGCGAACACGTCGGAGAGGCCGGGCTCCACGCCGATGCCGCAGAGCGCCAGGCGGCCGGCCGCCGCCCAGGCCGAGGAGGCCGCGAACTGCTCGTCGCCGAGCTTCACCCCGGTCTCGGTGTACGGCGCGGACGGGTGCGGGCGGGACAGGGACATCGCCATGTCCAGGTAGTCGGCCCCGGCGGCGAAGGCCCCGTCGAAGATCGGCATGACGAAACGCGGGTCGACCGCGTTGAGCACGTGGGTGATCCGGTGCTCGCGGCAGAGCGCGGCGACCGCCTCGGCCGAGGAGGCGTCGAGCCGGGCGGCGACGAAGCGGTCGCCGTGCCCGGCCACCGCCCGCTCGGCGCGGGCCAGGTCGTAGTCGGCGACCACCATGGTCTCGAAGAAGGAACGGCGGGCGGCGATGGCGACGGCGGCGGAGCCGACCCCGCCGGCGCCGACGAGCAGGATGCGCATCAGGAATCGAACCCCAGTCCAAGACGATCGAGAGTACGGAGCCACAGGTTGCGCCGCCCCTCGCGCGCGTCGGCGCGGGCGAGCGACCAGCGGGTGAGGTTGATGCCGGTGGCCCGGAACGGTTCCGGCGGGAACGGCAGCGGCTTGCTGCGGACCAGGTCGAGCCGGGTCAGCGGGGTCTGCGCGCCGCCGAGCAGGTCGAGCATGACCCGGGCGCCGAACCGGGTCGCCCCGACGCCGAGCCCGGTGAACCCGGCCGCGTACGCCAGCCGGCCGTCGTAGGCGGTGCCGAAGAACGGGCAGAACCGGGTGCAGGTGTCGATGACGCCACCCCAGCGGTGGCTGAACCTCAGGTCCGCCAGCTGGGGGAAGATCGTGAAGAAGTGGGACGCCAGAGCGGTGAAGGTGGCCGCGCGCTGCTCCAGTGACGGGGCCATCCGGTTGCCGTAGTGGTAGACCGCGTCGTAGCCGCCGAAGAGGATCCGGCCGTCGGTGGTGATCCGGTAGTAGTGGAACTGGTTGCCGGTGTCGGCCAGCCCCTGCCGGTTGCGCCAGCCGATCGCGTCCCGCTGGGCGGGCGTCAGCGGCTCGGTCATCAGCGCGTAGTCGTAGACCGGCACCAGCCAGGCGCGCAGCCGGCGCAGCAGCGGCGGGAACGCGTTGGTGGCCAGCACCACCTGGCCGGCCAGGACGGTCCCGGGCGCGCCGTCGGGGCCGGCCGTGGCGGCGCGCAGCGCCCCGCCGTCCGGGCGCAGGCCGGTGACCCGGGTGTGCTCGTGGATCCGTACGCCGAGGTCGAGCGCGGCGCGGCGGAGCCCCCAGGCCAGCCGCGCCGGGTCGAGCATGGCCACCCGGTCCCGGTCCCACATCCCGCCGAGGTACGTCGGCGAGTCGACCTCGGCGCGCACCTCGTCCCGGTCGAGCAGCCGGACGTCGTGGCCGTACCGGCGGGCCAGCTCGGCGGCCTCGGTGAGCCCGGCGAGCTGGTACGGCTCGACCGCCACCGCCAGCTCACCGGTCCGTTCGAAGTCGCACTCGATGCCGTGCTTCCCGACCGTGGCGGCAATCGCGTCCAGGTTCTCCCGGCCGAGCCGCTCCAGCTCGTCGATCTCACCGGGGAACCGGTCGACGCCGTTGGCCAGGCCGTGGGTGAGCGAGGCGGCGCAGAATCCGCCGTTGCGCCCGGACGCCGCCCAGCCGCAGGTGCCCGCCTCGACCAGGAGCACGTCCCGCCCCGGGTCGGCCTCCTTCGCCAGCAGCGCGGTCCAGAGCCCCGAGTACCCGCCGCCGATCACCAGCAGGTCGGTGTCGTGCGTGCCGGCCAGCGGCGGCAGCGGGTCGGGGCGTTCCGGTCGGTCCAGCCAGTACGGGACGGGCGCGGCATCGGCCAGCGCCCGGCCGGTATGCGGGAGTTTCATGACGCGCTCTTCGGCGTCCCGACGGCCGCGACCGGGGCCACCAGGGCCGCGCGCCGGGCCCGCCGGCCGCGCAGCGTGCTGGCGCCGACCAGCAGCAGCGCGATCGCGAACATCGCCGTGCCGATGACGTTGACCTGCGGCGGGATGCCCCGCTGGGCGGCGCCCCAGACGTACATCGGGAAGGTGACGGTGGTGCCGGCGTTGAAGTTCGTGATGATGAAGTCGTCGAAGCTGAGCGAGAAGGCCAGCAGCGCGGCGGCCATGATGCCCGGCAGCACCAGCGGCAGGGTGATCCGCCGGAAGGTCTGCCATTCGCTGGCGTACAGGTCCATCGCGGCCTCCTCCAGCCGCCGGTCCATGCCGGAGAGCCGGGCCTTCACGGTGACCACCACGAACGAGACGCAGAACATGACGTGCGCGATGACGATGGTCCAGAAGCCCTGCGGCACGCCGGCGGCGACGAAGAGGGCGAGCAGCGAGGTGCCCATCACCAGCTCGGGGGTGGCCATCGGCAGGAAGATCAGGCCGTTGATCCCGGCCCGGCCCCGGAAGCCGTGCCGGACGAGGGCGAACGCCATCAGCGTGCCGAGGAGGGTGGAGACCACCGTGGCGATGAGGCCGATCTCCATGCTGCGCACCACCGCGTCACACATGTCGGAGGTGGCGCAGGGTTGGGTCCAGTTGTCCAGGGTGAACTCGTTGAAGTCGTAGGACAGCCGGCTGGAGGGCCGGTTGAAGGAGAGCCCGGCGACCACGACGATCGGCAGCGAGAGGTAGCCGAGGACGAGCAGGGCCACGCCCATCACCCAGCGGTCGGCGATCCAGCGTCGCATCACAACACCTCCTCGGTGCCGGCCTTGCGCAGGTAGCCGAAGACGATCGCGAGGATCGCCGCCATCAGCAGGAAGGACAGGGCGGCGCCCTGCGGGTAGTCCAGCCGGACCAGGAACGCCGAGTCGATGACGTTGCCGATCATGTACTCGTTCGGGGTGCCGAGCAGCTCGGCGTTGATGTAGTCGCCGGTGGCCGGAATGAAGAAGAGCAGGGTGCCGGCGATCAGGCCGGGCATCGACAGCGGCAGGGTGACCTTCTGGAAGGCGCGCAGCGGGCTGGCGTACAGGTCGCTCGCCGCCTCCAGCAGCCGGGAGTCGAGCCGCTCCAGGCTCGCGTACAGCGGCAGCACCAGGAACGGCAGGAAGTTGTACGTCAGGCCGAGCACCACCGCGAACGGGGTGGCCAGCAGCCGGCCGTCCGGGCCGAGCAGGTGCACGTCGCGCAGCAGCCCGACCAGGGCGCCGTTGTCCGACAGGATGGTCTTCCAGGCCAGCGTGCGGACCAGGAAGCTGGTGAACTGCGGCGCGACCACGGCCACCAGCAGCAGGTTCTTCCACCGTCCGGCCTTCTGCGCGATCGCGTACGCCAGCGGGTAGCCCATCAGCAGGGCCAGCACCAGCGCGATCGCGGAGTAGGCGAACGACCGGACAAAGTGCGGCCAGTACGCCTGCAGCGCCGCCGGATAGTTGTCGAACGCCCAGGTCATCGCGTACCCGGTGGAGAGCGATCCGCCCGGGTCGTAGAGGCTGGCGGCGGCGAGCTGGAGCAGCGGCAGGGCGAAGAAGATCAGCAGCCAGGCCGCGCCCGGCAGCAGCAGCAGGTACGGCAGCAGCCTGGACCGTGACCGCCGGGGCGCGGCGGCCGGCTCCCCGGCGGAGGTCGGCACGTGCGCGAGGGCGGTCATGACGGCACACCGACCGGCGGCTCGTCGAGCAGCGGCGCGGTCTGGTCGTCCTCGCCGGGCTCGCGCGGCAGCACGAAGGCGTGCCGCGGGTCCCAGTGCGCCGTCACCGGGGTGCCGACGGCGAGCCGCCCGCCGACCCCGCTGTTCGCGGCGAACACCGACAGCTCGCTGCCCCAGGCGGTCCGCACCAGGTACTGGGTGCTCACGCCGACGTACGAGGCGTCGGTGACCACGCCGCCGACGTGCTGGTGCCCGGCCGGGACCTCGCCCGGGTCGGCGGCCAGGTGCAGCTTCTCGGGGCGTACCCCGAGGAAGACCGGCCCGTGGTCGACGCGGGCCCGGTCGGCGGGGACCGAGAAGCGCGCGCCGTGCGCGGTGACCGGCAGGTCGTCGCCGGTCCGCCCGGCCGCCTCGCCGGCGAGCAGGTTGGACTGGCCGAGGAAGTTCGCCACGAACGCGGTGGCGGGGTACTCGTACAGGTCGGCGGGGGCACCGAGCTGCTCGATCCGGCCGGCGTTCATCACCGCGACGGTGTCGGCCATGGTCATGGCCTCCTCCTGGTCGTGGGTGACGTGCACGAAGGTGATGCCGACCTCGGTCTGGATCCGCTTCAGCTCGATCTGCATCTGCCGGCGCAGTTTCAGGTCGAGCGCGCCGAGCGGCTCGTCCAGCAGCAGCACCTGCGGGTGGTTGATCAGGGCGCGGGCCAGCGCGACCCGCTGCTGCTGGCCGCCGGAGAGCTGGGCCGGCTTGCGCCGGCCGTACCCTTCGAGCTGCACCAGCGCGAGCATCCGTTCGACCTGGTCGGTCACCTTGCGGATGCCGCGCCGGCGCAGCCCGAAGGCCACGTTCTCGTGGATGTCGAGGTGCGGGAAGAGCGCGTAGCTCTGGAACACGGTGTTCACCGGCCGCTTGTACGGCCGCAGCCCAGCGATGTCCCGGTCACCGAGCAGTACCTGCCCGCTGGTGGGCTCCTCGAGCCCGGCGATCATCCGCAGCGTGGTGGTCTTGCCGCAGCCGGACGCCCCGAGCAGGGCGAAGAACGAGCCCTGCGGGACGGTGAGGCTGAGGTCGTCCACCGCGGTGAAGACGCCGAACCGCTTGGTCAGGTTGGCCAGCCGCAGATCGCCGGCCGGTGTCTCGTGTCCCATTGTCCTCACGCCCCGATGACCTGCTGGAACTTGGTCTCGTACTCCTTCTCCTGCTTCTCGTCCAGGGCCATGAACACCTTGGACTTCGAGAGCATGGCCTCGTCCGGGAAGATGAGCGGGTTGCCGGCCAGGTCCGGGTCGATCTTCTCCATCTCGGCCTGCGCGCCCTTGACCGGGCAGATGTAGTTGACGTACGCGGCGAGCTTCGCGGCGACCGCCGGGTCGTAGTAGTAGTTGATCAGCTCTTCGGCGTTCGCCTTGTGGCTGGACCTGTTCGGCACCAGCATGTTGTCCGACCAGAGCATCACGCCGGACTCCGGCACCACGAACTTGATCTTGTCATCGTCGAAGCCCAGCTGGATGACGTCGCCGGACCACGCGATACAGGCGACGATGTCGCCCTTGGCCAGCTCGGTGGAGTACTCGTTACCGGTGAACTTCCGGATCTGCCCGGAGTCGACCGCTCGCTTGAGCTTGGCCAGCGCGTCGTCGAACTGGGCGGCGGTGAAGTTCGCCGGGTCGTGGCCGCTGGCCTGCAACAGGAGGCCCATGGTGTCGCGCATCTCCGACAACGCGGTCACCTTGCCCTTGAGTTCGGGCTTGGTGAGCAGCTCGTCGACGGTGCGGATCTCCTTGGCGTGCTTGCCGTTGTAGGCGATCCCGGCGAGACCGGACTGCCACGGGATGGCGAGCTGGTTGTCGCTGTCGAAGGGGCGGTTGCGCAGCGAGGGCAGCAGGTTCGCCTCGACGTTGGGCAGCTTCGCCTTGTCCAGCTTCTGGATCCAGCCGAGCCGGATCATCCGGGCCGCCATCCAGTCGGTGAGGACCATGACGTCCCGCCCGGTGGGCTGGCACCCGGCGAGCTGGTTCTGCACCTTGCCGAAGAACTCGTTGTTGTCGTTGACGTCCTCGGTGTAGGTCACCTGGATGCCGGACTTGGCGACGAACGCGTCCAGGGTGGGGCGCTTGGACTCGTCCTTCTCGTCCACGTCCATGTACTGCGGCCAGTTGGAGAACGCCAGCTTCTTCTCCGTGGCGGAGAGGTCATCGCTCTTGCAACCGGCCTCGGTCTGCTGGGCGCCCTTGGTGCCGCAGCCGGCCAGCGTGCCCGCGGTCGCGAGCAGGGCAGCCGAGCCGAGGGTGCCGGTGAGCAGACCACGCCGGGTCAGTGACCGGTGGGGACTACGCATGTGACGACTCCTAGGGGGGTCATCGTCGGCGGCGGGACGGGGGTGGCACGCCGGCGGGAGGGTCAATGGCGATGGACGACTGATCCTGACATGAGGTGACCTCCCTTACAAGGGATTCCGTTGCGGGAATAGCTTCGGGCGACGAAATACGCCAGACTGCCGCCGGGCACTACGCTCAGCGCCAAGGATTCGGACATGGGGAGCGGACGATGGGCAATCGGCAACTGGAGAACGGAAACGGCACGCGCCGTGTCACGGTGCGTGAGGGAGCCAGTCACGCTCTGCTCGACGACGTGGCCAAGCAGATCATCGAGCAGCTCCAGGAGGACGGCCGGCGCCCGTACGCGACCATCGGCAAGGCGGTCGGGCTCTCCGAGGCCGCGGTGCGGCAGCGGGTGCAGCGGCTGCTCGACGCCGGGGTGATGCAGATCGTCGCGGTCACCGACCCGCTTCAGCTGGGCTTTCCCCGGCAGGCCATGATCGGCCTGCGCACCGACGGCGACCTGGAGACCGTGGCGGACCGGCTCGCCGAGTTCGAGGAGATCGACTACGTGGTGATCACCGCCGGCTCGTTCGACCTGCTCGCCGAGGTGGTCTGCCGCAACGACGCGCACCTGCTGGAGATCCTGCAGAAGCTGCGCGGCGTGGCGGGCGTGGTGTCGACCGAGGCGTTCGTCTACCTCAAGCTGCGCAAGCAGACCTACAGCTGGGGCACCGCCTGATCAGCGCGCCTTCGCGGCGGCCACGAACGCCCGCCAGGCGGCCGGGGCGAAGGCGAGGGTCCCGCCGTCGCGGTCCTTGCTGTCCCGGACCAGCACCCGGCCGGGCAGGTTGTTGGCGGTGCGCCAGCGGGCGTCGGTCAGCTCCATGTCGTCGCCACTTCCCTGATCAGCTCGATCGACCGGCGGCGGGGGGAACGCCTCACCGGTGACGCTCCCACCTGCGCCCCGGGTTAGCAACATCCAATGGATCACTCACGATCTCACCGCGGAGCTGGCCGTCCACATAGGTCAGTTCCGCGCCGTCGGGTAGCCGGGCGAGCATGAACGGGCCGGCCAGCCCGGTGTGCCAGGGACCGTCGGCCGGGATCACCCGGACCTGGACCTGCTCCAGTGTCGGCGAGCGACTCGACCGTCTCCCCCTTCTCCGCCATCGCCACCCGCAGCACCTCGTTCGCCATACCAGCCTCCGTGTCGCTGTCCGCAGGCATCGCAGGGTGGGCGCCGCGGGCCCGGAAAAGGCCCCGAACATGTCCCACGGGGTCGACGGAGTCCCTCAGAGCGTGCCTTTCGAGCTGATGTCGAAAACGACTCACAGCCCGGATCGCGGGCGGCACGCCGGCGGGGCCCGGGGGGCGGCGCCCAGACGAGCGATGTCGCCGACGACTCAGCTCGAAAGGACTTTCCCCGGCACCGTCCCCCGACGAAGCCCCGCGCGATCGGACCGCGAAATCCGTTGCTACGGCAAACCTCGAACGCTGAATCCGTTGCCAGTCGCCGTCAAGACTTGCGTTATCAGTAACGACTGTGCGATAACCGTGGGCAGAGCGGCCGGTGTCACCCCTGACCGGCCCGAGACCCGATGGGGCTGACATGGCCAACGCCACCGACCACCTCTGGATGCACTTCACCCGGATGGCCAGCTACTCCGCCGGCGAGGTACCGACGATCGTGCGCGGCGACGGCGCGTACGTCTGGGACGCGCAGGGCCGCCGCTACCTGGACGGACTCGCCGGGCTCTTCGTCGTCAACGCCGGCCACGGCCGGACCGAACTCGCCGAGGCGGCCGCCAAACAGGCCGGCGAACTGGCCTACTTCCCGCTGTGGTCGTACGCCCACCCGACCGCGATCGAACTCGCCGAGAAGGTCGCCGCGCTGGCCCCCGGCGACCTGAACCGGGTCTTCTTCACCACCGGCGGTTCCGAGGCCGTCGAGGCGGCCTGGAAGCTGGCCCGGGCCTACTTCAAGCGCACCGGCAAGCCCACCAAGTACAAGGTGGTCAGCCGGTACATCGCGTACCACGGCACCTCGATGGGGGCGCTGTCGATCACCGGCCTGCCCGGCATCAAGACCGACTTCGAGCCGCTGGTGCCCGGTGGCATCAAGGTGCCGAACACCAACTTCTACCGCGCCCCCGAGCACGGCGACGACCCCGAGGCGTTCGGCCGCTGGGCCGCGGACGAGATCGGGCGCGCCATCGAGCGGGAGGGCCCGGACACCGTTGCCGCGGTCTTCCTGGAGCCGGTGCAGAACTCCGGCGGCTGCTTCCCGCCACCGCCCGGCTACTTCCAGCGGGTCCGGGAGATCTGCGACGCGTACGACGTGCTGCTCGTGAGCGACGAGGTGATCTGCTCCTGGGGCCGGCTGGGCGAGTACTTCGGCGCCACCCGGTACGGCTACCAGCCCGACATCATCACCACCGCCAAGGGCATCACCTCCGGCTACGCCCCGCTCGGCGCGATGATCGCCAGCGACCGGCTGATGGAGCCGTTCCTCAGCGAGACCGGCATGTTCGCCCACGGCGTCACCTTCGGCGGCCACCCGGTCTCCTGCGCGGTGGCCCTGGCCAACCTGGAGGTCTTCGCCCGTGAGAACCTGGTCGGGCACGTCCGGGCCAACGAGGGCGCCTTCCGGTCCACCCTGGAGAAGCTCACCGACCTGCCGATCGTCGGCGACGTCCGGGGCGACGGCTACTTCTACGGGATCGAGCTGGTCAAGGACAAGGCGACCCGGGAGACCTTCGACGAGGCCGAATCGGAGCGGCTGCTGCGCGGCTTCCTCTCCACCGCGCTCTTCCAGGCCGGGCTCTACTGCCGCGCCGACGACCGCGGCGACCCCGTGGTGCAGCTCGCCCCGCCGCTGATCGCCGGGCAGCAGCAGTTCGACGAGATCGAGCAGATCCTGCGTACCGTGCTGACCGAGGCATGGTCGCGCCTCTGACCGGCGGCGCGGGCACCGACCGGACCCGGGTACGCCGCCTGCCCGACCTCGCCGTGCACGACCGGCAGAGCCTGCACGCCGTGCTCGACGCCGGCCGGGTCGGCCACCTGGCCATCGTCGATCAGGACCAGCCGTACGCGCTGCCGGTCGCGTACGCCCGGGACGGCGAGCGGGTGCTGGTGCACGGCTCCACCGGGAGCCGGCTCTTCCGGCACCTTGCCGCCGGCGCCCCGGCCTGCCTCACCGTCACCCTGCTCGACGGCCTCGTCCTGGCCCGCAGCGCCTTTGAGTCCTCGATGAACTACCGCTGCGCCATGGTACTCGGCCGGCTGGTCACGCTGGACGGCGCGGAGAAACTGACCGCCCTGGAACGCCTCTCCGAACACCTGCTCCCCGGGCGCTGGGCGCAGATCCGGCCGCCGTCGGCCAAGGAACTGGCCGCCACGCTGGTGCTCGCCCTGCCGCTCGACGAATGCTCGCTGAAGATCAGCGCCGGCCCGCCCGACGACCCGGAGGACGACCTCGACCTGCCGGTCTGGGCCGGGGTGGTACCCGTCGTCGAGGCGTACGGCACCCCGCAGCCCGATCCACGGCTGCGCCACCAGCTGCCCGCACCGGAGTGGTGATGCGCTACCAGGAGCTGTCGTACTGGTTGTCCAGTCTGGACGAGCCGCTCACCCCGCGGCCCGGGCTGCCCGGTGACACCGACGCCGACGTGGTGATCGTCGGGGCCGGCTACACCGGGCTGTGGACGGCCTACTACCTCGCCGCGGCGGATCCGAGGCTGCGCGTGGTGGTGCTGGAGCAGGAGATCGCCGGGTACGGCGCCTCCGGGCGCAACGGGGGCTGGTGCTCCGCGCTCTTCCCCACCTCGCTGCCCGCGCTGGCCCGCCGGCACGGCCGGGACCGGGCGCTCGCCATGCACCGGGCCATGCGGGAGACCGTCGGCGAGGTGGGCCGGGTGGTCGCCGCCGAGGGCATCGACTGCGACTGGCGGGCCGGCGGCACGGTGGTGCTGGCCCGCACCGAGGTGCAGCTCGGCCGGGCCCGGGCCGCCGCCGCCGAGGCCCGCGAGTACGGGCTCGCCGACACCGACCTGGTGCTGCTGGACGCGGCCGAGGCCGCCGCCCGCTGCCACGCCGACGGGGTACGCGGCGGCACGTACACCCCGCACTGCGCCGCGGTGCACCCGGCGAAACTGGTCCGCGGCCTGGCCCGGGCGGTCGAGCGCCGGGGCGTACGCGTCTTCGAGCGGACCCCGGTGACGGCGCTGCGCCCGGGTGCGGCGGTGACCCCCGCCGGGGTGGTCCGCGCGCCGGTGGTGGTCCGGGCGACCGAGGGGTTCACCCCCGCGCTGCCCGGCCAGCGGCGGGTCGTGGCGCCGGTCTACTCGCTGATGGTGGCGACCGCGCCGCTGCCCGAGCCGGCCTGGGCGGAGATCGGCCTGGCCGAACGGGAGACCTTCTCCGACTACCGGCACGTCATCATCTACGGCCAGCGCACCGCCGACGGCCGGCTCGCCTTCGGCGGGCGGGGCGCCCCGTACCACTACGGCTCCCGGGTCCGGCCCGGCTTCGACCGGGAGCCCCGGGTCTTCGCGGCGCTGCGCCGGGTGCTCGGCGAACTCTTCCCGGTGCTCGGGCCCGAGGTGCCGGTGACGCACACCTGGGGCGGGCCGCTCGGCGTGGCCCGGGACTGGGCCGCCTCGGTGGGCCTGGACCGCTCGACCGGTCTCGCCTGGGCCGGCGGCTACGTCGGTGACGGCGTCGGCACCAGCAACCTGGCCGGCCGTACCCTCGCCGACCTGATCCGGGGCGCGGACAGCGACCTGACCGCCCTCCCCTGGGTCAACCACCGCTCCCCCAGCTGGGAACCCGAACCCCTACGCTGGCTCGCCGTCAACGCCGGCCTCAAGGTGATGTTCTCCGCCGACGAGGCCGAGGCGCGCACCGGCCGCCCCTCCCGCCGCGCCGCCGCCTTCTCCCGCCTCCTCGGCCACTGACCCGCACTCGCGCCCGCATCCAACGCGTTGATCATGAAGTTGGCGGCGTTTTCGATCTCGCTGACCGCCGTCAACTTCATGATCAACGGCAGCGAAGGGCGGCGGGTCAGTGGTTGGGGGGGATGACGCGGAGGTGGCCGCGGCGGCCCTGTTGGGGGGCCGGCTGGGCGGTCGGGTGCTCGGCGTCCGTGGGAGGGCGTGGGGGTGCGGGACGGGCGGCTTCGCGCACGGCCTCGGCCAGGGCGACCAGGTCGTCGGTGGTGGGCGGCGGGGGCTCGAACTCGCCCTCGTGCCGCACCACGTCCCAGCCCCGGGGCGCGGTCAGGTTACGCGCGTGCGGCTCGCAGAGGTCGTACGTGTGCGGCTCGGCGAAGGCCGCCAACGGGCCCACCACGGCGGTCGACTCGTTGTAGACATAGGTCAATGTGGCGACCGCTTGCCGGGGGCAGCCGTTACGGGAGCAGCGCCGTGGTGACCTCACGGCGGCAGGGTATCCCCATTACCGGGTCCGGCGCACCGCTTCGCGTTACGACACGCCCGTCATGGTGATCACAATTCGTCCGATCGGATCACCGGCGCGCCGCCGCGGCGGCGCAACGACGGGCAGCCAGGTGGGGCGGGCTACCCTTTGCGTCATGACGAGCCCGGAGAACCGCCGCCCCGGCTCCGGCCGGCGCAACCACCGCGACCGCCACGGTCGCGGCCTGCGCGGGCGGCTGGTGCCGGCCACCGTACCGCTGGCCCGGACCAAGGCCGAGGTCTTCGACGACCTGGTGCTGGACACGGTCGAGACCCTGGAGCGCCGGTTCGCCAAGGAGTTGGCCGGCGTCGAGTTCGCCGTCGAGGACGTCCCGCCGGATTTGAACGTCTACGACTCGGACGTGCTGGAGGACGGCGAGGTGCCGCTCGCCCGGCTGCTGCCCGGCCGGCCCGGCCGGCAGGAGGTGCCGCCGCGGATCGTGCTCTACCGGCGGCCGCTGGAGTTCCGGGCGATGGACCGCGAGGACCTCGCCGATCTCGTGCACGACGTGATCATCGAGCAGGTGGCGAACCTGCTCGGGGTCGACCCCGACGAACTGGCCTGAGCCGGCCCCCACCGGCTCGGCCCGTCAGCCCGGGCCGGGCGGCCCCCACCGCCCCGGCCCGGTACGCGTCAGGCGGCGACCCGCCGCTTGAGCTTGCGCCGCTCCCGCTCGGAGAGCCCGCCCCAGATCCCGAACCGCTCGTCGTGGCCGAGGGCGTATTCCAGGCATTCCGTCTTGACTTCACACCGCGAGCAGATGCGCTTCGCCTCGCGGGTCGAGCCGCCCTTCTCGGGAAAGAACGCCTCCGGATCGGTCTGCGAGCAGAGCGCCCGCTCCTGCCACTCCGGCGCGTTTCCGAGCAGGTCGGCCACCTCGAGCTGGCCGTCCATCAAATGCCTCCTTGTCGCGCACCGGCGTCATCGCCGCTGCAACCCCCCACGCGAAAGGCGTGCTTGTCCGTCCGGTCACGATTTGTTGCGTTCCGTGCGAACAACCCCATTCAAATTACACGCGTGTAATGCGTGCGCCGTCAAGCCAAACTTGATAATGGAGTCGCCCTCCCGACACGTCAGGGCCGGCCATCCGGGCCGCCCGAGCCTCGCAACCTGCCCTATCGATTCAGACCCCGGACGAGTAACGCCCTCTCCGGCGAGTTGCCCCAGATTTTCGCCGTGGCGCACCCCGGCACGGACCCGCCCGGCGGCCCCGGTGGAGGCTCCGGCGGGCCGCACCCGGGCGGCCGTCGCAACACCGTCCAAGATCAGCATGTAATGGGGGAAAGGTTAACCCGGCTGGCGCGCAACCGCCCGTCGAGCGCCGGAAACGCCGACCGCGCCCCGTCCACCAGGCGGACGGGGCGCGACGGCGACTGCGCGTACGGTCAGCTCACTGTCGAGGGCGAGCTGGGCGGCCAGACGAATTCGGCGACCGCGCCACCGGTGACGGAGATCGCTCCGGCCGGTGTGGAATCGTCCCACCAGACGGTATAGAGACCCGCCTCCAGGTCCGGGTACACGGCACTGTGGAAGACCCCGTCCCGGACGTGCCGCTCGCGTACGGCCGAGTGGGTGCGCGGCCCGTCGTCGTCCACCCGGCTGATCTCGATCTCGCGGCCGTGCAGCTCACGTCCGGTGTAGATGATCAGTGCGCCCGAGTCGCCGCCCAGGTCGAGCACGACGCTACCGCTCTCCGACGGTCCCAGGGTGTGCTGGTGCTGGTGCACGGCCGGCCCCTCTCTCAGGACTTCTTCGCCGGCGGGTTGTCGAACCCGTCGTACGGGGTACCGAGGAACGGGAAGTCACCGAGGAACGGCGCGGTCACGTCGGCCGCGCTGAGCCCGGGGGTGACCGCGGCGGCCGCGGCGTCCGGCTTGAAGGTCTTGTCCACCAACGGCACGGTGAGGCCGGCGATCGCCCGCAGCGCGATGCTGACCACGTCGTCGCCGACCCGCCGGCCGTTGGGGAAGCCGGCCAGATCGCCGCCGAGCACGCCGAACCGGTCCGGCTTGCGGTTCGGCCGGATGGCGGTGTTCAGCCGCAGCATGTCGGCCTGCACGTCGCCGGTGGTGTTGGCGAACCCGTCGATCAGCCCGGCCGGGATGCCGGTGAGCAGGATCGCCACCAGGTCGGCCCGGGGCTTCTTCGACTTGTTCAGCGCCTCCAGGTTGGGGAAGACGCCCGGATAGAGCGCGGGCAGCAGGGCCGCCAGTTCGGGGTGCTCGACGAACTGCGCGAACCGCTTGTCCTCGGTGGGCGGCAGGCTGTTCCACAGGTCCTTTCTGGACATCGGCACGACGACCTCGTTGAACAGCGGGTTCCCCAGCCGGGAGACCTGCGTGAACGGGCCCGCGACGGTGTCCGCGGCCACCCGGTCACCGAGCACCCGGACCTGCTGGCGGGACGCCGTGGTCCACACCCCGATCGTCGAGGCCCGGTCGGCGTAGCCGTACCGGCTGGCCTTGCGGCGCACCGTGCTCAACGGCACCTGCACGGCGATGCTGTGCACGTTGGTCCGGTCCAGCGCGTTGACCGGCTGCCCCTCGGTCTTGAATATCTTCTTGCCGGCGACGTGCAGCTGCTGGAACGGCCGGAGCGTGCCCAGGTCGAAGATGGCGCCCAGGTCGACGAAGAAGCCGTCCGCCCGCTGCCCGGCGAAGACCTTCTCCCCCGTCGACAGCCGGTACGTGGCCTGCCGGACCAGGTCGTGGTATTTCGGGGTGGAGAGCGGACCCACGTTGCACGGCGGGCAGGGCAGTTTGTGGGCGAGCACCCGCTCCCGACCGTCCGCAACCCGGGTCAACCGGTAGAACTGCCGCCGGTTCCAGTTCTTGCTGTCCAGCGACTCGATCGGCCCGGTGTTGTAAAGAAAGCTGTTCGGATTCGTGATCTCGGTGGTGAATTCGAAGCGATACGTGACATCCGGATAGCCGTCACCGTCGTTGTCGATGTGAATCTCGTACCGGACGTCGTCGCCGAACTCGAAGAAGTTCGGGCCGCCGGACGGGAGCTGCACCGGCACGTAGTTGGCGATCAGCGTCACCGTGTCCGGGTGGTCGGGACTGACGAACGCGTACAGGTCGGAACTGTCGGCCACCGGATCCTTGGCTATCTCCGGGGCTTCGCGGTGAGAGGACATGGCGGACCACACCTTCGTCGAAAGAGAAGAGGTCGAGGGGAAGAACCGGGCGGGTCAGCGTCGACCGGCGGCGCGTACCAGCCGGTCCGCCAGGGCCCGGTCGCGCACCTGGATCCGGGTCGTGCCGACGAAGACGTCCATCGCGCCGGAGGCCGCGTCGCGCAGGTGGACCACGATCGGCTCGTTCCGGCGGCCCGTGCTGGGCGTGTTCTGTGCGGCCGACAGGCCCGGCACGGTGAGGGCGGCGGCGCCCAGGGTGGCGCTCGCGGCGGCGGTCAACGTCTGCCGGCGGGTCAGTCGCGGCCAGGGCCGCTTCCGCTGATCACTGGTCATGGGCAACCTTTCCGGGCCGGCGCCGCAGCGCCCGCGGTGGGCCGGAGACCCGGACGCCGCCGGGTGCTCCGCGGGAGTCACCGGCGGCGGCCCTCGCCGCAACCGCCGCCGGCATCCACTGGTACGGCCGGCGGCGGGGAAAGGTTCGACGTCAGGCGCGAGCGTGACCGTACGCGGTCGTCCGCTTGCGGGCCGGCCGGCCCGCCGCCGCCGCGATCGCCCGGAGCTGCTCCTCGGTCCGGGCCGAGCCGTTGCCCGACCCGGCCATCCGGGAGATGGTCTCCTCCATCAGGGTGCCGCCCAGGTCGTTGCAGCCGTCCCGGAGCATCGCCGCGGCGCCGTCGTCGCCGAGCTTCACCCAGGAGCACTGGATGTTGGCGATCCGGCCGTGCAGCAGCAGCCGGGCCATCGCGTGCACCACCCGGTTCTCCCGCCACGTCGGCCCGGGGCGGGCGATCCCGGCCAGGTAGATCGGCGCGTTGGTGTGCACGAACGGCAGCGCCACGAACTCGGTGAAGCCGCCGGTGCGGTCCTGCACCCCGGCCAGCACCCGGAAGTGGGCGAGCCACTGGCCGGGGTGGTCCACGTGGCCGTACATCATCGTGGAGCTGGACCGGATGCCCAGCTCGTGCGCCGTGCTGACCACCTCGACCCAGGCGGCGGCCGGCAGCTTGCCCTTGGTGAGCACCCAGCGCACCTCGTCGTCGAGGATCTCGGCGGCGGTGCCCGGGATGGTGTCCAGCCCGGCCTCGCGGAGCTGGAGCAGCCACTCCTTCACCGGCACGCCCGCCTTCGCCGCCGCGGTGACGATCTCCATCGGGGAGAACGCGTGCACGTGCATCCCCGGCACCCGGGCCTTGATCGCGCGGACGATGTCGGCGTACCCGGTGACCGGCAGCTTCGGGTCGATCCCGCCCTGCAGGCACACCTCGCCGGCGCCGGCCGCCCACGCCTCCTCGGCCCGGTCGGCGATCTGGTCCAGGGAGAGCCGGAACGCGTCCGCATCGCTCTCCCGCTGTGCGAACGCGCAGAACCGGCAGCCGACGTAGCAGACGTTGCTGAAGTTGATGTTGCGGTTGACCACGTAGGTGACGTCCTCGCCGACCGCGTCCCGGCGGACGTCGTCGGCGATCCGGCACAGCTCGTCCAGCGCCGGCCCGTCGGCGCCGAACAGCGCCAGCGCCTTCGCCTCGTGCGCCGCCGCGAGCAGCGCCGCCGGGTCGTCCGCGGCCAGCCGCAGGCCCGCGCGCAGCTCGGCGTCCGCGGTGGTCGCGGTGCCGCTTCCGGGTACGCGCGCCCCGGCGGCGACCTTGTCGGCGACCTCGGTCCAGTCGCCGTAGACGCTGTCGAAGTCGCCCCGGCGGTCCCCGGTCCGGCCGGTGGTGTCGATGGTGGCGTGCAGGTCGGTCCGCCCGCCGAACACCTCCTCCGGCTCCTGCCAGGGCCGGCCCGCCGGACGGGCCGCCTCGACGGCCAGCCCGGTCTCCGGGTCGGCGAGGGCGGTGACGTGCGGCAGCAGGCGCGGGTCCAGCCACGGATCGCCGGCCCGGACGTACTCGGGGTAGACGGTCAACCGCTCGCGCAGGGTGAAGCCGGCCCGCGCGGTACGCCGGGCCAGCTCGTCGAGCTGCGGCCAGGGGCGCTCCGGGTTGACGTGGTCCGGGGTGACCGGCGAGACGCCGCCCCAGTCGTCGATGCCGGCCCGCAGCAGCAGGTCGTACTCCCCCTCGATGAGGTTCGGCGGTGCCTGGACGCGGGCCTTCGGGCCGAGCAGGATCCGGGCCACCGCGACCGTGGCCGCCAGGTCGTGCAGTTCCGCGTCGGGCATCCCGCGCATCGCGGTGTCCGGCTTGGCCCGGAAGTTCTGCACGATCACCTCCTGGAGGTGGCCGTACTCCCGCATCCGCCGGCGGATCGCGAACAGCGCGTCCACCCGCTCGGCCAGGGTCTCCCCGATGCCGATCAGGATGCCGGTGGTGAACGGCACGCCGACCCGGCCGGCGTCGTCGAGCACCCGGAGCCGGACGGCCGGCTCCTTGTCCGGGGAGCCGAAGTGCGGGCCACCCGGCTCGGCCCACAGTCGGGTCGCGGTGGTCTCCAGCATCATCCCCATGCTCGGCGCCACCGGCTTGAGCCGCTGCAGCTCCGACCAGGACAGCACGCCCGGGTTAAGGTGCGGCAGCAGGCCGGTCTCCTCCAGCACCGCCACCGCGCAGGCGCGCAGATAGTCGAGGGTGGAGTCGTAGCCCCGCTCGTCCAGCCACCGCCGGGCCGCCGGCCAGCGCTCCTCCGGGCGGTCACCGAGGGTGAACAACGCCTCCTTGCACCCCTGCGCGGCACCCGCCCGGGCGATCGCGAGGACCTCGTCCTTCTCCAGGTACGCGGCGGGCAGCCGGTGCGGCACCGTGGCGAAGGTGCAGTAGTGGCAGCGGTCCCGGCAGAGCCGGGTCAGCGGGATGAACACCTTCTTGGAGAAGGTGACCACGCCCGGGCGGCCCGCCTCGCGCAGCCCGGCGTCGCGCACCTCACCGGCGATCCGGAGCAGCTCGTCCAGTGCGTCGCCGCGCGCGGTCAGCAGCGTGCTCGCCTCGTCGACGTCCAGCGCCCGCCCCGTCGCGGCCCGGCGCAGCGCCCGCCGGACACTCGCCTCCGTCGGAGCGGGCTGGGTGCGATCAACCATCCGTCCAGCCTAGGCGCTGAACCACCCGCACCGACCCCCGGTGGCGCCCGCTCACGTCGGCGCCCGCTCACGTCGGCGCTCGCTCACGGCGACGCCCGCTCACGTTGGCGCTCGCTCACGTTGGCGCTCTTACACGGAAAGAGTGGCCTCCCGGCGTCGGGAAGCCACTCTTTCCGTGAATCAGTCGTCTCGGTGCGCAGCCGCGCAGTCGCGGGGCGCGCGCAGTCGCGGCGGCGCGGGGAGGGTCAGCGGGGGTGGTTCGGGTCGTCCCGGTCGAAGCGCTGGGTGCGGTCACTGTCCTGCGGGGCCGGCTGGCCGAACTCCGCCGGCTGGCGCGGGATGGCCTGGGTCGGGTCCGCCGACGGCGGCTGGCCGAACGGCGGAGCCGGGTGCGGGGCGCCGAACGGAGGCCCGGACTGCGGGGCGTGCGGCGGGGCGGTGTTGAACGGCGGTGCCGACTGCGGCGACCCGTACTGGCCGGGCACCGGGTGCCCGCCCGGCTGGTTCGGCTGGCCACCGGGGACGTACCCGCTCTGGCCCGGTGCCGGGTAGCCGGTCGACTGGCCGGGGGCCGGGTAGGCGGCCGGCTGGCCGGGGTAGCCGCCCGGCTGCTGCGGCCAGCCCGGCTGGGGCTGCCCGTACACGCCGGGCTGCGGCTTGGGCCTCGGTACGTGGTGAAGCCGGCGCCAGATGGTGAACACCACGAACGCGGCGATCCCGAAGATGGCCAGCCAGGCCACCCGGGTGAGCAGGCCGAGGAACGCGTCCAGTACCTCGGCGGCGGCGAGCCGACCGACCAGCCAGATCAGCAGGGTGAGCGCGCCGAACAGGGCAGCGAACGCGTACTCGCCGAGGGCGGCCTGAGTGATCAGCTTCGCCTTGGGCAGCGCCGGGCGTACGTGGGTGGCGAGCAGCACGGCCAGCACCGGCAGCACGGCGGACTCGACGCCGACGAAGGCGAAGAAGGTGCTTCCCGCGCGGCTGCTGAACGTGCTGTAGTCGTCCATCGGCACCAGCAGCCGGAGCAGGCCGACGAAGAGCAGCACGGCGTTCGCGCCGAGCAGGACGAGCGCGGCCAGTTCGCGCAGTGGCTTGGTCACCTGGCTGGCCTGCGTCGCGTCGGCGGACGCGGGCTCGGCGGGGCTGGTCACGAACTCCCCCTGGGGACGAAAACGGACAGTTGCCGACGTGAGCCTAGTCGCACCGGGCACCGGCCGATCGACGGCCGCGCGTGCGGGAGGATGGACGCCATGCGCATCGTGGTTCTGACCGGCGGCATCGGGGGCGCCCGGTTCCTGCTCGGCGTCCGGGCGTACGCCCGGGAGGTGGGGGCCGAGGTGACCGCGGTGGTCAACGTCGGCGACGATCTGCTGTTGCACGGGCTGAAGGTCTGCCCCGACCTCGACAGCGTGATGTACACGCTGGGCGGCGGCGCCGACCCGGAGCGGGGCTGGGGCCGGGTCGGCGAGACCTGGACGGTCAAGTCCGAGCTGGCGGCGTACGGCGCCGAGCCGACCTGGTTCGGGCTGGGCGACAAGGACATCGCCACCCATCTGGTCCGCACGACGATGCTCAACGCCGGCTACCCGCTGTCCCAGGTGACCGAGGCGCTCGCCACCCGCTGGCAGCCCGGCGTACGCCTGCTGCCGGCGACCGACGACCGCCTGGAGACGCACGCGGTCGTGGATGTCGACGGCGGGCAGCGGGCGATCCACTTCCAGGAGTGGTGGGTGCGCCACCGGGCGCAGGTCCCGACCCACCGGTTCGTCTTCGTCGGCGCCGAGGCGGCGAAGCCGGCGCCCGGGGTGCGGGAGGCGATCGGCGCGGCCGACGTGGTGCTGATCGCGCCGAGCAACCCGGTGGTGAGCATCGCCCCGATCCTCGCCGTGCCGGGCCTGCGCGACGCGGTGGCCGACGGCCCGGCCCCGGTGGTCGGGGTGTCGCCGATCATCGGCGGCGCCCCGGTACGCGGCATGGCCGACCGCTGCCTCGACGTGCTCGGGGTGGAGTGCAGCGCGGCCGGGGTGGGCGGGCTCTACGGTGGCCGGTCGGCCGGGGGGCTGCTCGACGGCTGGCTGGTCGCGCCGGAGGACGAGGGGACGGTGGTGCCGGACGTGACCGTACGTTCGGCGCCGCTGCGGATGACCGACGAGGCGGCCACGGCCACGATGGTCCGGGCCGCGTTGGAGTTGGCGTGAGGCTGGAGATCCTGCCGGTGCTGGGCATCGGCGACGTGACCGAGGGCGACGACCTGGCGGCGGTGATCGCCACCGCCGCCCCGTGGCTGCGCGACGGTGACGTGCTGGTGGTGACCAGCAAGATCGTGTCGAAGGCGGAGGGCCGGCTGGTCGACGTGCCGGCGGACGGCCCCGAGCGGCTCGCCGCCCGGGACGAGGTGCTCGCCGGAGAGACGGCCCGGGTGGTGGCCAGCCGGGGTGCCACCCGGATCGTGCAGACCCATCACGGCTTCGTGATGGCCTCCGCCGGGATCGACGCGTCGAACGTGGACAAGACCCGCCTGGTGCTGCTGCCGAAGGACCCGGACGCGTCGGCCCGGGCGTTGCGGGCGGCGCTGCGCGAGCGGTACCTGGACGTCGCGGTGATCATCAGCGACACCATGGGCCGGCCGTGGCGCAACGGCCTCACCGACGTGGCGCTCGGCGTCGCCGGGATGCCGGCGATCCGCGACCACCGCGGCGAGATCGATCCGTACGGCAACGAGTTGCAGCTCACCCAGCTCGCCGTGGTGGACGAACTGGCCGGCGCCGGTGAGCTGATCAAGGGCAAGTGCGACCAGGTGCCGGTGGCCGTCGTCCGGGGCTACCCGGGGGTTGCGGGCGCCGGGGACGGCGAGGGCGCCCGGGCGCTGGTCCGGGACGCCGAGTTGGACCTCTTCTCGCTGGGCACCGCCGAGGCGAGGGCCGCCGGGCTCCGCGAGGCGGCCACGCTGGCCGACGGCCCCGGCCCGACCGCCGCCGACCCGGCCGCCGTCGACCGGGCGATCGCCGCGGTCACCGAGGTGGTCGCGCCCGGCACGGTCTTCACCCACGTCACCGACGAGGAGGTACGCGCCGGCCTGGTCGCCACCGTGCCCGGCTGGCCCGAGCGGGCCACCGGCCTGGTGCTGGGCGCGGCGCCGACTCCGGTGGACCCGGCGGACCTGGTGCGCTTCGGCGCCGACCTGCAACGGCTGCGGACCGCACTGGCCGCCGAGGGAGTCCCGTCGGCACTCCTTCCGCCGCCGACGGGCAGCACCGCCAGCGCCGCCCTGGCCATCTGACCCGCCCCGCCGGACGCCGTAACCCCGGCGCGGCCCGGCTCCCGGTCCCGACGCGGCCCCGCTCCCGGTGGGTGGGGCGCGGGTCAGGCGTCGAGGACGGCGCGGCCGAGGGGGGTCAGGGTGTGCAGCACGGTGTTGCGGTCACGGTGGCTGACCAGGAGGCCGGCGTTGCGCAGCACGCTGGCGTGCTGGCTGGCCGCGGCGGCGGAGATGCTCAGCCGGCGGGCCACCTCGCCGGTGGTGCAGCCGTCGTCGGCGGCGGCCAGCACGGCGGCCCGGGTCCGGCCGATCAGGGCGGCGAGTGCCTCCCGGTCGCCGTCGTCCGCGTCCCGCGAGGTCGCGAGCCCACCGAGCCGCTCGACCGGGTAGACCAGCACCGGGGGCAGCGTCGGGTCGAGGAGCGCGACCGGGGTACGGGCGCAGAAGAAGGAGGGGACCAGCAGCAGGCCACGGCCGTCCAGGCGCAGCTCGCGGGTGTCCGGATAGTCGAGCACCTCGAGGACGTTGTCCGCCCACCGCATGCTGGGCCGGAGGCTGGCGAGCAGCCCTTCGGGCCCGCCGTCGAGCATGGCCCGGGCCCGCCGAGCCCGGTCGGCCTCGACCGCGGCCTGGATCCGGGACCAGTACGGGGTCACCGCGAACGCCTGGTAGCGCGCCATCGAGTCGGTGAGGTGACGGAGCACCTCGGGCTCACCACGGGCCAGCGCGTCGGCCGGGGAGGGCAGGCTGTTCTCCTCGGCGAGCAGGGTGAGGTCGCGGCGCAGCATGTCGACCGGGGTGCCGCGGACCGCTTCGAGCCCCGCCTCGAACCCGTCCCGGGAGGCGTACGGGGTGAGGAAGTCGGGGAAGTAGCCGCGGGGCGGGTTGAGGGCGAACAGGAGCCGGAACTGTTCGGCGTCGCTCTCGGTACGGAGTGCGCGGGCCACCGCGCGCCGCCACTCGAGCAGCAGCGGCTCCCGCCCGCGGCCCTGAAGCAGGTGCAGGCTGAGGACCAGTTCCCAGACCGGGTCCGCGGCGGGGGCCACCCTGGTCCGCAGGATGTCCTCGCTCGAGAAGATGATCTTCAGCATGGAGCGCTCTCCGGGGCCGGTTGAGGGATTCACCCGCCTCCACCTGGCACTGTACCCGCTGGCACTAATCTCCACTTTTAAGCGTGGGCTGAAAAACCTCGACGGCCCCCGGACGGGTTGGGCAGACTACCGGTGCCCGCCGGGGCCGAGGTGGCAACCCCGGCCCGGGGCTACCGGGAGATCGGGGGCACGGGCGACCGGACGGCACCACGAGGGTCTGCGGCTTGTTCCGCAGGGGTGTCACCGGTCGCCCCCCCCGGGACCCGCCGTCCCGGTCGACCCAGAGCGCCACCCGGTGGTCCTCGTCGGTCACGTAAAAGCAGCTCCCGTCCAGCTCGGCCAGGCCTTCCACGTGATGGAACGGCGCCAGCTCGGCCACCGGCCTCCCCGCCAGACGGCCGTCCGCGGCGGGCTCCCACCGGAAGGCGACGTGCCGCGAGGTCACCTCGCCGCCGTGCGGGTGGTCGTCCAGCAGCACCGAGCCCTTGCCCAGCGCGTCGATCGAGCCGATCACCGCGGCGTATCCACCGTCGGGGGCGGCGGCGATCGCCCGGAAGCCGGTCAGCGTGCCCGGCGGGGTCACCCCGGTCAGCGCGTACGCGCCCACCGGGCGGGGCCAGCCGGAGTCGTCGAACATGTCGGCCACCCCGGCCAGCTCGACCAGGATCGGCTCGCCGTCGGCGGTCACCGGGAAGCGCAGCCCGAGCAGCACCGTACCGGTCGGGGTGAACGCGGCCGCCTCGACGTTGACCGGCAGGTCGTCCTCGGCGAGCCGGGTCGCCCAGCTCTTGGCCCGGGCGGTGCCACGGGCCAGGGTCTCCACGATGAACCGGGCCCGCACCCGGTCCCCGGGCGGCAGCGTGGTCAGGGGCGCGGCCGCGAGCGCGTCGTTGATCGCCCGGTGCAGCCGGAACCGGTTGCGCACCACTTGCACCGGCAGCGTGCCGGCGGCGGCCTCCTCCTCGCGGAACCGGGCCACGAATGCGCGGCGGGGCCGCAGCGGGCCGGCCTTCGAGCCGAAGTGCGAGCCGAAGACGTACACCCAGCCGTCGTGGCGGGCGAGCGCCTCTCCGTCCTCGGTGCGGCCGTTCTCCGGGCCGGCGTCGGCGGCCACGTGCTGCGCGACCCACTCACCGTCGACCCGCTCCAGCAGCAACGCCAGGCAGCGCTCCACCGGCCCCTCGTCCAACACCGTCCAGAAGCCACGCCGGGCGCCGTGGGCCCGCAGCAGCGCCGGGGAACGGACCGGCAACAGGTCGCTGGCCTCGTTGCCGGCCACGACGAACTCCAGGAGTCGCAGGGTCACCCGGCCAGGGTACGGAGCGGGCGCTCGTAGAGTGTCGGGGTGCACACCGACCTGGGAACGTACGCCGACCTGCACGCCGATGCCACCGCGCTGCTGAGCCGCTGGACGGCGACCAGCCCGGCCGCCGCGGCGAACCGGGACCGGACGCTGGAGCTGCTGGCGGCCGGGCCGGTGGCGCTGAGCCGCGCGCACCGGCCCGGGCACGTCACCGCCAGCGCCCTGGTGCTCGATGCGACCGGGGAGCGGGTGCTGCTCTGCCTGCACGGCAAGTTCCGGAAGTGGGTGCAGCTCGGCGGCCACTGCGAGCCGGGCGACCGGAGCCTGGCCGCCGCCGCGCTGCGCGAAGCGACCGAGGAGTCCGGCATCAGCGGCCTGGTGGTCGACCCGGAGCCGATCGACGTGGACATCCACCCGGTCTCCTGCCAGGGCGGCTCGCTGCACTACGACGTCCGGTTCGCCGTGTTCGCCCCGGCGGGGGTGACCGAGCGGGTCAGCGACGAGTCCGAGGCGCTGGGCTGGTTCCCCCCGGACCGCCTCCCCGAACCCCTGGCCCACGCCACCGCCCAGCTCATCGAGCCGGCCCTAGCCACCCTCGCCCGCCACACCACCGCCCAGCCATCTTGATCATGAGGTTGACGGCGATGTGGATCTCCACTGGCGCCGCCAACCTCATGATCGACGGGGGTGGGTCAGATCAGGGCTTCCTCGCCGTGGTCTTTTAGGGTGTCCACGATTTTTTTCACGTCCTGGGCCTGGGCGCGGGGGCAGACCAGCAGGGCGTCCGGGGTGTCCACGACGATCAGGTCGTGCACCCCGACGGTGGCGACCAGGCGGCCGGACTGCGGCACCACCACGGTGCCGGTGGTGTCGTGCAGCAGCACGCCGGGCTTGCCGTCGCCGCCCAGCACCACGTTGCCGTGGGCGTCGGCGGGAAGCACCTCGCCGAGGGTGTGGAAGTCGCCGACGTCGTTCCAGCCGAAGTCGCCGGGCACGGTCGCCACCCGGCCGGCGGTCGCCGCGCCCTCCATCACCGCGTAGTCGACGGAGATCTTCGGCAGGGTCGGCCAGACGGTGCCGAGGACGTCGTCCTGCTCGGGGGTGCCCCACGCCGCGGCGATGGCGGTGATCCCGGCGTGCAGGGCCGGCTGCTGCCGGGCCAGCTCGGCCAGGAACACGTCCACCCGCCAGACGAACATGCTGGCGTTCCAGAGGTGCCGGCCGGAACGGACGTAGGCCTCGGCAACCTCGACGGCGGGCTTCTCCTTGAACTCCGCCACCGGGCGCAGCGGGCCGCCGCCCACCAGGTCACCGGTTTCCAGGTAGCCGTAGCCGGTCTCCGGCCGGGTCGGGGTGATGCCCACCGTCATCAGCAGCCCCTGCTCGGCGCCGACGATCGCCTGCCGGACCACCTCGGCCCACCGCGCCGGGTCGCCGATCAGGTGGTCGGCGGCGAACGAGCCCATCACCGCCGCCGGGTCGCGCTGCGCGATCACGGCCGCCGCCAGGGCGATCGCCGCGCAGGAGTCCCGCGGCGAGGGCTCGACCAGGATGTTCTCCTCCGGCAGGCCAGCCAGTTGCCGGGCCACCGCCGTGACATGCGCGGCCCCGGTGACCACCAGCGTGCGCTCCGGTGTGGTCAGCGGCGCGAGCCGGTCCACCGTCGCCTGCAACAGCGAGGCCGGGGTGCCGGTCAGCGGGTGGAGGAACTTGGGATGGCCGGCACGGGACAGCGGCCACAACCTCGTGCCACTGCCTCCCGCCGGGATGACGGCGTAGAACATCAGCACATCATGCCCGAAGCGGGCGAGCCGCCACGGTTGGTCACGCCCACCCGCAGCCGACGCTCAGGAACGGGCCCGGCTCCATGCGGCGATGTGGACCTCCGCGCTGGACTCCCAGGTGAACTCCTTGGCCCGCTCGAAGCCGGCCTTGGCCAGGGCGAGCCGGCGCTGCTCGTCGTCCAGCAGGGCGGCCAGGTCGGTGGCGATCTGGTCCGGGTCCTCGCTGGTGTACGCCACCGCGTCGCCGCCCACCTCCGGCAGCGAGAGTCGCGGCGTGGTCAGCACCGGGGCCGCGCAGGCCATCGCCTCCAGGATCGGCAGGCCGAACCCCTCGCCGTACGACGGGTAGGCGGCGACCAGGGCGCCGCCGAGGAAGCCCGGCAGGTCGGCGTAGCGGAGGTAGCCCGGGCGGAGCAGCCGCAGGTGTGAGGGGACCTCGGCCACCGCCCGGTCGATGTCGTCGTCGTGCCCCTGGCCACCGGCGATCACCAGGGCCGGCGGGTTCTCCCGGTCGGCCACCGCGCGCGCCCAGCCCCGGATCAGGTTGGGTACGTTCTTGCGCGGCTCCTTGGCCCCGAGGAAGGCGATGTAGCTGCTGCTGCCCAGGCCGAGGCGGGCCCGTACCCGGGCCTTCTCCTCCTCGCCCGGGGCGTGGAAGGCGGTCTGGTCGACCCCGTGGTACGCCACGTCGATCCGGGTCGGGTCGGCGTCCAGCAGCCGGATCAACTCGTCCCGGGTGGCCTTGCTCGGCACGATCACCCGGTCGGCCCGACGCAGCGAGGTCTTGATCGCGCTGCGGAAGAACGTCCGGCGGGACTTGTCGTAGTGCTCCGGCTCGGTGAAGAAGGTCGCGTCGTGCACGGTGACCGTCACCGGGCAGCCGGGCCTCAGCGGGCAGGTGTAGAACGGCGAGTGCAGCACCTCGGCGCCGACCTGCTGGGCCAGCAGCGGCAGCCCGGTCTGCTCCCAGGCGAGCCGGGCCGGCCGGTGCGCGACCGCGGCCGGGGCGGGGACGACCTCGGCCCCGGGCAGCATCCGACGGTACCGCTCGAGGTCGGTGCGGAGACTCACCACGACCAGGTCCAGGGCGGACCCGCAGACGCCACCGAGCGCGCCGAGCAGGCCGTCGACGTATCTACCGACGCCGCCACGGTCGGCGGGGACACTCGTGGCGTCGATGAGCACGCGGGGCGGGCGACCGGCGGTCACGGGGCGACTCCTCAGGCTGGCGGGTCTGTGGGGAACAACACTGTCGGCAAGCCTACGCCGGGCCCGGGTCCCGACGCTGACTGCGACCCGACGGTACGCCGACTTGTCGTTGTCATCGAGTACGGACCCCGACGGCGTATCGTTCGCGCCGATGGCCGACAACATTGCCCGGGTGTTCGCCGACGCGATCGCGACCGATCCCACCCGACCGCTGCTGACCTGGTACGACGACGCCACCGGTGAGCGCACCGAACTGTCCGGCGCGACCTGTGCGAACTGGGTGGCCAAGACGGCCAACCTGCTCGTCGACGAGGTGGCGCTCGCCCCCGGGGACACGGCCGGCGTGCTGCTGCCCCCGCACTGGCAGACCGCCGCCGTGCTGCTCGGCTGCTGGTCGGCGAAGCTGACCGTGGTCGACGCGCCGGGCGATGTGGACGTGATCTTCGCCGCCGCGTCGAAGGTCGGCGAGGCGGACCGGTGGTCGGCCGGTGAGCGGTACGTGCTGGCGCTGGACCCGTTCGCCCTGCCGATGCGGGAGGTGCCGGCCGGGTTCACCGACTTCGTCCCGGCGGTACGCGGGCACGGCGACCACTTCACCGCGTACCCGGCGGGTGGCGAGGCGGACGCGGCGCTGCTCGCCCGCGCGGAGGCTCGGGCCGCGGAGCTGTGCCTCACCCCCGGCGACCGGATCCTGGTGGACACGACCACCTACCCCGACCGGGTCGACTGGCTCCTCGCCCCACTGGCGGCCGGAGCCACCATCGTCGCCTGCGCCAACCTCGACCCGTCCCGCCTCGACTCCCGCACCGCCGCTGAAAAGGTCACCCGCACCCTGGCCTGACCCACCCCGCGAGTTCGGCGATCTTGCACTTGCTGTGCCCCCATAAGGGACGTTTGCCGCAGAACGGCAACCCAAAGTGCAAGATCGCCGGTGTGGGGGGGGTCAGGGTCAGGCGGGGGTGGGGTTGTTGGTGGGGGCGCGGCGTTGGGCCAGGGCGGCGAAGGCCGTCAGGGAGTCGGGGTTGGCGAGGGCGCCCTTGGCGGCCGCGCGGTCGACCGGGGTGCCGGTGAGGATCTTCTTGACCGGGACCTCCAGCTTCTTCGCGCTCAGGGTGCGCGGGACGGCGCGGACCTGGTGGATCTCGTCCGGCACGTGCCGGGGCGACAGGGCGGTACGCAGCTCGCGGCAGATCTTCTTCCGCAGCTCGTCGTCGAGTTCGAGGCCCTCGGCGAGCACCACGAAGAGCAGCAGCTCGCCGGCCCCGCCCTGGTCGTCCTCCAGGTGCACGACCACCGAGTCGACCACCTCGTCGAGCCCCTCGACCACCGAGTAGAACTCGGCGGTGCCCAGCCGGACGCCGCCCCGGTTCAGGGTGGCGTCGGAGCGGCCGGTGATCACGCAGCCGCCCCGCTCGTTGACCGTGATCCAGTCGCCGTGCCGCCAGACGCCCGGGTAGACCTCGAAGTACGCCTCCCGGTAACGGGCGCCCTCGGGGTCGTTCCAGAAGCCCACCGGCATGCTCGGCATCGGCTCGGTGATCACCAGCTCGCCCAGCTCCCCGATCACCGGGGTGCCGTCGGCCGAGCGGGCCTCGACCTTGGCGCCGAGCGCCCGGCAGGCGATCTCCCCGGCGTACACCGGCAGCAGCGGCACCCCGCCGACGAAGCCGGTGCAGACGTCCGTGCCGCCGGAGAGCGACTGGAGCTGGAGGTTGTCGCCGACGTTCTCGTACACCCAGGTGAAGCCCTCGACGGGCAGCGGCGCGCCGGTCGAGCCGACCCCGCGCAGCGCGGACAGGTCGGCGATCGCCTTCGGCACCAGGTTGGCCTTGCGGCAGGCCAGCAGGAACGGCGCGGAGGTGCCGAAGTACGTGGTGCCGGTCTCCGCGGCCAGCCGCCAGAGCGCGCCCAGGTCCGGGTGGCCCGGGTTGCCGTCGAACAACACGATCGTCGCGCCCACCGCCGGTCCGGAGACCAGGAAGTTCCACATCATCCAGCCGGTGGTGGTGAACCAGAAGAACCGGTCGGACGGGCCCAGGTCGTGGTGCAGGGCCAGCATCTTGAGGTGCTCCAGCAGGATGCCGCCGTGGCCGTGCACGATCGGCTTCGGCAGGCCGGTCGTGCCGGAGGAGTAGAGCACGTAGAGCGGGTGGTCGAACGGCACCGGGGTGAAGGTCAGCGGCTCGTCGGTCTCCGCCGCCAGCTCGGCCCAGGAGATCGCGCCCGCCGGTGCCGCACCGGACGGGTCGAGGTACGCGATGCCGACGGTGTGCGCCAGCGACGGCAGCGCGGCCCGGATGGCGGCCACCTCGCCCCGGCGGTCCACCGGCTTGTCGCCGTACCGGTAGCCGTCCACGGCGACCAGCACCTTCGGCTCGATCTGCTGCCACCGGTCGGTGACGCTGCGGGTGCCGAATTCGGGGGCGCACGAGGAGAAGATGGCACCCAGGCTGGCGGTGGCCAGCAGCAGCACGAAGGTCTCCGGGATGTTCGGCGCGTACGCGGCCACCCGGTCGCCCTGCCCGACGCCGAGCCGGCGCAGTCCGGCCGCCACCCGGCGGACCTGCTCGCGCAGCTGTCCGGCGGTCAGCGTCTCGGGCGCGCGGGTCTGCCCGTACGCGATCACCACCGGGTCGTCGTCGCCCCGGCCCGGCATCCGCAGCACGTTCTCCGCGTAGTTGAGCGTCGCGCCGGGGAACCACCGGGCGCCCGGCATGGCCCGGTCGGCCAGCGTGGCGGTCGGCGGGGTGTGGGCGACCACCTCGAAGTAGTCCCAGATCGACCGCCAGAACCGGTCCAGGTCGGTCACCGACCAGCGCCACAGCGCGTCGTAGTCGGCGAACTCCAGCCCCCGGTGCTCGGCCAGCCAGCGCAGGTAGTCGCCGATCCGGGACCGCTCACGCACGTCGGCCGGCGGCGTCCACAGCATGTCACCCACTGCTCCACCCTCCCTGAGGCCCCGTCACGACACTGTGCATGGGCCGTGGCGCCATCTTGCCCTACCTTGCCTGGCCATTGTCCGCACCGGGTGCCGCCGAGGGGGCGTGGCCGCCCCACACCCCGCACCTTCAGGTTGTGTGGACCGGTGCAAGGAAGGGCCCCTTCTTAACGCCTGGCGGGGGTAAAGGGCCCCTTCCTAACACCTCGCACCACGCCGGCCGCCTGCTCAAGATCGCCGGCTGTTAACCGGGGCTCCCTGCTCTAACGGAGGCGTTAAGAAGGGGCCCCTCCTT
>NZ_RJLN01000209.1 GCF_003725545.1 Micromonospora solifontis | reverse complement strand
TGACGGTGGGTGACGGCGAGACGGTCGATGACGTCACGGCCACCGGCGGTGTCCGAGACACTGGCCGCGGTGACGATCACGACCAGCAGCAGACCAAGGACATCGGTGGCCAGGTGCCGTTTGCGGCCCTTGATCTTCTTGCCGGCATCGATGCCCTGACTGGCTTCGGGCACGTTGCTGCTGGTCTTGACGCTCTGCGAGTCGATGATCGCCGCAGTCGGCTCCGGGTCGCGGCCGACTGCCCGCCGGACCTTGCCGCGCAGCAGGTTGTGGATCTTCTCCGTGGTGCCGTCGGCGGCCCAGCGGGTGAAGTAGGAGTGGACCGTCTTGTACGGAGGGAAGTCGTGTGGCAGGTACTCCCAGGCAATGCCGGTGCGGTTGACGTACAAGATGGCATTGACGATTTCCCGCAGGTCATGCACTGGTTGACGGATACCCAGCCCGCCCTGGGAAGCCCGCCAGGCGGTCATGGTGGGTTCGATCAACGCCCACCGGGCATCGGACAGATCGGTGCGATACGGGCG
>NZ_RJLN01000208.1 GCF_003725545.1 Micromonospora solifontis | reverse complement strand
TGTTCCAGTGCTGGGCGACGATGTCGGCGGCCTGCTGCTCCCACTGCGCGTACGCGTCGGGGTAGGCCGAGACCTGCACGGTCTGGGCGGCCTGGGTCAGCGGCATGTCCTGCCAGCCGTCGACCTGCTTGAGGCCCTTCTCGAACGCCAGGGTGGCGTACTCGGGGTCGGTGATCTGCTCCGGCGTGCCCCAACCGCTGGAGGGGCGCTGCTGGAACAGGCCCAGCGAGTCATGGTCGTTCTTCTCGCCCAGGTGGCCGAGGTTCTCCAGCTTCGACTCCTGCAGGCTGGTGGCGATGGAGATCACCGCGGCCCGCTCCGGCAGGCCGGCCTTCTTGGTGGCGGCGATGATCGCCTTGGCGTTGGCGGTCTGCTCGTCGTTCAGGTCGATGCGCGACTGGGTGCCCTGGACACCGTGCGGGATCAGCTTGCCGGCGTCGGGCTTGTCGGCCTGCACGGCGGCGACCGGGGTCAGCGCGGTGGCCGGGGTGGCGTCGTGGTGGTTCAGCGGGCCGGCGGCCAGACCACCGGCGAA
>NZ_RJLN01000207.1 GCF_003725545.1 Micromonospora solifontis | reverse complement strand
TTCGCCGGTGGTCTGGCCGCCGGCCCGCTGAACCACCACGACGCCACCCCGGCCACCACCGCGCTGACCCCGGTCGCCGCCGTGCAGGCCGACAAGCCCGACGCCGGCAAGCTGATCCCGCACGGTGTCCAGGGCGCCCAGTCGCGCATCGACCTGAACGACGAGCAGACCGGCAACGCCAAGGCGATCATCGCCGCGACCAAGAAGGCGGGCCTGCCGGAGCGGGCCGCGGTGATCTCCATCGCCACCAGCCTGCAGGAGTCGAAGCTGGAGAACCTGGGGCACCTGGGCGAGAAGAACGACCATGACTCGCTGGGCCTGTTCCAGCAGCGCCCCTCCAGCGGTTGGGGCACGCCGGAGCAGATCACCAACCCCGAGTACGCCACCCTGGCGTTCGAGAAGGGCCTCAAGCAGGTCGACGGCTGGCAGGACATGCCGCTGACCCAGGCCGCCCAGACCGTGCAGGTGTCGGCCTACCCGGACGCGTACGCGCAGTGGGAGCAGCAGGCCGCCGACATCGTCGCCCAGCACTGGAACA
>NZ_RJLN01000206.1 GCF_003725545.1 Micromonospora solifontis | reverse complement strand
ACCACCACATAACCACGGGAGTCCCTTTCCGCCGCCTCGGCGGTGGAAAGGGACTCCCTTCCCCCCGAGTCGCTCATCGGCACCGCCCGTCCGGAACTCGACCGCCCGGGATGCTCGCCCACTTTCGGCCGTACCGACGCGTTCGCCGCCGCTGACTCCCGTGCCCCGCTCCGCTCCCCCTGCGCCCCGCCGCGCCGCCCACGCCCGAATGTGGGCTTTTTTCGTATAAGCGCACGGGGCGAAGAAGCTTCTCATACGGTGTTATTCAGCAGCTACAACCGATTTGTAGCGAAGGCCGCCTCGCCGTGGCGAAGCGACCTTGTCGGATACAAGGAGAGGGCAGAGAGCTCCGATGTCCAACTACCTTCGCAAGAACGATGACGCCGCTCGTGAGACGACCTCCCCGCTCCGCCGTCGTCGGCTCTGGCTCGCCACCGGCGTCGTGGGCCTCACGGGAGCGGTCAGCCTCGCCGGCGTCGCGTACGCGACGACCGGGGTGACGGGTCCCCACCGGCTCGCCGACGTGAAGTGGTCGACCGCCCAGCAACTCAAGGACGACGGCGGCGCCCAGGCCGAGGAGAACGCCGCCGACGAGTCCGGCCGGGACGGCAAGGACCGCGACAACGACCGGGACCGGAACAAGGACCGGGACCGGGACAAGGACGAGCACGGGCGCGTG
>NZ_RJLN01000205.1 GCF_003725545.1 Micromonospora solifontis | reverse complement strand
GGCCGGGACGAGGCCGGCACGGTGGAGATCGTCAAGAGCGCCATCGTCGACAACCGGGCCGGTGAGAACGGCGGCGGTGTGTTCAGCTCCGGCGGCTTCGTCAAGATCGCCCTGTCGGTCGTCAAGGGCAACACCGCCTGCGACAGCGGCGGCGGCATCTACGCCCGCAACACCGACCTCGACCTGAAGAAGGTCGCCGTGGTCAAGAACCACGCCGACAAGGACGGCGGCGGCATCGTCAACACCGGCGGGCACAAGAAGGTGGACCTCGTGCCCCAGGACGGCCGCGAGCAGGAAGCGACCGCCACCATCGCCGACAGCACCATCGCCGAGAACACCGCCGGACACTTCGGCGGCGGCATCTTCAACGGCGAAGAAGGCCTCTACAAGGTCGAAGAGGGCTACCAGGAGTGGATCGAGGGCGACGGCGACAACGCCCGACTCACCCTGCGCGACACCGAGATCAAGGCCAACACCGCCGAGAACGGCGGCGGCATCTTCAACAACGAGGGCACCGTCACCCTGACCAAGACCCGCGTCACGAAGAACACCGCCACCGACAGCTCCAAGGGCCACCGCGTCGCCGGCGGCATCCTCAACCACAAGGGCAAGGTCCGCCTCGACGACGAGTCGACCGTGACCAACAACGACCCGACCAACTGCGCCGGCACCGTCAAGGACTGCTTCAACTGA
>NZ_RJLN01000204.1 GCF_003725545.1 Micromonospora solifontis | reverse complement strand
GATCGCCATCGACGGCAAGGTGCTCCGAGGCTCCCGCACCGTCGATGGGCGGCAGGTGCACCTGCTCGCCGCGTACGACACCCACACCGGGATCGTGCTCGGGCAGGTCCAGATCACCGCGAAGAGCAACGAAATCCCGGCGTTCACGCCACTGCTCGACCTCATCATCGGCCAACTCGGCTCCCTGCACGGCGTGGTGATCGTGGCGGACGCGATGCACGCGCAGACCGCACACGCCCGCGCCGTCGCGCAACGCGGCGGTGCCCTCATGGTGGCCGTGAAGGCCAACCAGCCCAACCTGTATCGGCAGCTCAAGGCCCTGCCATGGGCCGACGTGCCCATCGGTGACCAGCAACGCGACCGCGGACACGGACGCCGCGAGACCCGCACCGTCAAGGCGCTGACCGTGCGCACCGACGGCGGACTGGCGTTCCCCCACGCACAACAGGCCGTGCGCATCACCCGCACCCGCACCATCAAAGGCACGACCAGCCGCGAGACGGCCTACTACACCGTGAGCCTGCCCGCCGCCGACGCCCACCCCACCGACCTCGCCGCATTCGCCCGCAACGAGTGGCTCATCGAAAACAGCCTGCACCACGTCCGCGATGTCACATTCCGTGAAGACGCCCACAAGGCCCGCACCGGCTCCGGCCCAGCCGTCATGGCCACCCTGCGTAACACCGCCATCGCCTACCACCGCACCGCCGG
>NZ_RJLN01000203.1 GCF_003725545.1 Micromonospora solifontis | reverse complement strand
CGTTACTTCGGTGCCGCCGTACCCGCGTTCAAGCTGTCGGACAGCCAGTTCACCGGCATCCTCGACCGCGAGTTCAACGCGATCACCCCAGAAAACGAGATGAAATGGGACGCCACCGAACCGTCCCAGAACCAGTTCCGCTACACCAGCGGCGACCAGATCGTCTCCCACGCCCAAGCCCACGGCATGAAAGTCCGCGGCCACACCCTGCTCTGGCACGCCCAACAACCCGCCTGGGTGCAGAACCTCTCCGGCAGCACCCTCCGCTCAGCCATGATGAACCACGTCACCCAGGTCGCCACCCACTACAAAGGCCAAATCTACGCCTGGGACGTCGTCAACGAAGCCTTCGCCGACGGCGGCAGCGGCGCCCGCCGCGACTCCAACCTCCAACGCACCGGCAACGACTGGATCGAAGCCGCCTTCCGCACCGCACGAGCCGCCGACCCCGCCGCCAAACTCTGCTACAACGACTACAACACCGACGGAATCAACGCCAAATCCACCGGCGTCTACAACATGGTCCGCGACTTCAAAACCCGCGGCGTACCCATCGACTGCGTCGGCTTCCAATCCCACCTCGGCACCACCCTGCCCAGCGACTACCAAACCAACCTGCAACGCTTCGCCGACCTCGGCGTCGACGTCCAAATCACCGAACTCGACATCACCCAAGGCTCCAACCAAGCCAACATGTACGCCGCCGTCACCAAAGCCTGCCTCGCGGTAACCCGCTGCACCGGCATCACCACCTGGGGAGTCCGCGACAACGACTCCTGGCGCAGCGGCGACAACCCCCTGCTCTTCGACAGCAACGGCAACAA
>NZ_RJLN01000202.1 GCF_003725545.1 Micromonospora solifontis | reverse complement strand
ATGGACATCGCCCGCAAGCTCGGGTATCTGCGGGTGCCCGACGGCATGGTCATCGACGCCCGCGCCGCTCAGGACCTGCCCGGGGATCAGGTCCTGCTGATCTGCACCGGTTCCCAGGGCGAGCCGATGTCCGCGCTGTCGCGCATGGCGAACCGCGACCATGCCATCGGAATCGGCGAGGACGACACGGTCCTGCTGGCGAGCTCGCTGATCCCCGGAAACGAAAACGCCGTCAACCGGGTCATCAACGGCCTCACCCGGCAGGGCGCCCGCGTCGTGCACCGCGGCAACGCCCTCGTGCACATCTCCGGTCACGCCAGCGCCGGAGAGCTGCTCTACTGCTACAACATCGTGCAGCCGAGAAACGTGATGCCCGTTCACGGGGAGGCACGACACCTACGCGCCAACGCCCACCTGGCCGAATCGACCGGCGTGCCGGCCGAGCGGATCGTCGTGGCCGAGGACGGGACGGTGGTCGACCTACGCGCCGGACGTGCCGAGGTGACCGGCAAGGTGCCCTGCGGCCACGTCTACGTCGACGGGCAACTCGTCGCCGACCTCGAATCATCACTGAAGGACCGGCGGATCCTCGCCGAGGAGGGGTTCATCTCCGTCGTGGCGGTGGTCGACACCGCGACCGGAGCCCTCGTCGGCGCCCCGGAGATCCACGCCCGGGGCTCCATCGCCACCGTCGCGCCGTTCGACGACGTCGCCGCGCTGATCACCCGGACACTGTCCCAGGCCGTACTCGACGGCACCACCGACGTCCACGAGTTGCAGCAGCAGATACGGCGGGTGGTGGGTCGCTGGGTCGACCCGACCCACCGTCGCCGTCCGATGATCCTGCCGGTCGTGGTGAC
>NZ_RJLN01000201.1 GCF_003725545.1 Micromonospora solifontis | reverse complement strand
GCGTGTCTCCTGGATCTTGTGGTGTGGTTCGGCTATTCACGTCTGTCGTGAGTGGGCGGTTTGAGCTGACCGAGGTCGAGTACGCGCGGATCGCGCCGTTGCTGCCGGCGATGACACCGCGGCGTGGTGGGCGATGGCGTGATCACCGGCAGGTGATCAACGGGATCGTGTTCCGGGTGCGGACCGGGGTGCCGTGGCGGGACGTGCCGGAACGGTATGGGCCGTGGAAGACGCTGTACAAGCGGTTCGTCCGCTGGCAGGAGGACGGGACCTGGGCGCGGATCGAGGCGATGCTGCAGGCCGACGCGGACGCGGCCGGGGACCTGGACTGGCACGGCAACGCCGATTCCACGATCGTGCGTGCCCACCAGCATGCTGCTGGCGCGCGTAAAGGGGGCTGAGCAGCAGTGACGCAGCGCGACGGGAAGGACTCGGCAAGTCGCGCGGCGGGTGGACCACGAAGATCCACACGATCGGGGACGGGCGGGGCCGGAACCTGACCAGCCACCTGACCCCGGGCCAGGACCACGACACCCGTCAACTGGTGCGGCTGCTCGACGACGTGGCCGTGGCCCGTCCCGGCCGGATCGGCCGCCCACGCAAACGCCTCGATTCCCTCTCGGCGGACAAGGCGTACAGCTCGCGCGGCAACCGCCAGGCGTTACGGGCCCGGCGCATCCCGCACGACATCCCGGAGAAGGACGATCAGAAGGCCAACCGCGCCCGGAGAGGATCACGTGGTGGTCGCCCGCCCACGTTCCGCCCGGACCGCTACCGGCAGCGCAACACCATCGAACGGCTGATGAACCGGCGCAAGCAGTTCCGCGCCGTGGCCACCAGGTACGACAAGCTTGCCTGCCGCTACCGCGCCACCGTGCAAATCGCCGACATCCTCATCTGGCTACGCGCGAAACCGGACCGCCCC
>NZ_RJLN01000200.1 GCF_003725545.1 Micromonospora solifontis | reverse complement strand
AAAACCATGGCCCCTGGCGGGGCCACCCACAGGTGGGTGAAACTCGGTCGGCGGTGTCGCTCGCCGTCGCCGGTTGTGCTTGGTGCCCTCGCGGTGCCTGAAAGCCAGAATGGTGTGGGAGCCCGTCCCTGGTATCCCAGGTTGTCGCCCCCTGTGCACGTGTCTCAGTGTCATGAGTCTATGACGGGCTCTGCGAGCGGCGCCGTCCGTGGCGGGTTGTTCGGGACGGGAGGCGGGTCGTTTGGACGTGTTGTACACGCATGTCGCGGGGATCGATGTGCATAAGAAGCAGGTCACGGTGACGGCGCGGATACCGGATCCGCGGCGGCCGGTGGCGCGTATGGAGAAGACCCGTACGTTCCGCACGTTCTACGCGGATCTCCTCGTCATGGCGTCCTGGCTGGTCGAGTTGGGGGTGACGCGGGTGGCGATGGAGTCGACCGGCCCCTATTGGTGGCCGGTGTACGCGGCGCTACGGGAGGCCGGCGGGCCGGACCTGACGATCGATGTGGTCAACGCGGCGCACGTCAAAGCGGTCCCGGGCCGTAAGACCGATGTCAAGGACGCGCAGTGGTTGGCGAGGTTGTTGGAGGTCGGCCTGCTACGAGGTAGTTTCCTGCCACCGGAGGACATCCGCGAGATCCGGGACCTGACCCGGTATCAGACGAAGCTGACCGAGGAACGCTCCCGGGAGAAGCAGCGGCTGCTCAAGGTTCTCGAAGCGGCCGGGATCAAGCTGGACGTGGTCGCGTCGGACACCTTCGGCGTCTCCGGCCGGGCGATGCTGGACGCCCTCGTTGCCGGCGAGCGTGACCCGCACGTCCTCGCCGGGCTGGCCCGCGGGGTGCTACGGAACAAGACCGACGACCTGCGGCTGGCCCTGGCCGGACGGTTCACCACCCACCACGGCCAGATGATCGGGTTCCACCTAG
>NZ_RJLN01000020.1 GCF_003725545.1 Micromonospora solifontis | reverse complement strand
CGGCCGACCGGCCCGCCCCGGCAGGAGCCCGGCCCGGACGGCGCGCCCGGGGCGGGGGAGGCCTGATGCCGACCTGGTTGGAGCTGGTGCTGCGGGTGGCGGGCGTGCTGGTCGCGTTCCTCACCCTGCCGCTGATCGTCGGGCAGGCCGAGCACAAGGTGATGGCGCACATGCAGGGCCGGCTCGGCCCGATGTACGCGGGCGGCTTCCACGGCTGGGCGCAGCTCGTGGCCGACGGCGTCAAGTTCGTGCAGAAGGAGGATGTGACCCCGCGCGACGCGGACCGGCCGGTGTTCCGGCTGGCCCCGGCGGTGGCCCTGGTGCCGTACCTGCTCGCCCTGCTGGTGATCCCGCTCGGTCCGAATGACCTGGTCGGGCAGCCGCTGGACATCGGCCTGTTCTTCGTGCTGGCCGTGGTCGGCATCGGGGTGCTGGCGGTGCTCATGTCGGCCTGGGCCTCGGCCAACAAGTACAGCCTCCTCGGCGGGCTGCGCGGCGCCGCCCAGCTGCTCGGCTACGAGCTGCCCCTGGTGCTCTCCGCCGCCTCGGTGGCGATGGCGGCCGGGACGCTCAGCCTGCCCGGCATCGTCGAGGCGTGGCGGCCGTGGTGGCTGCTCTGGCAGGCGCCGGCGCTGCTGGTGTTCTTCGTCGCCGGGCTGGCCGAGATCCGGCGGCCCCCGTTCGACATGCCGGTGGCCGACTCCGAGCTGGTGTTCGGCTACCTGACCGAGTACACCGGCCTGCGCTTCGCGTTCTTCCTGCTCGCCGAGTACGTCGGCATCGTGGTGATCGCCGCGCTGACCACCGTGCTCTTCCTCGGCGGCTGGCAGGGCCCGTTCGCGGACGCCCAGCTCGGCTGGCTCTGGACCCTGCTCAAGGTGTTCGCCGTCGCCTTCGTGATCATCTGGCTGCGGGTGTCCTACCCGCGGCTGCGCGAGGACCAGCTTCAGCGCCTCTGCTGGCTGGTCCTGGTCCCCCTGGCCCTGGCCCAGCTGGTCCTCACCGCGGCCGTCCGGCTGGCGATGTAAGGAGGGGCCCCCTCCTAACGCCTCGCGTAGAAAAGGGGGCCCCTCTTAACAACCTGGTCCTAGCGCAGCGGGGTGTGCGCGGGATCGACGCGCTCGGCGGGCGGGGGCGGGCCGGGCGGGGTGCCGTCGCCGAAGGGGCGGCCGCCGAGCTCCTCCCGGCCGTGCGGGGTGAGCCAGTTCGACAGGTCGGGGCCGAGCGGCACGATGCCGGTCGGGTTGATGTCCCGGTGCACCTCGTAGTAGTGCCGCTTGATGTGGTCGAAGTCGATGGTGTCGCCGAAGCCGGGGGTCTGGAAGAGGTCCCGGGCGTACGCCCAGAGCACCGGCATCTCGGCCAGCTTCTGCCGATTGCACTTGAAATGGCCGTGGTAGACCGGGTCGAAGCGGACCAGCGTGGTGAAGAGCCGCACGTCGGCCTCGGTGATCGTGTCGCCGACCAGGTAGCGCTGCCCGGCCAGCCGCTCGCTCAACCAGTCCAGCCGGTCGAAGAGCCGGTGGTACGCCTGCTCGTACGCCTCCTGGCTGCCGGCGAACCCGCACCGGTAGACCCCGTTGTTGACGTCCGCGAAGACCACCGCGTTGACCTCGTCGATCTCGTCCCGCAACCGCTCCGGGTAGAGATCCGGCGCGCCCGGCCGGTGGTACGCGGTCCACTCCGTCGACAGGTCCAGGCTCATCCGGGCGTAGTCGTTGGTGACCACCTGCCCGGTCGGCACGTCCACGATCGCGGGCACGGTGATGCCGCGGTCGTATCCGGGGAACCGCTTGAAGTACGCCTCCGCCAGCCGCTCGATGTCGAGCACCGGGTCCCGGCCGCCCGGGTCGAGGTCGAAGGTCCAGCTCCGCTTGTCGTGGGTCGGGCCGGCCACCGCCATCGAGATGGCGTCCTCCAGCCCGAGCAGCCGGCGGACGATGATCAGCCGGTTCGCCCACGGACAGGCCCGGCTCACCGCCAGCCGGTACCGTCCGGGCTCCACCGGCCAGCCGTCCCGCCCGTCGGTGGTGATCCGGGTGGCGATGTACCGCTGGTCCCGGGTGAACTCGCCGCCCGGTTCCACGTATTTGCCGCCCGTCCGCTCCAGGATCTCGTCGTCGCTGCCGCCCACGCCGCCTCCCGAGGATGTCGTCGTCGGATCCCATCATGGTCGTTCCGACCGGTCCCGTCAGGTCGAGCGGCGCTACGCTGCCGCGGTGACCGATGTGGAGGCGGCGGCCCGACGCTTCATCGCCGACGTGTGGAACGCCAGCCGCGAGGAGAGCGCGTACGACCTGATCGCCGCGGACTGCCCGGGGCTGGGCGGGACCGGTCCGGCGGCCACGCTGGCCTGGCACCGGGACCGGCGGGCGTCCTTCCCCGACCTGCGTTACAAGATCGTGGAGCTGGTGGCCGCCGGTGACCGGGTGGCCGTGCACTGGCGGGCCGCCGGCACCCAGGCCGGGCAGTTCGGCCCGGTGCCGCCCACCGGCCGGGTGGTCAGCTATTCGGGCGCGACCTTCCTGCGCTTCGACGCGGCCGGCCGGATCATCGACGTGTGGAGCGTCAACGAGTTGTTCCAGGTGCTCCAGCAGCTCGGCGTGGAGATGCTCCCGCCGCTCACACCCGGCGGGGCGTGATCCGGCTGATCGGCAGGTTGACCGGGAAGGGTTCCCCGGTGTCGACGAACTTCGTCCACCGGCCGGTCTCCGTGTAGACCTCGTGCACCGGGTCGATCTTGTAGGTGTGGACGACGATGCCCTCGTCCTCCACCTCGATCCGCCAGTAGAACGGGATCCCGGCCTGCGCGTAGAGCGCCGGCTTGAGCACCCGGTCGATGGACCGCGTGCTGGGCGAGACGATCTCGACCGCGAGCACCACCTCGTGCGGCTCGTATCTCGACGGCTCACGAGCCGCCGCCACCGAGGTGGTGACCAGCACGTCCGGGATGAAGGAGCGGGTGCGGCTGATCCGCACCTCCACCCCCTGGGTCACGTCGTAACCGTCGGGGCAGTCTTCCTCGAGCGCGACGCCGAGCCGCATCGCGATGGTCTGGTGTGTCCGGGTGGGGGAGGGGGACATGAGCAGCACTCCATCGAGCAGTTCGCGGCGGCGACCGTCCTCGGGCAGCGCGTCCAGATCGTCGGTCGTCCACCCGCCCTCGGGCGGGTAGTCGCTCTCCAGCGCGGCGGTCATCGACGGGTCCTTTCCGGTGCGTCGTTTCTCCCCGCTGTCACCGTACCGCCGGCAACAGCCGGGTGGTGGTCGCGCACGCCGTGGGCACAGGGCAGGATGGGCGGCATGAGCGAGCGGAGCACGCCCGGCGAGGGGTTGGTGAAGGGGCTGGCGGTCACGTTGAAGACGATGACCCGCCGCTCGACCACCCAGCAGTACCCGGACGTCGCCCCCGAGCTGCCGCCGCGCTCGCGCGGCGTGATCGCGCTGCTGGCGGAGAACTGCACGGTCTGCATGCTCTGCGCCCGGGAGTGTCCGGACTGGTGCATCTACATCGACTCGCACAAGGAGGAGGTGGTGGTGCCCGGCGCCGCCCGCCCCCGGCAGCGCAACGTCCTCGACCGGTTCGACATCGACTTCTCGCTCTGCATGTACTGCGGCATCTGCGTCGAGGTCTGCCCCTTCGACGCGCTCTACTGGTCACCCGAGTTCGAGTACGCCGAGTACGACATCAAGGACCTGCTGCACGACAAGGACCACCTCGGCGAGTGGATGGCCACCGTGCCGCCGCCGCCGGCCCACGACCCGCACGGTGACCCCTCGAAGGAGGAGACCACCGCCGCCCGCAAGGCCGCGACGCCCGCCGCGCGTCCCGCCCCGACCCGCCCCCAGCCGGGCGCGGAGCCGGGGGGTACGCCGTCATGACGGGCGCGGACGTCCTGCTGCTCGCCCTCGGCGCGGTGGCGGTGGGCGCGGGCGCGCTGGTGGTGGGCACCCGGCACCTGGTCCGGGCCGGTCTGTGGCTGGTGGTGTGCCTGGGCGCGCTGGCCGGCGACTACCTGGTGCTCACCGCCGAGCTGGTGGCCTGGGTGCAGGTGCTGATCTACGTCGGGGCGGTGGTGGTGCTGTTGCTCTTCGCGGTGATGCTGACCCGGGCCCCGATCGGCCCCTCGGACGACCTGGACCGGCCGGGCTGGCCGGCCGCGCTGGTCGGCGGCGGCAGCGGCCTCGGTCTCGCGGTGCTGCTGGTGGACGCGTTCCACTGGTCCCGGGTGGACCTGCCGGTCGCGGGCACCGCCGACCGCCTGGGTGAGCAGGTCTTCCGCTCCTGGGTGCTGCCCTTCGAGGTGCTCTCGGTGCTGCTGCTCGCCGCCCTGGTCGGCGCGATCGTGCTGTCCCGTCCGGAGATCGGCCGGCCGGGCGCGAGGTCGGCCGGCACGCCGGCCGGACCCGGCCGCCCGGTGGGTCCGCGGTCCGACGCCGACCCGGTCCGGCCCGCACCGGCCGTCGCGGTCGGCGAGGAGGGCGCATGAGACCCGTCATCCCGTACGTCACCGCGGCGCTGCTGTTCGGTCTCGGCGGGTACGGCGTGCTGCGCCGCCGGAACGCCGTGCTGGTGCTGATGGCCGTCGAGCTGATGCTCAACGCGGTCAACCTGATCCTGGTCACCGCGGACACCACGGTCCAGCTGCCGCACTCCGGTCAGGTCTTCGCGCTCTTCGTGATCGTGCTCGCCGCCGCCGAGATCGGCGTCGGGCTGGCCATCGTGCTCCAGCTCTACCGGCTGCGGGCCAGCGTCACCGTGGACGACGTGCCGCTCGATCGGCCGGAGGGGGAGCGGTGACCGGACTGCTCGCGGTGGCGCTGCCGGGCGTACCCCTGCTCGCCGGCCTGCTCGGGCTGCTGCTGCCGGCGTCCCCGCGCGTGGCGGGCACCGGCGAGGACCGGGCCCGGCGGGCGGCGATCGCGCTCGGCGTGACCGGCGCGGCGGTGGCCCTGGTCGCGGCGGTGGCCCTGCTGCTCCGGGTGGACCACCCGGTCGAGGCCGCGACCACCTGGGCCGACCTCGGCGGGCTGCGGGTCACCCTCGGCTACCGGCTGGACGGCCCGGCGCTGCTGGTGGCCACGGCGGTCGCCGCGGTGGCCCTGGCGGTGCAGGTCTATTCGATCGGCTACCTGCGGCGGGGCCCGCACGACGAGGTCGAGGTGGACCACCGCTATCCCCCGTACGCGGCGCAGATCAGCCTCTTCACCGCCGCCATGCTGACCGTGGTGGTGTCCGGCGACCTGATCCTGCTGCTGGTCGGCTGGGAGGTGATGGGCATCTGCTCCTACCTGCTCATCGCCCACGACCGGCGGCTGCCCGAGGCGCCGGCCGCCGCGATGAAGGCGTTCCTGGTCACCCGGGTGGGTGACGTCGGCTTCCTGCTCGGCATCGCGCTGCTCGGCGTCTCGGCCGGCAGCTTCCGGATCGCCGACGTGCTGGCCCACCACCACTCCGCCGGCACCCTGACCGCCGCGTGCCTGCTGCTGCTCGCCGGGGTCGCCGGCAAGAGCGCCCAGTTCCCGCTGCACACCTGGCTGCCGGACGCGATGGCCGGCCCCACCCCGATCTCCGCGCTGATCCACGCGGCCACCATGGTCGCCGCCGGGGTGTACGCGGTGGCCCGGCTCTACCCGCTCTTGGCCCAGGCCCCGGCGGCCCTCGCCGTGCTCGGGGTGATGGCGGCGGTGACCCTGCTGCTGGGCGCCTTCGCGGCCACCGCGCAGGACGACATCAAACGGGTGCTGGCCTGGTCGACGGTCTCCCAGATCGGCTACCTGACCGGCGCGCTCGCCGTCGGCGCGCCGGCCGCGGCCCTGTTCCACCTGCTCAGCCACGCCGCCTTCAAGGCGCTGCTGTTCCTCGCCGCCGGCGCGGTGATCCACGCGGTCGGCACCACGCTGATGTCCCGGATGGGCGGGCTGCGGGCGAGCATGCCGGTGACCTTCTGGTGCATGGTGGTTGGCCTCGGCGCGCTCGCCGGGGTGCCGCCGCTCTCCGGTTTCTGGAGCAAGGACGGGGTGCTCGCCGCCGCCGAGGCCGCCGCGCTGGACGGCGCCGGCCCGGGCCCGGCCTGGGTGGGCTGGCTGGTCTGGCTGGCCGGGCTGCTCGGCGTCGCGGTCACCGCCTGGTACGCGACTCGCCTGCTGCTGCGGACCTTCCTCGGCACGACCCGCATCCCGCTCGCCGAGCCGCACGACCCGCCGGCGGTGCTGCGCTGGCCGGTGCTGCTGCTCGCGGTGCCCGCCGCGCTGCTCGGGCTGGCCGCCTTCGCGCCGTGGTTCGCCGACCGCCTCCGGGTGCCGGCCGACGCCTCCGGGGAGGCCGTCGAACTGGTCCACCTGGCGCCGAACCTGCTGCTCCCGCTGGTGCTGCTGGCGATCGGCGCGGGCGTCGCCTGGGCCGGCTGGCGCGGCGACCCGGCCGCCGACCCGGCCCGTTTCCTGGGTCCGCTGCGGCCGGTCTTCGCCCGGGCGTTCCGGCTCGACGACGTCCAGCAGGCCCTCGTCGTACGCCCGACGGCCGCGCTCGCCGGGGTGGTGCGCGCGGGCGACGAACTCGGGGTGGACGGCCTGGTCGAGGGGAGCGGCCGCGCGGCCGTGGGGCTGGGCGGCGGGATGGCCGCCCTGCACCGGGCGGCCCTGCCCCGGGCGGCGGCCGCCGTGCTGGCCGGTGCCCTGCTGATCGGCGTCGCCGTCGCACTGATCGGGGTGGCCGCATGACCTGGGGGCAGTTCCTGCTGGTGGCGGTGCTCGCGCTGCCGGCGCTGGGCGCGGTCGCGGCGGCCCTGGTCCCGGGGGAGCGGGCCGGCCGCCTGGTCGGCACGGTCGCCGCCGGCCTGACCCTGCTGGCCGCCCTGCCGCTGGTCGGCGGCGAGCACGGCTGGTTCGGCTACGGCCCGCGCCCGGCGGTGCAGCCCTGGCACCAGCTCGACCTGCCCTGGGCGCCGGACCTGAACCTGCGCTTCCACCTGGGCGTGGACGGCATCTCCTGGCCGCTGGTGGTGCTGACCGCGCTGCTCACCCTGCTCTGCTGCGGGTACACCCTCTGGCGGGTGCCCACCGGCGGCGGCAGCGGGCGGGCCCTGGTGGCGCTGCTGCTCGTGGTCGAGGTGGGCATCCTCGGCACCTTCCTCGCCCTCGACCTGGTGCTCTTCTTCCTCTTCTTCGAGGTCGTCCTGCTGCCCATGTACGCGGTCATCGCCGGTTGGGGCGGCGACGACCGGCGGCGGGCGGCCCGCAAGTTCGCCCTCTACACCCTGTTCGGCTCGGTGCTGCTGCTGGTCGGCGTCTACGTCGTGGTCGCCGCGGCGGGCACCGCCGACCTGGTGTCGCTGACCGGCGGGGCCGGCCTCTCCCGGGGCACCCAACTCGCCGCGTTCACCCTGCTGGCGCTCGCCTTCGCGGTGAAGAGCCCGCTCTGGCCGCTGCACTCCTGGCTGCCGGACGCGCACACCCAGGCGCCCACCGTCGGCAGCGTGATCCTTGCCGGGGTGCTGCTGAAGATGGGCACGTACGGCCTGATCCGGGTGGCGGTCGGGGTGGCCCCGGAGGGCGCCCGCTGGGCCGCGCCGGTGCTCGGGGTGCTCGCCGTCGCCGCGATCCTCGTCGGTGGGCTGGTCTGCCTGGCCCAGGACGAGCTGAAGCGGCTGATCGCGTACTCCAGCGTCGGGCACATGGGCTTCGTGCTGCTCGGGGTCGCCACGCTCACCGCCACCGGCCTGCAGGCCGCGCTGATCGGCAACATCGCCCACGGGGTCATCACCGGGCTGCTCTTCTTCCTGGCCGGCGCGGTCAAGGACCGGACGCACACCGGCGCGCTCGCCGAGCTGTCCGGGCTGCGGGAGACCGCGCCCCGGCTGGCCGGGCTGCTCGGGTTCGCGGCGGTCGCCTCGCTCGGCCTGCCCGGGCTGGCCGGCTTCTGGGGCGAGGCGTTCGCCGTGGTGGCCGCCGTCCGGCGGGGCGGCGGGCTGTGGACCACGCTCGCCGTGCTGGCCGCGCTCGGCGGGGCGCTGGCCGCGGCGTACCTCCTGCGGCTGCTGCGCCGGGTCACCCACGGCCGGCCCGGCCCGGCGGTCGCCGGGGTCGCGCCGGGGCTGGCCGGGGCGGAGCTGACCGCCTGGGCGCCGCTGGTGCTGCTCGCGCTCGCCGTGGGCCTGGTCCCGGCCCTCGTCCTGTCGTACGCCTCCGGTCCGGTCGGCGCCCTGGTGGAAGTGGTGACCAGGTGAGCGCGAGGAGTGCAGCGAAGCGGAGCCCCGCAGTCGCGAACGAAGGCGAGCGCAGGTGAGCGCGAGGAGTGCAGCGAAGCGGAGCCCCGCAGTCGCGAACGGAGGCGAGCGCCGATGAGCCTGGTGCAGAGCGTGGACCACGTGGCGCTGCTGCCGGCGTACCTGGCCGGCGGCACGGCCGTGCTGGTGCTCCTGGCCGACCTGCTGGTGGCCCGCGCCGCCGTGACGGTGGCGGTGGCCGCGGCCGGGTCGGCGGCCACCGCCCTGGGCGCGGCCCTGGTGGGTGCCGGGGACGAGCGGCGCAGCTTCTGCGTCGGGGCGGACTGCTCCTGGGTCTTCGGCGGCCGCGCCGCCCTGGTGGCCGCGCTCCTCGCCCTGCTCACCCTCGGGGTGCTGGCGATCTCCGGTCCGCTGCTGCGGGCCGGCCGGACGCCGCCGGGGGAATACTGCTTCCTCCTCGCCTGCGCGCTGACCGGCGGCGTGGTGCTCGGCGCGGCCGGCGACCTGATCACCCTGATCGTGGCGCTGGAGACGCTCACCCTGCCGCTGTACGTCCTGGTCGGGCTGCGCCGGGGCAGCCTGGCCGGCGCCGAGGCGGCGGTGACCTTCTTCGTGGTCAGCGTGGTGGCCACCACGCTGACCCTGCTCGGCGCGGCGCTGCTCTACGCGGTGACCGGCGTCCTGCACCTGGACCGGCTGGGCGCCACCCTGGCCGGCCGGGCGGACCTGCTCGATCTGCCGCTGACCACGGTCGCGGTGGCGCTGGTGGTGGCCGGGCTGGCCTTCAAGGTGGCCGCGGTGCCGTTCCACGCCTGGGCCCCGGCCACGTACGACGGCGCGCCGCTGCCGGTGGCCGCGTACCTGTCGACGGCCTCCAAGCTGGGCGGGGTGGTGGCCCTGCTGGCGGTGGTGCAGCGGGCGCTGCCGGCCACGGTCACCGGCCCGGTGCTGGCGCTGCTGGCGGTGCTCACCATGACCGTCGGCAACCTGGTGGCGCTGCGCCAGCGGCGGACCGTCCGACTGCTCGCCTGGTCCTCGGTGGCTCAGGCCGGCTACATCATCGCTCCGCTCGGCGCGCTGGCGCTGGCCGGCGGACGCACCGCCGACGCCCGAGCCGGCGCGTACGCCGCGGCCGTCGCGTACGCGGTCTTCTTCGTGCTGCTGGAGCTGGCCGCGTTCGCGGCGGTGGTGGCGCTGCGGCCGGCGGACGGGGACGGCGGCACGCTGGACGACCTGCGCGGCGCGGCCCGCCGCCACCCGTTCGTGGGCGCGGCGTTCGCGCTCGCCCTGATCGGGCTGGCCGGGTTGCCGCCCGGCCTGGCCGGGCTTTTCGCCAAGGTGACCGTGGTCCGGGCGCTGCTGGCCGGGCACGCCGGCTGGCTGGCCCTGGTGGTGGCGGTGAACGCGGTGCTCGGCCTCGCCTACTACCTGCGGCTGGCCGCGACCCTGTACGCGGCGCCCGACGGTCCGGTCCCCGTGCGTCCGGCCCGGCTGGTGGTCCTGGCCCTCGGGGTGGCCACGGTGCTGGCCGTGGTGGTCGGCTTCGCCCCGCAGCTCGTGCTGGACGTGGCGATCCGCTGAGCCTTTTGTCCCTCGGTGCACCATCCGCACAGCGGACGCTCAGAAATCCTCAGCCAACTTTCAGCCATGCGCTGGATGGTTGACGGGTACCGGTGTTGTTGAACCGGTCAGCGGTCCCCGCGCGGGTCCGCGCACCGAAGGAGCGATCGTGCATCACAACCGTCTCAAGACCGCAGCGCTGCTCGGCCTGTTGACCTCGCTGATCCTCGCGGTCGGCTACTGGTTCGGCGGGAGCGGCGGTCTCGTCATCGCCGTCGTCGTCTCGTTGCTGATGAACGGCGTGACCTACTTCTACTCCGACAAGCTCGCGCTGCGCTCGATGCGGGCGCAACCGGTCAGCGAGGCACAGTTCCCCGAGCTGTACCGGATGGTGCGGGAACTCGCCACCCAGGCGGGCCAGCCGATGCCCCGCCTGTACGTCAGCCCCACCGCGCAGCCCAACGCGTTCGCGACCGGGCGTAACCCGCAGCACGCGGCGGTCTGCGTCACCCAGGGCATCGTGGAGATCCTCGACTACCGCGAGCTGCGCGGCGTGATCGGGCATGAGCTGTCCCACGTCTACAACCGGGACATCCTCATCTCCAGCGTCGCGGCCGGCCTCGCCGGCATCATCACCATGCTGGCCAACATCGCCTGGTTCATCCCGCTGGGCTCGTCGGACGACGAGGACGGCCCGAACCCGGCGGTGCTGCTGCTCACCCTGATCCTCGGCCCGATCGCGGCCACCCTGATCCAGCTCGCGATCAGCCGGAGCCGCGAGTTCCAGGCCGACCAGTCCGGGGCCGAGCTGAGCCGGGACCCGCTGGCGCTGGCCAGCGCCCTGCGCAAGATCCACATGGGTACGCAGATGCGCCCGCTGCCGCCGCAGGGCCAGCTCACCAGCACCGCACACCTGATGATTGACAACCCGTTCAAGCGGGGTGGCGGCCTCGCCGCCATGTTCTCCACCCACCCGCCGATGGAGCAGCGGGTCGCCCGGCTGGAGCAGCTGGCCCGTAACAGCGGGCCGGTGCAGTTCCAGCGCTGACCCGATCGACGAGAATCCGCCCGCGTCCATCCCCGGACGCGGGCGGATCCGTGTCAGGCGGTGGCCCCGGGCAACCGGTCGGGCCGGCTGAGCAGCACGACGACGAGCAGCACCACCCCCGCCGCCAGGTACGCGACCGCCGGGCTGAACAACTGCGCGGCGCCGCCCAGCAGGAAGATGCCGCAGCCGGAGACGACGATGTTGGCCGCCACGATGGTCGCCTCGACCTGCCCCATCCGCTCCCTCGGGGCCAGCCGGGCGAAGGTGGCCTGTGCCCCGATCAGCCAGCCGCCGCCCGCGCCGATCAGCGCGTTCGTCAGGGCGAGGGCCCAGGCCGGCGCGTCGAGCGCGACCAGCACCCCGGCCAGCACCAGCACCCCGGCCAGTACGGCGGCCGTCGCGACCTGGCCGCGCACCCGGGCCAGCCAGGCCCGGCGCGCCGCCAGCAGCACGAAGACCGCGCCGCCGAACGAGGAGGCGGCCAGCACCACGGGCCGCCACCCGCCGGTCGCCAGGTGCGGGGCGAGCGTCTCCGGCAGCCCTCCGGACAGCACGGTGCCGAGGGTGAGCAGGGCGACGCCGCGCAGCACCGGGTGGCCGGCGATGGTGCGGATGCCGGCGGTGGCGGGTGGTCGCGGTCCCCGGCGTTCGCCCCGCCCGCCGGGCAGTCCGGCCAGCACGACCGCGGCGACCAGGAACGACACCAGGTCGATCAGGAGCGCCACCCGGGCGCCGAGCGCCACGGTCAGGCTGGCCCCGGCGAGCAGACCGGCCACCTGACCCACCTGGTTGGCGAAAGCGGAGAGGCCGAACAGCGGCAGCCGCAGCGGGACGTCCACCGCCTCTGCGGCGACCGCCACGTTGACACTGGCGTACGCGGCCCGGACCGCGCCCAGCAACCCGGCCGCGACGATCGCCGGCACCGGCTGGGGCACCGCGGTCGGCACGGCGATCAGCGCCGCGCCGGCCAGCGACAGCCAGACCAGCATGGTGCGCCGGGCCGGCACGTCGAGCCAGCCGCTGAACACCGTGGCGACCAGCAGCGCGGGCAGGGTCCGGGCGGCGTACACGGCGGCCGGGCCGAGCACCGAGCGGGTCTGGTCGTACGCCAGCAGCAGCAGGGCGGCCAGCCCGACGAAGTCGCCCAACTCGGAGACGGCTCGCGCGGTGACCAGCCGGGCGGCGACCGGGTGGCGGAACAGGGCCCGGTAGCCGGGCGGCGGTGCGAGACGTTCGTCGGCGTCCGTCATCAGTTCGGCTGGTCCGCTTCCTCGACGCCGATCGGCTGGTAGCCGGCGTTCTCCCGCAGCCGGCGGACCTGCTCCCGCCGGTAGGTGCTGCGCAGCTCCGGGTCCTGCCGGCGGCGGCGCAGCACCACCAGGTCGTGCCACAGGTCCTCCGGCCACTCCGCGAGACCCTGCCCGGTCACCAGTTCGGCCGTGCGGCCCGCCTCCAGCACGCTGCGGTGCACCGGCTGCAGGCACATGATCGGGATGTTCCGATAGAAGCGCACCACCTGGCCGGGCTCGGTGAGCCGCAGGATGGTCGGCAGGAACGACGTGTACCAGTCGGTCTCCACCACGCCGTCGTAGATCTGCACCCCACGCTGCAGGGGCCAGTTCGGCACGCCCCGCGCCAGCAGGCACCAGCCGGGCGACGTCCGGGCCACCACACCGGTGACCAACTCGATCATGTTCGCCGCCCGCGGGTCGGCGTCGATGAACGGCATCGACCCGCCGTACCGGTCGAAGATGTCCAGGTCGGCCCGGAAAGCCTCCGGCACATCCGTCAACTCGTCGGCGGCGAAGGGCAGCTTGGCGTCGTAGCCACCGGCCAGCGAGCGCCAGCCGGCCGGCTCGTTCTCCTCCAGCAGGGTCCACTCGGTGTCCTGCCCGTCCCAGCGGAGCGCGAAGTCCGCGGGTGGGTGGACGTACCAGCCGAGGCCCGAGCCGGCGGCCACCGGTGGACAGTGCTGCACCGCCCGGATCGGCAGCGAGCCGCGCAGGCTCGGCGAGGCGGCCTCGGCGGGCCGGGTGCCCGCGTAGAGCGAGTAGATCTCCACTCGTAACGGTTCGATGGCGGTGCCGGTCACCGGACCTCCGTACGTCGTCGGGGCGGAGTCTGTGCTGGCATGGACTCGGATCGATCAGAAAATACCCGTTCGATCCGCTGAGAGCAGCCCCGCTCCGGCGGGAGATGTGAGCGAGCCGACCACCTTGCCCGCGTGCTGCGGCGTTAGGGTCGGAGGGGTTCCCACTCGTTACCAAACTCCGCACCGGAGGTGCACTCTTGGCCGCACTGCGCCAGTACCTGGGCGTCTGGCGGATCCCCGGCGCCCCGATGCTGCTGGTCCTCGGCGTCATCGGCCGGCTCGGGATCGGCATGACCCCGTTGGCGCTCCTGCTCGTGGTCGAGGAGGTGACCGACCGGTACTCCCTCGCGGCCGTCGCCGGCGGCATCTACGCCCTCGCCGGGGCCGCGCTCAGCCCGGTCGCCGGCCGGATCGCCGACCGGGTCGGCCCCACCCCGGTGCTGCTCGCCACCGCCGTCGCCCATCCGCTCGCCCTGTTCGGGCTGCTCGGGGCCAGCCGGTCCGGCGCCGGCAACCTGGCGCTGATCTACCTCGCCGCCGGGGTCGCCGGGGCCACCTACCCGCCGCTCGCCGCGGCGATCCGGGGCGCCTGGAACGACCTCACCGCGCCGGCCTCCGGCCGTACCCACCTGCGCAACACCGCGCTCGCCGCGGAGACCTCCCTCTTCGAGGTCGTCTTCGTGCTCGGCCCGCTGCTGGTCGCGGCGTTCGTGCTGGTCGCCGACGCCGCCGCGGCGCTGGTCGGAGCGGCCGTGGTCACCCTGGCCGGGACCACCGCCGTCGCGCTCGGCCGGGTGATGCGGGCCTGGCGGCCGCACCCGCGCGAACACCACGCCCGGGGCCTCGGGCCGCTGCGGGTCGGCGGGTTCCCGGCCCTGCTGCTCTGCGTCGCCAGCATCGGCATCGCGTTCGGCGCCGCCGGGGTGGTCGTCCCGGCCTTCGCCGGGAACGCCACCGCCGACGACCCGGAGAGCCTCGCCGGCCTGCTGCTCGCCGTCTGGGGCATCGGCAGCGCCGCGGGCGGCTTCTGGTTCGGGGTACGCCGGCCGGCGGCCAACATGACCCGCCAGTTCGCCTGGCTGCTCGGCGCGGTGGCGGCCAGCTTCGCGGTCTTCTCGGCGATGTCCACCCCGGTGGCTCTCGGCGTCGCCCTGGTGCTCGGCGGCGCCACCATCGCGCCCGCGCTGACCCTGGAAAACACCCTGGTCGGCCGGATCGCCCCCGCCGGCATGCTGAACGAGGCGTACACCTGGGTGGTCACCATGTCGGTGGCGGCGAGCGCCGCCGGCGGCGCGGTCGCCGGACTGATCGTCGACCACGCCGGCGGCGTGCCGTGGGCCTTCCTCTTCGCCGGCGCGGCGGTCGCCGTCGGGGCGGTCCTCGCCGCGCTGCCCGCCGGTCCCATCGCCCGCGCCGAGGCCCGGGCGGTACGCGCCGAACAGTCGCTCGCGGCCTGAGGTGATCAGCGGGCTCCCGGCGGGTACTCGCCGGGAATGTTCGTCTTCTTCTCGAACCGGATCGGTTGTCTCGGCTCGATCCTGATCAGCGCGATCCTCACGGTGATCCTGCTGCTGATCTTCTCCCGCTGAGCGGGCCGGCCCCGTCGAGGGCCGGCCCGGGCGTCACGGTAATTGGCTGCTGGGGGGATAGCGCCCAGCGGCAAAACCAGCCAGGATGACGTCGATGGCGCGATCGAGCACCGCCGCTGGGGTCGGCGCGGCCGCGGTGGTCTGGGCCAAGCCCCGGATCAACAGGTAGATCTCCTCAACGCCCACGTCCGCCCGGACCGCGCCGACGGCTTGGGCGCGTCGTAGCGCCGTGTCGACGGCAGCCTTCAATTCGCCTGCCACCGTCACGACGGCCGGTGGCGCGTCGCCCAGCATCGAGGCCAAGGTGAGCTTGCTCGCGCCACGCTCGATCATCGCGCGGATCAGCGCGGAGAGCGCCGTCGTCGGGTCCGGCGCGACGGCTGCGGCCCGGGTCTGGTCGAGCAGGCCCGTGAAGTGCCGCACGAGCGCGGCCTCGATCAGCGCTTCCTTGGTCGGGAAGTGCCGGAAGACGGTGGCGATGCCTACGCCGGCCAGCCGCGCCACCTCCTCGGTGGATCCGGCCTCGCCCTGCGAGCCGAAGACGCGCTCAGCCGCAGCGAGGATCCGCTCACGGTTCTCCCGAGCATCCTGGCGCATGCGAACACTTTAACCGGAGTCTGGACTTCGATACGGTAAACGGAGTCCAGACTTCGTTAGGAGATCTCATGCGCACCCCCGAGGAAACTGTCCGCGCTGTAGCCGACGGCGTCTGCCGCCTGATGCGTGGAGGCCTCACCGCCACGGAGGAGGCGGCACAGATCGACCAACTGGCCGCCTGCTACGCCGAACACACTGACGTGCGCCACCCGTTCAACCCGCTCGGCGACACACCGCTGTGCAGCCGGGCGAGCGTGCGGGCGCACTTCGCCGCCGGTGGGCCGCCGGCCGGCGTGGAGCGCTACGACGTTGTCGACGACCACGTGTATGCGACACCGGACCCCGAGGTGGTGATCTTCGAATTCCGGTACGCCGGCGTGATTGACGGCCGGGCCTTCAACCTGCCCTGCATCTTCGTGGTTCGGGTCCGGGACGGCGAGATCGTCGAGTCTCGGGACTACGTCGACCATGTGGCTGCGGCCCGCGCGTTCGGCCGCCTGCCGGCCCTGGCCGCCGCTCTGAGCCCATCTCCGGGCGTGTCGTAACCCTCGATCGTGGACCGAGTGTCGGTGCCGCTCGCGTCCGACCGGGGACCGGGGATGGCTGGCAGTAGGTGGACGTGCTTCCATGACGGCATGACCGAGACCGGCGCGCGGCCGACTGCCAAGGAAGTCGCTCAGGTGGGAGCGTGGTTCCTGGTCTTCGGCTCGGGCGCCGTCATGCTCGAGGTTTGGGTGGGCGACTACCCGTTCAGAGGGAGCCCGGCGTCATGGGGCCTCGGGGAGACCTTCGCGGTGCTGGGGGGCGCGTTCCTCTGCTGCGCCGCGCTGCGTCGTCGACAGCGGCGGTGACCCGCATCCGGCCCGGGATCAGAAGAACCGGCGCCGGTGTCGCACGGACGGTCGGCCGAGGCGGGAGCCGGTCCGAGCCGCCGCCGGTCGACGCGCCCAGAACTTGCCAGCCAGGGGTCGAGGGGCGGACGACTTTGTTCGTCCCGGAGCAGGCCGGGCGCGATAGCCAGGCCGCCGCCAGGCCGTCGGCCGTCAGACACTAGTGACGGACGACGACCATTGGCGACGACACCTACCCAGGTCACAAAGGGTGACGAGCCGCCGGCCGGCTGGGCTGGCCGGGGCTTACCGGTAGTTGGTGAACTGCAGGGCGACGCCGAAGTCCTCGCCCTTGAGCAGCGCGATGACGGCCTGCAGGTCGTCCTTCTTCTTGCCAGTGACCCGGAGCTGGTCGCCCTGGATCTGCGCCTGAACGCCCTTCGGGCCCTCGTCCCGGATCTTCTTGCTGATCGCCTTGGCCTTGTCCGAGTCGATGCCCTGGATCACCTTGGCGTCGATCTTGAAGATCTTGCCCGACGAGCGCGGGTCCCCGGCGTCCAGCGACTTGAGCGAGATGTTCCGCTTGACCAGCTTCTCCTTGAAGACCTCCAGGGCGGCCCGGACCCGCTCCTCGGTCTCCGCCTGGAGGCTGATCGCCTCCTCGCCCGACCAGGAGATCTCGGCGCCGGTGCCGCGGAAGTCGAACCGCGTCGCGAGCTCCTTCTCCGCCTGGCGGAGGGCGTTGTCGACCTCCTGCCGGTCGACCTTGCTCACGATGTCGAAGGACGGGTTCGCTGCCATGCTCATGCTCCTGCTGTCCGGCGGTCTGTCCTGTTCCGTCCCCCGCTGACCAGCGGTGGGACCCCCTGACGGTACCCGGTTGCGGCGGGCCGGGGGGCAACCGCTATCCTTGCTTCCGCTGCCGTGTTCCGACGCGGTGGAGCGCCCTGGCGGGTTGCCCGAGCGGCCAATGGGAGCGGACTGTAAATCCGTCGCGAAAGCTACAGAGGTTCGAATCCTCTACCCGCCACCAGGCAACGACAAGGCCTCTGAACTGCGAAAACGTGGTTCAGGGGCCTTCGTCGTTTCCTGCGATAATTGACCGCTGCTGTCCCTCATCCTCTGGCCGATCGGGCACGTAGCGGGCACGTCCTGGAGCTGTGGCACGGCCCAGACGGGAGCTGGTTGGTGACGCGAGACGAACTTCTGAGCGCGCTTGTTGATGACGTACCGGCGCATCGCGCGTGCCGGCAGGCTTTGCTTCAGGGCGCTGAGTTTGTCGTCTGGGATGAGGGGATACCGGCGTCGCACCTGGAGTCGATCTATCGGCGCCGCGAGGGGCACACCCGTAGAACAGGCCAACGGACGATCGGGCTGCGGGAGGCCGTGGAGCAACTTCGAGAGCGCGGGCCGGAACTCGTACGGCTGGGCAAGGTGACAGTGAGAGATCCGCCCTGGGCGTACATGCTGTTTCTAGTACGGCAGCCGCCTTTCGGGATCATGCCTGAAGTTCGAGGTTGAGGCGGCGTGTGTAGTGGGATCGTCGGGCTCGGGCTTGATGCCGGCGTCGCCATTGTGACCAGCGCAAACGGTGGGTGAGGTCGCTGATCGGGCGGATGATGTAGGCGTTGATCAGTCGGCGGACCTCGTTGACCGTGAGCTTGATTAGCCCGGCGTCGGGCGGGTCGTGGTGGGCGGCGTCGGCGGCGCAGATCGCCAGGACGGCGAGGGCGGCCAGGGCGAGGGTGGTGAACCGGTGCCAGGAGTCCCAGCGGCGGACCTGGTGCTGGTCGAGGCCGACCTGGCTCTTGGCGGCCTGGAAGCTCTCTTCGACGGTCCAGCGGATCCCGGCGACCCGCACGAGTTGGGCGAGGGTGGCCGGTTTCGGGGTCCAGCAGCGGTAGAAGGCCAACTCGCCGGTGGTGGTGTTGCGGCGGATCAGCAGGCTGTGCCGGCCTGCGTCGTCGGGGTCGGCGTCGGTGCACACGTCGTCCAGCCAGGCCCAGTCGTAGACGCGTGGGCCCTTCGACCCGTCGCCGGCTGAGCGGCGCTGCCACGCCGATGCCGGCAGGTCGGCGGCTACCCGGTCGGCGCGAACTCTGGTCTTGCCGCCGTCGAGTGGGATCAGATGGCTGCAGGACACCGCAAGCACGTAGCCGAGCCCGTGTTCGCGCAGGCCAGCGCGGAAGGCGGCGCTGTTGCCGTATGCCTCGTCCGCGGCCGCCTATCCCGCCGGCACGCCAGCGTCGATCGCGGCGGTGATCATGTCCGCGGCCAGGTCCGGTTTGGTCGCGAACTCGATCTCGTCGGGCACCCCGGCGGCCTGGCACCGCTGGCGGTTGTCGGTCCACGACGCCGGCAGATACACGCGTCGGTCGATCAGGGTGTGCCCGCCCGCGCCGGCGTAGCCCAAAAACACCCCGACCTGGCTGTTCTCGATCCGCCCGGCGGTGCCGGTGTACTGGCGCTGCACCCCTACCGTGTGGGTGCCCTTCTTCAGGTCACCGGTCTCGTCGACCACCAGGACCGCGTCCGGGCCGCCGAACCGGCCGGTGATCAGCTGGCGCAGGTCATCGCGGACGGCGTCGGCGTCCCACACCGCCCGATACAACAACCTCTGCATCGCATCCGGCCGGGCGTGTCCGGCCTGCTCCGCCAGCTGCCAGCACGTCTTCACCTCAAGATCGGACAGCAGCCCCGTCACGAACGCCGCCGCCGCACGACGCGGCTCCACCCGCCCAAACCGACCCGCGAAGCACCCGAGCACCCCGGCCAGCACACGTTCCCATCGACCAACGGCTACGCTGTGGCACGCGGCCACCGCAAGATCTGAAGTTATGTCCACAACATACAGACGATCACGCGGTGGCCGCCCCGCGTCCAGCCCCTCTGAGCAGCGACATCTCAAACGGCGGCTGCCGTACTAGCCTTGGACCGGCCGCACGTGATCGGGTGCACTGGGGTCGAGCGCGATTAGAGGCCGGGCGGCACCGTCAGTTTGGAAAAGCGTGCTCAACCGGTCGTGATGCCCGAAACGCCTGCTGCGAACGGCCGACCCGACCACGTCTCGTGCCCGCTCGTGATCGCTGGGCGGTGTGGCTACTGGCCCGTGGGTGGCCCGCCAGACTTCCGGGCAACTCAGCCCGACGAGGGGATCCGCGGCGGCATCTCTGAGTGAGGAGGGCCGGGGTTCGGGGCAGAGCCCCGAGGTCTTCAGGATCGTGCGTCCCCTCAGCGTGGCCGGCCGGCCCGGCCGATGCCGGCCGGAGATCGCCAGCAGGCCGGGACCGGCCCACGCTCGTCTGCTCGGGTTGCCGCATCTCGGGGTCTCGCGGCTGCCGGATCCCGCGACCTGCCGCATGCCGGGTCGACCGTGCCGGACGTGGCGGGGCCGGCCCGCCGCGCCGGGGACCGTTGCCGCGAAGTGGCGCGAATATGACGCACCGGGCGCTCTGGTTTTCCTCGCCGGTCCATGTATGGTGGCCTATGGCTGGGCATGTTGGGTGATGCCCGGCGCGTTCCCGTCATGCTCGGGAGGCGCCACGGGGAGGGGACCCCGCCGAGACTGTGATCGGTTTGCGGGTTAGGTCGGAATCCGCAGTGGACGAACGAGCGCGCCCGGTCCAGGTGGCCCTGATCTGGCCAGGCGTGCCGAGCTGGGTGGGCCGAACGGTGAAACCTGCGCGCCGGCGGTTCAGCGAGTCCTTCCTCTGCTTTGCTGGATGCTGGCCCTGTGGCACGATCGTGAGGTCTCCACCATCTCCGTGACACCTCTGACAGGAGCAATCATGTCTGGTCGTAGGTTGGGCCGACTGCTTGGCTCGCTCCTCCTCTTTGTCGCCCTGGCCGGCGTCGCCGTCGTCGACTCGGGCATGACCGATCTCCGCCTGGCGGACCTCATCTGGATGTGAGCGTCGTCCGGGGGCGACCGCCGTGAGTTGACGGCCGGCCCCCGGACACGTGCTGGACAGGGAGCGGGATGAGCGGGCGCGACAAGCCGAGACGTCGGTCCTCGGAGGACGCCTGGATCATCACCGCTCCTCTGGTGCTTCTCGCGGTGACCTGCGCGACGGTCACCGGGTTGATCACCGACCGGCCCTTCGGCGGTTGGGCACCGGCAGCCCTGCTGCTGGTCGTCATGCTGCTCGCCAGCGGGCCGGTGGTCGGCGTGGTGATCCGCCGCCAGTCGTTGGGCATGACCCTCACGGATCTGCCGCTGGTGCTGGCGTTCTACTTCCTGCCGCCGCTCGCCGTCGTGCTCATCTACACCCTGTCGTCGCTGGTCACCCACCTGCGGCACCGGATGGCGGCGCCGAAGCTCTGGTTCAACGTCGCCCGTGCCGCCGCGGGCACCTCGCTGGGTGCCCTGGTGCTGCACGCCCTGCCGCCGGCCGACGGGGTCGCTCCCTACACCTGGCTCGGGCTCTGCCTCGCGATCAGCATGGTGATCCTGGTCAGCGTCACCTCGATCGCCGCGGTCCAGACCCTGCTCGTCGGCTGGCCGGCCGGCCGCGAGACCATCCGTGCGCTGCCCTCGGTCGCGCTCACCACCGGCATCAACGTCTCGGCCGGGCTGATCGTGCTCATGCTGCTGAACGAGTCGTGGTGGTCGCTGGCGCCGCTCGCGGCGCTGGCCGCCGGGCTCGTGGTGGTCTACCGGTCGTACGCCGAGTTCTTCCAGCAGCACCGCACCCTCACCGGGATGTACGAGCTGAGCCGGGCGATCTCCGCCAGCGGCCAGGACGGCACCCTCGCCGACGCCCTGCTCGGCCGGGTCCGTGCCCTGCTCCAGGCCGAGTACGCCACCCTCTGGCTGCCCGCCCAGGGCCGGCACCCGGAGACCCTGCTCACCGCCCGGGTGGACGACCCCGGGCTGCTCGACACCGCGCCCACTCCGCCGGAGCTGCGGCAGAAGGCTGTCGACACGGCCCGCCCGATCACCGTCGGCCGCGGCGTCAGCAGCGACCCGGAGTTCCGCGAACGGCTGGCCGAGCACGGCGTGAAGGACACCGTGGTGGTGCCGCTCCGCTCCGGCCGGGTGGTGATCGGCACGCTCGAGGTGACCAACCGGCTGGGCGACCCGCTGCACTTCACCCAGCGCGACGTGGCGGTCTTCGAGACCGTGGCGGCGCACGCCGCCGTCGCCCTGGAGAACTCGCGGCTGGTCGACCGGTTGCGGCACGACGCGGAGCACGACGCGCTGACCCGGCTGCCCAACCGGCGGCGGCTGACCGCGGCGGTGGCCGAGGCGGTGAAGATCCGGGCGCCGGGCGAGGTCGTGGCGCTGCTGCTGTTCGACGTCGACCGGCTGCGCCAGGTCAACGAGTCGCTCGGCCACGCGGCCGGTGACAAGGTGCTCGTCGAGGTCGCCGAGCGGCTGCGCGCCTGCGCGCCCTCCTCGGCCCTGGTCGGCCGGGCCGGCGGCGACGAGTTCCTGGTCACCCTGCGGCTGGAGAGCACCGAGGCGGCGCTCGAGCTGGCCGGCCAGTTGCGCGAGCAGATCCGCGACGAGATGGTCTTCGACGCGCTCACCCTGGACGTCGACACCGCCGTCGGCGTGGCCGTCCACCCGGATCACGGCAGTGACGCGTTGGCCCTGCTGCAGCGGGTCGACCTGGCCACCACGGCCGCCAAGTCGGTCCCCGGCAGCGTCCAGCTCTACAGCCCGGCGCTGGAGTCCCGCTCGCTGCGCCGGCTGGGCCTCGCCGGCGACCTGCGCCGGGCCTTGGACGACGGCGAGCTGGAGGTCTACTTCCAGCCCAAGGTGACGCTGCGGGACCGCCGCCTGGTCGGGGTGGAGTGCCTGGCCCGGTGGGAGCACCCGGCGCACGGCACGGTGGCCCCGGACGACTTCGTCGCGGTGGCCGAGCACACCGGCCAGCTGGGCCGGCTCACCGAGTTCGTGCTCCGGGAGAGCCTGCGGCGCAGCCGGGACTGGCAGCAGGGCGGGCAGCCGCTGGCCGTCTCGGTCAACCTCGCCGCTCGTACCCTGACCGACCAGCATTTCCCCTCGCTGGTCGGGGAACTGCTCGACGAGTACGGTGTGCCGCCGCAGCGGCTCACCCTGGAGATCACCGAAGCCGGTGTCCTCGACGGCACCGAACGCCCGATCCCGACCCTGCGGCGCCTCCGCGACCTCGGTGTCCGGCTGTCCGTGGACGATTTCGGCACCGGGAACTCCTCCCTGGCCCAGTTGCGCCGGCTGCCGGTGCACGAGGTGAAGGTCGACCGCTCGTTCGTGCAGGGCATGGCGACCGATCCGGGCGACCTGGCGATCGTGAACGCCGTGGTGACCCTCTCCCAGCAGTTCGGCCTCGCCGTGGTGGCCGAGGGCGTGGAGAGTGAGCTGACCCTGGAGTTGCTGCAGGACATCGGCTGCGAGATCGGCCAGGGGTTCCTGTTCAGCCGGCCGCTGCCGTACGAGCGGCTGGAGGCGTGGTTCGCCGCCCAGGTCGACCCCGAGCCGGTCCCCGCCGGCGAGCTGCCACGCCTACGGGTTGTCCCCTGAGCTGCGTAGACGCGGCAAGGGGGGATCCGATTTCACCTCGGCGACGGGGTCGTGTACTGTTTCCCCTGCGCGGCACCCCAACGGGGTGATCGGGTAGGCCCCCTTAGCTCAGTCGGCAGAGCGTCTCCATGGTAAGGAGAAGGTCTACGGTTCGATTCCGTAAGGGGGCTCAAAGGGTCCGGCTGGACCCGCCACGGCGGTGTAGCTCAGATGGCAGAGCAAGCGGCTCATAATCGCTGTGTCGCCGGTTCAAGTCCGGCCACCGCTACTCTCGTCCTCCGGGTCCACCCGGTGGTCGGTGGGATGGGCGCCACAGGCGCCCACTTTGCATGTCTGCGCCGTCAGCGCGTAGGCTGATGCGCCGTAGTTGTTACCCGTTAGCGAGGAAGGCACTCCGCCGTGGCGAAGGCGACCGATGTCCGGCCGAAGATCACTTTGGCGTGTGTGGAGTGCAAGGAGCGCAACTACATCACGCGCAAGAACCGTCGTAACGACCCGGACCGCATCGAGCTGAAGAAGTTCTGCCCCCGGGACGGCAAGCACACGATCCACCGCGAGACCCGCTGACCCACGGCCGGCCCTGCCGGCCCCGGGTCCACCCGGCTCTTCCCGAACGCCGATCCGCACGGACGGCGGCCCCGCGCCGCCCGTCCCGTACGGGTCGGCGTTCGCGTTCTGCGTGTAGGTTCGCGGCATGTCCCTGGACCCGTCCTTTGTCGGCCGGACCTATCCGCCGACCGCCCCCTACCAGGTGGGCCGAGAAAAGATCCGCGAGTTCGCCACCGCCATCGGCGCCACCGACCCGGCCTACCACGACCCGGAGGCGGCCCGGGCGCTCGGGCACCCCGACGTGATCGCCCCGCCGACCTTCCCGGTGGTCGTCACCATGGCCGCCAGCCGGCAGATCATCGAGGATCCCGCGCTCGGCGTGGACTACAGCCGGGTGGTGCACGGCGACCAGCGCTTCGCGTACACCCGGCCGGTGGCCGCCGGTGACGAGCTGGTCTGCGTCAACACCATCGAAGAGGTCACCACCCGGGGCGGGCACGGCTTCCTGACCACGCGCACCGACGTGAGCACCGCCGCCGGCGAGCAGGTGGTCGCCGTCTGGTCCAAGATCGTCGTACGCGGGGAGGCCTGACCATGGAACTGCCCACCCAGACCTTCCGGGTGACCCGGGCGGACCTGGTCCGCTACGCGGGCGCCTCGGGCGACTTCAACCCGATCCACTGGAGCGACCGGACCGCCACCAAGGTGGGCCTGCCCGGGGTCATCGCCCACGGCATGTTCACCATGGCGCTGGTCGGCCGGGCGGTCACCGCCTGGGCTGGCGCGCCGGACGCGGTGGTCGACTTCGGGGTCCGGTTCACCCGGCCGGTGGTCGTCCCGGACACCGACGAGGGCACCGAGATCGAGGTCTCCGCAGTGGTCAAGGAGGTCACCGAGGACGGCCTGACCAGGCTCGACGTGACCGCGACGTGCCTCGGCGAGAAGGTGCTGTCGCAGGCCCGGGCGACCGTCCGGATGGCTCGCTGAGGGATCCGCCGACGCGCGAGGGGCGGACCGGTTGGGAAAGTCGCACGACTACCCGTACACTGGTCCGCCGTGGGGCAAGTGACCCCTGCCTGGCACCGCGTGCTCGGGTGGGGTGAGCGTTGCCGCACAGGGGTGTAGCTCAATTGGCAGAGCAGCGGTCTCCAAAACCGCAGGCTGCAGGTTCAAGTCCTGTCACCCCTGCGCCTCAGGCCTGACCGTTCCGTGGGTCGCGCCGCCCGTACGGCGGCGTCCGGCCCGTGGTGGTGGCACCGGCGGGGTGGTTCCGAGGCACTCGGGGCCCTTCCGGTCGGTCCGCCGGCCGCGGCCCGTCGCGGGACGGTTGGTCCGGCCGGCGTGACCACACGCCGCGTACGCCAATCATCGGCGTGCGACCCGATATCCCGCACGGAGGGCGAAGTGGCCGAGAGCAAGCGGCGCGGCGAGGACGCCGGCGACGAGCGTCTGGAAGAGGACGCGATCGTCGACGACGTGGCCGACGACGACGCCACCAACGCGGAGGATGAGCCGGTCTCCCGGGGCGGCACCGCCACCCGCAAGCGGGCCCGCGCGGAGTCGACCGAGGGTCGCAAGACCCGGAAGGACACCGAGCGGATCGGGCTCTTCGCCCGCATCGCGCGGTTCTTCCGCGAGGTTGTGGCCGAACTGCGTAAGGTCATCTGGCCGACCCGCAAGGAGCTGCTGACCTACACGGCCGTGGTGGTCACCTTCGTCGCGGTGATGCTGGCGATCGTGGCCGGCCTGGACTACGGCTTCGCGAAGGCGGTGCTGTTCGTCTTCGGCGGCAAGAGCTGACAGGCCTACAGCGATAGTGACGGAAGTGAGCGAGCGTGCCTGAGTACGACGAGACCGCCGAGACCCCGGACGAGCAGTCCACGGTGGCGACGGCGGCCAACGAGGAGTCGGTCGAGGCCGCCAGCGAGCCGGAATTCCCGACCACCGAGCCGGCGGACGAGGAGTTCGACCCGGTCGCCGAGCTGCGCCAGAAGCTGCGCTACGCCCCCGGCGACTGGTACGTGGTGCACTCGTACGCCGGTTACGAGAACAAGGTCAAGACCAACCTCGAGACCCGGATCACCTCCCTCGACATGGAGGACTTCATCTACCAGGTCGAGGTGCCGACCCGGGAAGAGGTCGAGGTCAAGAACGGCAAGCGGTCGCAGGTCCAGGCGAAGGTCTTCCCGGGCTACATCCTGGTCCGGATGGAGCTGACCGCCGAGTCCTACTCCTGCGTCCGGAACACCCCGGGGGTCACCGGCTTCGTCGGGGCGACCGACCGGGCCGACCGCCCGGCGCCGCTGAGCCTCGACGAGGTGCTCAAGTGGCTGGCCCCGGCGGTCGAGGCCGTGGAGAAGAAGGCGAAGCCCGAGGTCAAGGTTCTCGACTTCGAGGTCGGCGACTCGGTCACCGTCACCGACGGCGCTTTCGCCTCGCTGCCGGCGACGATCAGCGAGATCAACGCCGACCAGCAGAAGCTCAAGGTGCTGGTCTCGATCTTCGGCCGGGAGACCCCGGTCGAGCTCAACTTCAACCAGGTCGCCAAGATCTGACGTACGTCACGCACCGGCGGTGGGGCCAGCCGGCCCGCCGCCGGTGTGTCGTTTTCGTCGCCCGCCGGACCTCGGCGGCGGAGGCGGCGGAAGCCTGCGCTACCCTAGAACGTCGGCTGTCCGCACCGCGCTGACCGTGCGCGCCCGCGGACCGGCGAAAATCCCAGTTCCAAGCCCCAGGAAGAGACATGCCTCCGAAGAAGAAGCTCGTCAAGACGTTCACGCTTCAGCTGCCGGCGGGCCAGGCGACCCCGGCGCCGCCGGTCGGTCCCGCGCTCGGCCAGCACGGCGTGAACATCATGGAGTTCTGCAAGTCCTACAACGCGCAGACCGAGTCGCAGCGGGGCGACATCGTCCCCGCCGAGATCAGCGTCTACGAGGACCGCACCTTCACCTTCGTGCTGAAGACCCCGCCCGCCGCCCGGCTGCTGATCAAGGCTGCCGGCGTGCAGAAGGGCTCGGGCGTCCCGCACAAGGAGAAGGTCGGCTCGGTGACCCGTGCCCAGCTCCGCGAGATCGCCGAGAAGAAGATGGCGGACCTCAACGCCAACGACATCGAGCAGGCTGAGAAGATCATCGCCGGCACCGCCCGGTCGATGGGCCTGACCGTCGCCGACTGACCTCGGTCAGCGCGCCACCCGATCAGTTCGTGGGAGGGCCGCGAGCGTCGCGAGCCCGCCATAGACCACAGGAGTAACCAGAAATGCAGCGCAGCAAGAGCTACCGCAAGGCCGCCGAGGTCATCGACCGGTCGAAGCTCTACTCTCCCGCCGAGGCCGTCAAGCTGGCCAAGGAGACCACCAACGTCAAGTTCGACGCCACGGTCGAGGTCGCGATGCGCCTCGGCGTCGACCCCCGCAAGGCGGACCAGATGGTCCGTGGCACGGTCAACCTGCCGCACGGCACCGGTAAGACCGCCCGCGTGATCGTGTTCGCCGCCGGCGCCAAGGCCGAGGAGGCCGCCGCCGCGGGTGCGGACGAGGTGGGCACCGACGAGCTGGTCGCCCGTATCCAGGGCGGTTGGCTGGACTTCGACGCGGCGATCGCCACCCCGGACCAGATGGCCAAGATCGGCCGGATCGCGCGGATCCTGGGCCCGCGCGGCCTGATGCCGAACCCGAAGACCGGCACGGTGACCATGGACGTCGCCAAGGCCGTCTCGGACATCAAGGGCGGTAAGATCACCTTCCGGGTGGACAAGCACTCCAACCTCCACCTGATCATCGGCAAGGCCTCGTTCTCCGAGTCGCAGCTGATCGACAACTACGCCGCGGTGCTGGACGAGGTGCTGCGCTCCAAGCCATCCGCGGCCAAGGGCACGTACCTGAAGAAGGTCACCCTCACCACCACCATGGGCCCGGGCGTCCCGGTCGACCCGAAGCTGGTGAAGAACCTGAGCGAGGCTCCGGCCGAGGCCTGAGCACGACTGCCCTGACGGGGCCCCGCCACCTCGAGGTGGCGGGGCCCCGTTCGTCTGTCCGGTGTGGCAGGCTCGGCGCATGCGGCTGGAGGGCGTCTGGCTGCGGTACCAGCGGCGCGCGCCGTGGGTGCTGCGGGAGACCGACGTGCGGATCGGCCCGGGCGAGGTGGCGGTGGTGCTCGGGCGCAACGGCGTGGGCAAGTCCACCCTGCTCCAACTCGCGGCGGGCGTGCTGCGTCCGACCCGGGGCCGGGTGGTCGACCGGCCCGGCGTCGTCGGCTGGGTGCCCGAGCGGTTCCCCGCCGACCAGCCGTTCACCGTGGGCGCGTACCTCACCGCCATGGGCCGGGTGGCCGGGCTCTCCGGTCCCGAGGCCGACCGGGCGGTGCGGCACTGGATCGACCGGCTCGGCCTGATCCGGTTCCACGGGGTCCGGCTGCCGCAACTCTCCAAGGGCACCGCCCAGAAGGTCGGCCTGGCCCAGGCCCTGCTGCGCCCGCCCGGCCTGCTGGTCCTCGACGAGCCGTGGGAGGGGTTCGACGCCACCGCCCGCGAGCTGGTTCCGGAGGTGGTCGGTGAGGTGCTGGCCGGCGGCGGGGCGGTGCTGGTCAGCGATCACCGCGGCGAGACGGTCCGGCTGCCGGGCGCCCGGCACTGGACGGTCGCCGACGGCACGGTGGCCGAGGAGGCGCCGGCCGGCGACGCCGCTGTCGCGGTGGTCGAGCTGGCGATCCCGGCCGCCGGGGTCGCCGCCGCCGTCGCCCGGTTGCGCGCCGCGGGCCACCACGTCCTGCGGGTACGCGAACCCGCCGCCCTGCCCTCCACCACGCGACCCGCCTCCGTCCCCCCGGCCGACGCCGTCCCCACAGCCGACGCCGCGCCAACAGCCGGCTCTGTGCCGCCGGGTGGTCCTGTCCCGCCGGGCGGCCCCGTGTCGTCGGCCGGCCCCGTGTCGTCGGCCGGCCCCGTTCTCGGGTCTGAGGGCGGCCTGGAGAGGGGCAGCGGCGCACCGGCGGACGCCGGCAACGGCGAGCTGGGCGGGCCGACGCCGAGTTCACCGGCCCGCGGTGCGCCGGCGGAGCGGGACCTGACCCGGCCGGCCCCGGAGGTGACCCGGTGATCGCGTTGGTCCGGCTGCGGCTGGCCGGCTTTGTGCGTACCGGAGTGGCGCTGGCCCCGGTGCTGGCCGGCCTGCTCGCCCTCGGCGTCCTCTACGGCGGCGGCCGGGCGCAGCCCGCGGAGGCGTACGCCGTCTCGGCCGTGGTGCTCTTCCCGGTGCTCGCCTGGCAGACGAAGATCCTGCTGGACGTGGAGCCGGACGTGCAGCGCCGGCTCGCGCAGGTGGTGCTCGGGCCGGCCCGGGAGCGGGCCGCCGGCCTGCTCGCCGCGGCCGTGGCCGGGTTCGGCACGGTGGTGGTCGCGCTGATCTTCCCGTGGCTGGTCGGCGGGGTGACCGGCCCGACCGGGCCCGGGGACCGGGCGGTGGTGGTCGGAGTCGCCCTCGGGGTGTGGGTCCACCTGCTCGCCCTGCCCGGTGCGGTGGGGTTGGGCGCGCTGGCCAGCCGGGCGATCACCCGCAGCGCCGGGTACGGCGTCGCCGTGCTCGCCGTGGGCGTGGTCGGCGCCCTGGTCCTCGGCCTCTCCGGCTCGGCGGTGCCGTGGCTGGCGCCGCCGCTGATGCCGGCCGCCCGGGCGCTGACCGGTCACCCCGGGCCCACCACCGGCGTGCTGCTGACCGCCTGGGCGGCAGCCTGGGCGACCGCGGCACTGGCCGGGTACGCCTGGGGCCGGCGCACCCGCCCCTGACCCGCCCGGCCGCCGCCGCCCGCCCGCCGCCCGCCGGCCCGGCCGGCCCCGCCGACTTGATCCACTCGGGGTGCGGTAGGTCGGGGCTTCCCGGCGGGATGCCGCCCCGGTTCGCCGCAACCGGAGTCGATCAAGGCGAGCGGAACGGGTGACCGGGGGCACTCGTGGGGCGATTTGGTGGGACGGGGACACGTCGCGTAACCTTGTCGCGTAGTTCCACCCAGAGACCGCTGGTCACCGTGCCCCGGCACGGTCGAAGGTCCCGCGACGACGGGCGACCCGCGCAGGGCGGCAAGCGAAAATCGGTGCTGTGTGTGGTCCGCCGACCGCGCCCAGGATGCCGGCCCTCGCCCCGTGCGCCCTGCGCCGGGGCTTTTCTCGTTGTCGTGATGCCTCCGCCGCCGTCGCGAGCTTCCGCTCGTCGCCGGCGTACCAGCTCCGAGCAACGAGAGAGGAGGGACATGGCGGACAAGCCGATCCGGGCCGACAAGGCCACGGCCGTCGCCGAGCTGACCGAGAGCTTCCGCAACGCGGGGGCCACCGTGCTGACCGAGTACCGCGGGCTCACGGTTTCGCAGCTCACCCAGCTGCGGCGCTCGCTCGGCAAGGAGACCAGCTACACGGTCGCGAAGAACACGCTGGCCAAGCGTGCCGCGACCGATGCGGGCATCTCCGGCCTCGACGAGCTGTTCACCGGTCCTACCGCGCTGACTTTCGTTTCGGGCGACGTCGTCGAGGCGGCGAAGGGGCTTCGCGACTTCGCGAAGGCCAACCCGAAGCTCGTCATCAAGGGCGGTGTCTTCGAGGGCAAGGCCATTTCCGCGGCCGAGGTCACGAAGCTCGCCGACCTGGAGTCCCGCGAGGTGCTGCTGGCCAAGCTGGCCGGTGCCATGAAGGGCAACCTGAGCAAGGCCGCGGCCCTGTTCCAGGCTCCGCTCGCCAAGACCGCGCGTCTGGCGGCAGCCCTGCAGGACAAGCGCGAGAAGGAGGGCGCCGAGGCGGCCTGAGGCCGCGCGGCGCACCCACGTTCTTAGTTTTCACTTTCAGAAAGGACGCCAGACATGGCGAAGCTCAGCACCGACGAGCTGCTCGACGCGTTCAAGGAGATGACGCTGATCGAGCTCTCCGAGTTCGTGAAGCAGTTCGAGGAGACCTTCGAGGTCACCGCCGCCGCCCCGGTCGCCATGGCCGCGGGTGCCCCGGCCGCCGGCGGTGCCGCCGCCCCGGCCGAGGAGGAGAAGGACGAGTTCGACGTCATCCTCGACGCCGACGGTGGCAAGAAGATCCAGGTCATCAAGGTTGTGCGTGAGCTGACCGGCCTGGGCCTGAAGGAGGCCAAGGACCTGGTCGAGGCCGCGCCGAAGGCCGTCCTGGAGAAGGTCAACAAGGAGACCGCCGAGAAGGCCAAGGCCAAGCTCGAGGGCGAGGGCGCCAAGGTCACCATGAAGTGACCTTGCGTTGACCTGACGCGCGTCCGGCTCACGTGAGCCGGGGCACAACCGCGTCGCGGCGGGCGGTGATCCGGGAACGGGTCGCCGCCCGCTGTGGTTGTGCTACCCGGTGGCAGCGGCGTGAGCAGGGCGTACAGGTTGTTCGCATCGGCTTCACAGCGGGACCTGTCGGTAGCCCGTCGGTGGGAAAGACACCCCGAGCGGTAACCGGCCCTTGACGCGGCACCGGCCCGACAGGCACGCTGACACCAGCAAGACCTTCCGCGCTTGCAACGGCCACCTCTTGGGTAATGCAGCGGCAGCACCACCGCCGCGATGCCCGAGCGGACCGGCAGGAACATCGCGTTCCGAGCGGCCCGGTAGACCCGGTTTTCCGAGGTCCCGAGGCAAGTTCCGCGATGACCTGCGGGGTGGGCTGGACAGCGGTTAGCCTCTCGGCTACACTGCTAGTTTGCGCTGCCTTCCGACTTGACCCCTGCTCGGAAATGTCCGTTTGCGGATATTTCTGGTGGGGTCATTGGAGTGCACGCGTACCAGCCGTTCTGCAGCACCGGTCCTCGGAAGGACGCATCTTGGCAGCTTCCCGCCCTGCGAAGACCAGTCGTACGTCGAGCGCTTTCGCGCCCCGCCGAGTTTCTTTCGGTCGGATCACCGAACACCTCGAGGTCCCCAACCTCCTCGCCATCCAGAACGAGTCCTTCGACTGGCTGGTCGGCAACGAGGCTTGGCAGGGCCGGTCGTCGGACGACCCGCACGCACGCTCGGGTCTCGCGGAGATCCTCGACGAGATCAGTCCCATTGAGGACTTCTCCGGCACCATGTCGCTCTCCTTCTCGGCTCCGCGCTTCGACGAGGTCAAGGCCTCGATCGAGGAGTGCAAGGAGAAGGACCTGACCTACTGCGCGCCGCTGTTCGTGACCGCGGAGTTCACCAACAACACCACTGGCGAGATCAAGAGCCAGACGGTGTTCATGGGTGACTTCCCGATGATGACGCCCAAGGGCACCTTCATCATCAACGGCACCGAGCGCGTCGTGGTCAGCCAGCTCGTCCGCTCGCCGGGCGTGTACTTCGACAAGCAGCCGGACAAGACCTCCGACCGCGACCTCTCCAGCGTCAAGGTCATCCCGAGCCGGGGTGCCTGGCTGGAGTTCGACATCGACAAGCGCGACACGGTCGGCGTCCGCATCGACCGCAAGCGCCGGCAGGCCGTCACCGTCCTGCTCAAGGCCATCGGATGGTCCGCGGAGCGCATCCGCGAGAAGTTCGGCTGGTCCGAGCTGATGATGACCACGCTCGAGAAGGACCACATCGCCGGTCAGGACGAGGCGCTGCTGGACATCTACCGCAAGCTCCGCCCTGGCGAGCCGCCGACCCGCGAGAACGCCCAGACCCTGCTGGACAACCTCTTCTTCAACCCGAAGCGGTACGACCTGGCCAAGGTCGGGCGGTACAAGTTCAACAAGAAGCTCGAGATCGACGTCCCGATCACCACCGGGACGCTGACCGAGGACGACATCGTCGCCACCGTGGAGTACCTCTGCCGGCTGCACGCCGGTGAGGAGGGCTACGAGGCCGACGACATCGACCACTTCGGCAACCGTCGCCTGCGTACCGTGGGCGAGCTGATCCAGAACCAGGTCCGGGTCGGCCTGTCCCGGATGGAGCGGGTCGTCCGCGAGCGGATGACCACGCAGGACGTCGAGGCGATCACGCCGCAGACCCTGATCAACATCCGTCCGGTGGTGGCGGCGATCAAGGAGTTCTTCGGTACGTCGCAGCTGTCCCAGTTCATGGACCAGACCAACCCGCTGGCGGGCCTGACCCACCGGCGCCGGCTGAGCGCGCTCGGCCCGGGTGGTCTGTCCCGGGAGCGGGCCGGCTTCGAGGTCCGCGACGTGCACCCGTCCCACTACGGCCGGATGTGCCCGATCGAGACGCCGGAAGGCCCGAACATCGGTCTGATCGGCGCGCTCTCCACCTTCGCCCGGGTCAACCCGTTCGGCTTCATCGAGACGCCGTACCGGAAGGTCATCGACGGCCGGGTCACCGACCAGATCGACTACCTGACCGCGGACGAGGAGGACCGGTTCGTCAAGGCGCAGGCCAACGCCCCGCTGAAGTCCGACGGGTCGTTCGCGGAGGACCGCGTCCTGGTCCGCCGTAAGGGCGGCGAGACCGAGGACGTGGCGCCCGAGGCCGTGGACTACATGGACGTCTCGCCGCGGCAGATGACCTCGGTCGCGACGGCGATGATCCCGTTCCTCGAGCACGACGACGCCAACCGCGCGCTCATGGGCGCGAACATGCAGCGCCAGGCGGTGCCGCTGGTCAAGGCCGAGTCTCCGCTGGTCGGTACGGGCATGGAGTACCGCGCGGCCGTGGACGCCGGCGACGTGGTCGTCGCCGAGGTCGGCGGTGTGGTCGAGGACCTCTGCGCGGACTACATCACCGTCCACCAGGACGACGGCCACCGCCGGACGTACCTGCTGCACAAGTTCCGCCGTTCCAACGCCGGCTCCTGCGTCAACCAGAAGCCGGTCGTCTTCGAGGGCGACCGCGTCGAGGCCGGTCAGGTCATCGCCGACGGTCCGTGCACCGACGAGGGCGAGATGGCGCTCGGGCGCAACCTGCTCGTGGCGTTCATGACCTGGGAGGGCCACAACTACGAGGACGCGATCATCCTGTCGCAGCGCCTCGTGCAGCAGGACGTGCTCACCTCGATCCACATCGAGGAGCACGAGGTCGACGCCCGGGACACCAAGCTCGGCCCGGAGGAGATCACCCGCGACATCCCGAACGTCAGCGAGGAGATGCTCGCCGACCTCGACGAGCGCGGCATCATCCGGATCGGCGCCGAGGTCGTCCCCGGCGACATCCTGGTCGGCAAGGTCACGCCGAAGGGCGAGACCGAGCTGACCCCGGAGGAGCGGCTGCTCCGCGCGATCTTCGGTGAGAAGGCGCGCGAGGTCCGGGACACCTCGCTGAAGGTGCCGCATGGTGAGACCGGCACGGTCATCGGCGTGCGTACCTTCTCCCGGGAGGACGGCGACGAGCTGCCCCCGGGCGTGAACGAGCTGGTCCGGGTCTACGTGGCCCAGAAGCGCAAGATCCAGGACGGTGACAAGCTCGCGGGCCGCCACGGCAACAAGGGCGTCATCTCCAAGATCCTGCCGATCGAGGACATGCCGTTCCTGGAGGACGGCACCCCGGTCGACATCGTGCTGAACCCGCTCGGTGTGCCGTCCCGGATGAACATCGGCCAGGTCCTGGAGACCCACCTCGGGTGGGTGGCCAAGACCGGCTGGAGCGTGGACGGCGACGACGAGGAGTGGAAGCGCCAGCTCCGCTCGATCAACGCGCACGAGTCCGAGCCGGACACCAACGTGGCCACCCCGGTCTTCGACGGTGCCCGCGAGGAGGAGATCTCCGGTCTGTTGGCGTCGACCCTGCCCAACCGGGACGGCAAGCAGCTGATCGGGCGCTCCGGCAAGGCGCAGCTGTTCGACGGTCGCTCCGGTGAGCCGCTGCCGGACCCGATCGCGGTCGGCTACGTCTACATCCTGAAGCTCAACCACCTGGTCGACGACAAGATCCACGCCCGGTCGACCGGCCCGTACTCGATGATCACGCAGCAGCCGCTGGGTGGTAAGGCGCAGTTCGGTGGCCAGCGCTTCGGTGAGATGGAGTGCTGGGCGATGCAGGCGTACGGCGCCGCCTACGCCCTGCAGGAGCTGCTGACGATCAAGTCGGACGACGTCCTCGGCCGGGTCAAGGTCTACGAGGCGATCGTCAAGGGCGAGAACATCCCCGAGCCGGGCATCCCGGAGTCGTTCAAGGTGCTGCTCAAGGAGCTGCAGTCGCTGTGCCTCAACGTCGAGGTGCTCTCCAGCGACGGTGTGGCCCTGGAGATGCGCGAGACCGATGACGAGGTGTTCCGGGCCGCGGAGGAGCTGGGCATCGACCTGTCCCGGCGCGAGCCGAGCTCGGTCGAAGAGGTCTGAGGCGAGCGGTCGGGAGCCGGTCGCCGGCTCCCGACCCCGCCCGTTAGCTAAGCAGTACAGACGACGACATAGGGGACATAGTGCTCGACGTCAACTTCTTCGACGAGCTGCGCATCGGCCTCGCCACCGCCGACGACATCCGTCAGTGGTCCCACGGCGAGGTCAAGAAGCCCGAGACCATCAACTACCGCACCCTCAAGCCGGAGAAGGACGGGCTCTTCTGCGAGAAGATCTTCGGTCCGCAGCGGGACTGGGAGTGCTACTGCGGTAAGTACAAGCGGGTCCGGTTCAAGGGCATCATCTGCGAGCGCTGCGGCGTCGAGGTGACCCGCTCCAAGGTTCGCCGGGAGCGCATGGGTCACATCGAGCTGGCCGCTCCGGTGACCCACATCTGGTACTTCAAGGGCGTGCCGAGCCGGCTGGGCTACCTGCTGGACCTCGCCCCGAAGGACCTCGAGAAGATCATCTACTTCGCCTCGTACGTCGTGACGAGCGTGGACGCCGAGGCGCGTCACCGCGACCTCTCGACGATCGAGAACGAGATCCTGGCCGAGAAGCGGCAGGCCGAGAACAGCCGCGACTCGGAGATCGAGAAGCGGGCCGCCAAGCTCGAGGCCGACCTGGCCGAGCTGGAGGCCGAGGGCGCGAAGGCGGACGTCCGGCGCAAGGTCAAGGAGGGCGGAGAGCGCGAGATGCGCCAGATCCGCGACCGGGCCCAGCGCGAGATCGACCGCCTCGACGAGGTCCTCGACACCTTCCGCAAGCTGGAGCCGAAGCAGCTGGTCACCGACGAGCTGCTCTACCGCGAGCTGCGCGACCGCTTCGGCGAGTACTTCACCGGCAGCATGGGTGCCGAGGCCATCAAGGCGCTGGTCCAGAACATGGACCTCGACGCCGAGGCCGAGAACCTGCGCGAGACCATCCGTTCCGGCAAGGGCCAGCGGAAGATCCGGGCGCTCAAGCGGCTGAAGGTCGTGGCGGCGTTCCAGAACACCCGCAACTCGCCGCTCGGCATGGTGCTGGACTGCGTCCCGGTCATCCCGCCGGACCTGCGTCCGATGGTGCAGCTGGACGGTGGCCGCTTCGCGACCTCCGACCTGAACGACCTGTACCGCCGCGTGATCAACCGGAACAACCGCCTCAAGCGGCTGATCGACCTCGGTGCGCCCGAGATCATCGTCAACAACGAGAAGCGGATGCTCCAGGAGGCCGTCGACGCGCTGTTCGACAACGGCCGTCGCGGTCGTCCGGTCACCGGCCCGGGCAACCGGCCGCTGAAGTCGCTCTCCGACATGCTCAAGGGCAAGCAGGGCCGGTTCCGCCAGAACCTGCTGGGCAAGCGCGTCGACTACTCCGGCCGTTCGGTCATCGTGGTCGGCCCGAAGCTCAAGCTGCACCAGTGCGGCCTGCCCAAGCAGATGGCGCTGGAGCTGTTCAAGCCGTTCGTGATGAAGCGGCTGGTGGACCTCAACCACGCACAGAACATCAAGTCCGCCAAGCGGATGGTCGAGCGGCAGCGGCCGGTCGTGTGGGACGTGCTGGAGGAGGTCATCGGTGAGCACCCGGTTCTGCTGAACCGCGCGCCCACCCTGCACCGCCTGGGCATCCAGGCCTTCGAGCCGCAGCTGGTCGAGGGCAAGGCCATCCAGATCCACCCGCTGGTCTGCACCGCGTTCAACGCCGACTTCGACGGTGACCAGATGGCGGTCCACGTGCCGCTGTCCGCCGAGGCCCAGGCCGAGGCGCGGATCCTGATGCTGTCGTCGAACAACATCCTCAAGCCGGCCGACGGCAAGCCGGTCACCATGCCGACCCAGGACATGGTCATCGGCCTCTACCACCTCACCCACCTCACTCCGGGGGGCAAGGGCGAGGGCCGGGCGTTCAGCTCGGACGCTGAGGCCCGGATGGCGTACGACAACGGCGAGCTGCACCTGCAGACTCCGGTCAAGATCCGCCTGCGGGACATCGTCGGGGTCGACAACGGCGCCGGCGCCGAGCCGTGGGTCGCGCCGGAGGGCTGGGTCGAGGGCGAGCCGGTGACCGTGGAGACCACGCTCGGCCGGGTCCTGTTCAACGAGACGCTGCCCCCGGGCTACCGCTTCGTGAACTACGAGATCCGCAAGGGCCAGCTCTCCGCGATCGTCAACGACCTCGCCGAGCGCTTCCCGAAGGTGGCCCTCGCGGCCACCCTGGACGGGCTCAAGGAGGCCGGCTTCCACTGGGCCACCTGGTCCGGCGTCACCATCGGCATGGAGGACGTCATCGCTCCGCCGCGTAAGCGGGAGATCCTGGAGCGGTACGAGAAGGAAGCCGACCGGATCGACAAGCAGTACCAGCGTGGTCTGATGACCGCCGAGGAGCGCCGCGGCGAGCTCATCGAGATCTGGACCAAGGCGACCAACGAGGTCGCCAAGGAGATGGACACCGCGCTGCCGCAGGAGAACCCGCTGTGGAAGATGATCAACTCGGGTGCCCGCGGTAACCTGCTCCAGCTCCGGCAGATCGCGGCGATCCGTGGTCTGGTGGCCAACCCCAAGGGTGAGATCATCCCGCGTCCGATCAAGGCGTCGTACCGCGAGGGTCTCTCCGTGCTGGAGTACTTCATCTCCACGCACGGTGCCCGTAAGGGTCTCGCCGACACCGCGCTGCGTACCGCCGACTCGGGTTACCTGACCCGTCGTCTGGTGGACGTCTCGCAGGACGTCATCATCCGCGAGGAGGACTGCGGCACCGACCGCGCCATCCCGATGCAGATCGGCGAGCGGCTGGACGGCAAGCTGGTCGTGCACACGCACGCCGAGACCAGCGTGCACGCCCGTACCCTGGCCGACGACATCAAGGGGCCGGACGGCACCGTGGTCGCCGAGCGGGGCCAGGACCTCAACTCGATCGGCGTCGACAAGATCGTCGCGGCCGGGGTGGAGACCGTCCGGGTGCGCAGCGTGCTCACCTGCGAGTCCAAGCTGGGCGTCTGCGCGGCCTGCTACGGCCGTTCGCTGCCGACCGGCAAGTCGGTCGACATCGGTGAGGCCGTCGGCATCATCGCCGCCCAGTCCATCGGTGAGCCGGGTACGCAGCTGACGATGCGTACCTTCCACACCGGTGGTGTCGCGGGTGAGGACATCACCCAGGGTCTGCCCCGGGTCCAGGAGATCTTCGAGGCCCGGGTCCCGAAGGGTAAGGCGCCCATCGCCGACACCCCGGGCCGGATCCGGATCGAGGACGGCGAGCGGTCGCGGAAGATCATCGTGATCCCGGACGACGGCAGCGACGAGATCGTGTACGACAAGATCTCGAAGCGGGTCAAGCTCCGGGCGCACGACGGCGACCACGTCGATGTCGGTGAGAAGCTCACCGAGGGCACCATCGACCCGCACGAGCTGCTGCGCATCCTCGGCCCGCGCGCGGTCCAGGTCCACCTGACCCAGGAGGTCCAGGAGGTCTACCGCTCGCAGGGTGTGCTCATCCACGACAAGCACATCGAGATCATCATCCGCCAGATGCTCAAGCGGGTGACGGTCATCGACTCCGGCTCGACCGAGTTCCTGCCGGGCGTGCTGGTCGACCGGGCGCTGTTCGAGTCGGAGAACCGCCGGCTCGTCTCCGAGGGCGGCGAGCCCGCCGCGGGTCGCCCGGTGCTGATGGGTATCACCAAGGCCTCGCTGGCCACTGACTCCTGGCTGTCGGCGGCCTCCTTCCAGGAGACCACCCGGGTGCTGACGGACGCGGCGATCCACGCCCGCAGCGACTCGCTGATCGGCCTCAAGGAGAACGTGATCATCGGTAAGCTCATCCCGGCCGGTACGGGCATCAGCAAGTACCGCAACGTCCGGGTCGAGCCGACCGAGGAGGCGAAGGCCAAGGTCTACTCGATGACCGGCTACCCGGAGACCGACTACGGCTTCGGACCGGCCAGCGGCCAGGCGGTGCCGCTGGACGACTTCGACTTCGGGTCGTACCGCTAAGCAGTAGAAACGACGAGGCCCCCGGCAGCCGCCGGGGGCCTCGTCGCGTCCGTGGTGCGTGCGCCATCTGAAGAGAAGGCTCTCGAGAGATATCTGTCGAGAGAATACTCTCGAAAGCATGGAGAGCGACGGACCCCGCACCCTCACCGAAGCCCGCGAGCTGCGGGCGCTGAGCCATCCCGTACGACTGGCCCTGCTGGAGGCCCTCAACGGCGGCCCGCTCACCGCCACCCAGGCGGGGGAGCTGATCGGCGAGACACCCACCACCTGCTCCTTCCACCTGCGGCAGCTCGCCCGCTACGGCTTCGTGGAGGAGGCCGGGGGCGGGCGGGGCCGGGCCCGGCCCTGGCGGCTGACCCGCCGCGGCTGGTCGGCGCCGGCCCGACCGGACGACCCGGACTGGACCCGGGCCTCCCAGGCGCTCGACCGGGTGCTGCTCGACCGGTACGCGCAGCGGCTGCGCCGCTTCGTCGACGAGGCCCCCACCTACCCGAGGGAGTGGTACGAGGCGGCCGTCGGGCGGCAGCACCTCGTGCACCTCACCCCGGACGAGCTGAGCGAGTTCGCCGCCGCCTACCAGGAGCTGGTCGCGGACCTCACCGCCCGGTTCGACGCCCGGCGCACCGATCCCGCCACCCGGCCGGCCGGGGCGCTCCCGGTCGAGCTGCTCCTCTTCGGCTACCCGGTGCACGCTCCGGAGGTGTCGGATGTCGACCCGACGGCTGCTCGCTGAACCCCGCGCCCGCCGCTACCTCACCGGACAGATCCTGTCCCTGGTGGGGGACAGCGCCATGTGGCTGGCCTGCGGCATCTGGGTGAAGGACCTGACCGGCAGCGACGGCGCGGCCGGCCTGACCTTCCTCTTCTTCACCGCCCCGGCGCTGCTCGCGCCGCTGGCCGGGCTGCTCGCCGACCGGCTGCCGCGGCGCCGGCTGCTGGTGGCGGCGAACCTGGCCGGCGCGGCGATCCTGCTGCCGTTGCTGGCGGTGCGTGGCCCCGACCAGGTGTCCCTGATCTACGCGGTGATGCTCCTCTACGGCTGCCTCCACCTGGTCATCGAGCCGGCCCAGTCCGCCCTGCTCGTCACGCTGCTCCCGGCTGACCTGCTGGCCGGCGCGAACGCGCTGCTGCGTACGGTCCGGGAGAGCCTGCGGCTGCTCGCGCCGCTCGCCGGCGCCGGCCTGTACGCGCTGTTCGGCGGGGCGGCGGTGGCCGTACTGGACCTGGCCACCTTCGTCGGCGCCGCGGCGCTGCTGCTCACCCTGCGCGGACCGGATCCGACCCCGGAGCGGCCGGAGCGTACGGCTGGGGTGCTGCGGCACTGGGTGGGCGAGGTGGGCGCCGGCTTCCAGCACCTCGCCGGCCAGCCGTTGCTGCGCCGGGTGGTCCTCGCGACCACGGTGCTCGCCCTGGTGCTCGGCTTCGCCGAGTCCACCGGCTACGCCGTGGTCGACCGGGGCCTGCACCGCCCCCCGGAGTTCCTCGGGGTGCTCCAGGCCGCCCAGGGGCTCGGCGCGGTCCTGGGTGGCCTGGGCAGCACCGCGGCGGTCCGCCGGTTCGGCGAGGTACGCGTGGCAGCCACGGCCTTCCTCGCCTGGGCCGCCGGCGCGGCGCTGGCCGCCACGCCGCTGCTCGGCACGGTCCTGGCCGGCCGGGTCACCGCCGGCGCCGGGCTCACCGTCATGGCGATCGCCCTGCTCACCCTGCTTCAGCGCCGTACCCCCGACCGGCTCCAGGGCCGGGTGTACGCGGGCTTCGAGGTGACCACGAGCGTCCCGCAGACCGCCTCGATCGCGCTCGGGGCGTACCTGATCGGGGTGCTCGACTACCGGGTGCTGCTGCTGACCGAGGCCGCCGTGGTGGCGGTCGCCGCCGTACTGCTCGTCGGTGCGAACCGGTACGCCGTGCCGCTGGTGCGGACGTCGACGGGACCGGACCGGGCCGGGTCGGGGCATGATGGTGGGCATGACGACCGTGCCCGGGCAGGTGCCCGCCGCCCCGCCGGCGCCGCGCCATCCGCTCGACCCTGAGCCGGTCCGCTCGACCAAGGCCCGCGCGGTCTTCGCCCTCGGGTTGATCGGCGCGCTCACCGGGTTCTTCATCGGCGGGGTGGTGCCGTCGACCATCGCCCTCACGCTCGCCCGGCAGGCCCGCCGGGAGGCGTACGCCTCGGGCGGCTTCCTCACCGGCGGCGACCGGCTGCGCCGGGGCGAGCGGCTGGCCTGGGCCGGCCTGGTGCTGGCGGCGGTCGCCGTGGTGGCGGCGGTGGTGGTCGGGGTGGTCCGGCTGGCCAACGCCCCGTTCGGCCACGACTACGCCCCGAACATCGACTGACCGGGCGGGGGAGCGCGCCGCGCCCGACCCCGTCATCGGGACGCCCGACGGTAGCCTGGCCGGTGTCCGCCACGCGGCGGGCGAGCGCCGTCGACAGGAGGATCCCGTGACGGAACCGGCCCCTTCGCCGGACCATGACCCCACCCGGTCCGTCACCGGGCCCGACGCGGCCGGTCCCGCGTCCGGTGCCCAGCCCGCCAACCCCTGGGCCGCGCCGGGGGGTGGGCCGGACGAGGGGCCGAGCGCGCCGCCGGAGGGCGCCAGCGTGGGGTACGCCCCGCCGCCGGTCGCCCCGCCGGCCGCGCCGGATCGGCCGTCGTCGCCGCTCGGCCCGTATCCTCCCGCCAGTCCGGGCAGCTACTTCCCGCCGACCGCACCGGGCCCCGGTGGGCCGTCCGGGGCGTACGCGGGGCAGCAACCGCCGCCACCCGGGGTGTGGCCGGGGTCGTACCCGCACCGGGCGCCGGCGGCCGGGTGGCCGGGGCCGGGGAGCGCGCCGGCCGGTGGTGGCTGGGGCCCGGTGCCGCCGGCCGTCGGTCCGCGGCCGGGCCCGGGGGTGCCGCCGCCCCCGCGCGAGGCGCTACGCCCGCCGAAGCGGGTCGACCCGGTCCCCGGCACCCCGTTCGGCGTGGTCCACCTGGACGTGCCGCCGGTGACCTCGGGCCTCGCCGTCGGGTCGCTGGTCACCGGGATCGCCTCGATCCTGGTCTCGCTGCTGGTGTTCTGCTTCGGCTTCGCCGGGCCGGACTACGGCGGCGCCTGGGCCGCCGGGGCGTTCACCGTGCTCGGCGGCATCGCCGGGACCGCGGCGATCGTCGCGGGCCTGCTGTCCCGCCGGCAGATCCGGCGGCCGGCGCCCCCGCCGGCGGTCCGGTTCGCCGGGCGGGGCCTGGCGGTGGCGGGGCTCAGCTGCGGGGGAGTGGGGCTGCTGCTCAGCCTGCTGGGGCTCGCGGTGGCCCTGGTGGTGCAGATCACGTGATCGGCCGCCGGCGCCGTTGACCGGGGTCAACGACCGGGCCGGAGGTGCCGGGCCGGCCGCTCCGCCGGCGGAACCGGGGCTGCCCGGCCGGCAGCGGGCGCAGCCGGTACACTGGTAGCCGTAGGTGCCCATCACGGGCGGGCAGGCACGACTCGATCGGCCGGTGGACTGCGACGCAGTTCTCCCGGACCGCTCCGTTTTGACCTGCGCGGCTGTGGTAGGTACTCTTTCCCCTTGTGCCCGGGCAAGCCCGGGCAATGCGTGCGTGCGCTGGAACCGGTAAGCCGGTGATCGCGCGGCGGCACGACCAAAGACCAAGACCCGGCGCGAGGACCTCCCTGTGCCGGTGACAGAGCCCGGTACGGCGCGCGAGCGACGCAACGGGACCGTGATCTGGGCGACACGCCCGACCGCGGGTGCTGGGACCCCCGTCAGGTGGCCCTGGTTGGAATGTAGGAGAGCCGTCCATCAGGCCGGCTAGAGCAGACGGCGCGGTCGCCTCGCAGCGGCCGAAGGGAGCGGAGAAACCCGGTGCCCACCATTCAGCAGCTGGTCCGAAAGGGCCGCCAGGCCAAGACGACCAAGACCAAGACCCCGGCGCTGAAGGGGTCCCCCCAGCGGCGCGGCGTGTGCACCCGCGTGTACACCACCACCCCGAAGAAGCCGAACTCGGCGCTGCGCAAGGTCGCTCGTGTCAAGCTCAGCAGCCAGATCGAGGTGACCGCCTACATCCCGGGCGTCGGCCACAACCTGCAGGAGCACTCGATCGTGCTCGTGCGTGGCGGCCGTGTGAAGGACCTCCCCGGCGTGCGGTACAAGATCGTTCGCGGCTCGCTGGACACCCAGGGTGTCCGCAACCGCAAGCAGGCTCGCAGCCGTTACGGCGCGAAGAAGGAGAAGAGCTGACATGCCGCGTAAGGGACCCGCTCCGCGGAAGCCGCTGGTCGCTGACCCGGTGTACAACTCGCCGCTGGTCACCCAGCTGGTGAACAAGATCCTGCTGCGCGGCAAGCGCCAGCTCGCCGAGCGCATCGTGTACGCCGCCCTGGAGGGCTGCCGCGAGAAGTCCGGCACCGACCCCGTCGTCACCCTGAAGCGGGCGATGGACAACGTGAAGCCGACCCTCGAGGTTCGCAGCCGTCGCGTCGGTGGCGCCACCTACCAGGTTCCGGTCGAGGTCCGGCCGGCCCGCGCGACCACCCTGGGTCTGCGCTGGCTGGTGACCTACTCCCGCGCACGGCGCGAGAAGACCATGGTCGAGCGGCTGATGAACGAGCTGCTGGACGCGAGCAACGGCCTCGGTGCCGCGGTGAAGCGGCGCGAGGACACGCACAAGATGGCCGAGTCCAACAAGGCCTTCGCGCACTACCGCTGGTAACACCCTGGTTCCGGCGCCCACGAGGCGCCGGAACCGCCACCAGTTGTGTCGAGACGACGATAAGTAGGGATTGAAGTGGCCGCCGCAGACGCGCTCGCCAACGTACGCAACATCGGCATCATGGCGCACATCGATGCCGGTAAGACCACTACCACCGAGCGAATCCTGTTCTACACCGGCATCACGTACAAGATCGGTGAGGTCCACGAGGGCGCTGCCGTCATGGACTGGATGGAGCAGGAGCAGGAGCGCGGTATCACCATCACTTCCGCCGCCACGAAGTGCGAGTGGAAGGGCCACACGATCCAGATCATCGACACGCCCGGCCACGTCGACTTCACGGTCGAGGTGGAGCGGTCGCTGCGCGTGCTGGACGGTGCGGTCGCGGTCTACGACGGCGTCGCCGGCGTGGAGCCGCAGACGGAGAACGTCTGGCGCCAGGCGGACAAGTACAACGTCCCCCGGATGTGCTTCGTCAACAAGCTCGACCGGACCGGTGCCGACTTCTTCCGCTGCGTGCAGATGATGATCGACCGGCTCAACGCCACCCCGCTGGTGCTCCAGGTGCCGATCGGTGCTGAGTCGGACTTCATCGGCGTGGTCGACCTGGTCGGCATGCGCGCCCTCACCTGGCGTGGGGAGACCCAGAAGGGTGAGGACTACGCGGTCGAGGAGATCCCGGCCGACCTGGTCGACACCGCCACCGAGTGGCGGGAGAAGCTGCTCGAGACCCTGGCCGACGTCGACGACTCGGTGATGGAGAAGTACCTCGAGGGCGAGGAGATCTCCGTCGAGGAGATCCAGGCCGCGATCCGTCGCGCCACCATCGGTGGCAAGGCCAACCCGGTGCTCTGCGGTACCGCCTTCAAGAACAAGGGCATCCAGCCGATGCTCGACGCGGTGGTCGCCTACCTGCCGTCGCCGCTGGACATCCCGGCGATCGAGGGCACCGCGACCGACGGTGAGACCCCGATGCAGCGGAAGCCGTCGACCTCGGAGCCGTTCTCGGCGCTGGCCTTCAAGATCCAGACCGACAAGCACCTGGGCAAGCTCACCTACGTGCGGGTCTACTCCGGTGTGCTCGAGTCCGGGTCCCAGGTGGTCAACTCCACCAAGGACCGCAAGGAGCGGATCGGCAAGATCTACCAGATGCACGCCAACAAGCGGGAGGAGCGCAGCTCCGCCAAGGCTGGCGACATCATCGCGGTCCAGGGCCTGAAGCAGACCACCACCGGTGACACCCTGTGCGACCCGGCGAACCCGGTCATCCTCGAGTCGATGACCTTCCCGGAGCCGGTCATCGAGGTGGCCATCGAGCCGAAGACCAAGGCCGACCAGGAGAAGCTCAGCACCGCCATCCAGCGGCTGGCCGAGGAGGACCCGACCTTCCGCGTCAAGCTGGACGAGGAGACCGGTCAGACGGTCATCTCCGGCATGGGCGAGCTGCACCTGGACATCCTGGTCGACCGGATGCGCCGCGAGTTCAACGTCGAGGCGAACATCGGTAAGCCGCAGGTGGCGTACCGCGAGACCATCCGCCGCGCGGTGGAGAAGGTCGAGTACACCCACAAGAAGCAGACCGGTGGTTCCGGCCAGTACGCCCGCGTCATCATCAGCGTGGAGCCGCTGCCGCTGGACAACGACTCGCCGACCTACGAGTTCGCCAACGCCGTCACCGGTGGCCGCATCCCCCGGGAGTTCATCCCGTCGGTGGACGCCGGCGCCCAGGACGCCATGCAGTACGGCGTGCTCGCCGGCTTCCCGCTGGTCGGCGTGAAGCTGACGCTGGTGGACGGCCAGTACCACGAGGTCGACTCGTCCGAAATGGCGTTCAAGATCGCCGGCTCGATGGCGATGAAGGAGGCGGCCCGCAAGGCCGACCCCGCGCTGCTCGAGCCGATGATGGCCGTTGAGGTCACCACTCCTGAGGAGAACATGGGTGACGTCATCGGCGACCTCAACTCCCGCCGTGGCATCATCCAGGCGATGGAGGAGCGCGGCGGTGCCCGCGTCGTCCGCGCCCTGGTGCCGCTGTCGGAGATGTTCGGCTACGTCGGCGACCTGCGGTCGAAGACCCAGGGCCGGGCTAGCTACAGCATGCAGTTCGACTCCTACGCCGAGGTTCCGGCCTCGGTGGCCAAGGAGATCATCGCCAAGGCGACCGGTGAGTGACGCTCGCCTGAGCTGATCCGATGAGCCGGGGACGGTCGCGGGAGGGATCTCCCGCCCGCGGCCACCTCGGACGGGTTGTGTGAATCCGGGCCTGTAGGCTTCATCGCCGCAGAACCCACCAAGGCTCTCCGGCCACCAGGTCGGAAAGGCTGTCGACAGAGTCCTAAGCGCCGAACCTGGCGCACCGGGGCGAACGAACCAAGAAGTCCACAGGAGGACACCAGTGGCGAAGGCGAAGTTCGAGCGGACTAAGCCGCACGTCAACATCGGCACCATTGGTCACATCGACCACGGTAAGACGACGCTGACGGCGGCCATCACCAAGGTCCTGCACGACGAGTACCCGGACCTGAACCCGTACACGCCGTTCGACGAGATCGACAAGGCGCCCGAGGAGAAGGCCCGCGGCATCACGATCTCGATCGCGCACGTCGAGTACCAGACCGCCAACCGGCACTACGCGCACGTGGACTGCCCGGGTCACGCGGACTACATCAAGAACATGATCACCGGTGCCGCCCAGATGGACGGCGCGATCCTGGTGGTCGCCGCGACCGACGGCCCGATGCCGCAGACCCGCGAGCACGTGCTGCTGGCCCGCCAGGTCGGCGTGCCGTACATCGTCGTGGCGCTCAACAAGAGCGACATGGTCGACGACGAGGAGCTCCTGGAGCTCGTCGAGCTCGAGGTCCGCGAGCTGCTCTCCTCGCAGGAGTACCCGGGTGACGACCTGCCGGTCGTCCGGGTCTCGGCGCTGAAGGCCCTCGAGGGTGACCCCGAGTGGACCGCCAAGCTCATGGACCTGATGAACGCTGTCGACACCGCGATTCCGCAGCCGGAGCGCGAGACCGACAAGCCGTTCCTCATGCCGATCGAGGACGTGTTCACGATCACCGGTCGTGGCACCGTCGTCACCGGTCGCGCCGAGCGTGGCATCCTCAAGCCGAACGAGGAGGTGGAGATCGTCGGCATCCGCGAGAAGTCGATGAAGACCACCTGCACCGGCATCGAGATGTTCCGCAAGCTGCTGGACGAGGCCCGGGCCGGTGAGAACGTCGGTCTGCTCCTCCGCGGCATCAAGCGCGAGGACGTCGAGCGCGGCATGGTCGTCATCAAGCCGGGCACCACGACCCCGCACACGGAGTTCGAGGCGACGGTCTACATCCTCTCCAAGGAGGAGGGCGGCCGCCACACCCCGTTCTTCCAGAACTACCGCCCGCAGTTCTACTTCCGGACCACGGACGTCACCGGCGTCGTCACGCTGCCCGAGGGCACCGAGATGGTCATGCCGGGCGACAACACCACCATGACGGTGAAGCTGATCCAGCCCATCGCCATGGAGGAGAACCTGAAGTTCGCGATTCGCGAGGGTGGTCGTACGGTCGGCGCGGGTCGCGTCACCAAGATCATCAAGTGAGCTGGGTAACCCCGATTAGCGTTGCCGTGCGGTAGTGCGGCATACTGGTCAGGTTGCGTAACGACGGTTAGTCGCCTTCGTCCGGTGCATGCTGGACCTCCGGGCCGACCAACAGTCGCGCGTAGGGTGGTTGATCGCCCCTGGCGGTCAACCACCCTCGCACGGCGTCCAGGTCGCGGTGACGCGATCGGCGCCATGACCCACCGCGTGGTCAGAGAATCGCTCCGGAGTCCCGGGGCGGAGCCTGGCCAACGGGCGCGACACGCCCGACCGCGGGGGTCGGCGGAAGTGGGCCTGTGCCAGCCGGTACAGGCGCCCGCAACACAGCGGCATCGAGAGAAGGAACAGAAGCCACCATGGCGGGACAGAAGATCCGCATCCGGCTCAAGGCCTATGACCACGAGGTCGTCGACTCCTCGGCTCGGAAGATCGTCGAGACGGTGACGCGTACCGGGGCGCAGGTCGCTGGCCCGGTGCCGCTGCCCACGGAGATCAACCGTTTCTGCGTCATCCGCTCGCCGCACAAGTACAAGGACTCGCGCGAGCACTTCGAGATGCGTACGCACAAGCGTCTGATCGACATCATCGACCCGACCCCGAAGACGGTCGACTCGCTCATGCGCCTCGACCTGCCGGCTGGCGTCGACATCGAGATCAAGCTGTAGGGACCGGACAAATGGACAGGCAAGTCAAGGGGATCCTGGGCGCAAAGCTCGGCATGACCCAGGTCTGGGACAACAACAAGGTTGTCCCCGTGACCGTGGTTCAGGCCGGCCCCTGCGTCATCAGCCAGGTTCGTAGCGCCGAGAAGGACGGTTACTCCGCGGTCCAGCTGGCGTACGGCACCATCGACCCGCGCAAGGTCAAGAAGCCGGTCGCCGGGCACTACGCCAAGGCGGACGTCGCCCCGCGCCGGCACATCGTCGAGCTGCGGACCGTCGACGCCGCGGACTACTCGCCGGGCCAGGAGGTCACGGTCGAGGAGTTTCCCGCCGGCATCACCGTCGACGTCACCGGCAAGACCAAGGGCAAGGGCTACGCCGGCCCGATGAAGCGGCACGGCTTCCACGGTCTGCGCGCCAGCCACGGCGTGGAGCGCAAGCACCGCTCGCCGGGCTCCATCGGCGCCTGCGCGACCCCGGGTCGTGTCTTCAAGGGCACCCGGATGGCCGGTCGGATGGGTGGCGTGCGCTACACCGTCCAGAACCTGACGGTCCAGGCGATCGACACCGAGAACAACCTCCTGCTCGTCCGCGGTGCCATCCCCGGCCCCAAGGGCGCGCTGGTCCTGGTCCGTACCGCGGCCAAGGCCAAGGTGAAGAAGGGCGGTGCGGCCAAGTGACCACCGTTGACGTCCTCAACGTCGAAGGCGCCAAGAGCGGCTCCGTCGAGCTGCCGGCCGACATCTTCGACGCTCAGGCCAACATCGCGCTGATGCACCAGGTCGTGGTGGCTCAGCTCGCGGCGGCCCGGCAGGGCACGCACAAGGTCAAGACCCGCGGCGAGGTCTCCGGTGGAGGCAAGAAGCCGTACAAGCAGAAGGGCACCGGTCGTGCCCGCCAGGGCTCGACCCGCGCGCCGCAGTTCGCCGGCGGTGGCGTGGTCCACGGCCCGGTGCCGCGCGACTACAGCCAGCGCACCCCGAAGAAGATGAAGGCGGCCGCCCTGCGTGGCGCCCTCTCCGACCGGGCCCGCGCCGGGCAGGTGCACGTCGTCGAGGCGTTCGTCTCGGGCGAGAAGCCGTCGACCAAGGCCGCGCTGGCCACGCTCGCGAAGCTGACCGAGGCGCGTCGCGTCCTGGTCGTGCTGAGCAGCACCGACGAGCTGAACTGGGTGTCGCTGCGCAACGAGCCGCGGGTGCACCTGATCGAGGCCGGCCAGCTCAACACGTACGACGTGCTGGTGGCCGACGACGTGGTCTTCACCAAGGAGGCCCTGGACGAGTTCCTGGGCGTTCCCGCCGAGACCACCGAGGAGGGTGGCAAGTGAGCACGATCGCCGATCCGCGCGACATCATCGTCGCCCCGGTCGTCTCCGAGAAGAGCTACAGCGAGCTGAACCGGAACTGGTACACCTTCCTGGTGCACCCGGACGCCAACAAGACCGAGATCAAGATCGCTATCCAGCAGATCTTCAACGTCCGCGTCCTGACGGTCAACACGCTCAACCGCGAGGGCAAGCGCAAGCGCACCAAGACCGGCTTCGGTCAGCGCAAGGCGACCAAGCGGGCGATCGTGAAGCTGGCTGACGGTGACCGTATCGAGGCCTTCGGCGGCCCGGTCAGCTGAGGGGTGTAGACAATGGCTATCCGTAAGTACAAGCCGACGACGCCGGGCCGGCGTGGCTCGAGCGTCGCCGACTTCGCCGAGATCACCCGGTCGACGCCCGAGAAGTCGCTGCTGGCTCCGCTGCCGAAGAAGGGCGGACGCAACGCCCACGGCCGGATCACCACCCGGCACCACGGTGGCGGCCACAAGCGGCAGTACCGTCTGATCGACTTCAAGCGGGTCGACAAGGACGGCGTGCCGGCGAAGGTCGCCCACATCGAGTACGACCCGAACCGCACCGCGCGTATCGCGCTGCTGCACTACGCCGACGGCGAGAAGCGCTACATCATCGCGCCGAAGGACCTGAAGCAGGGCGACACGGTGGAGTCGGGCCCGGGCGCCGACATCAAGCCGGGCAACAACTTGCCGCTGCGCAACATCCCGGTCGGTACCACCATCCACAACGTGGAGCTGCGTCCGGGCGGCGGCGCCAAGCTGGCCCGCTCGGCCGGCGTCGGCATCCAGCTGCTCGGCCGGGAGGGCGCGTACGCGACCCTGCGCATGCCGTCCGGTGAGATCCGGCGCGTCGACGTGCGCTGCCGCGCCAGCGTCGGCGAGATCGGCAACGCCGACCAGTCGAACATCAACTGGGGCAAGGCCGGCCGGATGCGGTGGAAGGGCAAGCGCCCGACCGTCCGTGGTGTCGCGATGAACCCGGTCGACCACCCGCACGGTGGTGGTGAGGGTAAGACCTCCGGTGGTCGCCACCCGGTCAACCCGCAGGGTAAGCCCGAGGGCCGCACCCGTCGTAAGGGCCAGCCGAGCGACCGGCTGATCGTCCGCCGCCGCTACGCCACGCGTAAGCGCGGCTGAGGGAGATAAGACATGCCTCGCAGCCTGAAGAAGGGCCCGTTCGTCGACGACCACCTGCTCAAGAAGGTGGAGACGCAGAACGAGAAGGGCTCGAAGAACGTCATCAAGACCTGGTCGCGGCGCTCGACGATCATCCCCGAGATGCTGGGGCACACGATCGCCGTGCACGACGGGCGCAAGCACGTCCCGGTCTTCGTGACCGAGGCCATGGTCGGGCACAAGCTCGGCGAGTTCGCGCTGACCCGCACGTTCAAGGGTCACGAGAAGGACGACCGGAAGAGCCGCCGGCGCTGACGCCGCGGGCATACGGATAGAGGAACAAGGGGTTACAGCGATGCCAGGAAAGGGCGACGCTCCGGTGCTTCCGGGCGCGCGGGCGGTTGCGCGGCACGTGCGCATCTCGCCGATGAAGGCGCGCCGGGTGGTCAACCTCGTCCGCGGCCTGCCCGCGAAGGAGGCGCTCACGGTGCTGCAGTTCGCGCCGCAGGCTGCGAGCGAGCAGGTGTACAAGGTGCTCGCGAGCGCGATCGCCAACGCGGAGAACAACGAGCGGCTGGACCCCGACGCGCTGCTCGTCAGCGAGGCGTTCGTCGACGAGGGCCCGACCATGAAGCGGTTCCGGCCGCGGGCGCAGGGCCGGGCGTACCGGATCCGCAAGCGGACCTGCCACATCACCGTGGCGGTCGAGGCGGTCGCGCCGGCCGCGCCGAAGAAGTCGGCGAAGAAGGCCCAGGCGCAGACGAAGGCCGCGGCGACCAACCAGGCCGAGGCGGCTGAGCGGCAGAGCACGACGGAAGGTGCCGAGTAATGGGTCAGAAGGTTCACCCCACTGGGTTCCGGCTCGGCATCTCGACCGACTGGAAGTCCCGCTGGTTCGCGGACAAGCTCTACAAGGACTACATCGGCGAGGACGTCAAGATCCGCCGGATGATGTCCAAGGGCCTCGAGCGCGCCGGGATCTCCAAGGTCGACATCGAGCGCACCCGGGACCGGGTCCGCGTCGACATCCACACCGCCCGGCCGGGCATCGTCATCGGCCGTAAGGGTGCGGAGGCCGACCGGATCCGCGGCGAGCTGGAGAAGCTCACCGGCAAGCAGGTCCAGCTGAACATCATCGAGGTGAAGAGCCCCGAGTCGGACGCGCAGCTGGTCGCCCAGGGCGTCGCCGAGCAGCTGTCCAGCCGGGTCAGCTTCCGTCGGGCCATGCGCAAGGCGATGCAGTCCGCGATGAAGAACCCGGTCTGCAAGGGCATCCGGGTGCAGGTCTCGGGCCGTCTCGGCGGCGCGGAGATGAGCCGGACCGAGTTCTACCGCGAGGGCCGGGTTCCGCTGCACACGCTGCGGGCCAACATCGAGTACGGCTTCTTCGAGGCCCGTACCACCTTCGGCCGGATCGGCGTGAAGGTCTGGATCTACAAGGGCGACGCCGTCCCGGGCCGCGAGGCCCCGGCCGAGGCCGCCCCGTCGCGCGGCCCGCGCCGCGACCGTGGCGACCGGCCGGAGCGGCCGCGCCGTGGCCGGTCGGGTTCGTCGGGTACGACCGCCGGTGGCACCGAGGCCGGCCGCGCTGCCGCGACCACCATCGCGCAGCAGGCGGAGACGCCGGCCGGTGAGCCGGTCGACGCCGGCGCCGTGGCCGCGGCCGCGACCCAGCCGGCAGAAACGCAGCAGGAGGGCTGACAGATGCTGATGCCGCGCAAGCCCCCGAAGGGCTTCCGCAAGCCGCACCACCCGGACCGCCACGGCGCGTCCAAGGGCGGTAACCGGGTGGTGTTCGGCGAGTTCGGGATCCAGGCTCTCGAGCCGGCGTACGTGACGAACCGCCAGATCGAGTCGGCGCGTATCGCGATGACCCGCCACATCAAGCGTGGCGGCAAGGTCTGGATCACGATCTTCCCGGACCAGGCCCTCACCAAGAAGCCGGCGGAAACCCGGATGGGTTCCGGTAAGGGTTCGCCCGAGTGGTGGGTCGCCAACGTCAAGCCGGGGCGGGTCCTCTTCGAGATGTCCTTCCCCAACGAGCAGATCGCGCGAGAGGCGATGCGTCGCGCGATCCACAAGCTCCCGATGAAGTGCCGCATTGTTACGCGCGAAGTGGGTGAATCCTGATGGCAGCGGGCGTCAAGGCCTCCGAGCTGCGTGAGCTCTCCGAGGAGGAGCTGGTCACGAAGCTGCGCGAGGCGAAGGCGGAGCTGTTCAACCTCCGCGTGCAGGCCGCAACCGGGCAGCTGGACAACAACCGGCGGCTGCAGGTCATCCGTCGGGAGATCGCCCGGATCTACACGATCATGCGTGAGCGTGAGCTGGGTCTCTCGGCCGCGCCGACTGAGGTGACTTCGTGAGCGAGCGAAGCGAGCGTAAGGGAGCTCGAGCATGAGTGAGAACACCACCGCGAGCGCGCAGCGCGCGCGCCGCAAGGTGCGTGAGGGCCTCGTGGTCAGCGACAAGATGGAAAAGACCGTCGTGGTCGAGGTCGAGGACCGGGTCAAGCACGCGCTGTACGGCAAGATCATGCGCCGGACCAGCAAGCTGAAGGTGCACGACGAGCAGAACTCGGCCGGCATCGGCGACCGGGTCCTGATCATGGAGACCCGGCCGCTCTCCGCCACCAAGCGGTGGCGGCTCGTGGAGATCCTCGAGAAGGCCAAGTAGCGAAGGCTCGAGCTCGGCCGGCATTCGGTCGGGCGCAGGTTCCGCCAGGCTCCGGCCGTCCCCCGGGCGGCCGGAGAACCGGCAGACATAGGAGATAGACGTGATTCAGCAGGAGTCGCGACTGCGCGTCGCCGACAACACGGGTGCCCGGGAGATCCTGTGCATCCGGGTTCTCGGTGGCTCCGGTCGGCGCTACGCGAGCATCGGCGACGTCATCGTGGCCACGGTCAAGGACGCGATCCCCGGTGCCGGTGTGAAGAAGGGCGACGTCGTCAAGGCCGTCGTTGTTCGCACCGCCAAGGAGAAGCGGCGGCCGGACGGCTCGTACATCCGCTTCGACGAGAACGCCGCCGTCATCATCAAGGACGGTGGGGACCCGCGCGGCACCCGTATCTTCGGCCCGGTCGGGCGCGAGCTGCGGGACAAGCGGTTCATGAAGATCATCTCTCTCGCGCCGGAGGTGTTGTGACCGTGAAGGTCAAGAAGGGCGACACGGTCGTCGTCATCGCCGGCAAGGACAAGGGTGCCAAGGGGAAGGTCATCGCGGCCTACCCGCGGCAGGACAAGGTCCTGGTCGAGGGCGTGAACCGGGTCAAGAAGCACACCCGCATCAGCACCACCCAGCGTGGCGCCAAGACCGGTGGCATCGTCACCCAGGAGGCCCCGATCCACGTCTCGAACGTGATGGTCCTGGACTCCGACGGCAAGCCGACCCGCGTCGGTTACCGGATCGACGACAACGGCCAGAAGGTCCGCATCGCGCGTAGCACCGGTAAGGACCTGTGATGACCACGGCTACCGAAACCAAGACCATGCCGCGCCTCAAGGAGCGGTACCGCAACGAGATCGTGGCGCAGCTGCAGGAGCAGCACAACTACGGCAACCCCATGCAGGTGCCGCGGTTGGTCAAGATCGTCGTCAACATGGGTGTCGGCGAGGCCGCTCGGGACGCCAAGCTGATCGACGGTGCGGTCCGCGACCTGGCCACCATCACCGGCCAGAAGCCGCAGGTGCGGCGGGCGACCAAGTCCATCGCGCAGTTCAAGCTGCGTGAGGGCATGCCGATCGGCGCGAAGGTCACCCTGCGGGGCGACCGGATGTGGGAGTTCCTGGACCGGCTGCTGTCCATCGCGCTGCCGCGTATCCGCGACTTCCGCGGTCTGGACGGGCGCAAGCTCGACGGGCACGGCAACTACACGTTCGGTCTGACCGAGCAGTCGGTGTTCCACGAGATCGACCAGGACAAGATCGATCGCCAGCGGGGCATGGACATCACGGTGGTCACGACCGCCACGACCGACGACGAGGGCCGGGCGCTGCTCAAGCTCCTGGGCTTCCCGTTCAAGGAGAACTGAGATGGCCAAGAAGGCGCTGATCCTCAAGGCGGCCGCGAAGCCGAAGTTCTCGGTTCGCGCGTACACCCGCTGCCAGCGGTGCGGGCGTCCGAAGGCGGTCTACCGCAAGTTCGGTCTCTGCCGGGTGTGCATCCGGGAGATGGCCCACCGCGGTGAGCTGCCCGGCGTGTCCAAGGCTTCCTGGTAATAGCCCGGCGCGCTTCGCGCGTCAGCTGAACTGTCTCTTCGCCGTAGGCCCCGGGCATGGCCCGGGGAACCCCGGCGAGAAAGGTTGACGAATTTCATGACGATGACCGACCCGATCGCAGACATGCTCACGCGTCTGCGTAACGCCAACCAGGCGTACCACGACCGGGTGACGATGCCCTACTCGAAGATCAAGGCGAACATCGCCGAGGTCCTCAAGGCCGAGGGTTACATCGCCACCTGGTCGGTCGAGGAGCCCGAGGAGGGCGCCGTCGGCAAGCGACTGGTCGTCGAGCTGAAGTACGGCCAGAACCGCGAGCGGAGCCTGGCCGGCATCAAGCGTGTGTCCAAGCCCGGTCTCCGGGTGTACGCCAAGTCGGACGGGCTCCCGCGGGTGCTCGGCGGGCTGGGCGTGGCGATCATTTCGACGTCCCAGGGGCTGCTCACCGACCGGCAGGCCCGCAAGCGGAGCGTTGGCGGGGAAGTCCTCGCCTTCGTCTGGTAACGGGAGACAGGTAGAAATGTCGCGTATTGGACGTAAGTCGATCCCGGTGCCTTCCGGCGTCGACATCACGATCGACGGCCAGACCGTCAAGGTGAAGGGCCCCAAGGGCGAGCTGAGCCACGTGCTGGCCGAGCCGATCACGGCGGAGCGGGGCGAGGACGGCCAGCTGCACGTCAACCGGCCGAACGACGAGCGCAAGGCCAAGGAGCTGCACGGCCTGAGCCGTACGCTGGTGGCCAACATGATCGTCGGCGTGACCGAGGGCTACCGCAAGAGCCTCGAGATCGCCGGTACCGGTTACCGCGTCACGGCCAAGGGCAAGGACCTGGAGTTCGCTCTCGGGTTCTCGCACCCGGTCCTCGTGCCGGCGCCGGAGGGCATCACCTTCACGGTGGAGAAGCCGACGCTGTTCCACGTGGCGGGCATCGACAAGCAGCAGGTCGGCGAGGTCGCCGCCAACATCCGGAAGATCCGTCCGCCGGAGCCCTACAAGGGCAAGGGCGTGAAGTACCAGGGCGAGGTCATCCGCCGTAAGGCTGGAAAGGCAGGTAAGAAGTGAGCGCCACGCTGCTCAAGCGCCGCCGCGGCGTTGCCGCCAAGCGCGCCGTCGGGCGTGCGCGCCGGCACTTCCGGGTCCGCAAGAACATCAGCGGCACCGCCGAGCGTCCCCGCCTGGTCGTCACCCGGTCCCTGCGGCACATGGTCGCCCAGATCGTGGACGACACCAAGGGTCACACCCTGGCGTCGGCCTCGACCATGGACGCCTCGCTGCGCGGCGCCGAGGGCGACAAGAGCGCCCTGGCCGGCAAGGTCGGTGCCCTGCTCGCCGAGCGGGCCAAGGCCGCCGGCGTCTCGAAGGTCGTCTTCGACCGCGGTGGCAACCGGTACGCGGGGCGGGTCGCCGCGCTTGCCGACGCCGCCCGCGAAGCCGGGCTCGAGTTCTAGAAACCCCGTCACGAGAGAGAAGGAAGGCTGCTGATGCCAGGTCAACAGCGCCGTGGCGGCGGGTCCGGTGGCAACGAGGGTGGTCGCCGCGACAACCGCCGTGAGGGCGGCCGCGGAAACGCGCCCGTCGAGAAGACCCCGCACCTCGAGCGGGTCGTCGCGATCAACCGCGTCGCCAAGGTCGTGAAGGGTGGTCGTCGCTTCAGCTTCACCGCCCTGGTGATCGTGGGTGACGGCGACGGCACCGTCGGTGTGGGCTACGGAAAGGCCAAGGAGGTGCCCGCGGCGATCGCCAAGGGTGTCGAGGAGGCCAAGAAGCACTTCTTCAAGGTGCCGCGGATCGGTCAGTCGATCCCGCACCCGGTGCAGGGCGAGGACGCGGCCGGTGTGGTGCTGCTCAAGCCGGCCTCGGCCGGTACGGGTGTCATCGCCGGCGGTCCGGTGCGCGCCGTGCTGGAGTGCGCGGGCATCCACGACGTGCTCTCCAAGAGCCTCGGCTCGTCCAACCCGATCAACATCGTGCACGCCACGGTGGCGGCCCTGAAGGCGCTCGAGTCGCCCGAGGCGGTCGCGGCCCGTCGTGGTCTGCCGGTCGAGGACGTCGCGCCGGCCGCCATGCTGGCGTCGCGGGCGGGGGTGGCGTCCTGATGGCGCGCCTGAAGGTCACCCAGGTCCGGTCCGAGATCGGGACCAAGAAGAACCAGCGTGATTCGCTGCGTTCGCTCGGTCTCAAGCGGATCAACGACGTGGTGGTCAAGGAGGACCGTCCGGAGATCCGCGGCATGATCTTCACGGTCAACCACCTCGTGAAGGTCGAGGAGGTCGAGTAATGACGATCAAGGTCCACCACCTGCGTCCGGCGCCCGGAGCCAAGACCGACAAGACCCGCGTGGGTCGCGGTGAGGGCTCGAAGGGCAAGACCGCCGGTCGCGGTACCAAGGGTTCGAAGGCCCGGAAGAACATCTCGCCGGCGTTCGAGGGTGGGCAGATGCCCATCCACATGCGCCTGCCGAAGATGAAGGGCTTCAAGAACAAGTTCAAGGTCGTCTTCCAGGTGGTCAACCTGGACCGGCTCGCCGAGCTGTTCCCGAACGGCGGCCAGGTCGGCCCGGTCGAGCTGGTCGAGGCCGGTGCGGTCCGCAAGGGCCAGCCGGTCAAGGTGCTCGGCACCGGCGATCTCGGTGGGGTGGCGCTCCAGGTTTCGGCGCACGCGTTCAGCGCGTCGGCCAAGGAGAAGATCACCGCCGCCGGCGGCTCGGTCACCGAGCTGTAAGGCACTGTCCATGGCGCCCGTTCAGTTGTTCGCAACTGGGCGGGCGCCATGGTCTACCGGCCGCGTGTGCGCCGGGTAACATCGGATTCGTTTTATGTAGCCGGGCACATCTGCCCGGACCGGGGCGGGACTGTTAGAGTCCCATCCCAGCCATGGATATCGGGCACTCGCCCGGCACCCACCCCGCTCCGCCAGGGATCATCACCGGCGGCCCGCGTCGCGCAGGAGGAAGAAGTTGCTGTCCGCCTTTCTCAGTGCGTTCCGTACGCCTGACCTGCGCAAGAAGCTGCTGTTCACAGTAGGCATCATTGCGGTCTACCGGCTCGGCGCCACGCTGCCCAGCCCGGGCGTCTCGTACGGCAACGTGCAGAAGTGCCTCGACACCATCCAGGGTGGCGGCACCGGGGTGCTGAGCCTGCTGGACCTCTTCTCCGGTGGTGCGCTGCTGCAGCTGTCGGTCTTCGCGCTCGGCATCATGCCGTACATCACCGCGTCGATCATCCTGCAGCTGCTGACCGTGGTCATCCCGCGGCTGGAGCAGCTCCGCAAGGAGGGCCAGGCCGGCCAGGCGAAGATCACCCAGTACACCCGGTACCTGACCCTGGGCCTGGGCATCCTGCAGTCGTCGGCGTTCGTGGCGCTGGCCCGCTCCGGGCAGCTCTTCAACAACCAGTGCGACCAGTTCCCGATCGTCCCCAAGGGCACCGGGATCCCGGACTGGCTGACGCTGTCGATCCTGGTCATGACCATGACCGCCGGCACCGGCGTGGTGATGTGGCTCGGTGAGCTGATCACCGACCGGGGCGTCGGCAACGGCATGTCCGTCCTGATCTTCACCTCGATCGCGGCCCGGCTCCCCAGCGAGGGCTGGAAGATCAAGACCACCAAGGGCTGGGGGATGTTCTTCCTCGTCATCGCCCTGGTCCTGCTGGTCATCACCGCGGTCACCTTCATCGAGCAGGCGCAGCGCCGGATCCCGGTGCAGTACGCCAAGCGCATGATCGGCCGGCGGATGTACGGCGGCACCTCCACCTACATCCCGCTGAAGGTGAACCAGGCCGGCGTCATCCCGGTCATCTTCGCCTCGTCGCTGCTCTACCTGCCGACGCTGATCCTTCAGTTCTTCGACCAGAACAACCCGGGGAAGACCCAGGCCTGGATCTCGAACCACATCGTGAAGGCCAGCGCGCCGGAGCACATCGCGATCTACTTCCTGCTGATCATCTTCTTCACGTACTTCTACGTGTCGATCACGTTCAACCCGACCGAGGTCGCGGACAACATGAAGAAGTACGGCGGCTTCGTGCCGGGCATCCGCCCCGGCAAGCCGACCGCCGAGTACCTCGACTTCATCCTGAGCCGGATCACCCTGCCGGGCGCGCTCTACCTCGGCATCATCGCGATCCTGCCGAACTTCTTCTTCATCTGGCTCGACAACCAGCAGTTCCAGAACTTCCCGTTCGGCGGCACCGCTGTGCTCATCATGGTCGGCGTCGGTCTGGAGACCGTGAAGCAGATCGAGAGCCAACTCATGCAGCGGAACTACGAAGGGTTCCTGCGGTAGATGCGACTCGTTCTGGTTGGCCCGCCGGGCGCGGGCAAGGGCACACAGGCGGAGTTCATCGCCGCCCACCTCTCGGTGCCGAAGATCTCGACCGGTGACATCTTCCGTGCCAACGTCTCCCAGGGCACGCCGCTGGGCGTCGAGGCGAAGCGCTACATGGACGCCGGCAAGCTGGTCCCGGATGAGGTCACCATCAACATGGTGCGCGACCGGCTCGCCGAGCCGGACGCCAGCGAGGGCTTCCTGCTCGACGGCTTCCCGCGTACCACGCCGCAGGCGGCCGCGCTGGACAAGCTCCTCGCCGACCTCGGCACCGCGCTGGACCTGGTGCTGGAGCTGGTGGTCGACGACGACGAGGTGATCCGGCGGCTCTCCGGCCGGCGTACCTGCCGCGGCTGCGGCAAGATCTGGCACGTCGAGTTCGACGCCCCGACCCGGGAGGGCGTCTGCGACCGGTGCGGCGCCGAGCTGTTCCAGCGGGACGACGACAAGCCGGAGACCATCGCCGCCCGGCTCCGGGAGTACGCCGAGAAGACCGCGCCGCTGGTCGACTACTACGGCGCCCAGGGCAAGCTGGTCGGCATCGACGCCACCGGCCCGGTGGAGGACGTCACGGTCCGCGCCATCGACGCCCTCCGCTCGTACGGCGGCTGACGGCACGCCGGCGGTCCCGGCGGATAGAGTGCGAACAGCGGGGTACGTGCGACGTGCCCCGCTGGTCCGCGCGACGAAAGGTAACGCCTCCATGCGTCGTCCCCAGCTGGACATCCAGCTGAAGACCCCCGACCAGATCGAGCTGATGCGGGCCGCCGGTTTGGTGGTCGCCCGTGCGCTGCGTCGGATGCGGGAGGCGGTCGCCCCCGGGGTGACCACCGCCGACCTGGACGCCATCGCCGAGTCCACCATCCGGGAGGCCGGCGCCGTCCCCTCGTTCAAGGGCTACCACGGCTTCCCGGCGTCGATCTGCTCGTCGGTGAACGAGCAGGTGGTGCACGCGATCCCCGCGTCGACCCAGGTGCTCCGCGAGGGCGACCTGATCTCGATCGACTGCGGTGCGGTGCTGAACGGCTGGCACGGCGACGCGGCCATCACCGTCGGCGTCGGCGAGGTCGACCCGGCCCTGCTGAGGATGGCCGCGGTGGCCGAGGACGCGATGTGGGCCGGGATCGCGGCCGCCGCCCGGGGCGCGGCCAGCGGCAAGGGCCGGCTCACCGACATCTCGCACGCGGTGGAGAACGCGGTCCGCAAGGGCGGCCGGTACGGCATCGTCGACGGGTACGGCGGCCACGGGATCGGCACGGAGATGCACCAGGACCCGCACGTGCTCAACCACGGGCGCCCGGGGAAGGGTCCCCGGCTGGTGCCGGGCATGGCCCTCGCGATCGAGCCGATGATCACGATGGGCTCGCCCCGGACCGTGGAGCTGGCCGACGGGTGGACCGTGGTGACCCGGGACAGGTCGATGGCGGCGCACGTCGAGCACTCGATGGCTCTCTTGCCTGACGGGGTGTGGGTGCTGACCGCCGAGGACGGCGGCCGGTCCCGGCTCGGCGACCTGGTCACCGCCCGACAGCCGGCGAACTCCCCGGCGGTCTGAAGCCCGCCGCCGGCGCGGCGCCGGGGGGAGCGTCGTGACGGCCCTGCGAGCCTGATGGCTTGACCGACTCGGGCCGTCCGGTGATCCGACTACGTCATCAAGTTCGTAGGCGGCCCCGGAGACGGGTTTCGGCCCCGATCGGGCGGCCGGCCCCCTTCGGCACTGCCGGCCGCTTTCGTCCCGGCCAGGCCGTTGCCGACGCCGGAATCCTGTTCCCGGCGGCCCGGGCTCCCGCCGGGTGGCGCCGTGGTGTCATGCTTGCCTCCATGGAGCAGGGCGGGATGCGGGCGGCCGACGCCGACCGGGAGGCCACGGCCGAACGGCTCCGGGTCGCTCTGGAGGAGGGCCGGCTCGACCTCCACGAGTACGACGAGCGGCTGGTCCGGGTGTACGGCGCGAAGACGTACGCCGACCTGGACGCGGTCCTGGCCGACCTGCCCGGGCCGGCGCCCGCGCAACGCGTCGCGGTGGCCCCGGTCGCCGCGCCGGCGCCGCCGCCCGTGGCCGACGCAGGCGGCAAGGTCGTCGACGCCGGGCACGGCGGGGGCTGGCTGCTCGGGGTCTGGTCGCCGTGGCTCCGGGTGGCGGGCATCCTCACGGTGATCTGGCTGATCTCCTCCGTCGGCTCGGGGGACATGGGCCACTTCTGGCCGGCCTGGGTGCTCGGGCCGTGGGGAGTGCTCCTGCTGCTGCGCACCGTGGGCGGCGACGCTCACGGGGGGCGGCACCCGGGCGAGCGGCACGGTGGAAAGTTCCGGCGCGAGCGACGGGACCGCCGCCGCGGGCGATGATCGCCATCTCGGTGTGGCCGGCATCACAGCAGGTCGGCGACGTTGCCGGTTTTCGTCCGGTGAGGTGACCGGTCGGGCGGCCGGTTTGGCGACGGCGCGCAGGCGGGCGTACACTTTCTGATCGGCGCACAGCGTCCACTCCGGCATGCCCACCCGCGCTTCGGTGGGAGTCGGAGCCGCGGCTGGCGCGGGGGTCCTGATCTCGGTCGGATCGCCCGTGTAAGACGTTGTGGGCCGTCCGGAGCAACCGACGTCAGGACAGCGGAGGACATGCCGAAAAAAGACGGAGCCATCGAGATCGAGGGTCGGGTCATCGAGCCCCTGCCGAACGCCATGTTCCGGGTGGAGCTCGCGAACGGTCACAAGGTGCTGGCTCACATCAGTGGCAAGATGCGGCAGCACTACATCCGCATCCTGCCGGAGGACCGGGTCGTCGTCGAACTCTCGCCGTACGACCTGACCCGCGGGCGCATCGTCTACCGCTACAAGTAAGCCTGACGACGGCCGGGACGTCCCCGTGTCCGTCTTCGACGTCCGGCGTCGCGCATCGTCGCGTCTCCGGGCCAGATGGGAAGTAAGGCAACCGTGAAGGTCAAGCCGAGCGTCAAGAGGATCTGCAACAAGTGCCGGGTGATCCGCCGGCACGGCCGGGTCATGGTCATCTGCCAGGACCCGCGCCACAAGCAGCGCCAGGGCTGACGCCCCACACATCATCAGCTCGTCCCAGCCGCGAGCGGTACGCAGCGCGTACCCCCTCGTGGTTGACCCCCGGTCGGAGGCCGGGGCCCGCTCGGGCAGCGACCGATCCCGGTCGCCGGCGTTGAACGCGTCGGAAAGACGGGACGGCCGGTAGCGGGGTGGGACGGGTCCACACCTCCGCCACAACATCACGAGGAGTACGCCCGCACATGGCACGTCTAGTCGGCGTCGACCTCCCCCGCGAGAAGCGGATGGAGATCGCGCTCACCTACATCTTCGGGGTCGGTCGTACCCGTGCCCTGGAGACGCTCGCCGCCACCGGCATCTCGCCGGACAAGCGGGTCCGGGACCTCACGGACGAGGAGCTGGTCCAGCTCCGCAACCACATCGAGGCCAACTACAAGGTTGAAGGCGACCTGCGCCGCGAGGTCGCCGCTGACATCCGCCGCAAGGTCGAGATCGGCTGCTACGCCGGCATCCGGCACCGCCGGGGCCTGCCCGTGCGTGGCCAGCGGACCAAGACCAACGCGCGGACCCGGAAGGGCCCGAAGCGGACCGTCGCCGGCAAGAAGAAGCCCGGCAAGAAGTAGCTAGGAGCGCACAGACTTATGCCACCGAAGGCTCGTGCCGGAGCCGCCGTCAAGAAGGTCCGGCGCAAGGAACGCAAGAACGTCGCCCACGGGCAGGCGCACATCAAGAGCACCTTCAACAACACCATCGTGTCCATCACGGACCCGACCGGTGCGGTCATCTCCTGGGCCTCCTCGGGCCAGGTGGGCTTCAAGGGCTCCCGCAAGTCGACCCCGTTCGCCGCTCAGCTGGCCGCCGAGGCCGCCGCGCGTCGGGCGATGGAGCACGGCATGCGCAAGGTCGACGTGTTCGTCAAGGGTCCCGGCTCCGGCCGGGAGACCGCCATCCGTTCGCTGCAGGCCGCCGGTCTCGAGGTCGGGCAGATCTCCGACGTCACCCCGCAGCCGCACAACGGGTGCCGTCCGCCGAAGCGTCGCCGGGTCTGAGAGGTTAGAGAGAGATGGCTCGTTACACCGGTGCTGACTGCCGCCGTTGCCGGCGGGAGAAGATGAAGCTGTTCCTCAAGGGCAGCAAGTGCGATGGCCCGAAGTGCCCGTTCGAGTCCCGGCCGTTCCCGCCCGGGCAGCACGGCCGCGGCCGCACCAAGGAGACGGAGTACCTGCTCCAGCTCCGTGAGAAGCAGAAGGCTCGCCGGGTCTACGGCGTGCTGGAGAAGCAGTTCCGCGGCTACTACGAGGAGGCCGTGGGCAAGAAGGCCAAGACCGGCGAGGTCCTCCTGCAGATCCTCGAGTCGCGGCTGGACAACGTGGTCTACCGGGCCGGCTACGCCAAGTCCCGGGACATGGCCCGTCAGCTGGTCAAGCACGGTCACTTCACGGTGAACGGCAAGAAGGTCGACATCCCGTCGTACCGCGTCAAGGAGCACGACATCATCGAGGTCCGGGGCAAGAGCAAGGAGCTCACCCCGTTCATCGTCGCGCAGGCCGAGGCCGGCTCCAAGACCGTTCCGGCGTGGCTCGAGGCCATCCCCAGCCAGATGAAGATCCTCGTGCACTCGCTCCCGGCCCGCCAGGTGATCGACACCCAGGTCCAGGAGCAGCTGATCGTCGAGCTCTACTCCAAGTAAGGGCTCGTTGCGGTGGCCCGCCCTCCGGGGCGGGCCACCGGAACAGTTTGTCGGGCGTCATATGGCGGGCGCCCCGGAAGAGAAGAGAAAAGATGCTCATCAGCCAGCGACCGTCTCTCTCCGAAGAGTCGATCAACGAGACCCGGTCCCGGTTCACCATCGAGCCGCTCGAGCCCGGCTTCGGCTACACCCTGGGCAACTCGCTGCGGCGCACGCTGCTGTCGTCCATCCCGGGCGCGGCCGTCACCTCGATCAAGATCGACGGTGTGCTGCACGAGTTCACCACGATCCCCGGGGTCAAGGAGGACGTGGTCGAGCTCGTCATGAACATCAAGGAGCTCTGCGTCAGCTCCGAGCACGACGAGCCGGTCAGCATGTACCTGCGCAAGCAGGGCCCGGGCGACGTGACCGCCGGTGACATCCAGCCCCCGGCCGGTGTCTCGGTGCACAACCCGGACCTGAAGCTCGCCACCCTCAACGGCAAGGGCCGGCTCGACATGGAGCTGACCGTCGAGCGGGGTCGGGGCTACGTCACCGCCGCGCAGAACAAGCAGGCGGGCGCCGAGATCGGCCGGATCCCGGTCGACTCGATCTACTCGCCGGTGCTCAAGGTGACGTACCGCGTCGAGGCGACCCGTGTCGAGCAGCGGACCGACTTCGACCGGCTGATCATCGACGTCGAGACCAAGCCGTCGATGGGCCCGCGTACCGCGCTGGCGTCGGCCGGTTCGACGCTGGTGGAGCTGTTCGGGCTGGCCCGGGAGCTGGACGAGACCGCCGAGGGCATCGACATCGGGCCGTCCCCGCAGGACGCCCAGCTGGCGGCGGACCTGGCTCTGCCGATCGAGGAGCTGGACCTGACCGTCCGCTCCTACAACTGCCTCAAGCGCGAGGGCATCAACTCCGTTGGTGAGCTGATCGGGCGTACCGAGGCCGACCTCCTCGACATCCGCAACTTCGGTCAGAAGTCGATCGACGAGGTCAAGATGAAGCTCGCCGGGATGGGCCTGGGGCTGAAGGACTCGGCTCCGAACTTCGACCCGGCGCACGTCGTGGACGCCTTCGGCGAGGCCGACTACGACACCGACGACTACCGCGAGACCGAGCAGCTCTAAGTCCGGCTGCCGCCACATCTGAGGAGCACCAACAATGCCCACGCCCACTAAGGGCCCCCGCCTCGGCGGCAGCCCCGCGCACGAGCGGCTGATGCTGGCCAACCTGGCCACTGCGCTGTTCCAGCACGGCAAGATCCAGACCACCGAGACGAAGGCCCGGCGGCTGCGTCCGCTGGCCGAGCAGCTCATCACCAAGGCCAAGCGGGGCGACCTCGCCGCGCGTCGGCGGGTGCTGGGCGTCGTCAAGGACAAGGACGTGGTCTACGCCCTGTTCGACCAGATCGCGCCCCGGTACGCCAACCGCAACGGTGGCTACACCCGGATCGTGAAGACCGGTCCGCGCAAGGGTGACGCCGCTCCGATGGCGATCATCGAGCTGGTCGAGGAGCTTCAGGTCGCCGAGCCGAAGGCGAACAAGAAGACCGCCGCCCGCAAGGCCGCCCAGCAGGACAAGGTCGAGGCCCTGGCCCCGGCCGAGGAGACCCCGGCGTCGGCCCCGGCCGACCAGGACTCCGAGCCGCCGGTTTCCGACTCGGGCGACACCGCTCAGGCGCGCGAGGACAGCGACCTCGCCACCGAGGAGAACGGCAAGGCCTGACCATCGGGCTTGGCCGGGCCCGGCACCCCACGCGGGGTGCCGGGCCCGTTCCGTGAACGGGAGGTACGAGGTGGACGAGCGGACCCGGCTGCGGCTGGACGTCTCGTACGACGGCACCGACTTCTCCGGCTGGGCCGCCCAGCCCACCCGGCGCACAGTGGCCGGCGTGCTGATGGAGACGCTGGACCTGGTCCTCGGCGCGGGGACCGCGACCGGGCTGACCGTGGCCGGCCGGACCGACGCCGGGGTGCACGCCACCGGGCAGGTCTGCCACCTCGACCTGCCCGCGGAGGTCTGGCGGCAGCACGAGGGGCGGCTGCTGCGCCGGCTGGCCCGGCTGCTCCCGCCCGATGTGCGGGTGCGCGCGATGACCGGGGTGCCGGCCGAGTTCGACGCCCGTTTCTCGGCCACCTTCCGGCGCTACGAGTACCGGGTGACCGACGCCCCGTGGGGGGCCGAGCCGCTGCGCCGTACGGACACCCTCGCCTGGCCGAAGCCCCTGGACCTGGCGGCGCTCAACGCCGCCGCGGCCGGACTGGTGGGGGAGCACGACTTCGCCGCGTACTGCCGGCGCAAGGAGAACGCCACCACGCTGCGCGAGGTGACCCGGCTGGACTGGCGGCGGGACCCGGACGGGATCCTGGTCGCCACCGTGCAGGCCGACGCGTTCTGCCAGAACATGGTGCGCAGCCTGGTCGGCGCGATGCTGGTCGCCGGCGACGGCCGGCGGCCGGTCGACTGGCCGGCCGGCCTGCTCAGCCGCCGCGAGCGGTCCAGCGAGGTGACCGTGGCGCCGGCGCACGGGCTGACCCTGGTCGAGGTCGGCTATCCGGACGACGCCGCCGGGTGCGCCCGCCGCGCCGAACTCACCCGCCGGCTGCGGGTGCCCGTCGCCGAGGGCTGAGCCCCGGCCGGACCGCCGGGGCGCACCCTCAGTTGTGGGTGCCGTCCTGGCCGGTGATGCCGTCGGTCGGGGTCTCGGTGGGCTGGCTGGCCACCCCGCCGTTCGCCCGGCGCTCGAGCACGCCGCGGTTCAGGTAGACCTCGATCAGGTCGTACAGGATCTCGCGGGCCTTGGCGTCGGTGCTGGCGATCCGCTCCCCGTCGGCCCGGGTGACCAGGCAGTACGCGATGTAGTGGCCGCGTACCTGCCAGCCGACCCGGGCGGCGGCTTTGGCCACGGCCCCGGTGTCGTCGCCGGCCGTCATGCCCCGGAACCGGCCCTGCCGTTCGTCGAGCAGTTGCCGGATCCGGTCCCGCGCCCGCTGCGCGCTGGCCACGTCGGTGAGGTTGAACAGGCCGGTGGTGAGCAGGTACTTCCCGTCGGGGGAGCGGAGCGTGGCCCGGACCACCTGGTTGCAGCCGAGGCGGGCCAGCAGCTCGGCGATCTCGCCGCTGGCCGCGACCGCGCAGCTGCCGCTGGAGTTGGTCTTGAGCACGTCGTACGCGGGCTGGCCGTCGGTGACCACCAGTTGCCGGCCCGGGAAGACCTCCTTGGCGGTGAGCGCCAACTGGTCGGTGTCCCGGGAGTCCAGGTCGGTCCCGTCGGCGGTGCCGGACTGCTCCACCACCGGCTGTCCGGTGGGGGAGCCGGCCTGCGGGGTGCCGGTCCGGTTCTGCAGCAGGGTGGCTACCGCCAGCCCGCAGAGGGCGAGCAGCACCAGGACGGCGGTGCCGCCGATCAGTGCCTGCCAGACCCGGCCGCCGCGCCGGCGATCGTCGCGGCGGGTGCGCGGCAGGTCGAACGGCTCGGCGGCCCGGTACGCCGCGTTCTGCGGCGGGCGGGGGCCGCCGGTGGCCGGCTGCGGCAGCGGGATGGTGGCCCGGGGAGCGGCGGGCGCGGCCGTGGCCTGAGGCGGTGGCGCCGGGGCCGGCGTGGGCGCCGGCGCGGGGGCGGCCGGCCGGGTGGACCGGACCGGCGGGGGCAGGGACGGGGTGGGGAAGCGGGAGGGTGAGGGGCCGGCAGGCGGAGGCGGCGTGGCAGCGGGCACGGACGGGTCCGACCCGGGCCTCGGGTACTCCAGGAAGGCGTCCTCATCGGACTCGTACCGATACACCATGCGAGCCACCCTAGGGCCTGATTTCCCCTTTCGAGGGTAATATCGGGAAATTCCGGCGGCGTGGCGTCGCGCGCACCCCGCCGCACCGTCGCCGGTGCCCGATCGGAGCGGTGCGACAATGCCCGACGTGACCGGCGACCACTACTTCACCGCTGAACCGACGACCGCCGCCCAGCCGCGCGAGGTCGAGTTCTCCGTCGCCGGGCGCGACTACACCCTCGCCTCGGCCAGCGGGGTCTTCTCCGCCAACCGGCTCGACCCCGGCACCGCAGTGCTGCTGCGCAAGGCCGAACTGCCGGCCGGCGACGTCACCGGCCCGCTGCTCGACATCGGCTGCGGCTTCGGCCCGATCACCTGCGTGCTGGCCACCACCGCGCCGGCCGCCACGGTCTGGGCGGTCGACGTCAACGGGCGGGCCCGCGAACTGGCCGCCGCCAACGCCGCCCGGGTCGGGGCCGCCGAACGGGTCCGGGTCGTCGCGCCGGACGACGTGCCGGCGGAGGTCACCTTCGCGCAGATCTGGTCCAACCCGCCGATCCACATCGGCAAGGCGGACCTGCACGGCCTGCTGCTGCGCTGGCTGCCCCGGCTCGCCCCGGACGGGGTGGCCTGGCTGGTCGTCGCCCGGCACCTCGGCGGCGACTCGCTGCACCGCTGGCTCGTCGAGCAGGGCTGGCAGGTGGAACGGCGGGCCAGCCAGAAGGGGTACCGGGTGCTGCGGGTCACCCGGTAATCGAGTGTCGCCCGCCGGGACCCCTCGGGCAGGATGCCCGCGTGGGATATGTGGACGTGGCAGGGGTCGGGCACACCCTCCCGGACGGCCGGGAACTCTTCGCCGAGGTGTCGTTCCGGGTCGGTGAGGGCGCCAAGGTGGCCCTGGTCGGCCCGAACGGCGCCGGCAAGACGACGCTGCTCCGGATGGTCGCCGGCGACCTGCCGGTGCGGACCGGTGCCATCGCCCGCGCCGGCGGGCTCGGCGTGATGCGGCAGTTCATCGGCATGATCGGGGACGACTCCACGCTGGCCGACCTGGCACTGTCGCTCGCCCCGCCGGCGCTGCGCGACGCCGGCCGGCGGCTCGCCGAGACCGAGGCGGCCATGCGGGCGGCCGAGGTCCGCGGCAAGTACAGCACCGCCGCCGGCAAGGCCCAGCTCGCGTACGCGGACGCGCTGGCCGCCTGGGGCGAGGTCGGCGGGTACGACGCCGAGGTGCTCTTCGACACCGTCGCCACCATCGTGCTCGACCTGCCCTGGGACGCCGTCCGGGAGCGTCCGGTGCGGACCCTCTCCGGCGGCCAGCAGAAGCGCTTCGCACTGGAGCTGCTGCTGCGCGGCCCGGACGAGGTGCTGCTGCTCGACGAGCCGGACAACTTCCTCGACGTGCCCGGCAAGCGCTGGCTGGAGGCCCGGTTGCGGGAGTCCGGCAAGTCGGTGCTCTACGTCTCCCACGACCGGGAGCTGCTGGCGCAGACCGCCGACCGGGTGGTCGCCGTGGAGGGTGGCAGCGCGTGGGTGCACCCGGCCGGCTTCGCCAGCTGGCACGAGGCGCGGGTGGCCCGGCACGCCCGCCTGGACGAGCTGCGCAAGCGCTGGGACGAGGAGCACCAGAAGCTGCGCGAGCTGATGCTGATGTACAAGCAGAAGGCCGCCTACAACGACGGGATGGCCTCCCGGTACCAGGCGGCGCAGACCCGGCTGCGCAAGTTCGAGGAGGCCGGGCCACCGCCCGTACCCCCGAAGGACCAGGACATCCGGATGCGGCTCACCGGCGGGCGGACCGGCAAGCGCGCGGTGATCGCCGAGCAGCTCGAACTCGACGGCCTGACCTACCCGTTCGACCTTGAACTCTGGTACGGCGACCGGGTCGCCGTGCTGGGCGCGAACGGGACCGGGAAATCGCACTTCCTCCGCCTGCTCGCCCGGGGCGGCACCGACCCGGACCCGGCCAACATCCCGGTCGACGGGGCGAAGCTCGCACCGGTAGCCCACGACGGCGTGGTCCGCCTCGGCGCGCGGGTCCGCCCCGGGCACTTCTCGCAGACCCACGACCGGCCGGAGCTGATGGCGCGGACGCTGGTCGAGATCCTCTGGCGGGGCGACGAGCACCGCGCCGGGATGGACCGGCACGCGGCGATGGCGGCGCTGTCCCGATACGAGCTGGCCGGGCAGGGCGACCAGCGGTTCGGCACCCTCTCCGGCGGGCAGCAGGCGCGGTTCCTGGTGCTGCTGCTGGAACTCTCCGGGGCGACCCTGCTGCTGCTCGACGAGCCGACCGACAACCTCGACCTGGCCTCCGCCGAGGCGCTCGAGGCGGGCCTGAACGCGTTCGAGGGGACGGTGATCGCGGTGACCCACGACCGCTGGTTCACCCGTTCCTTCGACCGGTTCGTGCTCTTCCGTGGGGACGGCGAGGTGGTGGAGATGCCGGAGCCGGTCTGGGACGTCGCCTGACCCGGCTCCACCCGTGGGCCGGGTGGCGGGCGGCATAGGGTGGATCTCGTGACAGAGATGACCTACCGCCGGTTGGGCGACTCCGGGCTCGTGGTGTCCGTGGTCGGCATCGGCTGCAACAACTTCGGCCGCAAGCTCGACCTCGACGGCACCTGCGCGGTGGTCGACGCCGCGCTCGACGCCGGGATCAACTTCTTCGACACCGCCGACATCTACGGCGAGCCGCAGGGCGGCTCCGAGGAACTCCTCGGCCAGGCGCTCAAGGGACGCCGGGACGACGTGGTGGTCGCCACCAAGTTCGGCATGGACATGCACGGCCTCAACGGGCCCGATCACGGCGCCCGGGGCGCCCGCCGCTACATCGCCCGCGCCGTCGAGGCGTCGCTGCGCCGGCTCGGCACCGATCACATCGACCTGTACCAGATGCACGAGCCCGACCCGGGCACGCCGATCGACGAGACCCTCGCCGCGCTGGACGACCTGGTCACCGCCGGCAAGGTCCGCTACCTCGGCAACTCGAACTTCGCCGGCTGGCAGATCGCCGACGCGGACTGGACCGCGTCCTCCCAGGGGCGTACCCGGTTCATCTCGGCGCAGAACCACTACTCGCTGCTGGAGCGGGGGGTCGAGGCGGAGGTCATCCCGGCCTGCGAGCGGTTCGGGCTGGGCATGCTGCCGTTCTTCCCGCTGGCCAACGGCCTGCTCACCGGCAAGTACCGCCGCAACGAGGCGCCGCCGGCCGGGAGCCGCCTCGCCGGCGGTGGCCGCTACGCCGCCCGGCTGGCGGCGGCGGACTGGGACACCATCGAGGCGATCGAGGCGTACGCGGCCGAGCGCGGGCTCACCATGCTGCAGGTGGCGATCGGCGGGCTGGCCGCCCGTCCGGCGGTGACCTCGGTGATCGCCGGTGCCACCACCCCCGAGCAGGTGCGTGCCAACGCCGAGGCGGGCGTCTGGCAGCCCACCGACGAGGACCTGGACGCCCTCGACGCCATCCTCTGACCGGAACCCGGGCCAACGAAGGCATCCGGACAGCATGGCGTGAGTGGACGGTCACCCGCTGTCCCGATCCTCCATCCCGGACGGTGGGTGGGAAAAGTGCCACCCGCCCTTGGCGGATCCGGGAGAACGTCGTACGGTAGGCCGCAAGTGACCCACGGGAGCCCGGTGCACCGGGCTGAGAGGGGGGCTGGAAGCCCCCGACCGTCGAACCTGATCCGGGTAATGCCGGCGCAGGGAGGAGTGTTGCCGTGCCGTCCCTGGGACGACTGCATCTGATCACCGACACCCGGCCGGGGCGGGACCCGCTCGGCGTGCTCCGCGCTGCCCTGCCGGTGGCCCGCGCCGAGCTGGTCGTGCAGGTGCGGGTGGCGGACGAGGCCACCGACCGCGAGGCGTACGAGCTGGCTCGGCAGGTGCTGGCGCTGTGCCGACCGTACGGGGCGACATGCCTGGTCAACGATCGGCTGCACGTGGCGCTGGCGGTGGGCGCGGCGGGCGGCCACGTCGGTGCGGACGACCTGCCGGTGCGGGCGGCCCGGCGGGTGCTCGGCGCCACGGCCGTGCTCGGCGCGACCGCCCGGGAACCGGTGGCCGCGGCGGAGGCGGTGGCCGCCGGGGCCGGCTACCTGGGCGTCGGGCCCTGCCACGCCACCACCACCAAGTCCGGTCTGCCCGACCCGATCGGGCCCGAGGGCGTGCGCGCGGTCGCCGGGGCGGTGGACGTGCCGGTCATCGCGATCGGCGGGGTGACCGCCGCGTCGGTGCCGGCGCTGCGCGCGGCCGGGGCGTACGGGGTGGCGGTGGTCGGGGCGATCTCGCAGGCCGCCGACCCGGCCCGGGCCACCGCCGAGCTGCTCCGGGCGCTGGCATGTTAAGAGGGGGCCCGGGCTCTACCGCAGGCGTTAAGAAGGGGCCCTTCCTTCCGGACGTGGCGGTGGTGGGGGCGGGGCCGGTCGGGCTGGCGATCGCGTGGCGCTGCGCGCAGCGCGGGCTGCGGGTGGTGGTGCACGATGCCGCCCCGGGCTCCGGCGCCTCGCACGTCGCCGCGGGCATGCTGGCGCCGGTCGCCGAGGCGTACTTCGGGGAGCACGAGCTGACCGGCCTGCTCGTCGAGTCCGCCGCCCGCTGGCCCGGCTTCGCCGCCGAGCTGGCGGCGGCCGCCGGCACCGGGATCGGCCACCGCACCGACGGCACGCTGGTGGTCGGGTTGACCGCCGACGACCTGGCCGAGGCGCGCCGGCTCTGGACGTACCAGCAGGGCCTGGGACTGCCGATCACGCCGCTGCGCCCCTCGGCGCTGCGGGACCGCGAACCGGCACTCGCGCCGCGGGTGCGCGGCGGCGCGGTCGCCCCCGGCGACCACCAGGTCGACCCGCGCCGGCTGGTCACCGCGCTGCGGGCCGCCGCCGAGCGGGCCGGCGTGGGGTGGCGACCGGACGCGGTCGGTGACCTGTCCGAGGTGGACGCCCGGGTCACCGTGGTCGCCGCCGGTTGCGGCGCGGCGGCGCTCACCGGCCTGCCGGTCCGGCCGGTGAAGGGGCAGCTGCTCCGGCTCCGCGCGCCCGGCCGCGGCACGCCGGGCTTCCGGCACGTGATCCGGGGGTACGCCGACGGCGAGCCGGTCTACCTGGTGCCCCGGGACAGCGGCGAGGTGGTGGTCGGCGCGACCGTCGAGGAGCGCGCCGACACCGAGGTGACCGCCGGCGCGATGCTCCGGCTGCTCCGCGCCGCCGTGGACCTGGTTCCCGAGCTGGCCGAGTACGACCTGGTGGAGGCGTCCGCCGGGCTGCGCCCCGGTACGCCGGACAACGCGCCGATCATCGGGGCGCTGCCCGGCCGGCCCGGCGTGCTCGCCGCCACCGGACACCACCGGCACGGCATCGTGCTCACCCCGGTCACCGCCGACCTGGTCGCCGAGCTGATCGTCACCGGCGAGCCGGACCCGCTGCTCGCCCCCTTCACCCCCGACCGGTTCACCGGCGCGGTACGGACCGCGCTCGCCAGCGAGGAGGAGACGTGCGACTGATCGTCAACGGCGCCGGGCGGGACGTGCCCGGCGGGACCAGCGTCGCGGACCTCGTCCGCGCGGTCACCGATCAGCGGCGTGGCCTGGCCGTCGCGGTGAACGGCGAGGTGGTGCCGCGCGGTGGCTGGCCGGGGACCCTGCTGCGCGACGGCGACCGGGTCGAGGTGCTCAGCGCCGCCCAGGGCGGGTGAGCGCGGTGCCCCTGGAACTCGGCGGGGTCACGTTCGGCTCCCGGCTCGTCCTCGGCACCGGCGGCGCGGCCAACCTGCACGTGCTGGAACAGGCGATCCGCGCCTCCGGGACCGAGCTGGTGACGCTGGCGCTGCGTCGGGTGGACACCGCCCCCGGCACCGCCGGTGGGTTGCTCGACCTGCTGGACCGCTGCGGCGTACGGCTGTTGCCGAACACGGCCGGCTGCTTCACCGCGACCGAGGCGGTGAAGGTGGCCCGGCTGGCCCGGGACGCGTTCGACACCGACTGGGTGAAGCTGGAGGTGATCGGCGACGAGCGCACCCTGCTGCCCGACGGGGTGGAGCTGCTGCGGGCGGCGGAGGAGCTGGTCGCGGACGGGTTCACCGTGTTGCCGTACACCTCGGACGACCCGGTGCTGGCCCGGCGGCTGGCCGACGTGGGCTGTGCGGCGGTGATGCCGGCCGGCGCTCCGATCGGCTCCGGGCTGGGGGTGAGCAACCCGCACCACATCCGGCTGATCCGGCAGAGCGTGGACGTGCCGGTGATCCTCGACGCCGGTATCGGCACCGCCTCCGACGCGGCGCTCGCCATGGAGTTGGGCTGCGACGCGGTGCTGCTGGCCAGCGCGGTCACCCGGGCGGCGGACCCGGTGGCGATGGCCACCGCCATGCGGCACGCCGTGGCGGCCGGTCGGCTCGCGTACCGGGCGGGCCGGATCGCCCGCCGTTTCCACGCGCTCGCCTCCACGCCCGACGACGGACGGCCCGAGCTGTGACCGCGCCGCTGCGGCTGGCCGCCGAGGCGGCGGGTGGTGTCGTGCCGTCCGGCGTGGTGCTGCTGACGGACCGGCGGGTGGCGCGGCGGGCGCTGGTCGAGGTGGTCGCGGGGGCGGTCGCCGGGGGAGTGCGGTGGGTGGTGCTGCGGGAGAAGGATCTGCCGCGGGCCGAGCGCCTCGCCCTCGCCGTCGAACTGCGCGCGGTGCTCGCCGAGGCGGGCGGCACCCTGGTCGTCGCCGGCCCCGACCCGCTCGACGGGGACGCCGTGCACCTGCCGGCCGCCGGCCCGTACCCGCCGCCGCCCGTCGGCCTGGTCGGCCGCTCCTGCCACGACCGGACCGAACTGGCCCGCCGCACCACCGAGCACTACGTGACGCTGTCGCCGGTCTTCCCCACGTGGACCAAACCCGGCTACGGCCCACCCCTCGGGCCGGCCGGGCTCGCCGAGCTGATCCGGGTCAGCCCGGTCCCGGCCCTCGCCCTCGGCGGCGTCGAGACCCCCGACCAGGTGAGAGCCTGCGTCGAGGCGGGAGCGGCCGGAGTGGCCGTGCTCGGCGCCCTCATGCGCGTACACGATCCCGCTGAAACAGCCACCACGCTGGGCAGCGCCTTCGATGAGGCGGTCACCCAGGTGGCGCGAAGCTGCCAGCTCCCGACGGAGGTCCCCACGAGAGGGCTGCGGCCGACCGTGCCCACGGAGGGATCAAGCCTGACCGCCCGGAGTGGGCACGGTCGGCCGCAGCCCCCCACCGGGAGGGAAAAGCCATGACCCCACGAACAGTGCTCACGATCGCCGGATCAGACTCCGGCGCAGGCGCCGGCATCCAGGCCGACCTCAAGGTCTTCGCCGCCCTCGGCGCGTACGGCACCAGCGTGATCACCGCCGTCACGGCGCAGAACACGCGAGGTGTGGACGCCGTCCTGCCGTTGCCCCCGCAGACCGTCCGCGACCAGCTCGACAGCGTGCTCGGCGACTTCGCGGTGCGGGCGGTGAAGACCGGCATGCTCGGCACGCCGGCGGTCGCCGACGCGGTGGCCGAGGCGGCGGAGGCGGGCCGGCTGCCCCGGCTGGTCGTCGACCCGGTGCTGGTCGCCACCAGTGGACACCGGCTCGGCGCGGTTGCCACGGTCGAGCGACTGCTCCCGTACGCGGAGGTGGCGACGCCGAACTGCGCGGAGGCCGCGGCCCTGACCGGACGCCGGGTGACCACGGTCGAGGAGATGGTCGCGGCGGCCGAGGCCCTCGTGGCCGGCGGCCCGGCGCACGTCGTGGTCACCGGCGGTGACGTGGACGCCGCCGGCGAGGCGGTGGACGTGCTGGTCGGCGGGGGGACGACCACGCTGCTGCGGGCACCGCGGGTGGCCACCCGGCACAGCCACGGCACCGGCTGCTCGTTCTCGGCGGCCATCGCCGTCCGGCTGGCGGCCGGCGATCCGGTGCCGGTCGCGGTCGCCACCGGCAAGGAGTACGTGACCCGCGCGCTGACCGGCGCGCGGGGATGGGAGCTGGGCGCGGGACGCGGCCCACTGGACCACTTCGGCTGGTCCTGTTGACCACCAGGGAGGCTGTCATGCAGGCACGACGCAAGGTCTATGTGGAGGGGTCGCGACCGGACCTCCGGGTGCCGTTCGCCGAGGTGGAGCTGACCGGGGACAACCCGCCGGTCCGGCTCTACGACACCTCCGGCCCCGGCTCCGATCCGGAGGTCGGGCTGCCGCCGCTGCGCGGCCCGTGGATCGCCGCGCGCGGCGACGTCGCGCCCGTGCGGGGCGCCGGCACGCCGCTGGCCGGCGCCGACGGGAAGCGGCCGACGCAGCTCGCGTACGCCCGCGCCGGCATCGTCACCCCCGAGATGGAGTTCGTGGCGATCCGGGAGGGCGTGGCCCCCGAGTTCGTCCGGGACGAGATCGCGGCCGGGCGGGCGGTGCTGCCGCTCAACGTCAACCACCCGGAGTGCGAGCCGGCGATCATCGGCAAGGCGTTCCTGGTGAAGGTGAACGCCAACATCGGCACCTCGGCGGTCAGCTCCTCGATCGCCGAGGAGGTCGAGAAGCTCACCTGGGCCACCCGGTGGGGCGCGGACACCGTGATGGACCTGTCCACCGGCAAGCGGATCCACGAGACCCGCGAGGCGATCGTGCGGAACTCGCCGGTGCCCATCGGTACCGTGCCGATCTACCAGGCGCTGGAGAAGGTCGGCGGCGACCCGGTGAAGCTGAGCTGGGAGGTGTTCCGGGAGACCGTCGTCGAGCAGGCCGAGCAGGGCGTCGACTACATGACCGTGCACGCCGGGGTGCTGCTGCCGTACGTGCCGCTGGCGGTGGACCGGGTCACCGGGATCGTCTCCCGGGGCGGCTCGATCATGGCGGCCTGGTGCCTGGCGCACCACGAGGAGAACTTCCTCTACACCAACTTCCGGGAGCTGTGCGAGATCCTGGCGAGGTACGACGTCACCTTCTCGCTCGGTGACGGGCTGCGGCCGGGCTCGATCGCGGACGCCAACGACGAGGCCCAGTTCGCCGAGCTGAAGGCCCTCGGGGAGCTGACGAAGATCGCCTGGGAGTACGACGTCCAGGTGATGATCGAGGGCCCCGGGCACGTGCCGATGCACAAGATCAAGGAAAACGTGGATCTTCAGCAGGAGTGGTGCCACGAGGCGCCGTTCTACACGCTGGGCCCGCTGACCACGGACATCGCGCCCGCGTACGACCACATCACCTCGGCGATCGGCGCCGCGATGATCGGCATGTTCGGCACCGCGATGCTCTGCTACGTCACCCCGAAGGAACACCTCGGGCTGCCCGATCGGGACGACGTCAAGGCGGGCGTGATCGCGTACAAGATCGCGGCGCACGCGGCGGACCTGGCCAAGGGCCACCCGGGGGCGCAGGCCTGGGACGACGCGCTCTCCAAGGCGCGTTTCGAGTTCCGCTGGGAGGACCAGTTCAACCTCTCGCTGGACCCGGAGACCGCGCGGTCGTACCACGACGCGACCCTGCCGGCCGAGCCGGCGAAGACCGCGCACTTCTGCTCGATGTGTGGGCCGAAGTTCTGCTCGATGAAGATCACCCAGGAGTTGAAGGACTACGCGGCGCGGGGGATGCGGGACAAATCCGAGGAATTCGTCTCCGCCGGGGCGCGGGTCTACCTGCCGCTGGCCTGACCCGCTCCGGGACGGGCCGGTCGCACCGTCGGCCCGCCCCGGAGGTCAGTCGCGGTGGTGGCGGCCGGTGCGCAGGGTACGGGCGTCCTCGGGGTTGTCGTCCGACGCGAGGCCGGCGACCCAGTCGACGTACTCCTCGTCCCGCGCCAGCTCCTCGACCTCGGGCGGTTCGGCCCCTTTGGCGCGGTTGCGGCGGAACAGGCCCCGCCGTTGCTTCGCCTTCCCGTTGCCGGGCTCACCGGCCCCCGGGCCCGCCGCGGTCGCCGGTTCGCCGGGGTACGGGTCGTCGCCGGCCGGGGTTGTGGCTGCGGCGTGGGCGGCGTGCCGCCCGTCCTCTTCGGACGGCGGGTCCTCGCCACCGGTGGTGGCGTGCCGGGCGGTGGCGAGGGCGTCCCACGCGGTGCCCCGGCCCAGGTCCGGCAGGGCGCGGTGGCGGGGACGCGGCGCGGGCTCGACCGGGGCCGGCCCGCCCGGGGTGGCGTCGCCTCCGGTGGCGTCGTCCGGGTCGCCGCCGTTGACGCGCCGGCTGACCGGCCGGACCGGCGCGGGCGCGATCGGCCAGGCGGGCCGGACGCTGCCCGGCCCGTCCGTCACGTCCTCGAAGATCGGGAAGCGCGGCCGGGGCGACGCCGGGGCGTCGACCGGTGCCGGGTCGAAGAAGAAGTTCCGCCCTCGCGTCGGACCGTCGGTCGTGGCGTCGGGCGCTTCGGCGACCGGGACCGCCGGCAGCCCGTCGGCGGCATCGGCCGGTCCGGCCTCGGTGGGTCCGGCTTCCGCGGGACCGGCTTCGGCGGGCCTGGCAGTGCCGGTTTCGGCCGGTCCGGTGGGGCCGGTTTCGGCGGGTCCGGTGGGATCGGCCTCGGGCGGGCCGGGGTCGACGGGCGTCGTCGCCGCGCTGGATCCGGTGGCGGCGGGGGAGGTCCGACCCTTGCGCGGGCGCTTGGACCGGCCGGCCGGGCGCGGCTCGGCCGGTACGGGCGGATCGGCTGCCGGAGGCTCCGTGGCGGCTGCTCCGGACCGCGCCGGAACCGCCCGTTCGGGGCCGGTGGCCGACCCCGGCTCCGGGTCGGCGCCCCCGGTCGCACCGGACGCCGGCGGGACCGGTTGCCGGCGGCGGGGCCGCGGCGCGGTGGCGGTCTCCGTGGTGGCCTTGACCGCCGGGGCAGGGGCCT
>NZ_RJLN01000002.1 GCF_003725545.1 Micromonospora solifontis | reverse complement strand
GCCGCGCTCGCCGCCGAGATCGGGCCCCCCGGCGGATACGCGGCCAGCGCCGTCCTGCCCGAACTGGCCGCCGCCGCCCGCGACCGGCTCGCCGCCGACGGCGTGCCGGCCGAGGAGATCACCGTGACCGGGGGCGCGCTGGACGGCATCGAGCGCCTGCTCGCCGCCCACCTGCGCCCCGGCGACGCGGTCGCCGTCGAGGACCCCGGCTGGGCCAACCTGCTCGATCTGGTCGCCGCGCTCGGGCTGCGGGCGATCGGGGTGCCCGTCGACGAGGAGGGCCCCACCGAGCCGGGCGTCCGGGCCGCCCTCGCCGCCGGGGCGCGCGCCCTGGTCGTCACCAGCCGGGCCCAGAACCCGACCGGCGCCGCCGTTTCCGCCGGGCGCGCCGACGCCCTGCGTACGCTGCTCGCCGGCCGCGCCGACCTGCTGCTGATCGAGGACGACCACGCCGCCGAGTTGGCCCGCGTACCCCTGCACCCGCTCGCCGGGGTGACCCCGGCGTGGGCCTTCGTCCGGTCGGTGAGCAAGCCCTACGGCCCGGACCTGCGGCTCGCCGTGCTGGCCGGCGACGAGGCCACGGTGGCCCGGGTGGCCGGGCGGGCGCGGGTCGGCGCGGGTTGGGTCTCCACCGTGCTGCAACGCCTGGTCCTGGCGCTTTGGCGCGACCCGGACGCCGCCGACCTGGTGCGCCGCGCGGGGGAGAGCTACGAGCGCCGCCGCGACGGGCTGGTCGAGGCGCTCGCGGCGCACGGGGTGAGCGCCCACGGCCGTACCGGGATCAATGTCTGGATCCCGGTGCCCGACGAGACCTTGGCCGTCACGGCGCTGCGCGACGCCGGCTGGTCGGTGGCCCCCGGCGCGCCGCACCGGATCGCCGCCGGGCCGGGGGTGCGGATCACGGTCAGCTCGCTCGACCAGGCCGACCTCGATCCGCTCGCCGGGGCCGTCGCCCGCGCGCTCCGCCCCACCGCCACCGGCTTCACCGCCTGAGCCGGGACGCATGGCCACCGCCCGCCCGGGTAAGCCCGGCCGGGAGGTGGGCGGCGTGGCTTCGAACGGGTCCCGGACGGGTCTGTGGATCGGCGTGGCGGTGGTGGTGATCATCCTGGTGATCATGTTGATCGCCCTGGTCTCCCGCGGCGGTGGTGGCGGCGGGTACTGACCCGCGGGTCGGGCGTCGAGCACGAAACCGGTATATAAAGTCGGCATGGCCGAGACCGAGAGCGCGCCCGGAGCCCAGGAGTTCATCCCGCCGCAGGCGGACACCATCGACCAGTTGCGCAGCGCCGCGACCGACTGCCGGGGTTGCGAGCTCTACCGCGACGCCACGCAGACCGTCTTCGGCCGGGGCGACGAGAGCGCCCAGGTGGTGTTCGTCGGCGAGCAGCCCGGCGACATGGAGGACAAGCAGGGCCTGCCCTTCGTCGGGCCGGCCGGCCGGGTGCTGCGCCGGGCGGTCGACGACGCCGGCATCGACGCGGGCCGGGTGTACATCACCAACGCCGTGAAGCACTTCCGCTTCGAGCTGCGCGGCAAGCGGCGGATCCACCAGACCCCGGACCGGGTGCACATCACCGCGTGCCGGCCCTGGCTGGTCGCCGAGTTCGCCCGGCTCCGGCCGGAGATCGTGGTGGTGCTCGGCGCCACCGCCGCCAAGGCGCTGCTCGGCCCGGCCTTCCGGGTGACGAAGCAGCGTGGCGAACTGATGCCCTGGCCCGCCGCCGCCCAGCACCCCGAGGACTTCGCCCGGGTGCCGGTGGACAGCGCCGGGAAGGTGGCCGACGCGCCGGAGGCCCGGCTGCTGGCCACCATCCACCCGTCCGCGGTGCTGCGCGCCGACAACCAGGACGTGGCGTACGACGGGCTGGTCAAGGACCTGAAGGTGGCCGCCCGCGCGCTGGCCCGCTGACCACCGCTCAGTCGCGCCCCTGCCAGGTGCAGAGGCAGACCCGGTTGCCGTCCGGGTCGGCCAGCACCCAGAAGTGCGGCGCCGCCGCGTCGCTGACCAGCGTCCCGCCGGCGGCGACGGCCGCGTCGATGCGCGGCCGTACCTCGGCCGGGTCCACCCACACGTCCGGGTGCCAGCGCTGCCGGGGCTCCTTTCGGCCGGACTTCTGGAACCACACCGTGGGCAGCGTGCCGGCCGGGTCGCGCAACTCGTCGCCGAACCCTGGGCCGGCGAGATGCTCGGTGGCGAGCACCGCCCGCCAGAACGGCAGCACGGCGGCGAAGTCCGGGCTGTCCAGGGCGAGTTCGAGCCGGGCGACGCCGGTGTGGCCCAGGGGCGCCCCGGCCTCGGCGGCGATCGCCGAGATGGCCCGGGCCAGCCGCACGTCCCGGTCGGTGACCCCGCGCGCGTCGTGCGACCAGAGCCGGACGTCGACGTGGGCGTAACGCAGGTCGAGATCCGGGTGGTGGTCCATCCGCTCGGCCTCCGCCCCGATCGCGTCCACGATCGACAGCCCGGTCGCGAAGTCCCGCGTACGGATCCGGGTCTGCAGGGCCCCCAGCAGGTAGGTCCAGCCGGCCAGCTGCTCGTCGGCGATCTGTTGTCCGGTCAGCGTGGTCATCCCGCCATGGTGGCCCATCGGGGCGGGTCGGACCACCCCGGCGGCGGCGAAATGGACCTGCCCGCCGTGCGGCGGGGGCCATAGCGTCGGGGCATGACGAGTGATCTCGAGCTGTCCGTCGGGAACGCCGCGGCCATGTGGACCGCGCTCGCCGAGAGCCGGGGACACCGGCTGCTGCGCCGGCCGGGATTCCTGGCCGTGCTGGGCGACGCCCACGCCGGGCTGCGGATCCTGCTGCGCCGGCCCGATCCGACCCCGGACGACCGCGCCGAGCTGGCCGCGCTGGTCCGCGGGCGGACCGGTCCGGTGGTCGTCGAGGACCAGTACGCCCGCCTGGACCTCACCGAGCTCGGCCTGACCCCGCGCACCCTGCCGGTGCTGATCCGCCGCCCCGCGCCGGCGCCCGACCCGGCGCTGCCGGTCACCCCGGTCGAGCGCGCCGACCAGCTCGCCGTCGCCGAGGACGTGGTGGTGCACGGCTTCCCGCTGGCGGGCTTCCAGCCGTACCGCCCGGCGCAGGCGTTCCCGGCCGCCCTGCTGGACCGGCCCGCGGTCCGGTTCTTCCTGGTCCACCGGGACGAGGCGGGCGCCGTCGGGCCGGGTGCCACGCCGGCCGGCGCCTGCCTGACCGTCCGGGACGAGGGGGTCGGCCTCTACTGGATGACCAGCCTGCCGGCGCACCGGTCGCGGGGCGTGGGTCGCGCCCTGCTGCACGGGGTGCTGGCCCGCTTCGGCGACGTGCCGATGACGCTCACCGCCGCCCGGGCCGGCCGCCCGCTGTACGACTCGCTCGGCTTCGTCCCGGTCGCGGACGCCACCTGGTGGGGCTGAGATCCCGCCCAAGGAGTCAGAGGCGGCCGCCGCCGGCCGTGTCGGAGAGCCGCTGGGCCAGGTAGATCGGCACCACCGAGGCGACGATGAGGACGGCGGCCACCACGTTGATGACCGGCGCCTGGTTCGGCCGGAACAGGTTGCTGAAGATCCAGATCGGCAGGGTCTGCACCCCGGGGCCGGCGGTGAACGTGGTGACGATGATCTCGTCGAAGGAGAGCCCGAACGCCAGCAGCCCGCCGGCCAGCAGCGCCGAGCGCAGCACCGGGAACGTCACGTACCGGAAGGTCTGCCACCCGTCGGCCCCCAGGTCGGCGGACGCCTCCTGGAGGTTGCCGCCGGACCGGCGCAGCCGGGCCAGCACGTTGTTGTAGACGACCACCACGCAGAACGTCGCGTGCCCGACGATCACCGAGAAGAGCCCCTTGTCGATGCCGAACGGCGCCAGCACGGAGCGGAACGCGGTGTCCAGGGCGATGCCGGTGACGATGCCGGGCAGCGCGATCGGCAGCACGACGAGCAGCGACACCGTCTCGCGGCCGAAGAACCGGTACCGCTGCACGGCGAAGGCGACCAGGGAGCCGAGCAGCAACGCGATGGCGGTCGCGCCGAGCCCCGCCTGGACCGACGTCCACAGCGCCTCCCGCGCGCCCGCGTTCTCCCAGGCCCGCGCCCACCATTCGGTGGTCCAGCGCGGCGGCGGCCAGGCGAACGTGCGGTCGGCGTTGAACGAGTTGACCAGCACGATGGAGAGCGGCAGGTAGATGAAGGCGAGGCCGAGCGCCATCGCGCCGCGCAGCAGCCAGCGTGCCGACCGGGAGAGGGTCACAGCTCCTCCAGAGCTCCGGACCGCCGCACGGCGACCAGGTAGCCGACCATGATCAGGACCGGGATGGTGGCCAGCGCGGCGGCGAACGGCAGGTTGTTCGCCGCCCCGATGTTCACGTAGACGAGGTTGCCGATGAGCTGCGTCTTGCCGCCCACGATCTGCACCGTGATGTAGTCACCGAGCGAGAGCGAGAAGGTGAAGATCGAGCCGGCGATGACCGACGGGACGACCACCGGCAGCACCACCGCCCGGAACGTGCGGCCGGCCCGGGCGCCCAGGTCCGCCGACGCCTCCAGCAGCGAGTCGGGCAGCCGCTCCAGGCCCGCGTAGATCGGCAGGATCATGTACGGCAGCCAGAGGTAGGCCAGCACCAGCACGGTCGCGCCCAGCCCGTACCCGGGGCCGCTGCCCGGCCCGCCGAACAGCCAGTCCACCGGCCCGCCGTTGGCCAGCAGCACCCGCCAGGCGTACGCCTTGACCAGGTAGCTGGCCCAGAGCGGGGTGAGGATGGCGACCACCAGCCAGCGCCGGTGCCGGGGCTTGGCGACCTTGGCCATGTAGAAGGCCATCGGCAGGGCGATCAGGGTGTCGATCACGGTCACCGCGGCGGCCACGCCGACGCTGCGCAGCGCCACCGTGCGGTACACCTCGTCGGTGACGATGGTGCGGAAGTTGTCCAGGGTGGGCTGCCGGACGACCTCGCCGGTGAAGCCGTTCACCGTCCACAGCGCCGAGACGAAGAGCACGGCCAGCGCGCCCAGGTAGGCGACCACCAGCCAGAACAGCGGGGCGGCCAGCAGGGCGGCGAGGCGTACCCCGGCGTGCCGGTGCAGCCAGGCCGAGAGCCGGCGGACCGGCCCGCGGGCGGCGGTGGCGCCACCCGCGGGCCGGTCGAGCGTCGAGGTGGCCACCTCAGCCCTTGATCGTGGTCCAGGCCTGGGTCCAGGCCGCGTAGTCCTTGCACTTGACGTCGGTACGCCCGTCCAGGCACTGCTGCACCGGGGTGTTCCAGTACCAGACCTTCTCGAAGTAGGCCTCGTCCTCCGCGTGGTAGGTCGCGCAGTGGTTTTTGTCGGCGGTCTGTGCGCAGGCCAGCTTGTTGGCCGGTGCCTCGCCGAACCACTCGGCGACCGCCGCGTTGGCCTTCGGCGAGATGATGTGGTCCATCCACCGGTACGCGCAGTTCGGGTGCTTCGCCTTCGCCGAGACCATCCAGGTATCGGACCAGCCGGTCGCTCCCTCCTCGGGCAGGATCGCCTCGACCGGGGCCTTGTCGGCGACGGCCAGGTTGGCGATCACCTGCCAGGTGGTGCCGAGCACCGAGTTGCCGGCCTTGAAGGCCTGCACCTCCTTGGTGTAGTCCGACCAGTACTCGCCGACCAGTTCGTTCTGCTTCTTCAGCAGGTCGACGGCGGCGGCGAACTGCTTGTCGTCCAGCGCGTACGGGTTCTTGATGCCCAGCTCAGGCCGGTGCTTCATCAGGTAGAGCGCCGCGTCGGCGAGGTAGATCGGCGAGTCGTACGCGGTGATCTTCCCTCGGTAGGGGGAGTTCGCGTCGAACACCGCGCCCCAGGAGGTGGGGGCGGGCTTGACCACGTCGGTGCGGTACATCAGCAGGTTCGCGCCACGACCGTGCGGGACGCCGTAGGCCACCCCGTCCACGGAGTTCCACTGCTTCAGCTTGAGCCCGTCGAAGACGTCCTTGTAGTTGCCGATCAGGTCGGTGTTGACCGGGGCGACGTCGCCGCCGTAGATCAGCCGCAGCGAGGCGTCCCCGGAGGCGGAGACCACGTCGTACTCGCCGGTCTTCATCAGGGTCACCATCTCGTCGGAGGTGCCGGCGACCTTGACGTTGACCTGGCAGCCGGTCTCCTTCTCGAAGTCGGTGACCCAGTCCACCTTCGGGTCGGTGGAGCCGTCCTCGACGTACCCGGCCCAGGCGACGACGTTGACCTGTCCCTCGCCGGCGCCCAGCGACGCGAGCTTGTCGATCTTGGGCGGCTTGATGCCGCCCGGGCCGGAACCGCCGGCGTTCGTGCCGCCGTCGCCGCAGCCGGCCAGGGTGAGCAGGCCGACCGCGGCGAGCGCGGTCAGAGTTCTACCGGTACGCATGTGCGCTCTCCTTCGGGAGGGGGGTCGGTACGGCGGGGACGGGTACGGCCACGGCGTGCTCGGTGCGCCAGGCCAGGCGGACCGGCCGGCCGCGCAGCGCCGCCACGTCGGCCGAGGTGGTGGTCAGGTTCTGTTGCGTCACGACGAGCCGGGCACCGGCGTCGAGGTCGACGACGAACCGGGTGGTCGCCCCGGCGTAGACGACCTCGGCCACCCGGCCGCCGGCGGAGGTCTCCTCGGCGGTCGGCGGGGAACCGTCCAGCCGGATCTTCTCCGGGCGGATGGAGAAGGTTCCCTCGCGGCCGAGCACCGCCCGGGCCGCCTCGCCACCGAGCAGGTTGGAGGTGCCGACGAAGCCGGCGACGAACGGGGTGGCGGGTCGCTCGTAGACCTCGGCCGGGGTGCCCACCTGGGCGATCCGGCCGTGCTCGAAGACCGCCACCCGGTCGCTCATGGTGAGCGCCTCCTCCTGGTCGTGGGTGACGAAGACGAAGGTGATGCCGACCTCCCGTTGCAGCGCCTTCAACTCGACCTGCATCTGCTCGCGCAGCTTCAGGTCCAGCGCGCCCAGTGGCTCGTCGAGCAGGAGCACCTTCGGGCGGACGACCAGCGCGCGGGCCAGGGCGACCCGCTGCCGCTGCCCGCCGGAGAGCGCGGCCGGCCGCCGGTCGGCCAGCCCGTCGAGCCGTACGCTCCGGAGCGCCTCCGCCGCCCGGTCCCGCCGCTCGGCGCGGCCCACCCGGCGCACCCGCAGGCCGTACTCGACGTTCTGCCGCACGGTCATGTGCGGGAACAGCGCGTAGTCCTGGAACACGGTGTTGACGTCCCGCTCGAACGGGGCGAGCCGGGTGACGTCCCGCCCACCGAGCAGGACGCTCCCGGCGGTCGGCGGCTCGAAGCCGGCGATCATGCGCAGCACGGTCGTCTTGCCGGAGCCGGACGGCCCGAGCATGGAGAAGAACTCGCCGTCGGCGATCTCCAGATCGACGTCGGCTACCGCCTCCACCGCACCGAACGACTTGCGCAGGCCGCGGAGGGCGACTGCGGGGGTAGCGGGCCCGGCTGACATGGGCGCTCCTCAGTCCTACGGTTAACGTTGTGCTGGTGGACTAGGGTCCACGGAAATCGTGTCGTGAGAATAGAGCCGCAACGGATACCGTCGTCAAGACCCGATGGCCGTCCGGCTCTTCCCGGCCGCCGGTCGGACGGGCAGACTCGTGCCATGGAGCAGCATCTCTACGAGCCCGTCCACGAAGAGTTCCGGGACCTGTGCCGCGAGTTCCTCGCCCGGGAGGCGGTGCCGCACCACGCCCAGTGGGAGGCCGACGGGATCGTCGACCGCGCGGTGTGGCGCAAGGCCGGCGCGGCCGGGCTGCTCGGCATGGACGTCGACCCGGAGTACGGCGGTGGCGGCCAGCGGGACTTCCGGTTCAACGCGGTGCTGGTCGAGGAGGTCGTCTCGGCCGGCTGCTCCGGGCTGGGCTTCGGGCTGCACAACGACGTGGTGGCCCCGTACCTGACCGACCTGACCACGGAGGACCAGCGCAAGCGCTGGCTGCCCGGCTTCTGCTCCGGGGAGCTGGTCACCGCCATCGCGATGAGCGAGCCCGGCGCCGGCAGCGACCTGGCCGGGATCCGCACCACCGCGGTCCGCGACGGCGACACGTACGTGCTCAACGGGCAGAAGACCTTCATCACCAACGGCGAGCTGGCCGACCTCGTCGTGGTGGTCGCCAAGACCGCGCCCGACCAGGGCGCGCACGGGGTGAGCCTGGTGGTGGTCGAGGCCGGGACGCCCGGCTTCGGCCGGGGCCGCCGGCTGGCGAAGGTGGGCCTGAAGGCCAACGACACCGCCGAGCTCTTCTTCGACGACTGCCGGGTGCCGGCGGACCACCTGATCGGCACCGAGAACCACGGCTTCTACCACCTGATGGGCAACCTGCCCCGGGAGCGGCTGAGCATCGCCGTCGCCGCCGTGGCGGCCTGCGAGAAGCTGCTCGCGCTCACCCTCGACCACGCCCGCTCCCGGGAGGCGTTCGGCCGGCCGATCGGGAAGTTCCAGCACAACCGCTTCCTCCTGGCGGAGCTGGACACCGAGGTCACCATCGCGCGGACCTTCGTCAACCACTGCGTCGCCGAGTTCAACGCCGGCCGGCTCTCGGTCACCGACGCGGCGAAGGCCAAGTGGTGGACCACCGAGCTCCAGAACAAGGTCGCCGACCGCTGCCTCCAACTGCACGGCGGCTACGGCTTCATGCTCGAGTACCCGGTGGCGAAGGCCTGGCTGGACGGCCGGGTGCAGACCATCTACGGCGGCACGACCGAGATCATGAAGGAGATCATCGGCCGCGGGCTGGGCCTGTAGCGGAACGGGGTGGAGCCGGGCGGGTCCGGTGCGCGAGGATGGGTCGCCCCTTACCGAGGAGAAACCCGCATGGCCACCGACCTCACCGCTCCGGCCCTCACCCGGCCCGACGTCGCGCCGATCCAACGGCGGACGCTGCGCCTGCTCTTCGTGACCCAGATCATCGGCGGTATCGGGGTCACCATCGGCATCGCCGTGGGCGCGCTGCTCGCCGCCCGGATCGCCGGCACCGCCGTGGCCGGCCTCGCGCAGAGCGCCGCCGTGGTCGGCGGGGCGCTGCTGGCCGTACCGGTCACCCGGATCATGACCGGGCACGGCCGCCGGCCGGGCCTCGCGGTGGCGTACCTGGCCGGGGCGGTCGGGGGCGTGCTGGTGGTGCTCGCCGCGGTCACCCGCTGGGTGCCGCTGCTCTTTCTCGGCATGCTGTTCTTCGGCGGCGGCACCGCAGCCAACCTCCAGGCCCGCTACACCGCCGTCGACCTGGCCGAACCGGCCCGCCGCGGCCGGCAGCTCTCGCTGATCGTCTGGGCCACCACCATCGGCGCGGTGGCGGCGCCGAACTTCGCCGCGCTCGCCGACCACACCACCAACGGCTGGGGCCTGCCGCCGCTGGCCGGCCCGTTCGCGTTCAGCGCGACCGCGTTCGTGCTGGCCGCGGTCGTACTGCTGATCCTGCTGCGGCCCGACCCGCTGCTCACCGCGCGCCGCCTCGCGGCGGCCGACGCGCCGCCGGCCGAGCCGGCCGTGGCGGCCCGGCGCGGCGCGGGCATGCGCCTGGCGTGGCAGACGGTACGCCGGCTGCCCGCCGCTCGCCTCGGGATCGCCGCCGTGGCGGTGGGCCACGTGGTGATGGTCGCGGTGATGTCGATGACCCCGGTACGGCTCGGTGAGTTCCACCACGACGCCGACGTGCTGCGGGTGGTCGGCATCGTGCTGAGCCTGCACATCGCCGGGATGTACGCGCTCTCGCCGGTGGTGGGTTGGCTGACCGACCGGCTCGGCCGGCGGGCGGTGATCCTCGGCGGGATCGTGGTGCTGCTGGCCGCCTGCGCGATCGCCGGTACGGCCGGACACCACACGCCGGGGCTCTCCGTCGGTCTGACGCTGCTCGGGCTGGGCTGGTCGGGCACCATGGTGGCCGGTTCCACGCTGCTGTCGGAGTCGGTGCCGACCGCCGTGCGGCCGGCCGTGCAGGGGTTCTCCGACCTGATCATGGGGCTGGCCGGCGCGGCTGCCGCGGCACTCAGCGGGTTTGTCATGCGGATGGCCGGTTATCCCACGCTCACCCTGCTCGCGGCGATCGCGACCGTGCCCCTGGTGGCGCTAGCGTTGCGTCCGGTGCCCGCCGGGGTGCCCGACAAGGAGGACTGATCGTGCGGCTGACCGACTTCTGGGCCCGGCTGGAGGAGGCGTTCGGGCCGGGCTACGCGGCCAGCATCGCCAGCGACCAGGTGCTGTCCCAGCTCGGCGGGCGGACCATCGAGCAGGCACTGAAGGCGGGTACGGAGACCCACGTGGTGTGGCGGGCGGTGGTCGCCGCCTATCCCGACCGGGTTCCCGCCCGGCTGCGCTGAGCAGCGCTTCCGCTACTTCGGCGTGTCGCTTGTCGAGTCGTACACCTGTTCGGCTATTGTCCACAGCGGGGTGCTCGTCCACAGCTCGCGGCCCGTCGGCTGGTTTTCTGTCGGACCCAGCGCCTAGCGTGTCCCGCGTGACGCGAAGCTCAGGTAAGACGCCGGCGAAGGCAGGGGTGGCAACGATGGCGGCAGGGCCGGACCGGGAGAAGGCGCTCGACCTTGCTCTCGCTCAGATCGACAAGCAGTTCGGCAAGGGTTCGGTGATGCGGCTCGGGGAGCGGCCGGTCGTGCAGACCGCCGTCATCCCGACCAGCTCCATCGCGCTCGACGTGGCGCTCGGCGTGGGCGGTCTGCCCCGCGGCCGGGTCGTCGAGATCTACGGCCCGGAGTCCAGCGGTAAGACCACGGTCGCCCTGCACGCGGTGGCCAACGCCCAGCGGGCCGGCGGCATCGCCGCCTTCATCGACGCCGAGCACGCGCTCGACCCGGAGTACGCGAAGGCCCTCGGCGTCGACACCGACGCCCTGCTGGTCTCCCAGCCGGACACCGGCGAGCAGGCGCTGGAGATCGCCGACATGCTGGTCCGCTCCGGCGCGATCGACATCATCGTGATCGACTCGGTGGCGGCCCTGGTGCCGCGCGCCGAGATCGAGGGCGAGATGGGCGACAGCCACGTGGGTCTCCAGGCCCGGCTGATGAGCCAGGCGCTCCGGAAGATCACCGGTGTGCTCAACAACACCGGCACCACCGCGATCTTCATCAACCAGCTGCGGGAAAAGATCGGCGTCATGTTTGGCTGCATGTCGTACTCGACCCGGGTCACCCTGGCCGACGGCACGCAGGAGAAGATCGGCAAGATCGTCAACCAGCGGATGGACGTCGAGGTTCTCTCCTACAACCCGGAGACCGACCGGGTGGAGCCGAAGCGGATCACGAACTGGTTCAACAACGGTCCTGCGGAGCAGTTCCTCCAGTTCACCGTCGCCAAGTCGGGCGGCAACGGGCGGGCGCAGTTCGCCGCCACCGCGAACCACCTGGTGCGCACTCCGGGCGGCTGGCGGGAGGCGGGCGAGTTGATCGCCGGTGACCGGGTGATGCTCGCCGAGTCACGCCGCCTCAGCGAGCAGCAGTGGCAGGTCGTCCTCGGCTCGCTGATGGGCGACGGTGCCCTCTCGCCGAACCGTCAGGATCGCTCCGGTGTCCGCTTCCGTCTCGGTCACGGCGCACAGCAGGTCGACTACGTCGACTGGAAGGTCTCGCTGCTGGGCAACATCGCCCACTCCCGGCGTACCGACGCCCGGGGCGCGGCCTTCGTCGATTTCACCCCGCTGCCTGAGCTGGACGAGCTGCGCCGCGCGGTCTACCTGGGCGACGGCAAGAAGCACCTCAGCTGGGACTACCTCAAGGCGCTGACTCCTCTCGCCCTCGCAGTGTGGTACATGGACGACGGCTGCTTCACTGTCCGTTCGAAGGGCCTGCAGGAGCGTACGGCCGGCGGGTCCGGCCGAATCGAGATCTGCGTCGAGGCGATGGCGGAGGGCAGCCGCGACCGTCTGGTGGCGCATCTGCGCGACGCGTACGGGATGGACGTGAAGCTGGTCTCCCGGGGCGCTCGGCAGACGGCGTCGATCATCTTCACTACGGAGGCGTCGGCGAGGTTCCAGGAGCTGATCGCTCCCTACGTGCCGGCGGCGATGGAGGCCAAGCTGCTGCCGCGCTTCCGAGGCCAGTGTGCCGTCGAGCCGCAGTTCGTCCCAGCGGAGCTGATGCCGGTGCCGGCACGGATCATCGATGTCCGAGTCAAGCCGAAGACCCGCTCGATGAACCGGTTCGACATCGAGGTTGAGGGCAACCACAACTACTTCGTCGACGGGGTCATGGTGCACAACAGCCCCGAGACGACCACGGGTGGGCGGGCGTTGAAGTTCTACGCCTCGGTCCGGCTCGACGTGCGGCGCATCGAGAGCCTCAAGGACGGCACCGACGTGGTCGGTAACCGGACCCGGGTCAAGGTCGTGAAGAACAAGGTCGCGGCGCCGTTCAAGCAGGCCGAGTTCGACATCATGTACGGCAAGGGCATCTCCCGCGAGGGCTCGCTGATCGACGTCGGCGTGGAGCAGGCGATCATCCGCAAGTCCGGCGCCTGGTACACCTACGACGGCGACCAGCTCGGCCAGGGCAAGGAGAAGGCCCGCGAGTTCCTCCGGGAGAACCCGGACGTGGCGGCCGAGATCGAGAAGAAGATCCTGGAGAAGCTCGGCGTCGGCACCGGCGCGGGCGACGCCGCCGGCGGCCCGGAGCTGCCGCCGGTCGACTTCTGATCCGCTGATCCGTGGCAGGACGACGTGCCCGTACGGGGCGCGGCTGGGACGCCAGTCCGCCCCGCGCGGGTGACGCCAACCCCACCCCCCGGCCCCGCCGAGGTCGTCGTGGTCGCGCGGAGGAGCCCGATTCCGAGGCGACTCCGCCGCGCGACGAGGCCGAGGTGGCCCGGGAGATCTGTCTGCGGCAGCTCGCGGTCCGCCCGCGTACCCGGGCCGAGTTGGCCAAGGCCCTGGCCAGACGGGGCATCTCCGAGGAGGTCGCCGCCGGGGTCCTCGACCGGTACGACGAGGTCGGCATCATCGACGACGCGGCCTTCGCCCGGGCCTGGGTCAGCAGCCGGCACACCGGCCGAGGGCTGGCCCGGCGGGCGCTCGCCAACGAGCTGCGCCAGCGCGGCGTCGACGGTGACGTGGCCAGCGAGGCCCTCGGCGAGCTGGACGAGGAGACCGAGGCCGACACCGCGCGGGCCCTGGTCGAGCGGAAGCTGCGCTCGGCGCGCGGCGATCCCGACGCGGTGTTCCGCCGCCTGGTGGGCATGCTGGCCCGCAAGGGCTACCCGCCCGGCGTGGCGATTCGGGCGGTGAAGGACGCCCTCGCCGCGCAGAGCGCCGAGGCGGCCGAGTTCGCCGAGCACATCGACGCCGACGCCCTCGCCGACGCCGAGAACGACCTGGACCGCGACCAACGCCCCTTCGACTGAACGGCCCGCTCGGGCCCGACCCGGGCCCCTCCCGGGCCGGGCCCGGTCCCGCCCCCGCATGGGCCGGGGCCGGGCCTCCCGCGGATTGCGGTAGGTCGGTCCTTCCTGGCGGGGGGACGGCCCGGATCTCCGCATCCCGTGTCCGCTGTAGCGCCGGCGCCGGCCGGACGGGGCATTCCGGGACGGGGAAGGGGCGGGCTGCGGTACCTCCGCAGCGGGGCGGGCGGCGGTCTGGGCGCGCGGGCTGCCGGTGGGCGGGCCATGATGGCCGGGTGTTGAAGGCCTGTCTCAACGGCGGTCGGCGGCGGGACGAGCACCCCGCGGTGCCGGTCACCCCGGCCGAGCTGGCCGCCGACGCCGCCCGGTGCGCCGCGGCGGGGGTCGCGGCGGTGCACGTGCACCCGCGTGACGCAGCCGGCGACGAATCCCTCGACCCGGCGGTGATCGCCGGGGTGGTCACCGCGATCCGGGCCGCCCGGCCCGGCCTGCCGGTCGGGGTGAGCACCGGTGCGTGGATCACGCCCGATCCGGTCGCCCGGGTCGCCGCCGTCCGGTCCTGGACGGTGCTGCCCGACTTCGCCTCGGTCAACGCCCACGAGCCGGGTGCGGCGGCGGTCGCCGCCGCCCTGCACGAGCGGGGCGTCATGGTGGAGGCGGGCCTCTGGACCGAGCCCGCGGTCGACGCCTGGCGTCGCTGGTCGGTGCCGGTCGGCCGGATCCTCGTCGAGTGCCTCACGGAGGAACCCGAGCGGTCCGTGGCCGACGCCGCCGCCATCCTCGCCGCCCTGCCCGCCGGCGGCCCGCCGGTGCTGCTGCACGGGGAGGGCTCGGCCACCTGGCCGGTGCTCGTCGAGGCGGTACGCCGGGGCCTGGCCACCCGGATCGGCCTGGAGGACACGCTGGTCCTGCCGGACGGCTCTGTCGCGCCGGACAACGCCGCCCTGGTGGCCGCCGCGCAGGCCCTCGGCGCCCACTGACCGTCCGCCCCGGCGCCCACGGCACCCGCCCGGCCATCACGTCGAGGGTCGCCGACATTGCGGCTTGGCCGTCGATCGGAAGCAACACTTTCGGGGAAGTTGCGATGTGCCCCCGGGCCGCGGGGTGGGCCGCCGCGTCGGTGCCGGGTGGTTGGTGGCGTGAGGGCTCTGATCAGGCCGGGAAGGCGATGAAGGATCGGTGGGTCGCGAGGTTTGTCCGGCCGTGTCCGGCATCTGGTCAACGTAGGGTGACTCGACAACTTCTCTCCGTCCGGGTGGTTTGATCATGAGTTCTTGACCGAACCGCCCTCGGAGACCTAGCCTCGCCATACAGGCTCACTTTGCCCGACCAGCGCAGGCTAAGCGCACAACATAGATCGCGTAACAGAACAGCATCACTTTGGCCAGCGTCACCGGCCTTTGACGGCAGCTCCGGACGGCCGGTCCGGAGCCGACCGACAACTGCAACCGGTTGTCGGCGGTGCCCCTCCGTGGGCACCGTCGACGGAACGCTACCCACGGCCAGCCGCTCGGTCGGGCGTCCGGAGTCGCAGGTGCGTGCCTTCGGCACGACCGCTGCGGCGCGACGTTCAGGGGAGGCGGCCATGACGGGGCGGCAGAGGTTCACCGGTGGTCTTCCACGCGCTGCCGGTCGCTCCTCGCCAGGCCACGACGGCCCCGGCCGTGCCAGACCCGTGTCGAGCCCGCATCCGGCCAGGACGTCCGGAGCAGCCGGCCGCCCCCGGCCTCGTCGGCCCCGCCCTGGGCCGGTCGCCGGTTTCCGGGCCGGGCTGGCCACCGCGGAACGCCGGTCGTGCCGTCCGCTGGGAGCGGCGGCATGAGGGGCTTCGACGTGGTCCTCCTGGTGGTGGTGCTGATCCTCACCGTCGTGGTGGTCGGCGCCGTGGTGTTCGGGGTGCGTACGCTGCGCCGGATCAGCCTGGCGCCCGCCCCCGAGGACCCGGCCTTCATCGCCGAGAAGGACCGGCAGGAGCAGTCCCTGGCCGCCCTGCGCAGCGCCGCCGACGAGGCGAACAGCACCATCGACGTGGCGAAGTCGGCCGCCGCCGCGGCCCGCGCCGAGGCGGCCGCCGCCAAGGCCGAGGCGAAGGCGGCCCGGGCCGAGGCCCGCCGGGTCCTCGACGACGCCCGTGCCGAGGCCGACACCGTGCTGGAGCGGGCACACAGGCAGGCCGAGGCGGACGCCGAGCAGTTGCGTACCGCCGCCCGGCGCAGCGGCGAGCGGGAGGTGGCGGTGCTCGCGGCGACCACCCGCGAGCAGGCGGCCGAGGTGGAGCGCCGGGCCGCCCGGATGGACGAGCGGGAACGGCTGCACACCGAGGAGGTGGAGCGGCTCGCCGAGCGGGAGCGGCAGCTCACCGCCGCCAGCGCCGCCCTGGCCGCCCGCGAGGCCGCCCTGGTCGAGCGGGAGCAGGCCCTCGCCGAGGTGGAGGAGCAGCGCCGCCGCGAGCTGGAGCGGGTGGCCGGGCTGACCGCCGAGGTGGCCCGTACCGAGCTGGTCGAGTCGATCGAGGGCCAGGCCAAGCGGGAGGCCGCGCTGCTGGTCCGGGACATCGAGGCGGACGCCCGGAGCACCGCCGAGCAGCGGGCCCGGCACATCGTGGTGGACGCCATCCAGCGGGTCGCCAGCGAGCAGACCGCGGAGAGCGTGGTCAGCGTTCTGCACCTGCCGGGCGACGAGATGAAGGGGCGGATCATCGGCCGGGAGGGCCGCAACATCCGCGCCTTCGAGTCGGTTACCGGGGTCAATCTGATCATCGACGACACCCCCGAGGCGGTGCTGCTCTCCTGCTTCGACCCGGTACGCCGGGAGGTCGGCCGGCTCACCCTGGAGAAGCTGGTGCTGGACGGCCGGATCCACCCGCACCGGATCGAGGAGGTCTACGACCTGGCCCGGCACGAGGTGGAGGAACTCTGCCACCGGGCCGCCGAGGACGCCCTGGTCGAGGTCGGCATCACCGAGATCCACCCGGAGCTGGTCACCCTGCTCGGCCGGCTGCGCTACCGCACCTCGTACGGGCAGAACGTGCTCAAGCACCTGGTGGAGACCGCGCACATCGCCGGCATCATGGCCGCCGAGCTGCGGCTGGACGTGCCCACCATCAAGCGCTGCGCGTTCCTGCACGACATCGGCAAGGCGCTCACCCACGAGGTGGAGGGGAGCCACGCCATCATCGGCGCCGACCTGGCCCGCAAGTACGGCGAGAGCGAGGACGTGGTGCACGCCATCGAGGCACACCACAACGAGGTGCCGCCGCAGACCATCGAGGCCGTGCTCACCCAGGCCTCCGACGCCTGCTCGGGTGGCCGCCCGGGTGCGCGGCGGGAGAGCCTCGAGGCGTACGTGAAGCGGCTGGAGCGGATCGAGGAGATCGCGGCCGGCAAGCTCGGTGTGGAGAAGGTCTTCGCCATGCAGGCGGGCCGCGAGATCCGGGTGATGGTCAAGCCGGAGGACGTCGACGACATCGGCGCGGCGGTGCTGGCCCGGGACGTGGCCAAGCAGATCGAGGAGGAGCTGACCTACCCCGGTCAGATCCGGGTCACCGTGGTCCGCGAGTCCCGGGTCACCGAGATCGCCCGCTGAGCCGGGCCCCTCGGGGGCGGCAGGGTCACCGATGACGGTACGACGAGGGCCGGTCCGGAGGTCCGGACCGGCCCTCGTGCCGTCAGGGGTGGATCAGTTGCCGCCGGCACCCTCGGCCTGGGAGATGAGGGCGGTGGCCGGGGCCTGCTGCGCCGGGGTGCCGGCGGTCTTGCGACCGCGGGAGAGCCGGTGCTGGACGAACTGCGCCAGCTTCGACAGCGAGTAGTTCACCGCGATGAACAGCACCGCGATCACCGCGTACACCTGGATCGGATTGCCCAGCACGCCGATGATCTGCTTGCCGATGTTGAGCGTCTCCTCGTAGCTGATGATGAAGCCGAGCGAGGTGTCCTTGAGCACCACGACGAGCTGGCTGATCAGCGCCGGGAGCATGATCCGGAACGCCTGCGGCAGCAGGATCATCCGGGTGGTCTGCGCGGGGGAGAGGCCGATCGCGGCGGCGGCCTCCGCCTGCCCGCCGGGCAGCCCCTCCATGCCGGAGCGGAGGATCTCGGCGATGACCACCGAGTTGTAGACGGTCAGACCGATGACCAGGTACCAGAGGTTGTCGAACGAGACGCCGAACTCGGGGAAGCCGCGCGCCACGAAGAAGATCGTGATGACGACGGGCAGCCCCCGGAACACCTCCACGCAGACCCGGGTCACCGCGGACAGCAGCACGCTCAGCCCACGCAGCAGGTACGCCAGCGGCGTGGCCAGCCCGGTGAAGCGCCGCCGGGTGAGGCTCTTGAGCTGGATCCGCAGCACGGCGAGCAGGGTGCCGACGACCAGCGAGGAGAGGATCGCCAGGGCGGCGGCGGTCAGGGTGTGCTTCAGGCCGACGCCAAGGCGGTCCCAGACCTGGGTGAAGTTCTCGTTCGAGGGGTCGATCAGCGGACCCCACAGCTCCATCGAGAACTGGCCCTTGTCGGCCAGCGGCCGGTAGATCAGGAGGTACGCCCCGATGAGCACCACGACCGTGGCGATCAGGCTGCTGACCAGCGTGATCCGCCGCTGCCGGGGGCCGGGGACGTCGTAGAGGACGCTGTTCTGCTGGCTCACCGGGCCACCGCCTGTCGCTTCTCGATCCGGTCGAGGAGGGCGCCCAGCGGCACCGTCATGATCAGGTATCCGACGGAGATGCCGATGGCGACCGGGATGAAGGCGTAGCCGCCGGCCGAGGTGAGCTGGTCGGCGGTCTGGGACAGGTCACCGATGACGCCGAAGAAGCCGACCAGCGCGGAGTTCTTGATCATCGCGATGATGACCGAGCCGAGCGGCACGATCGACGCCTTCCAGGACTGCGGCAGCACCACGTACCGCAGGTTCTGGCCGAAGGTGAGGCCGAGCGAACGGGCGGCCTCGGCCTGTCCCGGGGGCACCGCGTTCACCCCGGAGCGCAGCGCCTCGCAGACGAACGCCGCCGTGTAGAGCGACAGCGCGATCAGGGCGAACCGGAAGTACGGCAGGTCGGTGCCGAGCCGGCTGAAGACCGCGTCCAGGCCCGGGATGCGCAGGAAGTTGGCGTTGGAGCCGAGCGCGGGCAGGCCGAACGCGGCGAAGAACATCACCACGGTCAGCGGCAGGTTCCGGAAGACGGTCACGTAGGCGGTGCCGAGCGCGCGCAGCGGTGGCACCGGGGAGATCCGCAGCACCGCCACGACGGCGCCCAGGATCAGGGCGCCGATCGCGGCGAGAAAGCAAATCTGGAGGGTGAGCCAGAATCCACCCGCGAAGACGTCGAACTTGTCGATGAGCACACTCACGGGTCGGTTTCCTCCCCACCCTCCAGATCAGGTCGGATCAGTAGCGGTTGATCGTCGGAGCGTCGCCCAGGGTGGCGCCGAACTTGCCGGCGGTGTCGTCCCAGGCCTTCTTCCAGCGGCCGTCCTGCATGGCCTTCTCCAGGACGTCGTTGATGAAGTTACGGAAGTCGGTGTCCTCCTTCTTGACACCGATGCCGTACGGCTCCTTGGTGAAGTTGTCGCCGGCCATCTTGAAGGAGGCCTCGTCCTTGGCGATGTAGCCGAGCAGGATCACGTTGTCCGTGGTGACCGCGTCGACCTGGCCGCTCTTCAGGGCGTCCCGGCACTTGTCGTAGGTGTCGAAGGGCACCACCTGGGTGGCGACGTCCTTGACGTACTTCTTGATCTCCTCGATCGGCGTGGAGCCGGTCACCGAGCAGACCTTCTTGGTGCCGTCCTTGAACGAGTCCGGGCCGGTGATGCTGGTGTCGTCCTTGCGGACCATGATGTTCTGGCCGGCCTCGTAGTACGGCCCGGCGAAGGCGATGCGCTCCTTGCGCTTGTCGTTGATCGTGTAGGTCGCGGCGACCAGGTCGACGGTGCCGTTGACGATCACGTCCTCGCGGACCTTGGACGGGGTCTCGACGTACTCGATCTTGTCCTCGGGGATGCCGAGTTCCTTGACGATGATCTTGGCGATCTCGACGTCGAAGCCCTCCGGCTTGCCCGACAGGCCCTTCTGACCGAAGCCCGGCTGGTCGAACTTGGTGCCGACCTTGATCTTCTGCGCCTTGTTCAGCCGCTCCATGGTGCTGCCGGCGGCGAAGGACTTGCTGCCCGCGCCGGTGCCCTCGTCGCTGTCGTCACCGCCGCAGGCGGCCATGCCCAGCGCCAGGGTCGCCGCCGCGGCGACCGCGGCCACGCGCTTGAAACGCATACTCATCTCCTTCTTCGACGGAGCCCACCGGGGGACGGCGCGCTCCACTACGGACGCTCAGTGGGTGAGGATCTTGGAGAGGAAGTCCTTGGCCCGCTCGCTGCGCGGGTTCGCGAAGAACTCGGCCGGCGGGGCCTCCTCCACCAGTTGGCCGTCGGCCATGAAGACGACCCGGTTCGCCGCGTGCCGGGCGAAGCCCATCTCGTGGGTGACCACGACCATGGTCATGCCGTCGCGGGCCAGCGAGGTCATCACGTCCAGCACCTCGCCGACCATCTCCGGGTCCAGCGCGCTGGTCGGCTCGTCGAAGAGCATCGCCTTGGGCTGCATGGCCAGGGCGCGGGCGATCGCCGCCCGCTGCTGCTGGCCGCCGGAGAGCTGCGCCGGGTACTTGTCCGCCTGGTTGGCGATGCCGACCCGGTCCAGCAGGGCCAGGCCGCGCTCGCGGACGGCGGCCGGCTTCTCCTTGCGGACCTTGATCGGGCCGAGGGTGACGTTCTCCAGGATGGTCTTGTGCGCGAAGAGGTTGAACGACTGGAAGACCATGCCGACCTCGCTGCGCAGCTTGGCCAGGGCCTTGCCCTCGGCGGGCAGCGGGGTGCCGTCGAACGTGATGGTGCCCGAGTTGATCGGCTCCAGCCGGTTGATCGTCCGGCACAGCGTCGACTTGCCGGAACCGGACGGGCCGATCACCACGACCACCTCGCCCCGGCCGACGGAGAGCGACACGTCGTCCAGCACGTGCAGCGGGCCGAACCACTTGTTGACCCCGTCCAGCACGATGAGCGGTTCGCCGGTCGTCACGTCCTCCACCGTCCCTGTCGTCCGTCCGGAATGCGGGGTCGGTCGACCCCCGGTTTGGGCAACTGTAGGCGGCGTGACGTGGCGGAATGCAACTCGAATGGTCACGGAGCGGTAACACCGGTCACCGGCGTGCCGCCGCGTCCGAATCTTGTCACCGTTCGGCCCGTCCGAGTGGCGCAGCCCGCACCCTGCGGAGATCATGAGGGGATGGCCGACGTGCTCCGCTTGACCGATTACGCCCGTGGCGGCGGCTGCGCCTGCAAGATCCCGCCGGGCGAGCTGGAGGCGATGGTCGACGGCCTCGGCCCGGCCACCGGCGCCGCCGACCTCCTGGTCGGACTGGAGCACGGCGACGATGCCGCGGTGGTCCGGCTCGACGAGCGGACCGGCCTGGTCAGCACCGCGGACTTCTTCACGCCGGTGGTGGACGACCCGTACGACTGGGGCCGGATCGCCGCGGCCAACGCCCTCTCCGACGTGTACGCCATGGGCGGCACCCCGCTGGTGGCGCTCAACCTGCTCTGCTGGCCCCGGGAGGTGCTGCCGCTCGAGCTGGCCCGCGAGGTGCTGCGCGGCGGCCAGGACGTGGCCCGGGAGGCCGGCTGCCACCTGGCCGGCGGGCACAGCGTGGACGACGACGGCCCGAAGTACGGGCTCGCGGTCACCGGCGTGGTCCGCCCCGAGGAGCTGATCACCCTGGACGCCGGCCGGGCCGGCCTGCCGCTGTCGCTGACCAAGCCGCTCGGCGTCGGCGTGCTGAACACCCGGCACAAGCGGACCGGGGAGCGGTTCCCGGAGGCGGTCGCCTCGATGGCCCGGCTGAACCGGGACGCGGCCCGGGCGGCGATCGCCGCCGGTGTGCGGTGCGGCACCGACGTCACCGGGTTCGGGTTGCTCGGGCACGCCTCGAAGCTGGCCCGGGCCAGCCGGCTCACCGTGGCGATCGACGCGGCGGCCGTGCCCTACCTGCCCGGGGCCCGGGAGGCGTTGCGCGACGGGTACGTCAGCGGCGGCACCCGCCGCAACCTGGAGTGGGTCACCCCGTGGACCGACTTCGGCGGCGCCGGCGAGGGGGAGCGGCTGCTGCTGGCCGACGCGCAGACCTCCGGCGGCCTGCTGGTCGCCGGCGAGGTGCCCGGCGGCACCGTGGTGGGCGAGCTGCTGCCGGCGAGCGAGCACCTGATCCGGGTCCGCTGACGGCGCGCGGTGACTGGAATCGGCGCGGACCCCCGGTGATTCCGGCCGCGGAAGCGGCACGACACCCCGGTGATTCCGGCCGCGGAAGCGGCACGATACCCGATAAACTGTCATCTTCCCGCTACTCGGAGCAACGTCGCCCGAAGAAATTTTGCCCGTAATGGTCACAGACCGGTAACTTGCCCCCGGCTGCGGTCATATGCACCCCACCATCGTCAGTAAGGCCCGATCCGGAGGCCGGTGGGACGAGCGCAGCGAGGAGGCGGCATGACCGAGCTGTGGAACTGGAGAATCGACGGCGCGGCGCCCGTGGAGGTCTACCCGGCGCTGGCCGAGGCGCTCGGCCGGGTGGTGATGCCGCTCGCCGTCGCCGACCCGGCCCGACTTCCCGCGTACGCGGTGGTCTGCGACGTCTGGGAGGCGCCCGGGGTGTACGGCACCATGGTCGACTGCTACGGCGTGCCCGAGAACCTGCCCGAGCTGCCCAGCATCGGGGCGCTGGCCCGGCTGCTGGACCGCAACTGCCTGATGCGCGACGACACCCTCGACGCCGGGCGGCACCTGCTGGTCGCCCCGGACGGCACGATCCGCCCGGTGCACTTCGCCGTGGTCGAGACCGACGACGGCGAGGTGCTCAGCGACCAGCGACTCTGCACCCTGTCGCACCCCGGCTGTCGGGGCTGGTCGCAGTGCCACCGTTCACGCTGGGCGCCCGACTCGGTCGAACCGGCCCTGGCCGCCGCCTGATCGAGGCCACGCCCGGCCCGCGGGCCGCCCCGCCCGATGGACGCCCGCGTTGCGGTATGCCGGGGTCTGCTCGCCGCGGGAAGCCGCGAACTGACGCAAACCGGCCCCGGCGCCCGATGGCCGCCCCACGGCCGACGGCCGCCCCACGGCCGACGGCCGCCCCACGGCCGACGGCCGCCCCACGGCCGACGGCCGCGCCACGGCCGGCGGTCGGGGCCAGGGTCAGGAGTTGGCGGCGGACTGCTGGCCGCGGACCACCAACTGGTCCAGCAGGGTCGCGGTGGCGGCGGCCACCGCGTCCACCGCCGCGTTGAACGCGGCGGCGTTGTGCGCGGCGGGGGTACGGAACCCGGAGATCTTCCGGACGTACTGCAACGCGGCCGCCCGGATGTCCTCCTCGGTGACCACCGGGACGTACGGCTCACGAAGGGTCTTGATGCTCCGGCACACGGCTCCTCCTCGTTCGTTCCGACCAGCTCGGCCCGGATACGCTGTCCGGGTCATGACTACCGCAGCCGCGGGCAGCCCGCGCACCTACCAGGTGCGAACGTACGGCTGCCAGATGAACGTGCACGACTCCGAGCGCATCTCCGGCCTGCTCGAGGCGGCCGGCTACGTGCGCGCCGCCGAGGCCGACGAGCAGCCCGACGTGGTGGTGTTCAACACCTGCGCCGTCCGGGAGAACGCCGACAACCGGCTCTACGGCAACCTGGGTCATCTGCGCCCCGTGAAGGACAAGCACCCGGGGATGCAGATCGCGGTCGGCGGCTGCCTGGCCCAGAAGGACCGCGGCGAGATCGTCCGCAAGGCCCCCTGGGTGGACGTCGTCTTCGGCACGCACAACATCGGCTCGCTGCCGGTGCTGCTGGAGCGGGCCCGGCACAACACCGCCGCCGAGGTGGAGATCCTCGAATCCCTCGACGTGTTCCCGTCCACGCTGCCCACCCGGCGCGAGTCGACGTACGCCGGCTGGGTGTCGATCTCCGTCGGCTGCAACAACACCTGCACGTTCTGCATCGTGCCCTCCCTGCGCGGCAAGGAGAAGGACCGCCGCCCCGGCGACATCCTGTCCGAGGTGCGTGCCCTGGTCGACGAGGGCGTGCTGGAGGTGACCCTGCTCGGGCAGAACGTCAACTCCTACGGCGTCGAGTTCGGCGACCGGTACGCGTTCGGCAAGCTGCTGCGGGCCTGCGGCGACATCGAGGGCCTGGAACGGGTGCGGTTCACCAGCCCGCACCCGAAGGACTTCACCGACGACGTGATCGCCGCGATGGCCGAGACGCCGAACGTCTGCCACTCGCTGCACATGCCGCTGCAGTCCGGCTCCGACGACGTGCTGCGCGCGATGCGCCGCTCGTACCGGTCGGAGAAGTACCTGGGCATCATCGAGAAGGTCCGGGCGGCGATGCCGGACGCGGCGATCACCACCGACATCATCGTCGGCTTCCCCGGCGAGACCGACGCGGACTTCGAGCGCACCCTCGACGTGGTCCGCGAGGCGCGCTTCTCCTCGGCGTTCACCTTCCAGTACTCCAAGCGCCCCGGCACCCCGGCGGCGACCATGGACGGTCAGCTGCCCAAGCAGGTCGTGCAGGAGCGCTACGAGCGGCTGATCGCCACGGTCGAGGAGATCACCTGGGCGGAGAACAAGAAGCTCGTGGGCGAAACGGTCGAGGTGCTGGTCGCCGTCGGCGAGGGGCGCAAGGACGAGCGCACCGGCCGGATGTCCGGCCGGGCCCGCGACGGCCGCCTGGTGCACTTCGCGACCGGCGCAGCCGGAGCGAACGGCCAGCTCGGCGACGCCGGCTCGCTGGCCGGGCAGATCCGCCCCGGCGACATCGTGCACACCACCGTCACGTACGCCGCCCCGCACCACCTCAACGCCGACGGGGAGCCGCTGTCGCACCGGCGGACCCGGGCCGGCGACGCCGCCGAGGCGGGGCGCGCCCCGCGTACCCCCGGGGTGCTGCTGGGGCTGCCGACGATCGGCGCGCCGGCCGCGGCGCCCGCGCCCACCGGCGGCTGCGCCGGGGTGTAAGGAGGGGCCCCTTTTTAACAGACGTCTGTTAAAAAGGGGCCCCTCCTTACTCAGCAGGCGGTGCCGTTGAGCTTCACGGACGCGGGCGCGGAGGCCGTGCCGTTGGCGGTGAAGCCGATGGTCACCGAGGCGCCCGGTGCGAGTGCCTTCGCCCAGTCCGGGGCGGCGGCGGTGACCGTGGTGCCGGACTGCGTGACCGTGGCGTTCCAGCCGCTGGCCAGGGTCACCCCGGACGGCCAGGTCCAGGTCACCGACCACGGGCTCACCGTGCCGGTGCCGCTGTTCGTCACCGTCAGCTCGCCCTGGAAGCCGCCCTGCCACGCGTTGACCTGCTTGTAGGTCGCCGTGCAGCCCCCGCTCGGGGCGGGCGTGGTCGGGGCCGGCGTGGTCGGACCCGGCGAGGTGTTCGGGGTGCCGGTCGCGGACGGGCTGGTGGTCGTGCCGCCACCGGCCGGCGGGATCAGGTACGGCTGGAGGATGTCCTGCTTGGCCTGGTTGATCGTGGTCCAGTCGTCGTTCGCGATGCCGCCGGTGTCACCCGAGTTCGGGTTCCACGACCAGTAGGTGAAGGACATCCCGTTCACCCCGGTCCCGGTGTACGCCATCAGGTTCTGCAGCCAGATCTTGTCCTTCGGGTCCTGCAGCGTGGTGCCGAACTCGCCCATCATGATCGGCGCGATGTTCTGCTTGTAGAGGTAGCCCCAGTACTTGTCCCAGATCGCCGGCATGTTCGCCGGGTAGGTCGGGTCGTCGAACCAGGCCTGGTGGTAGACCGAGGTGGCGTACTCGTGCGGCGAGTAGACCAGCCGGTTGGCCACGTTCAGCCGGACCGGGAACTGCCCGGCCTTGGAGAGGTTGCCGCCCCACCAGCCGCAGTCCTCGTCGTTGCTGGGGTCGTTGTCCCAGACGTTCGACAGGCCGCCGCTCGGGCAGCTGACGCCCTCCACGAAGATCAGCCAGTTCGGCTGCACCCCGAGGATCGCGTTGCCGGCCCGCTCGGCGGCCAGTCGCCAGTCCCGGGTGGTGTCGCCGCAGCCCCAGCAGGCCCCGGTGGCGGCCGGGTTGGTGCCCTCGGCGTGCGGCTCGTTGTGCAGGTCCGCGCCGATCACCGTCGGGTTGTTCGCGTACCGCTGGGCCATCATCTTCCAGTCGGCGATCCAGGTCGCCTCGGAGACCGTGGAGGTGTACCAGAGCGGGGACTGCCCGGCCGCGGTCGGCCGGTGCCGGTCCAGGATGACCCGCATCCCCTTGCTGCCCGCGTAGTCGATGACCTTGTCCAGGATCTGCAGCGGGGAGAGCCCGACCAGGTCCGGGTTGACGAAGTCGTTGATCCCGGTGGCCGTGGCGCCCGGCTTCACCGCGTCGTTCGACCACGGGATGCGCAGCGTGTTGTAACCCAGCCGGGCCATGGTGTCGAGCTGGCTGCGCCACGGATTGCTGGACCACAGACCGTGGAAGGTCTTGTTGTCGGTCTCCATGCCGAACCAGTTGATGCCGGTGAGCCGGACCGTGGCTCCCGTGCTGTCGACGATCTTGTTGCCGCTGGTGTGCAGGTAGCCGGTGCCGGTCCCGCCGGTGGCGGCGGCGGCCGGGGTGGTACTGACGGCGGCGGCGACGAGGACGCCGGCCGCGGCGGTGGCGAGCGCGGCGAGCGCGCCGCCGACGGCGGTGGGTCGGTGCATTGTTGCTCCACTTCGGATGCCCGCGGCGGGCGACCGCCGCGGCCGGTGAGACCAGGGAGAGACGGCCCGCTCGTCATCGAGTACGCGGACAGCGCGCGCCGGGCCGTGCCACGTGGACGGCCACTCGCGAAGGGAGCACCGGCGCCGCCCGACGGCGGGATCAGCCGTCGGTGCCCTCGTGCCGGTGCCGGAACCTGGCTCCGTCGCCCATTCTGATCAGCTCGCCTCGATGCGTCAACACGCGGCAGCCCCCGGTCCCGTCAGGGGACCGGGGGCTGCCGGGGTCGGTCAGGTCAGCTGGTCTGCTCGGCCAACTGGAGGAACTGCCGCTTCGAGGCGAGCGCCTGCTCGGCCTCCTTGATCCGGCGGGCGTCACCGGCGGCCTGGGCGCGGGCCAGCCGCTCCTCGGCCTCGGCGACCTGCGCCCGCATCTGGGCGAGCAGCGGGCTGTCCTCCTTGGTGGTGCGCCGCCACGCCGAGTCCATGACCTCGCGGACCTTGTCGTCCACGGCGCGCAGCCGGCGCTCCAGCCCGGCGGCCGCCTCGCGGGGCACCCGGCCGGCCTCGTGCCACTGGGCCTGGATCTCCCGCAGCTTCGCCTGGGCGCCCTTCGGGTCGCCGTCGACGTCGAGCGCCTCGGCCTCGGCGAGCAGGGCCTGCTTGCGCTCCAGGTTGGCCCGCTGCTCGTTGTCCCGGGCGGAGAAGACCTCGCTGCGCCGGGTGAAGAAGTGGTCCTGGGCGGCCCGGAACCGTTCCCAGAGCTTCTGCTCGGCCTCCTTGGACGCCCGCGGGGCGGCCTTCCACTGGGCCATCAGCTCCTTGAGCTGGTTGGCGGTGATCGCCCAGTCCGTGGACTCCTTCAGCTTCTCGGCCTCGGCGACCAGCTCCTCCTTGACCGTCTGCGCCTGCTTGCGCTGCTGGTCCAGGGAGGCGAAGTGGGCGCCCCGGCGGCGGGTGAACGCGTCGCGGGCGGCGGCGAACCGCTTCCACAGCTCACCGTCGGTCTTCTTGTCGACCCCGCGGATGGTCTTCCACTCGTCGAGGATCTCCTTGAGCCGGTCACCGGCGGTCTTCCAGCCGGTCGACTCGGCGGCGAGCTTCTCCGCCTCCTCCACCAGAGCGGTCTTGCGGGCCAGGGCCTCGCCCCGGGCGGCGTCCCGGGCCGCCTTGGCCTCGCCGGCCTTCTCCTCGGCCACCGCGGCCAGCTTGTCCAGGCGCGTGGCCAGGGCGTCGATGTCGCCGACCACGTGGGCCTCGGGAAGCGAGGCGCGGATCCGCCGGATCGTGGTCAGCGAGTGGCCGGCGTCCGCCGCGCCCGAGTTGAGCCGGGCCTCGGTCAGATCCACCTCCGTCACCAGGTCGGCGAAGCGTCGGGCGAAGTGGGCCAGCCCCTCCTCCGGGGCCCCCGCCTGCCAGGATCCGACCACCCGCTCACCTTCGGCGGTCTTGACGTAGACGGTGCCGTCCTCGTCCACCCGTCCGAAGGCAGTCCAGTCGCTCATGTGCCCATCCTCGTTCTCCCGGCGTCGACGGGGCCGCCCCCTCGATCGCCGCCACGGCGCAGCAAAGTTACTCCCGGCATTGTCACAGGTCCGCCCCCGTCCGTGTCGAGCGCCTGTCGTCGACCGTGACCATACGGTGTCGTAGCGCCTCGATGACCGGATCGGCGCGGGGACGCACCGGTGCGTCCGGATAGGTTGGACCCGTGCCACTGGTCGCCGCCGCCGTCTGCCCCCACCCGCCCCTGCTCGTGCCCGAGGTCGCCGGTGCCGCGGCCGGTGAGCTGGACCACCTCCGCGCCGCCTGCGCCGCCGCGGTCGCCGGCCTGCTCGCCGCGGATCCCGAGGTGATCCTGATGGTCGGGGCCGGCCCCCGCACCGAGCGGTTCGACGCCGCCGACTACGGCTCGCTGCGCAGCTTCGGCGTCGACCGGTACGTGCGGCTGTGGAAGGTCAACTGCGCCGGCGGGGAGCGGCTGCCGCTGAGCCTGACGATCGGCGCCTGGCTGATCGGCCGCTCCGGCACCGAACTGCCCCGCCGGGCGGCCGCGATCGCCGCCGACGCGACCCCCGACGAGTGCGCCGACTTCGGCGCGGCGCTCGCCGCCGAGCCGGCGGGGCGTACCGCGTTGCTGGTGCTGGGGGACGGGTCGGCCTGCCGGGGCGTCCAGGCGCCCGGCTACGACGACCCGCGCGCCGAAGCGTACGACGAGGGGGTGGCCCGCGCCCTTGCCGGCGCGGACGCCGCCGCCCTGCTCGACCTGGACCCGGGGCTGTCGGCGGAGCTGAAGGTGGCCGGGCGGGCGTCCTGGCAGGTGCTGGCCGGCGCGGTCCGGGCGGCGGGCGGCGACTGGCGGGGCCGGCTCAGCCACCACGAGGCCCCCTACGGCGTTGCCTACTTCGTGGCGAACTGGGACCGGGCATGACCGGCGCGGTGGTGGCCGTGGTCGGGCCGACCGCGGCCGGCAAGTCGGCGCTGAGCATCGCCCTGGCGCACGCCCTCGACGGGGAGGTGGTCAACGCCGACTCGATGCAGCTTTACCGGGGCATGGACATCGGCACCGCGAAGCTGACCCCGGCCGAGCGCGAGGGGGTGCCGCATCACCTGCTCGACATCTGGGAGGTGACCGAGCCGGCCAGCGTCGCCGAATACCAGAAGCTGGCCCGCGCGGCGGTCGACGACATCCTGGCCCGGGGCAAGGTCCCGCTGCTGGTCGGCGGCTCCGGTCTCTACGTGCGGGCGGTGCTGGAGCAGTTCGAGTTCCCCGGCACCGACCCGGCCGTGCGGGAGCGGCTGGAGGCGGAGCTGGCCGCGGTCGGCCCGGCCCCGCTGCACGCCCGGCTGGCCGAGGCCGACCCGGTGGCCGCGGCCGGCATCCTGCCGACCAACGGCCGGCGGATCGTCCGGGCCCTGGAGGTGATCGAGCTGACCGGGGCGCCGTTCACCGCGTCCCTGCCCGAGCCGACCCCGTTCTATCCGTCCGTGCAGCTCGGCGTGGACCTGGACACCGCCCTGCTGGACGAGCGGATCGCGCTGCGGGTGGACCGGATGTGGGCCGACGGCCTGGTCGCTGAGACGCGGGCCCTGGTCGGTCGCGGCCTGCCCGAGGGGCGTACCGCCAGCCGGGCGCTCGGCTACCAGCAGGTGCTGCGCTTCCTGGCGGGCGAGCTGACCGAGGCCGAGGCGTACGACGAGACGATCCGGGCCACCCGCCGGTTCGTCCGCCGGCAGCGCTCCTGGTTCCGGCGCGACCCCCGGATCCACTGGCTGGACTCGGCCGCGCCCGCGGTTCTCGACACCGCGCTGCGGATGGTCGCCGAGCATCGGGAATGATGGGGGCGTGGAGTTCACCAAGGGCCACGGCACCGGCAACGATTTCGTCATCCTGCCCGACCCGGACGGCGCGCTCGACCTGACGACCGAGCTGGTCGCCGCGCTCTGCGACCGGCGGCGCGGGATCGGTGGGGACGGCGTGCTGCGCGTGGTGCGGGCCGCCAAGCACCCGGACGGCGCCGCCCTGGCCGGCGAGGCCGAGTGGTTCATGGACTACTGGAACTCCGACGGCTCGTTCGCCGAGATGTGCGGCAACGGCGCCCGGGTCTTCGTGCGCTACCTGCTGGAGGCCGGGCTGGTCACCCCGTCGGGCGGGACGCTGCCGGTGGCCACCCGCGCCGGTCTGGTGCGGGCCCGGGTCGAGGGCGCGGACGTGGCGGTGGAGATGCGGCGCCCTCGGCTGTACGACACGGCCACCGCCACCCTGGGCGGCCTGACCCTGACCGGCGCGGCGGTGGACGTGGGCAATCCGCACCTGGTCTGCGCGCTGCCCGGCGCGCTGGAGCTGCCCGCCCTGGATCTCACCCGGGCTCCCGAGGTCGACCCGGCGGCCTTCCCGGCCGGGGTGAACGTCGAGTTCACCACGCCCGGCGAGCCCGTCGACGGCGCCGACGGGCACGTGCTGATGCGGGTCTACGAGCGGGGCTCGGCCGAGACGCTCTCCTGCGGCACGGGCACCTGCGCGGTCGCCGCGGTCGCGCTGCGCGACGCCGGTCGGGACACCGGCACGATCGTCGTGGACGTCCCGGGCGGCCGCCTCACGGTGACGGTCACCGACGACTCCTGCTGGCTCTCCGGCCCCGCGGTCCTGGTCGCCACCGGCGAGATCACCCTTCCCGCCCTCCTGCCCTGAACCGGCGCCCGGCCGCACCTTCGTCCCACCGCGCTGCCCCCGGTCAGGTGCCGCCGGCCGCTGACGCCCGCGCGGTTCGCGCCGCTGGCCGGCCGGATACCGCCATCAAGGCTTCGGCCAGGGCCCCGCGACACGCCGGAGTCCCTGCGGCATCGAAGGCCGCGCGACGCAGAGCGCTCGGCGCGGGATCGCCGCGCCCCGGCCGCTGCGAAGGCGCAGCCAGCCACGCGGGCGCGGGCGCGGGGTGGCGGGCGGTGCCGGGTCAGGGAGTGGCGCTGGCGTTGGCGGCGATCTCGGGGAGGTCGGCGGGGCCGGGGTCGGCGGCCGGCGGGGGAGTGACGGCGGGGTTCTGGGCGGCGGCGCGGACCGCCGCCGCGACCGCCGGGGCGACCCGGGAGTCGAAGACGCTCGGCACGATCACCGTCGGGTTGATCTTGTCCTCGCCGACCACGTCCGCGATGGCCCGGGCCGCCGCGATCGCCATCTCCTCGGTGAACTCCTCGGCGTGCGCGTCGAGCATGCCGCGGAAGACGCCGGGGAACGCCAGCACGTTGTTGATCTGGTTCGGCTGGTCCGAGCGGCCGGTGGCGACCACCGCGGCGTGCTTGCGCGCCTCCCGCGGGTCGACCTCCGGGTCCGGGTTGGCCAGCGCGAAGACGATGGCGTCCTTGGCCATGGTGGCGATGTCCTCGCCGGTGAGCAGGTTCGGCGCGCTCACCCCGATGAAGACGTCCGCGCCCCGCACCGCCCCCGCCAGGTCGCCGGAGTAGTTCTCCTTGTTGGTGTGCTCCGCCAGCCACTGCCAGGCCGGGTTCAGGTCGGGCAGCCCGCGGTGCAGGGCACCCTGCCGGTCGTACGCGATGATGTCGCCCACGCCCTGGCGCAGCAGCAGCTTCATGATCGCGGTGCCGGCCGCGCCGGCGCCGGAGACCACCACCCGGACGTCCGCGAGCTGCTTGCCCACGACGCGCAGCGCGTTGGTCAGCGCGGCCAGCACGCAGATCGCGGTGCCGTGCTGGTCGTCGTGGAAGACCGGGATGTCCAGCGCCTCGCGCAGCCGGGCCTCGATCTCGAAGCAGCGCGGCGCGGCGATGTCCTCCAGGTTGATCCCGCCGTACGCGGGCGCGATCGCCTTCACGATCGAGACGATCTCGTCGGTGTCCTGGGTGTCCAGCACCACCGGCCAGGCGTCCACCCCGCCGAAGCGCTTGAACAGCGCCGCCTTGCCCTCCATCACCGGCAGCGAGGCGGCCGGGCCCAGGTTGCCCAGGCCGAGCACGGCGGAGCCGTCGCTGACCACGGCGACCGTGTTCCGCTTGATGGTGAGCCGGCGGGCGTCGGCCGGGTTCTCCGCGATCGCCTGGCAGACCCGGGCCACGCCCGGGGTGTACGCCCGGGACAGCTCGTCGCGGGTGCGCAGCGCGACCTTCGAGCTGACCTCGATCTTGCCGCCGAGGTGCAGCAGGAAGGTCCGGTCGGAGACCTTGCGGACGTCCACCCCGTCGAGCGCGGTCAGCGCGTCGACCACCTGGTCGGCGTGGTTCGCGTCGGCGGTGTCGCAGGTGAGGTCGACAATCACGGAAGCCGGGTCGGAGTCGACCACGTCCAGCGCGGTGACGATGGCGCCGGCCTCGCCCGCCGCGGTGGTCAGCCGCCCGATGGAGGAGGCGTCCGCGGGCACCGCGATCCGGATCGTGATCGAGAATCCGGCACTCGGCAGTCGGGTGTTGGCCACGTGGAACTCCTCCGTCGGCGCTGAACGGCTCGACTCGCATTTCTACTCGCCCGCCCTGCTCGGCCGGCATCCGACCCCGCTACCAGTTAGTAGCGCCACGGGCATATAGCAGGTGCGCCGCGCGTTGGCACATGTCAGGATGCTCATACGCGCGGGAAATACCCCGGCGATAGACATAACGGACAGGAGACGCGGTTTGCGCGAGCAGGAGACCTACCTTCCCTACGAGGACGACGAGCTCGACGCCACCACCGGCGAGTTCGAGCTGTCGGAGCGGCAGGCGTTGCGGCGGGTCCCCGGCCTCTCCACCGAGCTCACCGACATCACCGAGGTGGAATACCGCCAGCTCCGGCTGGAGCGGGTCGTCCTGGTGGGGGTCTGGACCGAGGGGACGCAGGAGGACGCCGAGAACAGCCTCACCGAGCTGGCGGCGCTGGCCGAGACGGCCGGCTCGCAGGTGCTCGAGGGGCTGATCCAGCGGCGCAACCGGCCCGACCCGGCCACCTACATCGGTCGGGGCAAGGTCGACGACCTCGGCTCGGTGGTGCTCTCCACCGGCGCCGACACGGTCATCTGCGACGGTGAACTCTCCCCGTCGCAGCTGCGCAACCTGGAGCAGCGCACCAAGGTCAAGGTGGTCGACCGGACCGCCCTGATCCTCGACATCTTCGCCCAGCACGCCAAGAGCCGGGAAGGTAAGGCCCAGGTCGAGCTGGCCCAGCTCGAATACCTGCTGCCCCGGCTGCGCGGTTGGGGTGACACCCTCTCCCGGCAGACCGGCGGCAGCGGCCGGGGTGGCGGCGCCGGCGGCGGCGTCGGCCTGCGCGGCCCCGGTGAGACCAAGCTCGAGACCGACCGGCGCCGGATCCGGCACCGGATCGCGCGGCTGCGCCGCGAGATCAAGAGCATGACGACGGTACGCCAGACCAAGCGCGCCCGGCGCTCCCGCAACGCGGTGCCCGCGGTGGCCATCGCCGGCTACACCAACGCCGGCAAGTCCAGCCTGCTCAACCGCCTGACCGGGGCGGGCGTGCTGGTGGAGAACGCCCTGTTCGCCACCCTGGACCCGACCATCCGCCGGGCCACCACGCCCGACGGGCGGCTCTACACACTCTCCGACACCGTCGGGTTCGTCCGGCACCTGCCGCACCAGATCGTCGAGGCGTTCCGCTCGACGCTGGAGGAGGTCGCCGACGCCGACCTGGTGGTGCACGTGGTCGACGGCACCCACCCCGACCCGGAGGAGCAGGTCCGGGCGGTCCGCGAGGTGCTCGCCGAGGTGGGCGCCGACCGGCTCCCCGAGCTGCTGGTGGTCAACAAGACCGACGCGGCCGACGAGGAGACCCTGCTGCGGCTCAAGCGGCTCTGGCCGGAGGCGGTCCTCGTCTCCGCGCACAGCGGGCGCGGGATCGACGGGCTGCGCGAGGCGATCGAGCAGCGTCTGCCCCGCCCGGCCGTCGAGGTCCGGGCCGTGCTCCCGTACGACCGGGGTGACCTGGTCGCCCGGGTGCACCGGCAGGGGGAGGTGCTGAGCACCGCGCACCTGCCGGAGGGGACGCTTCTGCACGTACGGGTCAACGAGGCGCTCGCCGCCGAGCTGGTGCCGTACCGGGCGGGGGACCGGCTCACCACGGACGAGCGGGTGGCCGTCGGCGGTTGAGCCGTCCGGCGTCACCCGCCCGAAACCCGAGCCGTGCGACACTTGGCGCCATGCGGCACGCTGTCTCCTCGGTCACGATCGCGCTCGGCCTGATCGGCGCGGTCGTGGCCCCCGCCGGGCTCGCCGTGGCGGCTCCCGCCGCGGCCCCCGTGCTGGTCGCGGCTCCCAAGAAGAAGTGCACCGTCGAAGACAAGCGGCTGCGCGAGCTGTCCGGGCTGGTCGCCACCAGCACCGGGTACGTCGTGATCAACGACAGCAGCGACGACCCCGACCACAAGAAGGTCTTCTTCCTCGACACCAAGTGCGGCATCGCGAAGGAGCCGGTCTCCTACTCGGGGGCCGGCCCGTACGACACCGAGGACCTGGCGCTCGGGCCGGACAAGCAGACGCTCTGGATCGCCGACATCGGGGACAACGCCACCAGCAAGACCCGCCGCGAGCGGATCGCCGTCTGGACCATGCCGGTGACCGGCAAGAAGAAGCCGGTGCTGCACCGGCTGTCGTACCCGGAGAAGAAGCCGCACGACGCCGAGGCGCTGCTGGTCGGGGACGACGACCTGCCGCTGATCATCACCAAGGACCCGTCCGGCAAGGCGGAGATCTTCAAGCCCTCGGGCCCGCTGAAGTCGGGTGACACCCCGCCGGTGCCGATGGAGAAGGTCGGCGAGGTCACCGTCCCGAAGACGAACACCGACAACAAGCTGGGCGCGCCGGGCCGGATGACGATCACCGGCGCGGCCCGCTCGCCGGACGGCAGCAAGGTCGTCCTGCGCACCTACGCCGACGCCTTCGAGTACGACGTGACGAACGGCGACATCGTCGGGGCGCTCAAGGGCACGCCGCGGGTGACCCCGCTCGCCGACACGTTCGGCGAGGCGATCTCGTACACCCCGGACGGCAAGAGCTTCGTCACGGTCTCCGACGTCGGCCTGCTGGACGACACCGAACCGGTGGAGATCCTCAGCTACGTCCCGTCGACCAAGGGCGTGGAGGCGCTGCCGAACGGCGGGGCGTCGGCGGCGAAACCGGCCGCCGAGAAGTCGTGGTTCGACCGGCTCTCGCTCGACCAGATCACGTACCTGATCGCCGCGGTGGGTGTGATCGGCGCGCTGATGGTCGGCGCCGGCATCTTCGGGATCATGCGGTCCCGCCGCAAGCCGACCCCGGCCGAACCGGCCGGCCCCGACGACGAGTTCCCGGCGCACGGCGGCTTCCCGAGCGGCGACCGGCCCGACGTCGGCGGCCCGCGCGGCGGCGTCTACGGCGGTGGCGGGGTCTACGGCGGCGCGTCGGCGAACGGCGCGCCCGGCCGCCCGGCGGCGGGCGGCGTGTACGGCGGTGGCCGTCCGCAGGACGGCGGACGCGGCAGCGGTGTCTACGGCGGCCAGCCGGGCGGCGGTGGCCGCCCGGCGGGCGGCGTCTACGGCGGAGCCTCCCAGGGTGGCGGCTATCGCGGCGGCCAGCCGGGTGGTGGCGGCTACGGCGGCGCCCGTCCGGGTGGTGGCTACGGCGGCGGTGGTCGGGCCGAGCCGCCGCGCCGGGAGCCGGGCCACGGCGACCCGCGCGGCCGGCGGGGCGACGGCTACGACGACCGGGGCGGCTACGACGACCGGGGCCAGTACGGGCCGGTGTCCGGTGGCCGGGAGTACCGGGGCGACCGCTACTGACGAGGCGACGGGTGACCCGGTGGGGGCTGTCACCCGTCGCGCGCGTCGCTGGTCAGATCCGGCGCAGCACGGCCACCACACGACCCATGATGGTGGCGTCGTCGCCCGGAATCGGGTCGAAGGCCGGGTTCTGCGGCATCAGCCAGACGTGCCCGTCGCGCCGGCGGTAGGTCTTCACGGTCGCCTCGCCGTCGAGCATGGCGGCCACGATGTCACCGACCTCGGCGTTGGGCTGCTGCCGGACGACCACCCAGTCGCCGTCGCAGATCGCCGCGTCCAGCATCGAGTCGCCCTTGACCTGGAGCATGAAGACCTCGCCCTCGCCGACCAGCTCGCGGGGGAGTGGGAAGATGTCCTCCACCGCCTGCTCGGCGAGGATCGGGCCACCGGCGGCGATCCGGCCGAGCATCGGCACGTACGCGGGGGCGGGCCGCTGGGCGCGGGCCGCCTCGTCGTCGGCGTCGCCCGGGGCGCGGACGTCCACGGCGCGCGGCCGGTTCGGGTCGCGCCGCAGGAAGCCCTTCTTCTCCAGCTCCTTGAGCTGGTAGGCGACGCTGGACGGGGAGACCAGGCCGACCGCCTCGCCGATCTCGCGCACGCTCGGCGGGTAGCCGTGGCGCTCCACCCAGGTGCGGATGAACTCCAGGATCCGGCGCTGCCGGGCCGTCAGGTCGACCGTGGTGGGATCCGGGAAGCTGCTGACCACCGGCGTGACCGGGCGTACGGCGGGCTGGGCCGCCCGGCTGCGCGCGGTGCGGGGTCGACGGGTCGCCGGCGGACCCGCCCCGTCGATCGGCTGCGGGTTCTTCTGCCGGCTGGCCCGGTCCTCGGTCACGTCCGTCCTCCCTGGTCGGCGCTGGGGTGCCTCGTCGGCTCGTGGTGCGTGCTCAGGTGGTGCTGTCGACCGCTCCGACGCGACACGCCGCATCCGGTCGTTGTTGACCGTATAGGTGAGATCGGCCATTTTCAAACATCTGTACGACGTGTTGTCGGCGTGTCGCGGCAAAATCCTGGATTTCCGAACGCCTGTTCTGATAAATGGTACGTCGCCCTCGTACGGATGTTCTATCGGCGTGTCGCGTGACCGCCGGACGGACCGCCCGTTGGGTGAGTGATGCTGACGACTCGCCGGACACGCCGTTGAACTTGACCGCGCTAGTGGGACGGCATACGGTCAACCCCTAGATGTAGTAGTCACACGGGCGTAAGTCGCCCACAGGTTGGGTTCAACTACCGAACGCACTCCCGTACCCGTCCAGCCGGCGTCAGTCATCGAGGGATGGCTCCGTCGCGGTGACGTGTGCCCGGGAGCCGGTCGGTGTGCCCGCGGTCGATGAAGGAGGAAAGGCGATGCGGTGTCCGTACTGCCGGCACGCCGACTCCCGGGTGGTCGACTCGCGGGAGGCCGACGACGGCCAGCTCATCCGGCGGCGGCGGTCCTGCCCGGAGTGCGGCAAGCGGTTCACCACCGTCGAGGAGGCGGTGCTCGCGGTGGTCAAGCGCAGCGGGGTCACCGAGCCGTTCAGCCGTACGAAGATCATCGGCGGGGTGCGCAAGGCGTGCCAGGGCCGGCCGGTCGACGACGACTCGATCGCGCTGCTGGCGCAGAAGGTCGAGGAGACCGTACGCGCCAAGGGGGCCGCCGAGATCCCCAGCCACGAGGTCGGGCTGGCCATCCTCGGGCCGCTGCGCGACCTGGACGAGGTGGCCTACCTGCGCTTCGCCAGCGTCTACCGGTCCTTCGACTCGCTCGCCGACTTCGAGCGCGAGATCGAGACGCTGCGGGCCGCCGCACGCGCCCGGGAGGGCGCCGGCGCCGAGGCGGCCGAGGTCGCCGGCGCGACCAGTTGAGTTTTTCAGATTTCTGACAGTTGACGAGGCGCGGTGGGTGACCGCGCCGACGAGGGGGGCGAGGGCGTGACGACCAGCAAGTCACGGAACAAGGCCGGGGCGGGGCTGAAGATCGAGCGCGTCTGGACGACCGAGGGGGTGCATCCCTACGACGAGGTCACCTGGGAGCGCCGCGACGTCGTGATGACGAACTGGCGGGACGGCTCGATCAACTTCGAGCAGCGCGGGGTGGAGTTCCCCGAGTCCTGGTCCGTCAACGCGGCCAACATCGTGACCACCAAGTACTTCCGGGGCGCGGTGGGGACCCCGCAGCGGGAGTGGTCGCTCAAGCAGCTCATCGACCGGGTGGTCGACACCTACCGCACCGCCGGTGAGGAGTACGGCTACTTCGCGTCCCCGGCCGACGCCGAGGTGTTCGCGCACGAGCTGACCTGGATGCTGCTGCACCAGGTGTTCAGCTTCAACTCGCCGGTCTGGTTCAACGTCGGCACGCCGTCGCCGCAGCAGGTCAGCGCCTGCTTCATCCTGTCCGTCGACGACTCGATGGACTCCATCCTCGACTGGTACAAGGAGGAGGGGCGGATCTTCCAGGGCGGCTCGGGCGCCGGCGTCAACCTCTCCCGCATCCGCTCCTCGAAGGAGCTGCTCTCCTCCGGCGGCACCGCCTCCGGCCCGGTGAGCTTCATGCGCGGCGCGGACGCCTCGGCCGGCACCATCAAGTCCGGTGGCGCCACCCGGCGGGCGGCCAAGATGGTCATCCTCGACGTCGACCACCCGGACATCGAGGAGTTCGTGGCGACGAAGGCGCGCGAGGAGGACAAGATCCGCGCGCTGCGGGACGCCGGCTTCGACATGGACCTGGGCGGCGCCGACATCGTCAGCGTGCAGTACCAGAACGCCAACAACTCGGTCCGGGTCTCCGACGAGTTCATGACCGCGGTGGAGAACGGCGGCGGTTTCGACCTGCGCGGCCGGCTCGACGGGCAGACCATCGAGACGATCGACGCGAAGAAGCTGTTCCGCACCATCGCTCAGGCGGCCTGGGAGTGCGCCGACCCCGGCCTGCAGTACGACGACACCATCAACGACTGGCACACCTGCCCGGAGACCGGGCGGATCACCGCGTCGAACCCGTGCTCGGAGTACCTGCACCTGGACAACTCCTCGTGCAACCTGGCCTCGCTGAACCTGATGAAGTTCATGCGCGCCGACGGCACCTTCGAGGTGGAGAAGTTCGTCAAGTCGGTCGAGTTCGTCATCACCGCGATGGACATCTCGATCTGCTTCGCCGACTTCCCGACCGAGAAGATCGGTGCGACCACCCGCGCCTACCGGCAGCTCGGCATCGGGTACGCCAACCTCGGCGCGCTGCTGATGGCCTCCGGCCTGCCGTACGACTCGGAGCAGGGGCGGGAGGTCGCCGCGGCGATCACCTCGCTGATGACCGGCACGGCGTACCGCCGCTCGGCCGAGCTGGCCGGCATCGTCGGCGCGTACGACGGCTACGCCCGCAACGCCGAGGCGCACAAGCGGGTCATGCGGAAGCACGCCGCCGCCAACGACGCCATCAAGCCGACCGGCACCGTGGCCACCGCCGTCCAGCGCGAGGCGACGAAGCAGTGGACCCTGGGCAACAAGGTCGGTGACAAGAACGGCTGGCGGAACTCGCAGGCCAGCGTGCTGGCCCCGACCGGCACCATCGGCCTGATGATGGACTGCGACACCACCGGTGTCGAGCCGGACCTGGCCCTGGTCAAGTTCAAGAAGCTGGTCGGCGGCGGCTCGATGCAGATCGTCAACCAGACCGTGCCGCGCGCCCTGCGCAGCCTCGGTTACCCCGAGGAGCAGGTCGAGGCGATCGTCGAGCACATCGCCGACCACGGCCACGTGGTGGACGCCCCCGGCCTGAAGCCGGAGCACTATCCGGTCTTCGACTGCGCCATGGGCGAGCGGTCGATCGCGCCGATGGGTCACGTGCGGATGATGGCGGCCGTCCAGCCGTTCATCTCCGGCGCCATCTCCAAGACGGTGAACATGCCGGAGCAGGCGACCGTCGAGGACGTCGAGAAGATCTACTTCGAGGGCTGGAAGCTCGGCCTGAAGGCGCTGGCGATCTACCGGGACAACTGCAAGGTGGGCCAGCCCCTGTCGGCCGCCAAGAAGAACAAGGCCGCGGAGCCGGCGCCGGCCGCCGAGGTCGAGAAGGTCGTGGAGAAGGTCGTCGAGTACCGGCCGGTGCGCAAGCGGCTGCCGAAGAAGCGGCCGTCGCAGACCATCTCCTTCTCGGTCGGCGGCGCCGAGGGCTACCTCACCGCCTCGTCGTACCCGGACGACGGCCTGGGCGAGGTCTTCCTCAAGATGTCGAAGCAGGGCTCGACCCTGGCCGGCGTGATGGACGCCTTCTCGGTGGCCATCTCCATCGGTCTCCAGTACGGCGTCCCGCTGGAGACGTACGTCAGCAAGTTCACCAACATGCGCTTCGAGCCGGCCGGCATGACCGACGACCCGGACGTGCGGATGGCGGCCTCGGTGATGGACTACATCTTCCGTCGCCTGGCCCTGGACTTCCTGCCGTACGAGCGCCGCGCGGAGCTGGGCATCTTCACCGCCAAGGAGCGGGCCGCCCAGCTCCAGGCCGAGGCGGAGGCGGAGGCGAACGGTGCGGACCTCACCGCGATGGCCGCCTCCGCCCCGGTCGAGACGCCGGCGGAGCCGAAGGCCGCGGTCGCCCAGCCGGCGCAGGAGATGGCCGACGTGGCCGCCGTGAAGCCGGCGCCGTCGGTCGGCTCCAGCACCGAGCTGCTGGAGGCCGTGATCGGCAAGGCCGCCGACGCGCCGCTCTGCTTCACCTGCGGTACGAAGATGCGGCCCGCCGGCAGCTGCTACGTCTGCGAGGGCTGCGGCTCCACCAGCGGCTGCAGCTGACGCTGGTCCGTTCCGTGAGCGCGGCAGGGGATCCCCTGCCGCGCTCGCGGCGTTCATGCCTCCGGTTCGCCGAGGTGGCGGTATCCCCGTGCCCTCGACACCGCCATTTCGGCGAACCGGCGACGGCCCGGCCCGCCGCACGCCGGCACGCTGGCGGGAGGGTGGGGTGTTTCGCCGCCTGTCGAGCTGACGTCAGAAACGACTCAGGCGTCCCCGGTACGGGATCAGCCGACGCGGTACGCAGAGGCTACGAACTTGATGTCGTGAACGACTCAGCCGCCCGTGCCGGTCAGCGTTGCCCTCGACCTTGCGGGCGGGTGAACACGCTTACCTGGACTGTTCAGCAAACCTCGTGAGAAATGCCTGCCAGTGCTGGCGTCCGAAGCGGAGAACCGGTCCTTCCGGATCTTTGCTGTCGCGGATCAGGACGCCCTCGTTCACAGTGGCCATCTCGACGCACGCGCCGCCGTTATTGTCGCTGCGGCTGGACTTACGCCAGACCAGGCGATCCGAGGTCTCCATGACCACCCCCAGGTCTGTCACCGCTTCATGTCGTCCGCCATCCGCTGGATGAGCTTGCGCGACTCTACCGGCCCCAGAGCGGCTGCCCGAAGTCGGTCCCACAGCCGAGTGTAGGCCCGCACCGCGTCCGGCCGGTCAAGATAATCGGCGTCGGTGAACGTCTCGACGTAGATGACGTCGGAGGCTGCGTCGTCGCCGAACCGCAGGATGATGAAGTTGAAGGACGCCGTCTCGTAGGTCTGGGCGTCGAATGGGAAGACCTGGATGGTGACGTTCGGCTGCCTGCCGATCTCAGCAAGGTGCACCAGTTGGCCGCGCATGGTCGCTGCGTCGCCGATGTTTCGTCGCAGCGCCGATTCGCTGAGGATGAAGCTCAAGTCCGGCCCGCCGTCCTGTTGCAGGATCGCTTGCCGTTCCAGGCGGACGGCAACCTGTCGGTCCACGTCCTCGGCGGTGGGCCGGGGATGCGCAGTGGTGTTCATCGCGCGGATGTATGGCTCGATCTGGAGGATGCCGGGGATCACCTCCGGCTGGTACCAACGGATCTCGGACGCATCGCCCTCCAGGTCGAGGTACTGGCGGAACCAGTCGGGCACCGCATTGCGGTACGTGCTCCATCGGCCGCGTTGCCGTCCGGCGCGGGCGAGTTCGCGCAGCGGTTCCGCCTCTTCGCCCCTGACGCCGTACAGATCGAGTAGCAGATTCAGGTCGGTCAGCTTGATCCCCGACTGTCCCAGCTCAAGACGGCTGATCTTGCTAGCTGCGGCATCGATGACGGCGGCGGCTTCGTCCTGGGTCTTGCCGGCGCTCTCGCGGGCGCGCTTGAGAGCGAGCCCGAGTCGCCGTCGCTGGATCGTCGGGTTGACCATCGGCTGATTATGGCCCGGTCGTCCGGTAATGCCGCGACACGCCGCAGTGAGGTTCCCAAAACAGGAGTCCAACTTTTACTCTGATTGGGCTTCCAAAATAGGAGTCCAAATTTGGGGAGGCGGCGTGGGCCGGCGCGTGTCGTACGACGACTACCTGCTGGCGGTCGCGCTGACACTGGCCCGCCGGCACCGTCCGGTGTGGTCGTGGCGGCGCTGGCGGCGGACCTGCCGGTGTGGCGCTGAGCTGCCCTGCCGCGCCCGGCACCGCATCCCGATCCGACGTGGCCACTGGCCGGGGGAGGAGCAGCAGCCGTGACCGAGCACCAGGTCCAGCAGATCCTGTCCGTGCACCTGCCCGGCGTCGACGGCCTCTGCGCCGGCTGCCGGTGGTGGTGGGCGCGGCTGGCTCCGTACCCCTGCTCTCAGGCGGAATGGGCCTCCCGCTGGCATGCTCGCGTCGCCACCCGGCGCTTCCTGGACGGCCTGCCGTGACGACGCACGGCCCGGTCCTGCCGCTGTGGAGTTGCGGCGGATGTGGCGGCCCGTGGCCGTGCGCGACCCGGCGGGCGGAGTTGCGGGCGGAGTTCGAGGGCGCGCCGGTCTCGCTGGCCCTCTACATGGGGTCCTACCTCGTGTGGGCGGCCGAGGACCTGACCTGGGTGCCCGCCGGGCTGCTGCACCACCGGTTCCTGGGGTGGGTCCGGTGAGCGCCGGCAGCACCAGCGCCAGCGCCAGCACCTGGAGGCGATCTCCCGTTGCCGGAAGCCGCGGCGGAGTTCATAGACTGCTGACGTGTCACTGCCGGTCGTCGACGAGTTCGCCAGGGACGTCGGTGCACTCGGCTGGGTCACCGATCTGCTGGTCGCGGGGTCGTTGGCCACCGGCGACCACATCCCCGGCGTCAGCGACCTCGACCTGGTCGCGCTGACCGACGGCCCGGTCGACGCCGCCCGGCAGGCCACCCTCGCCACCCTGCACCGTCGCCTCGACGACGGGGTCGGCTCCGGCGCCAGCCTTGGCTGCGTCTACGTGGACGCCGCGACCGTTCCCGACGTCCAGGTGCGGCATCCGACCTGGACCCACGGGCAGCTCGTCCGGCGCATCCTCTCCGGGGTCACCCGGGCCGAGCTGGTCCGGCACGGGTACGCGATCTTCGGCCGGGCGCCGCGCGACGTCCTGCCACCGATGGACGACGACGACATCCGGGCGGCGGCCCGTGCCGAACTCACCGGCTACTGGGCGTGGGCGGCTCGGCGTCCGTGGCTGTGGCTGGACCCGGCGCTGGCCGATCTGGGGCTCACCTCGATGGCCCGGGGCCGCCACGCGCTCGGCACCGGCGCGCTGCTCACCAAGACCGCAGCCGTCCGGGAGGCCGCCGCCCCCGCCTGGCTGATCGACCAGTTGAGCGCGCGGCGGCGGGGGGAACGGGTCGCCTCGCCCCGGCTACGGACCGCCCTGATCGCATGGCGGGACGCCCGCCGGACCGTGGCCCGCGCGCGACAGCTCAACCCAGGAAACGGAGCGGCTGAACGATGACCACCGCGGACAGGTACGCCCGGTTCGCCACCCGTGAGGCGCGCGGCGTGTCGCCCGCGTACGAGCGCCTGGCGCTGGCGGTGTCCCGCGACGACGAGCTGCTCGCCCTGCTCGACGCGCTGCCGCCGGCCAGGCGGCAGCCGAACCTGCTCTTCGCCGTGGTCCGCCTGCTCGGCGGTCCGGTCGAGGACCCGGCCGCCTTCCACGAGTACACGATGGCGAACTGGCCGGCGATCCGGATGGAGATCCTCACCCGGGCGACCCAGACGAACGAGGCGGGACGGTGCGCCGTACTCCTGCCGGTGCTGGCGTCGCTGCCCCAGCCGCTCGCGCTGCTGGAGGTGGGCGCCTCCGCCGGCCTCTGCCTCTACCCCGACCGGTACGCCTACCGCTACGGGGACCGCCGGCTCGGCACGGGCACGCCGGTCCTCGACTGCGAGATCACCGGTACCGCACCCCCGGATCGCCGGCCCGAGGTGGTGTGGCGGGCCGGCCTCGACCTGAACCCGCTCGACGTGACCGACCCGGCCGACGTCGCGTGGCTGGACGCCCTCATCTGGCCGGAGCACGCGCACCGCCGGGACCGGCTGCGGGCGGCGGTGCGGGTCGCCGCCGCCGACCCGCCGCTGCTGGTCCGGGGCGACCTGGTGGACGACCTGCCGGCGCTGGCCGCCCGGGCACCGGCCGGCGCGACCCTGGTGGTCTTCCACACCTCGGTGCTCTACCTGGTGCCGGAGCCCCGGCGGCACGCGTTCGCCGAGGTCGTCCGCGCACTGCCCGGGTACTGGATCGCGAACGAGGCACCGGACGTGCTGGGCTACGACGACCTGTCGAGCCCGCCGAGCGACGCCCATCACAACGTGCTCGCGCTGGACGGGACGCCGCTGGCCTGGACCAGGGGCCACGGTCAGGCGATCACCTGGTTCGGTCCGACCCCGCCCGGTCGACCGTGACGTCGTCGTTCCGGTGGGCGGGGCCGACGTCCGCGAGGCGGCCGGTGAGGAAGGCCCGTTCGGCGTCGTTGTCCACCAGGGCGAGCGCCTCCCGGTACGCCTGCGCCGCCTCCGCCCGCCGGTCGAGCCGGCGGAGCAGGTCGGCGCGGATCGCCGGTAGGTAGTGGTACCCGGCCAGCCGCGGATCGCCGGCCAGGGCGTCCAGCTCCGCGAGCGCCGCGGCCGGGCCGTCGACCATGGACATCGCCACGGCGCGGTTCAGCGCGACCACCGGGGACGGCCAGCGCTTCAGCAGTTCGTCGTAGAGGCGGACGATCTGCGGCCAGTCGGTCGCGGCGTAGCTGGGCGCGACGGCGTGCAGCGAGGCGATGGCGGCCTGGAGCGCGTACCGGCCGACCCGGCCGGTGCGGAACGCGCCCAGCACCAGGTCGTTGCCCTCGGCGATGGCCGTCCGGTCCCACGCCGAGCGGTCCTGCTGCTCCAGGGTGAGCAGCCGGCCCGAGCCGTCGGTGCGGGTGGCCCGGCGGGCGTCGGTGAGCAGCAGCAGCGCGAGCAGGCCGCGTACCTCCGGTTCGTCGGGCATCAGCGCCAGCAGCATCCGGGTCAGGTGCACGGCCCGGGCCACCAGGTCGGCGCGGACCAGGTCGGCGCCGGTCGGCGCGGTGTGCCCGGTGGTGAAGAGCAGGTGGATCACGGTCAGCACCGCGTCCAGTCGCTCCGGCAGTTCGGCGGCCTCCGGCACCCGGTACGGGATCCGCGCCGCGGCGATCTTCTTCTTGGCCCGGGTGACCCGGGCGGCCATCGTGGTCTCGGACACCAGGAAGGCCCGGGCGATGTCGCCGGTGCTCACCCCGCAGACCAGGCGCAGGGTGAGCGCCACCTGGGCCTCCCGGGCCAGCGCCGGGTGGCAGCAGGTGAACACCAGTCGTAGTCGGTCGTCGGGCACCGCGTCCTCCCCGGGTTCCACCGGCTCCTCGGCCTCCGCCGGCTCCACCAGCAGCGGCATCTTCGACCGGAACACCTTGTCCCGGCGCAGCACGTCGAGGGCCTTCCGCTTCGCGGTGGCGGTCAGCCACGCGCCGGGCTTGTCGGGTACGCCGTCCCGCGCCCACGCCGCCAGCGCGGCCAGGTAGGCGTCCTGCACGCATTCCTCGGCCACGTCGAGGTCACCGGCGACGCGCGCCGTCGCGGCGAGCACGAAGGCCCACTCGCGACGGTGCGCGTCCGCCACGGCGCGTTCCGCCGCGGCCGTACCGGCGTCGCTCACTCGGCCGGGGGCGTGAAGAGCGGCCGGACCTCGACCCCGCCGTCGATGGTGGCCGGGTTCAGCTTGGCGATCTTCAGGGCGACGTCCAGGTCGGGGGCCTCCAGGATGAAGAAGCCGGCCACGACCTCCTTCGCCTCGATGAACGGGCCGTCGGTCACCAGGTCGCCCCGGATCGCCGTGGCCGTCGTGCTGGGCTGCAGCGCGAACCCGGTGACGATCTTCCCGCCCAGCTCCTCGACCTGGGCCGGGTACCGGTCGAGCAGCGCCAGGTAGTCGGGCGTGATCTCCATCGGGTCGGCCGGCGCGGGGGAGTAGATCAGGACTGCGTACTGGGCCATCGGAATCTCCTCTGTTCGGTGTTTCACCGTCTTGCCATCCCGACGGGCGGGGCCGGCCGGATTCGACAACGGTCCCGGAAAATTCTTCCCGAGACCGGATGAAGATCTCGGGACGGCGGCCGGTGGTGTCGACCTGTCATCATGCCGGCATGGCGTGGCCACCGAAGCTGCCGTGGAGAACGAACCCCTTGGCGGCGTTGGTGGTCGGCGTGCTGGTCGGCTGGATCCTGCTCGCCGTCCTGATGAGCGGCGCGTCGCTCGACCGGGCCGACAAGGCGGCCAGCGTGGTCGGCATGCTGGTCGGGCTGGGGGCCCTGGTGGTGACCCTCATGGAGATGGCCCGACGCAGATCGCCGGGGGACGCGGCGGAGCCGGCACACCCGCAGCCGGCGCTGCTCAAGCGACCCAGCGTGCTGGCCGCCGCCGCGACGGTGGGTGTCGGGCTGCTCGTCGTGATCCTGGTCGGGCTGGCCGGAGGCGGCGAACCCGAGGCCGGTGGCCCCACCCCCGGCCCCACCGCCAGTGCCCCGGACAGCCCCACCCCCGGGGCCGTTCCCGAGTCCACCGGCACGGCGTCCGCACTGCTCGAGCGCTGTGCGTCGCCGGCTGTCGCGGGCGCGTCGCCGACCGTCAGCGCCACCACCGAGATGGTCCGCCACGACGGCCTCCTGATCCTGTCCCGGGGCTACTACGCTGACCTCGACTCGCTCTGCCCGGACTGGGACGTGGCCGAGTTGCTCGGCTCGACCGGCGGGGACATCGGCAACGACGGGGAGGGTCTGGTCCGCAACCCCACGGCCGGGGTCCAGATCGCCGCGGTGCAGAAGGACGCTCCCGCCACGTTCGCGATGTGCGCGGCGAACACCGACTACATCAGCGAGACCCTGGCGTACCAGGCCCTTGCTGTCGGGGACCGGTACTGCGTGCTGACGGACGACGGGCGGCGCAGCCTGCTCACCGTGCGACGGAAGCTCCGCGACGGGGACCGGGTCAGCCTCCAGGTGCAGGTCCGTACCTGGGTGGAGAAGCGGGACGTCGAGAAGACGGACTACGTGCCGTGGATCGTCGGCGGGATCATCCTCCTGGTGTTGCTCGGTGGCGGGGCCACGAAGGCCGCCTCGGGCGACGGCACGTCCGCCGACTGACCCGACCGATGGGCCAGCTTCTCCGCACCACCCGTGATGACGGGACCACGCAGAGGTGACGTGCGGCCTAATGTGGACATTCTCCGAGACGACGGGAGATCGCTTATCCGGTTCCTCGCCCGACCGTGCCCAGCGCCCTCGCTCTGCTGCTCCCGCCGGCCTGGGGGCTGGTCGCCGGGTGGTGCACCCCGCGTGGCCCGGGCACCGTCGGCACGGCGCTCGCCTCGATCGGGATCAGCCTCGCCGTCGGGCTCGCGGCCGGCCGGCTGAGCCGCTCCCGGTGGGCGATGCTCGCCGCGCCGGTGCTCTTCGCCGTCGCGGTGGAGCTGGTCCGGCTGCGGCTGCGCGGGCCGACCGTCGACCGGCCGCACCTGACGCCCTTCGGCATGGTGGCCCTGCTCGCCGGGCGCGGGGTGCACGGGCTGTTCTCGCTGCTGCCGCTGCTGGTGGGCGCGGCGTACGGGGCGGGGCTGGCCCGCCGGGCCGCCGGCGTCGCGCCGCGCCGGCCGGTGCCGCGCTGGCTCGGCCGGGGCGTCGTCGGGCTGCTCGCCGCCCTGCTGGCCCTGGTCACCGTCGGCGCGGCGGTGCCGGCCCGGACGGCCGCGATCCCGGGCGGGATCGCCGAGTTCGACACGGTCGCCTCGGCCGGCCGGGACCTCGGGCTGCTGATCCGGGGCACCGACCGGGGTGCGCCGCTGCTGCTGGTGGTGCCGGGTCCGCCCGGCGGCTCGGAGACCGGCTCGGTCCGCCGGCACCTGGCCGGCCTGGAACGGCGCTTCGTGGTGGTCACCTGGGACCGTGCCGCGGGGCCCCGGTCCTGGTCGGGATTCCGGTCCCCGGCGCACTGGACCCTCGCGGACGAGGTGGCCGACCTGCTGGCGGTGGCCCGGCACCTGCGGCAGCGGTTCGGCCGCGAGCGGATCCACCTGCTCGCCCACTCCGGCGGCACCATCCCCGGCCTGCTCGCCGTCCAGCGCCACCCGGAGCTGTTCGCCGCGTACGTGGGGGTCGGGCAGGTGGTGAGCCCGCGCGAGGCCGACCGCAGCGAGTACGCGGACATGCTCGCCTGGGCCCGGCGGACCGGCCGGACCGACCTCGCCGAACGGCTGGCCGTCCAGGGGCCGCCGCCGTACCGGGACATCTGGGCGTACGAGCCGCTGCTGGCCAACGAGCCGGGCGCGTTCGCGTTCGACCGCACCGGCGCGGCCGAGGACGAGACCGGCGTGGTGGGCAACCTGGGGGTGCCGGAATACAGCCTGCTGGAGAAGGCGCACCTGTTCGGCTTCCTCGACGGCTGGGACGTGCTGTATCCCCGGCTTCAGGACCTCGACTTCCGGCGGGACGTGCGGGAGCTGCGGGTGCCGGCGTGGTTCGTGGACGGTGCGCAGGAGGTGCCGGGCCGGCTGCGCCTCTTCGACGAGTGGTACGCGCAGCTCCAGGCCCCGAGCAAGGACCACCTGGTCATCCCGCGCGCCGGGCACCGGTCGCTGTTCGAGCGGCCGGAGCCGTTCGTCGCGTACCTGGACCGGGTGCGGGGCGCGGCGGGGGCGACCGGCGACTAGGGTCGACGTTCATGATCGAACCGGCCTGGCTGACCGAGACCCGCGCCGCCTACGACACCGTGGCGGTGGACTACGCCCGACTGATCCCCGAGGTGCTGGAGGGCCCCCTCGACCGGGGCATGCTGGCCGCCTTCGCCGAGCTGGTCGGGCCCGGCCGGCCGGTGCTGGAGGTGGGCTGCGGCACCGGCCGGATCACCGCGCACCTGCACGGGCTCGGGCTGGACATCGCCGGCGTGGACCTGTCGCCGGGGATGATCGAGGTGGCCCGCCGGTCGTACCCGGAGCTGCGCTTCGAGATCGGGTCGATGACCGACCTGGCGGCGCCGGACGGCGCCCTCGCCGGGCTGGTCGCCTGGTATTCGATCATCCACCTGCCGCCCGCGCTGCTGCCCGGGGTGTTCGCCGGGTTCCACCGGGTGCTCGCGCCCGGCGGCCACCTGCTGGTCGCCGTGAAGGCCGGCGACCAGCGGATCCGGCTGCGGGAGGCGTACGGCCACCGGGTCGAGTACGACGTGTACTGGCTGCCGCCGGAGCAGCTCGCCGTGCAGCTCACCGCCGCCGGGTTCACCGTGCACGCCACGCTGGTCCGGCAAGCGGAGGTCCTCGACCGGGGGCCGCAGGCGTTCCTGCTGGCCACCCGGCCGGCCGACGCGGGGGAGCAGCGGTGAGCGTCGCCCTGTTCACCCTCGGCGGCACCATCGCCATGGCCGGCGCCAGCGGGGGAGTGGTCAGCCGGCTCACCGGCGCCGACCTCACCGCCGCCGTACCCGGGCTCGCCGAGATCCCGCTCGACGTCCGGGACGTCGAGGCGGTGCCCAGCGCCGCCCTGACGTACGGACAGATCCTGGACCTGGTCGACGCGGCAGGCGCGGCGGTGGCCGGCGGGGCGACCGGCGTGGTGGTCACCCAGGGCACCGACACCCTGGAGGAGACCGCCTACCTGGCCGACCTGGTCTGGCCGCACCCGGCGCCGCTGGTGCTCACCGGCGCCATGCGCAACCCCACCCTGGCCGGGCCGGACGGCCCGGCGAACCTGCTCGCCGCCGCCCGGGTCGCCGCCGCGCCGGCCGCGCGTGACCTGGGTGTCCTGGTCGCGTTCAACGACGAGATCCACGCCGCCCGGTTCGTCCGCAAGACCCACAGCACCAGTACGGCCACCTTCGCCTCGCCCAACGCGGGCCCGCTCGGCCACGTGATCGAGGGAGAGGTACGCCTGCTCACCCGGCCGCCCCGACACGCCGCGCTGCCGCCGGTGGACGCCGGCCGGCTGGCCGCCACCCGGGTGGCCCTGCACACCGTCACCCTCGACGACGATCCGGAGCTGCTGTCCCGGCTCGCCGGTGACCGTGACGGACTTGTCGTGGCCGGCTTCGGGGTCGGGCACGTGCCGCCGGCGTTCGCCCCGGTGCTGGAGGCCCTCGCCGCGCGGATGCCGGTGGTGCTGACCTCGCGGACCGGGTCCGGCTCGGTGCTGCGGCACACGTACGGGGCGGTCGGCTCGGAGACCGACCTGCGGCGGCGCGGGGTGATCTGGGGCGGGCTGCTCGACCCGTACAAGGCGAAGGTGCTGCTGCGGCTCCTGCTGGCCGCCGGCGCGGGCCCGACCGAGGTCGCCGAGGCGTTCGCCCGGCACGGCTGAGCCGGGCCTGCCGGGGTGTTAGGAGGGGGCCCCTGCTATGCAGGAGACGTTAATAAGGGGCCCTTCCTTACACTCGCCGGGTGACCGAGCGACCCCTGGCGGACCGGCCGTTGACCGAGCCGCACCCGTCGCGGCTGTCGCCCGACCACCCCGACCGGGCGCGGGTCCTGGCCGCCCACGCCGCCGCGCTGGCCGCCGGGGAGGCCGGGTACCTGGATCCGGCGACCGGTCTCTTCGTGCTCAGCGCCGGCTTCCTGGCCCGCCGCGGCACCTGCTGCGGCCGCGGCTGCCGTCACTGCCCGTACGTGACCGACTGAGCGCCGCAACTCGCCGTGTCCGGGGGCGAGGAGGCCGCGACCTGCCGCAATCCGGGTCGATCCAGGCGGGCCCGGTGGCGGGGGCGGCCCGGGGCTTTCGCGGGGGCGGGGTTGCCCGTACGGTGTCCGACGGACATCCGGCGGGCACCCCGCCGACGACCGCGGAGGTTTCCACGTGCGCGCCCGGATCTGGCTGCTCGCATCGGCCGTACTGCTGACCGCCGGCTGCGCGGCGGAGCGGCCGCCGGTGGCGGTGCCGGCGGCGGAACCGGTGCCGGTGCCGCCGGCCGCGGCCTCCTCGGGCGGGGCGTGCCGGCTGCTCGACTTCGCGGTGATCGCCAAACACACCGGTGGGAAGTTCGACGTGGCCGCCGCGGTGGACAAGGGCGACACGCACACCTGCGTGGTCCGGGCCGAGCAGGCGCTGCTGCCGGAGCTGACCCTCACCGTCACGGACACGTCGATCGACACGTCCGACTTCAGGCTGGACGTCCAGCCCCGGGGAGCCAAGAAGATCAGCAAGCTGGGGAAGATCGCCTACCGGCGTACGGTGCCGAAGAGCGGCAAGGCCGGCCCGGGGGCCGAGGTGGGCTGGCTGGCCAGCGAGGGCCGGCTGGCCACCCTCCGCTGGACCTGCCCGCCGGGCACCGCGACGGCGGCGGCGGACAAGCTGGCCACGAAACTGGTCGACCTGGCGAAGACCGTGGACACCCGCAAGCTCTGACCGGCGGGACCAGCGGAGCGGGACCCGCGGGCCGCGACGACCGGCGGGTCAGTGGGCCGCGACGAACACCCGGGAGGCGACCTCGCGGGGCAGCCGGATCCGGTCGCCGGAGCGGTCGATCGACACGCCGTCGCGCTCCTGCGCCACGGTCACGGTCGCACCCGGGTCGACGCCCGCCGCGTGCAGCTGCCGCAGCACGTCCGCGTCGGTCTGCACGCTCTCGCAGATCCGGCGCACCACGACCTGACCGGAGAGTCCGGGGAAGGCCAGGTTGCGTTCACCCTCCTCCGGGGCGGTCTCGCCCGCGCCGGGCTCGCCCAGCTCCTCCAGCCCCGGGATCGGGTTGCCGTACGGCGAGCGGGTCGGGCGGTTGAGCAGGTCGTAGACCCGCTTCTCCACCGCGTCGCTCATCACGTGCTCCCACCGGCAGGCCTCCTCGTGGGCCTCCTCGTAGGGCATCCCGATCACGTTGACCAGCAGCAGCTCGGCGAGCCGGTGCTTGCGCATGACCGAAACGGCGGTGTTGCGGCCCAGCTGGGTGAGCGACAGGTGGCGGTCGCCCTCGACGGTGAGCAGGCCGTCCCGCTCCATCCGGGCGACGGTCTGGCTGACGGTGGGACCGCTCTGCTTGAGCCGCTCCGCGATCCGGGCGCGCAGCGGCGGCACCCCCTCCTCCTCCAGCTCGAGGATGGTGCGCAGGTACATCTCGGTCGTATCGACCAGGTCATGCTTCACGTCAGCGGCCTCCCGGTGGTCGATGCTACCCCGGACCCCCGACGATCGACGGACGGCGAACCGCGGGGTCGCTGCCAGGATGGTGTTGACTGGACCGCATGTCCGGAACCGATGACCTGCTCGTCGAGCCCGAACGGCTCGCCGCCGAGCTCGACCGCGCCGACCCGCCCACCCTGCTCGACGTCCGCTGGCGGCTGGTCGGGCCACCCGGCCGGGACGACTACGCCGCCGGCCACCTGCCGGGCGCCGTCTTCGTCGACCTGGACACGGAACTGTGCGGCCGCCCCGGCGCCGCCGGCCGGCACCCGCTGCCGGACCCGGGCGCGCTCCAGGCCGCGCTGCGCGCCGCCGGGGTCCGCGCGGGTCACCCCGTCGTGGTGTACGACGGCGGGGACGGCATGTCCGCCGCCCGGGCCTGGTGGACGCTGCGCTGGGCCGGCCACCGGCCGGTCCGGGTGCTGCACGGCGGCTACCCGGCCTGGTGCGCCGCCGGCCTGCCCGTCTCCACCGAGGCCCCCGACCCCGTACCGGGGGACGTCACGGTCGCACCGGGCGCGCTGCCGGTGCTCGACGCCGCCGACGCCGCGCGGCTGGCCGCCGCCGACGCCGGGGTGCTGCTCGACGTGCGGGCCGCGCCCCGCTACCGGGGTGAGACCGAGCCGATCGACCCGGTCGCCGGGCACCTGCCGGGCGCGGTCAACCTGCCCGCCCCCGAGTACGTCGCCGACGGCCGCTTCCCGGCCGCCGAGGCGCTGCGCGAGCGGTTCGCCGCCGCCGGCGTGGCCGAGGGCGCGCCGGTCGGGGCGTACTGCGGCTCCGGGGTGACCGCCGCGCAGGCGGTGCTGGCCCTGCACCTCGCCGGCCGGCCGGACGCCGCCCTCTACGTCGGCTCGTGGAGCAACTGGGTCGCCGACCCGGACCGGCCGGTGGCCACCGGCGGGACACCCGGGCGCTGAACAGGGCGTGCGGTGGGTCCGGGCCGGCGTACGTGCGACGATGGCCCCATGGCCGACGACACGGTGGTGGTGTGGGACGAGGCCCTGCTCGCCTACGACATGGGTGACCATCCCCTCGACCCGGTCCGGGTGGAGCTGACCATGGCGCTCGCCCGCGAACTGGGGGTGCTGGACCGGCCCGGGGTGCGGCTGGTCAAGCCGGAGCCGGCCGACGACGCGCTGCTGACCCGGGTGCACGACCCGCGCTACCTGGACGCGGTGCGGGCCGCGCCCCGGGATCCGCTCTTCGCCGGCTTCGGGCTGGGCACCTCGGACAACCCGGTCTTCGACGGCATGCACGAGTCGAGCGCGCTGATCGCCGGGGCGAGCGTGGCCGCCGCCGAGGCGGTGTGGCGCGGCGAGGCCCGGCGGGCGGTCAACGTGGCCGGCGGCCTGCACCACGCCATGCCGGCCCGGGCCTCCGGCTTCTGCGTCTACAACGACCCGGCGGTGGCCATCGCCCGCCTGCTCGACCTCGGCGCGGAGCGGATCGCGTACGTGGACGTGGACGTGCACCACGGCGACGGCGTGCAGGAGATCTTCTACCGCGACCCGCGGGTGCTCACGGTCAGCCTGCACGAGACCCCGCTGGCGCTCTTTCCCGGCACCGGGTTCCCGGACGAGACCGGCGGGCCGGGCGCCGAGGGGAGCGCGGTCAACATTCCGCTGCCCCCGGGCGTCGGTGACGCCGGCTGGCAGCGCGCCTTCCACGCGATCGTGCCGTCGGTGCTGCGCGCGTTCCGGCCGCAGCTCCTGGTGACCCAGTGCGGGGCGGACGGCCACAAGAGCGATCCGCTCGCCGACCTGCACCTCTCGGTGGACGGGCAGCGGGCCACCTACGTCGCGCTGCGGGCGCTCGCCGACGAGCTGTGCGACGGCCGCTGGGTGGCCACCGGCGGCGGCGGGTACGCGCTGGTCGAGGTGGTGCCGAGGGCGTGGACGCACCTGCTGGCGGTGGCCACCGGGGAGCCGGTCGAGCCGGCGACGCTCACCCCGCCCGGCTGGCGCGAGCTGGCCGCCACCCGTCGGCCGGGCCACGACGTGCCGCTGCGGATGACCGACGACGTGGACCCGACGTACCAGCCGTGGCAGCCGACCGGCGAGCCGACCGCGGTGGACCGGGCCATCGCGGCCACCCGCAAGGCGGTGTTCCCGTTGCTCGGGCTCGATCCGCACGACCCGCGCGACTGAGCCGGCGGTAGGGGAGGACCGACCGGTGACAACCGTCGAGCAACCGGTGGACGTGCTGCTCAGCGACGGCACGACCGTCCAGCTGCGACAGATCCGTCCGGACGACGCTACGGCCATCGTGGCGATGCACTCGCGTTTCTCCGAGCGCACCCGCTATCTGCGCTACTTCTCGCCGTACCCGCGCATCCCGGAGCGGGACCTGCACCGGTTCGTCAACGTCGACCACCGCGACCGGGAGGCGTTCGTGGTGCTGGCCGGCGACCGGATCGTCGCCGTGGGCCGGTACGAGCGGCTCGGCCCCGCCTCGCCGGAGGCCGAGGTGGCCTTCGTGGTGGAGGACGCCTACCAGGGCCGGGGGATCGGCTCGGTGCTGCTGGAGCACCTGGCCGACACGGCCCGCCGGTACGGCATCGTGCACTTCGTCGCCGAGGTGCTCCCGGCCAACGGGGCGATGCTGCGGGTCTTCTCCGACTTCGGTTACCAGATCGCGCGCCAGTACGCCGACGGCGTGGTGCACCTGAGCTTCCCGATCGCCCCCACCGAGGCGACCCTGGAGGTGCAGCGCGGCCGGGAGCACCGCACCGAGGCCCGGTCGATCGCCCGGCTGCTCGCCCCACGCGGCATCGCCGTGTACGGGGCCAGCACCACCGGCCAGGGCGTCGGCGCGGCCCTGCTCGGGCACCTGCGCGACGGCGGCTTCACCGGCACGCTCGTCCCGGTGCACCCGACCGCGGCGACCGTGGCGGGACTGCCCGCGTACCCGTCGGCGGCCGACGCCGGGGCCGAGATCGACCTCGCCGTGGTGGCGGTCGCCCCGGAGGCGGCCACGGACGTGGTCGCCGACGCCGCGAAGGCGGGCGCGCACGGCCTGGTGGTCATCTCCGCCGGGTTCGCCGAGTCTGGCCCGGCCGGGGCGGCCGCCCAGCGCGCCCTGGTCCGGGCCGCCCACCGGGCCGGCATGCGGGTGGTCGGGCCGAACTGCCTCGGCGTCGCCAACACCGATGAGAAGGTACGCCTCAACGCCACCCTCGCCCCGGCGCTGCCCGCCGCCGGCCGGGTCGGCGTGTTCAGCCAGTCCGGGGCGTTCGGGGTGGCCCTGCTCGCCGAGGCGTCGCGGCGCGGCCTGGGCCTGTCCAGCTTCGTCTCCGCCGGCAACCGGGCCGACGTCTCCGGCAACGACCTGCTCCAGTACTGGCAGGACGACCCGGGCACCGACGTCATCACGCTCTACCTGGAGACCTTCGGCAACCCGCGCAAGTTCGCCCGGCTGGCGAGGCGGATCGGCCGGAGCAAGCCCATCGTGGCGCTCGCCTCGCTGGCCCGCCCGCCGGGCGTCGGCGACGGGAGCCCGGCCCTGGACACCTCCGCGGTCAGCGCGCTCTTCGCCCAGTCCGGGGTGATCCGGGTGGACACCGTCGCCGAACTGCTCGACGTCGGCGTGCTGCTGGCGCACCAGCCGTTGCCGGCGGGCCGCCGGGTCGCCGTGGTCGGCAACTCCTCGGCGCTGACCGGGCTGGCCGCCACCGCCTGCGCCGCCCAGGGGCTCACCGTGGCCGACGGCTACCCGCACGACGTCGGACCCCGGGCCGGCGCCGCCGAGTACGCCGCCGCGCTCGCCGCCGCCACCGCCGACGAGCGGGTGGACGCCGTGGTGGCCGTCTTCGCCCCGCCGCTGCCCGGCCAGCTCACCGACCCGGAGGCGGACTTCACCGCCGCGCTGCCCGACGCGCGGGCCACCGGCAAGCCGGTGGTGGCGACCTTCCTCGCCGGCCGGGTGCCCGCCGGGGTGCCGGCGTACCCGAGCGTGGAGGAGGCGGTCCGGGCCCTCGCGCGGGTCGCCAGGTACGCGGACTGGCTGCGCCGCCCGCCCGGGGTGCTGCCCGAGCTGGACGGGGTGGACCGGCTGGCCGGGCACGCGGCGCTGCGCGCCGACGGCGCGGACCCGGCGGCGCTGCTCGGGGCGTACGGGATCGAGGTGGTCGGATCGGCGCACGCGTCCTCGGCGGACGCGGCGATCGCGGCGGCCGAGCGGCTCGGCTGGCCGGTCGCCCTCAAGGCGGCCGCGCCGGGCCTGCGGCACCGGCTCGACCTCGGCGCGGTCCGGCTCGACGTGGCCGACCCCGCGGCGCTGCGCCGCGCGTACGCCGAGATGGCCCCGGTCTTCGGTGCGGACGTCCTGGTCCAGCCGATGGTCGCGCCCGGCGTGGCCTGCGTGGTGGAGCTGGTGGAGGACCCGGCGTTCGGCCCGGTGGTCGGCTTCGGGCTGGGCGGCGTCGCCACCGAGCTGCTCGGCGACCGGGCCTGGCGGGCGGTGCCGCTGACCGACCGGGACGCCGCCGAGCTGGTCGACGAGCCACGCGCGGCGCCGCTGCTGCGCGGCCACCGGGGCGCCGCGCCGGTGGACCTGGCGGCCCTGGTCGACCTGCTGCTGCGGGTCGGGCGGCTGGCCGACGAGCAGCCCCGGGTCCGCTCGCTCACCCTCAACCCGGTGCTGGCCCGCCCGGACGGCATCTCGGTGCTGCACGCCACGGTCCGCACCGGCACGGAGGCGCCCCGCCCCGACACCGGCCCCCGCCGGCTGTAAGGAAGGGCCCCCTGTTAACGCCTGCGGTAGAGAAAGGGCCCCCTTCTAACGCCTCAGGCCCCGGCGAACCGCCGGGGCCTTCGGTGTGCGGGCTTAGCAGGCGTACGCCTCCAGGCGGTTCGCCCGCTCCGGGTCGCGCAGCTTCAGCAGGGTGACCTTCTCGATCTGCCGGATCCGCTCCCGGGACAGGCCGAACTCCCGGCCCACCTCGTCCAGGGTGCGCTGGCGGCCGTCGTCCAGGCCGAACCGCAGCCGGATCACCGCCTGCTCGCGCTGGGAGAGGGTGGCCAGCACGATCCGGACCTCGTTGCGCAGCTCGCCGTTGGCGGCGGCGTCGCCCGGCTCCTCGCGCGGGTCGACCGCGGCGACGAAGTCGCCGAGCGCGCTCTCGCCGTCCTCGCCGACCGCCTGGTCCAGGCTGACCGGCTCCCGGTCGTAGGAGATCAGCTCGATCACCTGGAACTCCGGGATCTCCAGCGCCCGGGCCACCTCGGCGACGGTCGGCTCGCGGCCCAGCGTGACCGACAGCTCCCGGCGGACCCGGACCATCCGGTTGACCTGCTCGACCATGTGCACCGGGATGCGGATCGTGCGGGCCTGGTCGGCCATGGCGCGGGTGATGGCCTGGCGGATCCACCAGGTGGCGTAGGTGGAGAACTTGTAGCCCTTGGTGTAGTCGAACTTCTCGACCGCGCGGATCAGGCCGAGGTTGCCCTCCTGGATCAGGTCGAGGAAGGCCATCCCGCGGCCGGTGTAGCGCTTCGCGATGCTGACCACCAGGCGCAGGTTCGCCTCCAGCAGGTGGTCCTTGGCGGCGCGGCCCTCGACCACGATCAGCTCCAGGTCGGCCCGGAGCTCCGGCGAGACCGGGGTGCAGGCGGAGAGCTTCTCCTCGGCGAAGAGACCGGCCTCGATCCGCTTGCTGAGCTCCACCTCCTGCGCGGCGGTGAGAAGCTTGGTACGGCCGATGCCGTTCAGGTATGCCCGGACCAGGTCGGTGGAGACGCCCCGCTCGTCGGTGGCGTCCAGGTCGGTCAGGGTGTCGATACCGGCCTCGGCGTCGATGGTGGCAGCCGGGCGGGTCTGGTGCTCGATCATCTGCAGGGCCATCTCTGTCTCTCCCCGTGTCCTTCGTGCCGCGTACCGGTTTCCGTGCCGCGTGCCGGCGCGGTGGTGCCGGTGATGAACAACAGCTTGGCGTGCGGGGCGTGAAACGGGAGTGAGGCGATCGGGGAACCGACAGCAATCCCGGCGGAAAGTCGGGTCTCGCTTGCCCGACCCGGTTACCGTGCCAGCGGCCGGCCACCGGGGCGCGGCAGCACAGGCGATCGGAGGACGTGGTGGTCTTCAAGCGGCTCATGCAGGCGATGGGGGTGGGTGGTCCGTCGGTGGAGACGGTGCTGGCCAACCCGAACTGCCGCCCGGGCGGTCACCTGGAGGGCCGGATCCAGGTGCTCGGCGGGGACCACCCGGTGGACGTCTCGTACGTGGCGCTGGGCCTGGTCACCCGGGTCGAGGTGGAGAGCGGCGACTCCGAGTACGACACCACCCAGGAGTTCGGCCGCCGGCAGGTGACCGGCGCGTTCCGGCTGGAGCCGGGGCAGCGGTACGACGTGCCGTTCCGCTTCGACGTGCCCTGGGAGACCCCGCTGACCGACCTGTACGGCCAGCACCTGCACGGGATGACGATGGGGCTGCGGACCGAACTGGAGGTGGCCCGGGCGGTCGACAAGGGTGACCTGGACCCGGTGGCGGTGCACCCGCTGCCCGCCCAGGAGCGGCTGCTGGAGGCGCTGCTGCGGCTGGGCTTCCGGTTCGCCCGGGCGGATGTCGAGCGGGGCCACATCTATGGCGTGCACCAGACGCTGCCGTTCTACCAGGAGATCGAGTTCCACCCGGCGCCGCAGTACGCCCGCGCGATGAACCAGCTGGAGCTCACCTTCGTGACCGACCCGCACCGCATGCAGGTGGTGCTGGAGCTGGACAAGCGCGGCGGCCTCTTCACCGAGGGTCACGATGCCTTCGGCCGGTTCACGGTCGACCACGCCACGGCCGACCGCACCGACTGGGCCGCCCAGCTCGACGGCTGGCTCCGCCAGTCCCTCTCCCGCCGCGGCCTCTTCTTCTGACGGTCGCGAACATCAGGTCGATCATGAGGTTGGCGGCACTCGTGGAGATCCACATCGCCGCCAACCTCATGATCGCGGGGGCGGGCCGGTCAGAGGTCGAGGAGGATGGTGCGGGGGCCGACGTTGATCGACTCGACGAGCATGTGGGCGCGGAAGCGGCCGGTCTCGACCTTCGCGCCGCGGGCGCGCAGCTCCTCGACGACCGCGGTGACCAGGGGCTCGGCCAGCTCGGCGGGGGCCGCCTGGGTCCAGCTCGGGCGGCGGCCCTTGCGGGCGTCGCCGTAGAGGGTGAACTGGCTGACCACCAGGATCGGCGCGCCCGTGTCGGCGGCGCTGCGCTCGTCGTCCAGGATCCGCAGCTCGTGGATCTTGCGGGCCATGGTCGCCGCCACCTGGCCCGTGTCCGCGTGCGTCACGCCGAGCAGCACCAGCAGGCCGTCGGCGATCTCGCCGACCACCTCGCCGTCGACGGTCACGCTCGCCCGGCCGACCGTCTGCACCACCGCCCGCATCAGCCCGCCACCGGCTCGATGATGCCCCGCTCGACCAGGTGCGCCACGATCGGCCCGGCCGCCTCGGCCAGCTCGTCCGGCGTGACGTCGTGCGCCGCGGCGAGCAGGGCGAGCTGGTCGCGCAGCGGCAACCGGCCGTCCGCCCCGCCGACCAGGGCGAGGACGAGCGGATCGATCTCCTCCGACCAGCGCAGCCCGCGCGGCACGGCGAGCACCTGCCGGTCCACCGCCCAGCCCTCGTCGCCCATGGTGGCCTCCTGGCGCAGTTGGAGCCCCTCGGCGGCCCGGTAGCGCGCGGCCAGCAGCCCGTCCGTGTCCCGGTCGCGCAGCCAGTCCTGCCGCCCGAACCACTCGGCGATCCGGTCGCCCATCGGCGGCTCCACCCGCTGCCGCAGGTCCTCGACCCGGACGACCGGCTCGTCGTGTCCGGCGCGGCGCAGCGAGACGATGCCGAAACCGATCGCCTCCACCTTGTGCGCGTCGAACCAGTCCAGCCAGGCCGCCATCCGCTGCGGGTCGGCCGTCTCCCCGACGTCGGTGAGCCAGAGATTGACGTACGCCATCGGATCGGCCACCTCGCGCTGGATGACCCAGGCGTCCAGCCCGGTGCCGGCGAACCAGCCGGTCACCCGCTCGGCCCAGTCCTCGCCGGTGACGTGCACCCAGTTGGCCAGGTACTGCATCATGCCGCCCTCGGTGAGCAGGTGCGGGGCGGCGGCGGCCAGTTCGGCTCCGATCGCGTCGCCGACCCGTCCCGAGTCCCGGTAGACGTGCGTGGTGGTGCCGGGGCCGACCACGAAGGGCGGGTTGCTGACCACCAGGTCGAACCGGCGGCCGGCCACCGGGGCGACCATGTCCCCGCGCAGCAGTTCCCAGTCCTGGCCGTTGAGGGCGGCGGTGGTGGCGGCGAAGCGCAGCGCCCGTTCCGATACGTCGGTGGCGGTCACCCGGTCGGCGTGGGTGGACAGGTGCAGGGCCTGGACGCCGGAGCCGGTGCCCAGGTCCAGGGCGGTCCGCACGGGGCGGCGCACGGTCGCGCCGATCAGCGTCTGGGTGGCCCCGCCGATGCCCAGCACGTGCTCGGCGTGCAGCGGCCGGCCCGGTCGGGCGCTGGCCGGCACGTCGGCGACGACCCACCAGTCGTCCCCGTACGGTTCGAGGTCGACGCCGGCGCGCAGGCCGTCGCCGTGCCGCTCGACGATCCCGCCGGCCAGTGCCTCCTCGACGGTCAGCGGGGCGAGCGCGGCGGCGACCGCCGGCTCCGGTTCGGTCTGGTCGCAGATGAAGACCCGGATCAGCGTCGCGAGGGGGTCGCCGTCCGCGGTCGCGCGCAGCGCGGCGCGGAAGTCGTTGCGGGCGACCCCGCCGGTGGCCTGCGGGCCGAGCCGGTCGGCGATGCCGTTCGAGGTGAAGCGCGCCCGGGTCAGCGCGGTCCGTAGCGCGGCCACGCCGGTGGGGGAGAGCAGCATGTCATGACGGTCCACGTCGCCATCCTGCCTCGCCGGGCCCGCCGCCCGGCCGCCACCCGCGAGATCCATACCGCGGGCCGTATCAACAGGCAACTATCTCTTTCATATCAATCGATGTCTGGCTAGCATTCGCACCAATGTTCGTCGATGGGTGTGCCGGCGGCCACGAGCGCCGGCCTGCCCGGTAGGGAGCCAGACGATGTCTGACGTGTCCGTTCCCCGGCGTCGCGCACTGCGCACGCTCGCCGTCACGGCCGCCGCCGCGGCCCTCGCCGCCGCCGCCTCCACCCCCGCCCTCGCCGCTCCGACCGGCCAGATCCGCTACGCCGGCGCTCCCGACGCCATCAGCGGCAGCTACCTGGTGGTGCTCAAGACCGACACGGTCGGCGCCGCGAACAGCCTCGCCGCCCGCAGCGCGGTGCCGAACCGGGCCGCCGGCCTCGCCGCCCGCTACGGCGGCACGGTCGGCACGGTGTGGAGCGCCGCGCTGACCGGCTACAGCGCGAAGATGAGCCCCGCCCAGGCCCGCCGGCTCGCCGCCGACCCGTCGGTCGCGTACGTCGAGCAGGACCGGGTGGTCACCACCCAGGGCACCCAGACCGGCGCGACCTGGGGCCTGGACCGGATCGACCAGCGCAGCCTGCCGCTGAACAGCACCTACACCTACCCGAACACGGCCAGCAACGTGCGGGCGTACATCATCGACACCGGCATCCGGATCACCCACAGCGACTTCGGCGGCCGGGCGACCTGGGGCACGAACACCGTCGACACCAACAACACCGACTGCAACGGCCACGGCACCCACGTCGCCGGCACGGTCGGCGGCGCGACGTACGGCGTGGCCAAGGGCGTGCGGCTGGTCGCGGTGAAGGTGCTCAACTGCTCCGGCAGCGGCAGCACCGCCGGCGTGGTCAGCGGCGTCAACTGGGTCACCTCCAACGCGGTGAAGCCGGCGGTGGCCAACATGAGCCTCGGCGGCGGTGCCAGCAGCACGCTGGACAACGCGGTGGCCAACTCCATCAGCTCCGGCGTCACGTACGGCATCGCGGCCGGCAACTCCAGCGCCAACGCCTGCAACTACTCGCCGGCCCGGGTCGCCTCGGCGATCACCGTCGGCGCCACCACCAGCAGCGACGCCCGCGCCTCGTACTCGAACTACGGCTCCTGCCTGGACATCTTCGCGCCCGGCTCGTCGATCACGTCGGACTGGAGCACCGGCGACACCGCGACCAACACGATCAGCGGCACGTCGATGGCCACCCCGCACGTGGTCGGCGCGGCCGCCCTGGTGCTCGGTGCCAACCCGTCCTACGCCCCGGCGCAGGTGGCCAGCTACCTGACCAGCAACGCCACCACCGGCAAGGTGACCAGCCCCGGCTCCGGCTCGCCGAACCGGCTGCTCTTCGTCGTCAACTGACCGACCCCGCCGCCCCGGCCCGGTGGACACCACCCCTGTCCGCCGGGCCGGGTCGTGTCCTACGGGGAGTCGGGCACCGTCGACGGTGGCCGACCGGCAGGATGGGGACATGACGCTCTCCCTGCCCATCGACCCGGAGGCCAACGCGCTGCTCGGGCGCAGCCCGCTGGCGCTGCTGCTCGGCATGGTGCTCGACCAGCAGGTGCCGATGGAGAAGGCCTTCTCCTCCCCGTACGTACTGGCCCAGCGGCTCGGCCACGAGCCGGACGCCCGGGAGTTGGCCGGGTACGCCCCGGAGGCCCTCGTCGCCCTCTTCGCCCAGCCGCCCGCCCTGCACCGGTTCCCCAAGGCGATGGCGGCCCGGGCGCAGGAGGTGTGCCAGGTGCTGGTCGACCGGTACGACGGCGACCCGGCCCGGCTCTGGTCCGAGGCGACCGACGGGCCCGACCTGCTGCGCCGGGTCGGTGAGCTGCCCGGCTTCGGCCGGCAGAAGGCGCAGATCTTCGTCGCCCTGCTCGGCAAGCGGTTCGGGGTCACCCCGGAAGGCTGGCGGGAGGCGGCCGGCGGCTACGGCGACCCGGACGCGTACCGCTCGGTGGCCGACGTGACCGACCCCGAGTCGCTGCGCCGGGTCCGCGAGTACAAGCAGCGGATGAAGGCCGAGGCGAAGGCCGCGAAGGGCTGACCCGGGACGCAACTCGTGCGGGCGCCGTCTCGTTGGGTGGCAGGACGGCGGCGGACGGGGACGGCGATGGCGGCGGAACGCGGTGCGGCCCTGCTGCGGAGGCGGAGCAGCTCCGCGCGGACCACCTTCCTGGAGCTCTTCTTCGACCTGGTCTTCGTGTTCGCGCTGACCCGCGTCTCGCAGCGGCTGCTCGACGACCTGCCGGCCACCGGTTGGGCGCTGGTCGGCGCGACCGGCCGTACCCTGCTGCTCTTCCTGGCGCTCTGGCTGATCTGGATGATCACCACCTGGGTGACCAGCCGGTACGAGCCACAGCGCGGGGTGATCCAGCTGGTCGTGATCGGCTCGATGTTCGGCAGCCTGATGTTGGGGGTGGCGCTGCCGAAGGCCCTGGAGGAGCGGGCGGTTCCGTTCGCGGTCGCCTACGTGGCGGTGATGCTGGGCCGGCCGCTGATCGTGGCGGCGGCGCTGGGCGGTCATCCCCGGCGGCTGGTCCCGCTGCGGCTGGCGGCCTGGGCGGCGGTGAGCGCGGTGCCCTGGCTGGCCGGCGCGCTGGGCCCGGATCCGCTGCGGGTGCCACTCTGGGTGCTCGCGCTGACCGTCGACTACGTCGGCCTCTTCACCGGCTGGCCGGTGCCGCGGTTCGGAGCCGCCCCGGCACGGGGGTGGTTGATCACCGGGGAGCACCTGGCGGAGCGCTACCAGCAGATCTTCCTCATCGCGCTTGGCGAGTCGATCCTGGTGATCGGGATCACGTACAGCGGCGAGGACTTCTCGGGCCGGGGTGCGGGGGCGTTCACCGTCTCCTTCGTCACCATCGCGCTGCTCTGGCGGATCTACTTCCACCGCGCCGGCGACCTGCTCGCCGTGGCGTTACGCGTGGCCCGGTCCCCGGGGCGGCTCGGCGCGTCGGCGGCGGTGACGCACCTGTTCATCGTGCTCGGGGTGCTCACCGCGGCGGTCGGCTACGAACTCGTCATCGCGCACCCGTACGGCCGGGGGGAGCTGGGCTGGCTGCTGTTCGTGGTCGGCGGGCCGGCGCTCTTCCTGGCGGCCCGGGCCCGCTTCGAGTACGAGATCTTCGCCCGGGTCTCGGTCTCCCGCGTGCTCGGCGTGCTGCTGCTGGTCCTGCTCGCTCCGTTGCTGGCCCGGGGCGCACCGGTGCTCGCCCTGTCCGGGGTGGCCGGGGTGCTGGCGCTGGTGGCGCTGCTGGACGCGCTGCGCAGCCGGGGCCGACCGGCCGAGCAGCCGGCCTCGCCGTTGGGGCGGGAACGCCGCCCGGGGGACGTGGAGTGACCGCTCAGGCGGCGGTGGGGCGGGACAGCGCGGCGAGGGCCCGGCGCACGTCGGCGAGGGAGACCGTGGCGGACTCGTCCAGGTCGGCCAGGCCGGCCTCGATCCACTGGCGCATCAGCGTGGTCACCCCGATGCCGCGCGCCTCGGCGGCCGCCCGGACCCGTTCGTAGGTCTCCAGCGGCAGGCGTACCGAGCGGCTGACCATCGGCACGTCGGTGTCGGGCGTCGGCAGTTCCGTCGCCGGCGTCTCGTCGATCAGGTCGGCGAGCGCGTCGCCGCCGTCGTGGAACCGCTTGGTCGCCTCGTTACGGTGCATCGTGACCGCCTCCTCGTCGGCGCGATCTCCGCACGGCCTCGTCGTAGCGCTTCGCCTCGACGTCGCTCAGTTCGCGGGCGGAGAGGATGTCCCAGTCGTTGTCGGTGCCGTCGGCCTCGGCCAGCAGCACGGCGAGGCGCCGCCCCCGGTGGTCGGTCGCGTAGACCACCATGACGTCGTCCCCGAGGTGCCGGATGACCCGTCGGGTGCTGTGCAGGGCCTCCCAGACTTCCCCGGGCGTGACGTCGTAGACCCGTAGGTTCGCCAGCGCCTCGTCCGTGAAGCTGAACCGGTTGCCCACGGGCAGAGCGTACCACGCACGTAACACGCTCCGCCTTGTCACGATTTTCGCCGATCAACCGTCCCGGGTGACAGGATGGGGCGTAATCCCCTCGAGGAGGTCCATGGTGAAGCGTCAGGCGTACCAGCCGATCCTGATCACCGACGCCTCACGCAGCCAGGACGACCAGCTCAACAGCCGGCAGAAGCGGTACGTGCTGATGATGGGCATCCGGGTCGCGTGCCTGGTGGTCGGAGCGATCCTGGTCGGCGTGAAGGCCCCGCTGCTGTGGCTCTGGCTGCCGCTCCTCGGCCTCGGGATGGTGCTCATCCCGTGGCTGGCGGTGCTGCTGGCCAACGACCGGCCGCCCAAGGAGGAGCATCGGCTGGCCAACAAGCTGCACCCGCGCCACCGCGACGACACCCCGCCGATGGCGCTCGCCGCCGAGGAGCCCCCGCACAAGGTCATCGACGCGGAGCCCTGACCGGTCCGGGCCGGCCCGACGCCGGGCCCGGACCGGGCCGGCTCAGGAGGCCGGCCGGGCGCCCACCGACGAGACCGCGAGCGCGCCGAGGTCGCCGGCCCGGGACAGCGCCGCCCGCGAGTCCGCGCCGGCGAGCCAGGCGGTGAGCAGGCCGGCCGCGAAGGCGTCGCCCGCCCCGGTGACGTCGACCACCGGCACCCCGCGCGCCGGGGCCGTCTCGACCGTCCCGTTCCGGTCCACCCAGACCGCGCCGGCCGCGCCCCGCTTGACCACCACCCGGCGGGCCGCCGCGGTCAACGCCCGCGCCTGCGCCGCCGGGTCCAGGCCGCCGGCCAGCACCGTCGCCTCGTCCGTGTTGACCAGCAGCAGGTCGACGTCGCGTACCCAGGACAGGAAGGCCGCCGCGCCGACCCGCCGCAGCGGGGCCGCGGAGGCCGCGTCGACGCTGGTGGTCAGCCCGCGCTCGCGCGCCACGGCCAGCGCGCGCTGGCCCGCGCCGCGCGACCCGGCGTCCAGCAGGGTGTACGCGGACAGGTGCAGGTGCCCGGCGTCGGGCGCCGCCGCCAGGGCCCGGTCGACCTGAGCGGCGGTCAGCCGCAGGTTCGCCCCGCGCTGGCTGATCATCGTCCGCTCGCCGCCGTGAGCGAGCACGATCACGGTGCCGGTCGGGTAGCCCTCGTGCCGCTCCACCGCGCAGGTCACCCCGACCCGCTCCAGCTCGGCGACCCGCTCGCGACCCGTCTCGTCGTCGCCGATTGCGGCGACCAGGGTGACCTCCGCGCCCTGGGCGGCGAGCCAGGCCGCCGTGTTGGCCGCCTGGCCGCCGCCGCTGAACCGGATCCCGGCGGCGGTGTCCGAGCCGGTGGCCAGCGGCCCGGACAGCATCGCGACCACGTCGGTGATCACGTCGCCGACCACCACGATCCCGGAACTCATGCCGTCACCTCGCTTCGCTCGGCGCGGGCCCGGGGCACCCCGACGTCGCACCGCTGACGCTCGCTCATGCCGCGGTACGCCGGGTCGCCGCGGCGACCGCGATCCGCGCGGCCAGGTCGGCGTTGCGCAGGATGATCCGGACGTTCACCGCCAGGCTGGCACCCTCGGTGGCCGAGTGGAAGTGGGCCAGCAGGAACGGGGTGACCGCCTTGCCGGTGACCCCGTCCCGGGCCAGCAGGGCCAGCCCGTCGGCCAGGGTGCGGTCGTGCAGCGCCGGGTCGAGCTGTTCGTCGGCCGGCAGCGGGTTGGCCACGATCAGGCCGCCGTGGTGCACGCCCTGCGCCTCGCGGGCCAGCAGAACGTCGGCGACCTGCTCCGGCGACTCCACCGACCAGTCCAGGTCGAACCCGGCGTCGGTCAGGTAGAAGCCGGGGAAGCGGCGGGTGCGGTAGCCGACCACGCTCACCCCGAGGGTCTCCAGCCGTTCCAGGGTGGCGCCCACGTCGAGGATCGACTTGACCCCGGCGCAGACCACCGCGATCGGGGTCCGGGCCAGGGTGACCAGGTCGGCCGACTCGTCGAAGGTCTGCGCCGCCTCCCGGTGCACCCCGCCCAGCCCGCCGGTGGCGAAGACGCCGATCCCGGCCGCCGCGGCCACCGCGCTGGTCGCCGCCACCGTGGTGGCGCCGTCCGCGCCGGTCGCCGCCGCCACCGCGAGATCGCGTACGGAGAGCTTGCTCACCCCGTCGACGGTGGCCAGCCGGGTCAGCTGGGCGTCGTCCAGCCCCACGATCAGCTCGCCGGCGACCATGCCGATGGTGGCCGGGACCGCGCCCGCGTCCCGGACCGCCTGCTCGATCTGCCGCGCGACCAGCAGATTGTCCGGTCGCGGAAGGCCGTGCGAGACGATGGTGCTCTCCAGGGCCACGACGGGACGCCCGTCACGCAGGGCGTCGGCCACCTCGGTGCCGTAACTGATGTGAAAGTTGGTCACTTCCGTTACGGTACGGGCCGCCCACCGGCCGACCTGCGGTGGACCACCCCGGATCGACCTGCCAAACTGTTCAGTTGGAGGTGTAGACGTGAGCACAGAGGTTCTCGAGCGTCCGGAGCTGAAGGACGCCGACACCGGCCCCGAGATGTTCCACTACGTCCGCAAGGAGAAGATCGCCGAGAGTGCCGTCATGGGCACCTTCGTGGTGGCGCTCTGCGGCGAGACGTTCCCGGTGACCAAGGCGGCCAAGCCGGGTTCGCCGGTCTGCCCGAAGTGCAAGGAGATCTACGACTCGTACGCCGAGTGATCCTGGGCGGCCGCGCCGGGCGCCCACGTAGCCTGCGGCGGTGACCACCTCCACCGCCCTGCTCTTCGCCGACCTCACCGGCGTCGCGGTCTTCGCCGCCTCCGGTGCCTCCGCGGCGGTGGCGAAACGGCTCGACCTGTTCGGGGTGATCTTCGTCGGCGTCGTCGCCGCCCTCGGCGGCGGCATCTTCCGGGACCTGGTCATCGACGAGGTCCCCCCACTGGCCTTCGCCGACTGGCGGTACGCGGTGACCGCGGCGGTCACCGCCGCCGCCGTCTTCTGGCTGCACCCCCAGCTCGCCCGGTTGCGCACCACCGTGCTGGTGCTCGACGCGGCCGGCCTCGCCCTGTTCACCGTCACCGGCACGCTCAAGGCGCTCGACGCGCACGTGCCGGCCGTCGGGGCCTGCATGATCGGCATGCTCACCGCGATCGGCGGCGGCCTGGGGCGGGACCTGCTCACCGGCGAGATCCCGGTGGTGCTGCGCCGGGAGATCTACGCCCTGGCCGCGCTCGCCGGGTCGGTCGTGGTGGCCCTGCTCTCGGCGTACGGGCAGGCGAAGGCGGCGCCGTTGACCTGCGCCGCGGTCTTCGTCTTCGCGCTGCGCCTGGTGTCGCTGCGCCGCCGGTGGTCGGCCCCGGTCGCCGCGCTGCGCCCACCGCGCACCGGCACCCGGGGCCCGCAGGGCTGACCCCGCGCCGGGCCGCGCGGATGTGACCAGCGTGGCGTCGAGTGGGGAGAAGTGCCCCCGCTGGTTATGCTGAGTCGGCCTTCGCGGCACCGGATGCGCGAGGGCGTTTTCATGGGCGGCGACACCCGTGGCCCCCGGCTGCGCGGGGCTCGCCGTGTGGAGCGGAGAGGAGCTACCCGTGGCACCGCGGTTGCCGGCGCTCGACACGTTCCCGCCCCTGCGGGCCTGGCAACGCAAGGCGATGGTGGAGTACCTGCGTCGCCGTACCGAGGACTTCACGGCGGTCGCCACGCCCGGCGCCGGTAAGACCACCTTCGCCCTGCGGATCGCCGCCGAGCTGTTGAACGACGGCACCGTCGAGGCGGTCACCGTGGTCGCCCCGACCGAGCACCTGAAGACCCAGTGGGCGGAGTCCGCGGCCCGGGTCGGCATCCAGCTCGACGCCGCGTTCCGCAACGCCGACCTGCACTCGGCCGCCGACTTCCACGGCGCCGTCGTCACGTACGCGCAGGTCGGCATGGCTCCGCAGGTGCACCGGCGGCGCACCATGACCCGGCGGACCCTGGTCATCCTCGACGAGATCCACCACGCCGGCGACTCGCGTACCTGGGGCGACGGCGTGAAGGCGGCCTTCGAGCCGGCGGTGCGCCGGCTGATGCTCACCGGCACGCCGTTCCGCTCCGACGACAACCCGATCCCGTTCGTCAGCTACGAGCGGGGCGGGGACGGGCTGCTCCGCTCCCGCGCCGACTCCGTCTACGGCTACTCCGACGCGCTGCGCGAGGGCGTAGTCCGGCCGGTGCTCTTCCTGGCGTACTCGGGGGAGACCCGGTGGCGCACCAACGCGGGGGAGGAGCTGGCGGCGCGGCTCGGCGAGCCGATGACCCAGGACCTGATCGCGCAGGCCTGGCGTACCGCGCTGGACCCGGCCGGCGACTGGATGCCGCAGGTGCTGCGGGCCGCCGACGCCCGGCTGACCGTGCTGCGCGGCAACGGCATGCCCGACGCCGGCGGCCTGGTGATCGCCAGCGACCAGCAGGTCGCCCGCGCGTACGCGAAGCTGCTCGAGCAGGTGACCGGCGAGAAGGCCGCCGTGGTGCTCTCCGACGACCAGGGCGCCTCCGCGCGGATCGCGACGTTCGCGGCGTCCGAGCAGCGCTGGCTGGTCGCGGTGCGGATGGTGTCCGAGGGCGTCGACATCCCCCGCCTGGCCGTCGGGGTGTACGCGACCAGCGCCAGCACCCCGCTCTACTTCGCCCAGGCCATCGGGCGGTTCGTCCGGGCCCGGCGCCCCGGGGAGACCGCCTCGGTCTTCCTACCCAGCGTGCCGCACCTGCTCGGGCTGGCCAGCGAGATGGAGGCCGAGCGGGACCACGTGCTCGGCAAGCCGAAGGACTCCGACGGCTTCGACGACGACCTGTTGGAGCGCGCCCAGCGGGGCGACCAGGCCAGCGGGGAGCTGGAGAAGCGCTTCGCCGCGCTCTCCGCGACCGCCGAGCTGGATCAGGTGATCTTCGACGGCGCGTCCTTCGGCACCGCCGCCCAGGCCGGCACCCCGGAGGAGGAGGAATACCTGGGGCTGCCCGGGCTGCTCACCGCCGACCAGGTCTCGCTGCTGCTCACCAAGCGGCAGGCCGAGCAACTCGCCGCGCAGAAGCGCCGGGCCGCCCAGCGGGCCGCTGAGCCGGCCGCTGAGCCCTCGGCGGCGGCGCCCCCACCGATGAGTGCCGCCCAGCGCCGGGTGGCCCTGCGGCGGCAGCTGAACGCCCTGGTGGCCGCCCGACACCACCGGACCGGCCAGCCGCACGGCAAGATCCACGCCGAGCTGCGCCGCCTCTGCGGCGGCCCCCCCAGCGCCCAGGCCACCATCGAGCAACTCGAAGAACGCATCGCCACCGTCCAAACCCTCTGACCACCCACCCCCCCACCCACCCACCCACCCACCCCGCCGTCGCCGGTGATCATGAAGTTGGCGGCGATGTCGATCTCGAAAAGTGCCGCTAACTTCATGATCGACAGAGATAGGCGGGTGGGGGAATGCGAAAGCCGGCCGGAGGTCCCCGTGGGGGCCTCCGGCCGGCTTTGTCGCAGTTATCTGGTTACCGGCTCAATTCGCCATCAGATCGGCGCCACGCCAGCTGAACTCCGGGTCCGACGCGTAGCGCACGGTGATCTTCACGAGATCCTCCGCGTACTTGTTCGCGTGGTGCCCACAGAACACCAGCTCGCTCCCACCCGCCAGAGTGATCCGGAGCTTGCCGGCAGCATTGCAGCGGTCGCACCGTTCATCGGCGGCCGGGGGGCTCACCGTCTCGGGCGGCGGCGTGAGGGTCGGGGTCATCGCCTTCCTCCTCTGGTCGTCACCGATGAACACTCTCTTCGGTTGCTCACCTATCGTGCAACACCCTTCTCGGGCACTGCCTTCCCTGTGTGCCCGTCGGGGACGGAGGTCACACCTGGCGTGGAGGACAGTGTGCCGTGCACCAAGGGTGCCACGTCAACGATCACAAACGGGCAACCGTCAGGTCACCGGTGAGTGTTCTACGGCTGGTGATCAAACCGACACGTCTGGTTGACGGGTACGGCTCAGTCCAGGTAGTCGCGAAGCACCTGGGAACGCGAGGGGTGCCGCAACTTGGACATGGTCTTCGACTCGATCTGACGGATGCGCTCCCGGGTCACGCCGTACACCTGGCCGATCTCGTCCAGAGTGCGCGGCTGGCCGTCGGTGAGGCCGAAACGCAGGCGCACCACGCCCGCCTCACGCTCGGACAGCGTCTGGAGGACCTGCTGGAGCTGGTCCTGCAGCAGCGAGAACGACACCGCGTCGACGGCGACGACCGCCTCGGAGTCCTCGATGAAGTCGCCGAGCTGGCTGTCACCCTCGTCGCCGATGGTCTGGTCGAGCGAGATGGGCTCCCGGGCGTACTGCTGGATCTCCAGCACCTTCTCCGGTGTGATGTCCATCTCCTTGGCCAGCTCCTCCGGGGTGGGCTCGCGGCCCAGGTCCTGGAGCAGTTCGCGCTGGATCCGGCCAAGCTTGTTGATCACCTCGACCATGTGCACCGGGATGCGGATGGTGCGGGCCTGGTCGGCCATGGCGCGGGTGATGGCCTGGCGGATCCACCAGGTGGCGTAGGTGGAGAACTTGTAGCCCTTGGTGTAGTCGAACTTCTCGACGGCGCGGATCAGGCCGAGGTTGCCCTCCTGGATGAGGTCGAGGAAGGCCATCCCGCGACCCGTGTAGCGCTTCGCCAGCGACACGACCAGCCGGAGGTTGGCCTCCAGCAGGTGGTTCTTGGCCCGCTCGCCGTCCCGGGAGATCCACAGCAGGTCGCGCTGCATGTCGCGGGTGAGCTTCTCCTCGCCCTCATCGGCGGCGCGCAGCCGCTCGGCGGCGTAGAGGCCGGCCTCGATCCGCTTGGCGAGCTCGACCTCCTGCTCGGCGTTGAGCAGCGGCACCTTGCCGATCTGCTTCAGGTACGCCCGGACGGAGTCGGCGGAGGCGGTCAGCTCGGCGTCCCGGCGCGCCTGCTTGAGCGCCTCGGACTCCTCGTCGTCCCACTCGAAGTCGTTGTCGGTGGCGGAGCTGGCCGCGTCGGCCTCGGCGGCCTGGGTCAGCTCGGCCGGCTCCTCGACCACCACGTCCTCGATCTCGGCGGCGAGTTCCTCGGGGTCGATCTCGCCCTCGGCGCCCTCGCCCTTCGGGGCGTCCTTGCCCGGCTTCGCGGCCGCCGTCTTGGCGGCCACGGTGGCCTTGGTGGCCCGGGTCGCCTTGGTGGCCTTCGCCGGGGCGGCGGCCTTGGCGGCCACCTCGGCGGTGGTGCCGGCGGCCTTGCGGGCCGTCGCCTTCCGCGGGGCGGGGGCCGGGGCCTCCTCGGCGGCCGGCGCCTGCTTCGGCGCGGGCGCGGCGGCCTTCTTGGTGGTCTTGGCCGTGGTGGCCCGGGAGGCCGGGGTGGCGGACCGGGCGGCGGCGACCCGGCGGCGGGTGCTGGCGGAGCCGTCCACCACCACCGTGACCCCCGCCTCGGAGAGCGCACGGAGGATCTTCTTGGCCTGGGCCGGGGTCACCTCGGCGGACTCGACGGTGCGCGCGAGCTGGGCCGACGTGAGCTGGCCGCCGGCGCTCTGCGCGTGGGCGATCAGGGTGTCGGTGAGCGAGCGAACGTCGGCGCCGGTCTGGCGTGGTTCTGTCACGAATGACCTTCCGGAGGCGAAGAGCGAGCACGGCCGGGTCGTCCGGCGCAGCACGGGACGCCGTGCCGGGCGATGTCGTTGAGGGACCCCCGTGTCCCGGGCCGACCGGTCGCTGGCGGTCCGTGGCGCGTGGGGCAGGGTGAATTGTAACGCCGTCTGCGGCGATCATCCTGCGCCGCACGGCGGACGGGCCGTACGGACCACTGATTAGGCACAGTTGTGGACTTTGTAAGGATGATACCCGCGCACGAACCGGCCGGTCCGGATCGTGCCGGAAGGGGACGAACATGATCGCCTCGGCGCCCACGCCGCAGGAACTGCTCACGATCGCCGTCGAGGTGGCGCGGGACGCCGCGGCCACCGCACACCGGATGCGGGCCGAGGGAGTCTCGGTCGCCGCGACCAAGAGCACCGCCACGGACGTGGTCACCGCGGCCGACCGGGCGGTCGAGCGGCAGGTGCTGGGGGCGTTGCGGGCGCGCCGCCCGGGCGACGCGGTGCTGGGCGAGGAGTACGGCGCGGGGAAGACCGGCCCGGCCGCCGAGGACGGGGTGCGCTGGATCGTCGACCCGATCGACGGCACCGTCAACTACCTCTACGGGCTGCCGTATTGCGCGGTTTCCCTGGCGGCGGAGGTGGGCGGCGAGGTCGTCGCCGGCGTGGTGCGCAACGTGGTCACCGGCGAGGAGTGGACCGCCACGGCGGGCGGCGGCGCCTGGCGGGACGGGGAGCGGCTGCGCTGCTCCACCGAGACCGACCTGGGGCAGGCGCTGGTCGCCACCGGGTTCGGCTACGACGCCGGTCGGCGGGCGCACCAGGCCCGGGTGGTCGCCGAGTTGATCCCGCACGTGCGGGACATCCGCCGGATGGGCGCCGCCGCGCTGGATCTCTGCCTGGCCGCCGAGGGTCGGGTGGACGCCTACTACGAGAAGGGGTTGGCCGCCTGGGACCTCGCCGCGGGCGGGCTGGTCGCCCGCGAGGCGGGACTGCTGGTGACCGGGCTGTCCGGCCGGCCGCCCGGCCCGGACCTGGTGATCGCCGCGCCGCCGGCCCTCTTCGAGCCGCTGCACACCCGGCTCGCCGCTCTGGACGCCTCCGGCGGTCCCTGACCCGCCGTCAAGGGCGGGTCCGCGCGGTCCGCCGCCTCCGGCGGTCCCTGACCCGCCGTCCGGGCGGGTCCGCGCGCCGGCGGTCCCTGACCCGCCGTCCGGGGCGGGTCCGCGCGGTCCGCTCACCGCCGGTCGACGCGGCGGCCACCACGTCCAGAGCCCCGCCGATACGCGAAAAGAGTGGCCTCCGCGGCGGAGCGGCCACTCTTTTCGGCAATTCGGATGGATCACGGCTGGCCGGACGGCCGACCACGGGTCATTTGTCCACCGGGGCCGGGCAGGTGCCGGGCGGGGCGACCGGCGAGCCGAGGTCGCCGAGCGACTGGTTGACCTCGGTGGTGGTGGCCAACTGCTGGAAGCTGTTGCCGAGGATCACGTCGACCGTGTCGTCCTTGCGCTTGATGTCGAACTGCGGATCGGCGTTGTCGAGGAAATAGGCCCGCAGCAGATGCGCGGAGCCGACGCCCTTCGGTCCGAAGCGCAGCACGGCGACGTCGTCCACCTGCTTGGGGGCGTTGCCTTCCTTCTTGACCTGGAACTTGCGGTTGCGGAAGTCGTCCGCGACGCTGCCCGCCAGGCCCGCCTCGTCGGTGCCGTTGTAGACGTTGATCTTGACGTCCTTGGGCTCGCGCAGCGTGACGTCGGCCAGCGGCCAACTCTTGGGGCAGCCCTCGGCGGTGCCCGCGTTGCTCTGGGTGTCCCGCACCAGTGCGATGACGACGAAGACCAGGGCGAAGACCGCCAACAGGCCGACGACAACGAGTGCCCGCACTCGCGCAAAACTCATCTGGGCGCTCCCCGGACAGTGATTGGGTGGCGGCGGCCGCCGGCGGTCGGGCCGTCGAGTACGCCGCTGAGGTTAACGGTTGTCCGGCCGTCGCGTGGAAACAGTCCGACATGCCGGCGCGCCACCGGGGGAACGGGTAGTACTACCCCTATCTTCGTGTCGCCTGAGTCACATTGGGAACAACTTCGGGCGCAGGGGCGTACATCTCTGCCACGAGGGCGGTATACATGCCTCGCCCAAAGGGGGGGTAAGGTTCCGCGCTCGCCGGGGGAGTTCCTCTGGCGACTCGGCCCACCGGTCGTTGCGTCGGGTGACCGACACATTTGGTGGCCGGCCAGTGGAACCGAAACAGCGTCGTCCGGCGTTACACCCGGAAGCGACCATATCGATATGGGAGAGTGAAACCGATGGCCACCGACTACGACGCCCCGCGTCGCGACGAGGTCGACCTCGGCGAGGACAGCCTGGAAGAGCTCAAGGCACGGCGGGTCGACTCACAGTCGGGCGCCGTGGACGTCGACGAGGCCGAGGTGGCGGAGAGCTTCGAGCTCCCCGGCGCCGACCTGGCCGACGAAGAGCTCACGGTCAAGGTGCTACCGATGCAGCAGGACGAGTTCCGGTGCGGCCGCTGCTTCCTGGTCCACCACCGCAGCCAGCTCGCCGTCGAGCGGAACGGCGAACTGATCTGCCGCGAGTGCGTCTGACCCCGACTCGTGTCACCGGCGGCGGCCTCCTCGACGGGGCCGCCGCTGTTCGAGCCGCCGTGCGCCGGTGGCGGGAAGCTGCTTGACTCGTACCGGCGGCTGCCACGCCGCCCGGAGCACGGGAGGGCGGAGAGTGAGCGAGCGCAGCGAGCGAACCATCTGGCTCAGTAGCGTGGCGCCTCGCGTCGCCGTGGAGCGGAGCGAGGCGGCGGCGTGAGCGAGCGCAGCGAGCGGGCCGGGGGGCCGAGCGCCGACGAGCCCGGCGTCGACCCCTCGACCGGGAACGGTGACGCGCCGGCCGGCGACGCCGACCAGCTCGGCGCAACCGTCGCCGCCCTCACCGCCGACGACATCGCGCCCGCCCGGCGTCGGCAGCTGCTCACCCGGCTGGTCGGTCAGGCGCGGGCCCGTGGGCTCACCGACCTGTTCAAGCCGAAGGCCGCGGTCCGCTGGATGGCGGACACCGTCGCCGAGGTCGCCCCGCACGTGCCGATCCGGGATCTGGCCACGCTGCGCCGGCACTTCCCCGGCCTGGATGACGACGAGCTGGCCGAGCGCCTGATCCGCAACGCCGCCCGGGCCACCGCCGGGGTCGGCGCGGCCGGTGGCGGGGTCGCCGCGGTGGAATGGGCGGTCACCCCGACGCTGCTCTCCGCGCCGGTGCTGCTGGCCGCCGAGACGGTCGCGGTGGTCGCCATCGAGCTGAAGCTGATCGGCGAGCTGCACGAGATCCACCGGGTCCCGCTGCCCCCCGGCGGCACGCCGCGCGCGGTCGCCCTGGTGCAGTCCTGGGCCAGCCAACGGGGGATCAACCCGATGATGCCCGGGGTCGGGGTGAGCGCGGTACTCGGCACCGCCGCCCGCCGCGAGCTGCGGGACAGCCTGCTGCGCCGGTTCGGCCGGAACCTGACCACGCTGGGCCCGTTCCTGACCGGCGCCGCCGTGGCCGGCTACCTCAACCGCCGGGCCACCCGTACCCTGGCCGACCAGCTCCGCAAGGACCTGCGCCGGCAGGCTCGTGACCTGCCCGGTGGCTCCCGCCCTGCCCTCCCCTGAGCCCGGTTCGCGCCCGCTCCCGGCCCGACGCCAGTAGAGCAGCGTCGCGCCGTCCCGGCCCGATGCCACTAAAGCAGGGAAACAGTGGCCACCGGCCGGCGGATGGGCACTCTTTCCCGGAAACAGCGCGCAACAGCAGCGGCGGGCGGCGGGGCGCCGCCGGCCACGGTGGCGCGGCGAGAGGCACGGTGGCGCGGTGAGAGGGTGCGGCGAGCGGGCTCGGTCAGGCGGCGTCGCGGGCGGCGAGGACGGCGGCGGCCAGCTCCACCGGGTGCCGGGTGCTCACCACCCAGAACGGGGTGGGGTCGGCGGGGTCGTCCAGCACCACCTGCACCGCGCCGCCGACCCAGGGCCGCTGCACCACGAAGGCGAGCGGGTCGGCGCCGACGCCGAGCGCCTCGCGCCGGCCGGCCGCGTCGAGCGGGACCACGTCGGCGACGTACCGGACCGGGAGGCGGGCGTCGTCCACCCGCAGCTCGCCGTCGCGGACCGCGACCCGGATCCGACCCAGCCAGGCCAGTCCGGCCACGGCCGCCGGGATCAGCACCGCGAAGGGCAGCCAGGCACGGACGCCGCTCGCGCCCATCCACAGCTCGGCGGCGAGCAGCCCGGCCAGGGCCAGCCCGGCCGGCCAGGCCCACCAGGGCAGGGTGAGCCGCTCCGCGTACTCCGCGGCGGGGGTCACCCGGGACGTCGGGGCGGACGGGAACGACGACTGGCGCACAGTCCGAGGGTACGGCGCACGGCCGGCCCGCCAACCGGCAGGATGGCAGGGTTACCCCCGCAAGGACCGGACGGAAGAGGAAGACCGTGACAGACGTCGTACCCGTGCCGGTACGGCAGCTCGACCCCGAGCTGCCGCTGCCGGCGTACGCCCATCCCGGCGACGCCGGCGCGGACCTGGTGGCCGCCGCGGACGTGGAGCTGCCGCCCGGCGGGCGGGCCCTGGTGCCCACCGGCGTGGCCATCGCGCTGCCCGAGGGGTACGTCGGGCTGGTGCACCCCCGATCGGGGCTGGCGGCCAGGCTCGGCGTGACGGTGCTCAACGCGCCCGGTACGGTCGACGCCGGCTACCGGGGTGAGATCCTGGTCAACCTGATCAACCATGATCAGGACACCCCGGCGAAGATCAGCCGGGGCGACCGGATCGCGCAGCTCGTCGTCCAGCGGGTCGCGCGGGCCGAGTTCCAGCCGGTGGCGGAACTGCCCGCCTCCCGGCGGGGCGCCGGCGGGCACGGGTCCACCGGCGGGCACGCCGGGCTGGTTCCGGCTCCGGCGGGCGGGCAGACGGAAGAGGTGGCAGGGTGAGTGCGAACAGCGGAGGGTGGGCGCAGTGATCTTCTCTCGTAAGCGGGCCGAGGGCGCGCGGCACGCGCGTGACGAGCGGAACCCCGGGGTCCTCGACGACGAGGAGACTCCGACGCCGCCGGCCCGGGGCCCGTACGACGTCGCCGAGGCGCCGGACGCGCCGCGACTGGACCTGGGCAGCCTCCAGATCCCGGCGGTGCCGGAGGTCGAGGTGCGGGTGCAGGCCGACCCGCAGGGCGTGATCCAGCAGGTCGTGCTGGTGCACGGGCAGAACGCCCTGCAGCTCGGCGTCTTCGCCGCGCCCCGCTCCGAGGGCATCTGGGACGAGGTGCGCGAGGAGATCCGGCAGTCGCTGTTCAACGACGGCGCCGCCGCCCAGGAGGTCGAGGGCGAGTACGGCACCGAGCTGCGCGCCCGGGTGCGTACCCCGGACGGCCTGACCGACCTGCGCTTCGTCGGCATCGACGGGCCGCGCTGGATGGTCCGCGGCGTCTACCAGGGCGAGGCGGCCACGAATCCGGTCGCCGCCGGCCCGCTGGCGGCCTGCCTCGACGGCCTGGTCGTCGACCGGGGCCAGGAGGCCAAGCCGGTCCGGGAGCCGCTGCCGCTGCGGCTGCCCCGCGAGGTGGCGGAGCAGCAGGCGGCCGGGCAGCAGCCCGCGCCGGAGCAGCGCGAGGCCTGAGACGTACCGCGCCGGGCCCGGTGCCCGTCGGCTCCCGCCGGCGGCGCCGGGCCCGCCGCGCGTCGGCCCCCGGACGGGGGTACGCCCGGACGGACGCCGGCTCGGCCGGCGGGGCGTCTCGGCGTACGCTGGCGGGACGGCCCCGGCGCTCCGCCGGGCCGAGTCAGCGCCGGGCGGACCGGGTGGAGAAGGGTGACGCGGAGGTCATGACGACCGACGAGAGCCGGGTGTCGCTCCGGCGGCTCCTGCATCGGCTCACCGCGAGCGAGTCCGAGATCGAGGCGCAGGAGCTGCGCCGGGAGAGCGCCCAGTCCGGCGGCATGCCGGCCCACCAGTGCAGCCGCGGCCAGGTGGTGTCGGTCGCCGGCCGGCTCCGCACGGTGGTCTACACGCCCCGGACGAACCTGCCGACCCTGGAGGCCGACCTCTACGACGGCAACGACGTGGTCACCCTGGTCTGGTTGGGCCGGCGGCACATCGCCGGGATCGAGCCGGGCCGGCACCTGACCGCCCGCGGCCGGGTGGCCGTCCGGGACGACCGCAAGGTGATCTACAACCCGTACTACGAGCTGGAGTCGCCGAAGTGACGACCGGACAGCACACCGATCCGGAGACCGGGCCGGCGGACGACGACCGGCTGCCCAGCATGGCCGAGCAGATGGCCGACCAGCTCGGCGGCTGGCGGGGCCTGGTCGAGTCGAGCATCCCCGTGGTGGTCTTCGTGATCGCCAACGTGCTGGGCGAGCTGCGCCCCGCGGTGATCGCCTCGGTGGCCGTGGCGCTGCTCATCGCAGGCCTGCGGCTGGTCCAGCGGCGGCCGGTCCGGCACGCCGTCAACGGCCTGGTCGGCATCGCCATCGGCGCGGCCATCGCCTGGCGGACCGGCGACGAGCGGGACTTCTACCTCCCCGGCATCCTCTACGGCATCGGCTACGGCCTGGCCCTGCTGCTGTCGGCGGCGATCCGGCAGCCCCTGGTGGGCTGGATCTGGTCGGTGCTGGTGGCCAAGGGCCGCTCGGAATGGCGGGACAATCCCCGGCTGGTCCGCACCTTCACCCAGCTCACCGTGCTCTGGGGCGTGGTGTGGCTGGCCAAGGTGGGCGTGCAGGCCGGTCTCTACCTGGCCCACCAGGACACCGCGCTGGGCGTGGCCCGGCTCGCCCTGGGCTACCCGCCGTACGCGCTGCTGCTGCTGATCACCGTCTGGACGGTGCGCCGGGTCACCCGGGAGACCGCCCCGTCGACGCCGCTGCCGGGCGCCTGAGCGCCGCACCGGCCCAGAGCCGGTGCGGCCGGCCGGGCGACCGGACCTGCGCTCAGGCCCGGTCGCGGGTGCGTTCGACGCTGTCCGGGCCGAGGATCACCCCGCGGACCTCGTCCTCCACCGCCGCCGTGCACACGAAGATCAGCTCGTCGCCGGCCTCGATCGGATCGTCCGGCGTGGGCACCAGCACCCGCTTGCCGCGCAGGATCGCCACCAGGGCGGCGTCCCGGGGGATCGGCACCGCGTGGATCGGCTGGCCCACGTACGGGGCGGTCGGCGGCAGGGTGATCTCGACCAGGTTCGCCTCGCCCTGGCGGAAGGTCATCAGCCGGACCAGGTCGCCGACCGTGACCGCCTCCTCGACCAGGGCGGCCATCACCCGCGGCTTGCTCACCGCCACGTCGACGCCCCACTGCTCGGTGAAGAGCCACTCGTTCTCCGCCCGGTTGACCCGGGCGACCACGCGGGGCACCGCGAACTCGGTCTTGGCCAGCAGGGACACCACCAGGTTGACCTTGTCGTCGCCGGTGGCGGCCACCACCACGTCGCAGCCGGAGAGGTTGGCCTCCTCCAGGCTGGCCAGCTCGCACGCGTCGGCGAGCACCCACTCGGCGGCCGGCACCCGGTCGGGCCGCAGCATCTTGGGCTGCCGCTCGATCAGCATCACCTGGTGCCCGTTGTCGATCAGCTCCTGGGCGATCGACCGGCCCACGTTGCCGGCGCCCGCGATGGCGATCCGCATCGCTCAGTGCCCTCCTTCCGGCGGCGCCGCCGCCACCGAGGTGACCGACCCGATGATGTCGTCGGTCACCAGCATGAAGACCTGGTCGCCCTCCTGCACCACGCTGGAGGCGGTGGGCAGGGTGCCGATCCCGAACCGGATGAGGTACGCCACCCGGGCACCCGCGGCGTCCTCGAGTTGCCGCAGCGACCGGCCGATCCAGTCCTTGTGCACCGGCACCTCGATGATCGACACGGTGCTGGTCGGGTCCCGGAAGATCTCCACGTTGCCCTCGGGGACCAGGTGCCGCAGCATCCGGTCGGCGGTCCACCGGACGGTGGCCACGGTGGGGATGCCGAGGCGCTCGTAGACCTGCGCGCGGCGCTGGTCGTAGATCCGGGCGGCCACCCGGGAGACGCCGAAGGTCTCCCGCGCCAGCCGGGCCGAGATGATGTTGGAGTTGTCGCCGCTGGAGACCGCCGCGAAGGCGTCGGCACGCTCGATGCCGGCCTGGCGCAGCACCTCGCCGTCGAAGCCGGCGCCGGTGACGGTGATGCCGGCGAAGTCCGGGCCGAGACGGCGGAACGCGTCCGCGTCCTGGTCGATCACCGCCACCGAGTGCCCCCGGGACTCCAGGCTGTGCGCCAGGGTCGACCCGACCCGGCCGCAGCCCATGATCACGACATGCACGGTCCGCTCCTCCCACGGTGCCGCCTGCTGGCCCGTCGTCTGCGAGCCTGCCACGTCCCCACCGCCGGCGGGGGATCGACCGTACCGCGCGGGCAGACCCGAGGGTGATCAGGCACCCCCGGCGTCCGGCCCGTGGTGGTCGTACTCTTGGCGGTTGTGGCCCGACCCACCTCGCTGCTGAAGCGACTCCTCCTCGGTCGACCGTTCCGGTCCGACCGTCTCCAGCACACCCTCCTGCCGAAGCGCATCGCGCTGCCGGTCTTCGCCTCCGACGCCCTCTCCAGCGTGGCGTACGCCCCGGACGAGATCCTGCTGACGCTCTCCATCGCGGGCGCGTCGGCGTTCCTCTTGTCCCCGTGGATCGCCCTCGCGGTGGTCGTGGTGATGCTCACGGTGGTGGCGAGCTACCGGCAGAACGTGCACGCCTACCCCTCGGGCGGCGGCGACTACGAGGTGGCCACGGTCAACCTCGGGCCCCGCGCCGGCCTCGCCGTGGCCAGCGCGCTGCTGGTCGACTACGTGCTCACCGTCGCCGTCTCGGTCTCCTCGGGGGTGGCGAACCTCGGCTCGGTGGTGCCCTTCGTGGCCACCCACAAGGTGCTCATCGCGGTCAGCGCGGTGGTGCTGCTCACCGCGATGAACCTGCGCGGCCTGCGCGAGTCGGGCACCGCCTTCGCCGTCCCCACCTACGGCTTCGTGATCGTCATCGGCGGCATGCTGCTCACCGGCGTGGTCCGGATCTTCGTGCTCGGCCACGACCTGCACGCCCCGAGCGCCGGGTTGGAGATCAGGGCCGAGCACAGCGTCACCGGTTTCGCGCTGGTCTTCCTGCTGCTGCGGACCTTCTCCTCCGGCTGTGCCGCGCTCACCGGGGTGGAGGCGATCTCCAACGGCGTACCGGCGTTCAAGACGCCGAAGTCGAAGAACGCGGCGACCACCCTGCTGCTGCTCGGCACCATCGCGGTGAGCATGCTGGTCGGCATCATCCTGCTGGCGCGGCGGACCGGCCTCCAGTTCGTCGAGAGTCCGTCCCAGATCATCTCCGGGCCGCCGGGGTACGTGCAGAAGACCGTCACCGCGCAGCTCGGCGAGACCGTCTTCGGCAACGGCTCGGTGCTGCTCTACGTGGTGGCCGCCATGACGGCGCTGATCCTCTTCCTGGCCGCCAACACCGCCTTCAACGGCTTCCCGGTGCTCGGCTCGATCCTGGCCCAGGACCGTTACCTGCCCCGCCAGCTGCACACCCGGGGCGACCGGCTGGCCTTCTCCAACGGCATCGTCTTCCTCGCCGTCGCCGCCGTGGTGCTGATCGTCGGCTTCCAGGCCGAGGTCACCCGGCTGATCCAGCTCTACATCGTCGGGGTGTTCGTCTCGTTCACCCTGTCGCAGGCCGGCATGATCCGGCACTGGAACCGGCACCTGCGTACCGAGCGGGATCCGGAGGCGCGGCGGCGGATGATCCGCTCGCGGGCGATCAACACGTTCGGCATGGCGATGACCGGGGTGGTGCTGGTCATCGTCCTGATCACCAAGTTCCTGCTCGGCGCGTGGATCGCGATCGCCGCGATGGCGCTGATCTACGTGCTCATGCTGGCCATCCGCCGGCACTACGACCGGGTCGCCGCCGAGCTGGAGCCGACCGAGCAGCGGGCCGTGCTGCCCGCCCGCAACCACGCCATCGTGCTGGTCAGCAAGCTGCACCAGCCGACCCTGCGGGCCGTCGCGTACGCCCGGGCGACCCGGCCGGACACCCTGACCGCGGTCACCGTGAACGTCGACGACAAGGACACCCGGGACCTCCAGGCCGACTGGGAGCGGCGCGAGCTGCCGGTGCCGCTCACCGTGATCGACTCCCCGTACCGGGAGATCACCCGGCCGATCCTCAACTTCGTCGCCTCGGTCCGCCGGGAGTCGCCCCGCGACGTGGTCACCGTCTTCATCCCCGAGTACGTGGTGGGCCGCTGGTGGGAGAACCTGCTGCACAACCAGAGCGCGCTGCGGCTCAAGGGCCGGCTGCTGTTCGAGCCGGGCGTGATGGTGACCAGCGTCCCGTGGCAGCTCGCCTCGACCGCCAGCAAGAACCTGGACCGGCTGGACGCCACGCTCAGCCGGGGACCGGCGCGCGGGCCCCGGGTGGCCCCGCGCAGCACCCTGCCGCCGGCCGTGCCGCCGGTGGTCTCCGCCCCGCCCGGCGAGAGCGGCCCGACCACCGGGGACCGGACGTGACCGCGCCCGCCGACGCCCGGCGCGGGCTGGAGGAGGCGGAGCGGGTCGAGCTGACCGTGGACGCGGTCGCCCCCGGCGGGCACTGCGTGGCCCGGGTGGACGGCCAGGTGGTCTTCGTCCGGCACGCGCTGCCCAGCGAGCGGGTGGTCGCCGAGGTGACCGAGCTGCACCGGGGGTTCGCCCGGGCCGACGCGGTGGAGATCCTCACCGCCTCCCCGGACCGGGTCGAGCCGCCCTGCCCGTACGCGCGGCCGGGCCGCTGCGGCGGCTGCGACCTGCAGCACGTCGCCCCCGAGGCGCAGCTGCGCTGGAAGGCGGCCGTGGTGCGCGAGCAGCTCACCCGGCTCGGCGGATTCACCGACGCCCAGGTGGACGCGCTGGGCGTCCGGGTCGAGGCGCTGCCCGGCGGGTCGCTGGGCTGGCGCTCCCGGGTCCGGTACGCCGTCGACGGCGCCGGCCGGGCAGGCCTGCTCAAGCACCGCTCGCACGAGGTGGTGCCGGTGGACCGCTGCCTGATCGCCCACCCGGCCCTGCAGGAACTGCCGGTGCTCGCCCCCGGTGGGGCGCGCTGGCCGGACGCCGACGCCGTCGAGACGGTCGCCTCATCGGGCGGGGACGTCAGCGTGACCGCGTACGCCGACGGGGTGCCCGCCCCGGTCAGCGGCCCGCAGCGGGTCCGCGAGGTGGCCGCCGGCCGGGACTGGACGCTGCCCGCGTCCGGCTTCTGGCAGGTCCACCCGGCCGCGGCGGACACCCTGGTCGGCGCGGTCCTCGACCTGCTCGACCCGCGGCCCGGCGAGACCGCCTGGGACCTGTACGGCGGCGCGGGACTGTTCGCCGCGGCGCTCGCCGGCCGGGTCGGCGACGCCCGGGTCACCCTGGTCGAGTCGGCGCCCGAGGGCGTGGCGGCGGCCCGGGAGAACCTGTCGGACCTGCCCCGGGTGGAGGTGGTGGCGGCCCGGGTGGAGGCCGCCCTGGCCCGCCGCCGGGTCACCGGCCCGGTCGACCTTGTGGTGCTCGACCCGCCCCGCTCCGGCGCGGGCGCGGCGGTGGTCCGGCAGATCGCCGCCGCCGGTCCGCGGGCGGTGGCGTACGTGGCCTGCGACCCGGCCGCCTTCGCCCGGGACGTGCACACCTTCACCGGGCTGGGCTGGCGGCTGACCGCGCTGCGTGGCTTCGACCTGTTCCCGATGACCCAGCACGTCGAGCTGGTCGGTCTGTTCCTCCCGCCCGTGGCCGGGTGTTAGGAAGGGGCCCTTCCTCTACCGCAGGCGTTAAGAAGGGGCCCTTCCTTGCGAATCGTCGGGCTGATGTCGGGCACCTCGTACGACGGGGTGGACGTGGTGGCGGCCGAGTTCACCCGGGACGGGGAGACGCTGCGGCTGCGCCCGCTCGGGCACCGCGGCCTCGACTACGACGACGCGCTGCGCGCCGCGATCGGGGCGCTGCTGCCCCCGGCGGCCACCACCATCGAGGCGGTCTGCCGGCTCGACAACCGGCTCGGCGAGGTCTTCGCCGAGGCGGCGGCGACCGGCGTCGAGCTGGCCGGCGGCGCGGTCGACGCGGTGGTGTCGCCGGGGCAGACCGTCTTCCACTGGGTCGAGGCGGGCCGGGCCCGGGGCACCCTCCAGCTCGGCGCGCCGGCCCGGGTGGCGGCGCGGGTCGGCGTACCGGTGCTGCACGACCTGCGCTCGGCGGACGTCGCGGCCGGCGGCCAGGGCGCGCCGCTGGTGCCGGCCTTCGACGCGCTGCTGCTCGACCCGGCCACCGCCTCGCGCGCCGCGCGAGGCTCGGGCGGCACCGCCCCGCGTGCCGCACTCAATCTCGGCGGGGTCGCCAACCTCACCGTGGTCGCCCCCGGCGCGCCCGTCCTCGGGTACGACGTGGGGCCGGCCAACGCCCTGCTGGACGCCGCCGCCCGGCGCCTCCTCGGCCGCCCCTGTGACCTCGACGGGGCCCGCGCGGCGGCCGGCCGGGTGCACCCGGGGCTGCTGGCGTCGCTGCTCGCCGAGCCGTACTACGCCGCGCCGCCGCCCAAGTCCACCGGCAAGGAGCTGTTCCACGCCGGCTACCTGGACGACCGGCTGGCCGCCCTGGGCGAGCCGGTGGACGCCGACGATGTGCTCGCCACCCTCACCGAGCTGACCGCCCGGACGGTCGCGGACGCCTGCGACCGGCATGGCGTGACCGAGGTGGTCGCGGCCGGCGGCGGGGTGCGTAATCCCACTCTGCGCGGCCGGCTGGCGGCGCTGGGGGAGGGGCGCTGGCGGCTGCGCACCACCGACGAGCTGGGGGTGCCGGCGCAGGCCAAGGAGGCGTACGCGTTCGCCCTGCTGGGCTGGCTCTCCTGGCACGGGCTGCCGGGGGCGATCCCGTCGGTGACCGGCGCCACCCGGGCGGCCGTGCTGGGCTCCTGGACGCCGGCCGGCCCGGCCCGGGCGGCGGCCCCGCCGGCCCCGCCGCGCCGGCTGGTGATCGACTCCTGATCCGGGTCGGGCTGCGGGCTGTGGGACGGCCGATAGACTCTCTCGTCATGAGTGTTGAAGAGGGCACGGCCAACCACGGCCGGCTGCTGGGCACCGTCCGCGGTCCGCAGGACGTGAAGCGGATGACGGCCGAGCAACTGGACATCCTCGCCGCCGAGATCCGTGACTTCCTGATCGCCAAGGTCTCCCGCACCGGCGGGCACATCGGCCCCAACCTGGGCGTCGTCGAGCTGACCCTGGCGATGCACCGGGTCTTCGACTCGCCGCGCGACCGGCTCCTGTTCGACACCGGCCACCAGGCCTACGTACACAAGATCATCACCGGCCGGCAGGAGGGCTTCGACAAGCTCCGCCAGCGCGGTGGCCTCTCCGGCTACCCCAACCAGGCGGAGAGCGAGCACGACCTGATTGAGAATTCGCACGCCTCCACCGCCCTGTCCTACGCCGACGGGCTGGCCAAGGCGTACGCGCTGCGCGGCGAGAAGCGGGCCGTGGTGGCTGTGGTCGGCGACGGCGCGCTGACCGGCGGCATGTGCTGGGAGGCGCTGAACAACATCGCCACCGCCGGCAACCCCCTCGTCATCGTGGTCAACGACAACGGCCGGTCCTACTCGCCGACCATCGGCGGCCTCGCCGACCACCTGTCGTCGCTGCGGCTCAACCCCGGCTACGAGAAGGTGCTCGACACCGTCAAGGACGCGCTCGGCAACACCCCGTTCGTCGGCAAGCCGATGTACGAGGTGCTGCACGCGGTCAAGAAGGGCATCAAGGACGCGGTCGCCCCGCAGGCCATGTTCGAGGACCTCGGCATCAAGTACGTCGGCCCGGTCGACGGCCACGACGTCGCCGCGGTGGAGTCGGCGCTGCGCGCCGCGAAGAACTTCGGCGGCCCGGTGATAGTGCACGCGGTCACCCGCAAGGGCTACGGCTACCGCCCGGCCGAGGAGGACGAGGCGGACTGCCTGCACGGCCCCGGCGCCTTCGACGTCGAGACCGGTCAGCTGGTCGCCGCGCCGTCGGTGAAGTGGACCCACGTCTTCGCCGACGAGCTGGTCAAGATCGCCGACGAGCGGCCGGACGTGGTCGGCATCACGGCCGCGATGGCCGAGCCCACCGGCATCGCCACCCTGGCCCGCAAGTACCCGGAGCGGGTGTACGACGTGGGCATCGCCGAGCAGCACGCGGCCACCTCGGCGGCCGGCCTCGCGATGGGCGGCCTGCACCCGGTGGTCGCCGTCTACGCCACCTTCCTCAACCGCGCCTTCGACCAGGTCCTGCTGGACGTGGCGATGCACAAGCTGCCGGTCACCTTCGTGCTGGACCGGGCCGGCATCACCGGCCCGGACGGGCCGAGCCACTACGGCATCTGGGACATGTCGGTCTTCGGCGTGGTGCCCGGGCTCCGGATCGCCGCGCCCCGCGACTCCGCCAGCCTCCGCGAGGAGCTGCGCGAGGCGCTGGCCGTGGACGACGGCCCGACCATCCTGCGCTTCCCGACCGGCACGGTCGCCGCCGACCTGCCGGCCGTCCGCCGGGTCGGCGCGGTCGACGTGCTGGCCGAGACGGCGCGTACCGACGTGCTGCTGGTCGCGGTGGGCTCGTTCGCCGGGCTCGGCATGGAGGTCGCCGCCCGGGTCGCCGAGCAGGGCTACGGCGTCACCGTGGTCGACCCGCGCTGGGTCCGCCCGGTCCCGGCCGAGCTGGTCGAGCTGGCCGCCGCGCACCGGCTCGTGGTCACCGTCGAGGACGGGGTCCGGGTCGGCGGCGTGGGCGACGCGCTCGGCCAGGCCATGCGGGACGCCGACGTCCGGGTGCCGCTGAAGGACCTGGGCGTGCCGGCCGACTGGCACCCGCACGGCACCCGCGCCCAGATCCTCGCCGACCTGGGGCTCACCGCGCAGGACGTGGCCCGCGACGTCACCGGCTGGATCTCCGGCCTGGACGCCGCGCCGGTCGACCCGCACCAGGCCGACGAGGCCGCCGCCAAGAACTGACGCTCATCCGGCACGGGCGGCCTCGCACCAGCGGGGCCGCCCGTCCCGTTCGGGTGTGGCGGACACGCGTTTTTCCTCGACGGAGGACCTGCGGTGCATGCATAATGAATGCATGGTTGCCCTGCAAATCCGTGACGTACCGGAAGAGGTTCGGGACGCTCTGGCCGCCCAGGCCAAGGCGCGTGGCCAGTCGCTGCAGGCATATCTACTGGAACTGGTCGAGACGCAGGCCCGACGTTTGCGCAACACCGCACTGCTCGATCGCTTCGCCGGCAGGTCCGACGGCGCGCGCTCCCTCCCCGGAGAGAGTGCCGCCGAGCTTGCAGACGATCGGGAGCGGCGCGGTACCTGGGGAGACGCGGCGTGATCGTCGTTGACGCGTCGGTACTCGCCGACGCCTTGGTCGACGACGGTCCGGTCGGGGATGCGGCGCGGGCCGAGTTGACCAAGGATCCGCACTGGGCCGCGCCTGGTCACCTCCTGGTCGAGGTCATGTCCGTCATCCGGGGCAAGACCCTCGGGGGGAAGCTCCACCTCTCCCGGGCTCAGGAGGCGGTCGAGACGCTGCCGTCGTTGGTCATCGACGAGGTCAACGCCGCGCTGCTGCTCGACCGGATGTGGCAGCTACGCGGCAACGTCACGGCGTACGACGCGGCGTACGTCGCGGCAGCGGAAATGCTGGCCTGTCCGCTCGTGACCGGTGATGGCCGGCTCGCGAAGGTGAACGGTGTCCGCTGCGAGATACGGCTGGTCGGCGCCGCCTGACACCGCGCCCGGCCCAGCCTCGGTTGGAGCCCGTTCCGGCGGTCGGTCGTCGAGCTGCCGGAATGAGCAGGTGCTCGGCCACCAGGTCGGGGAGGTGGCGGGGTCGTGGTCAGGTGGATGCCGCCACCTCGCCGAGCTGGCGACCAACATTGGGTCAGCGCCCACCCACCGACCGGTACCAGGTCTTCTCCGTGCCGGCGAGGCTGAAGGTCTGCTTGCGGTCGGGCTGGGGGACCACCACGAGGCCCGGGCGCTCCACCAGCCGCTGGGTGCCCGGTGGGGCGGCGAACGAGGCGTCCCGGTTGTTCCGCCAGCTCAGCACCGCGACGGGCTGCCCGGGCACCGGCAGGTAGTACGCCTGGAGGGTGGTGGACCGGTCGGCGGGGGAGAGCACCGGGGCCGCGCCGTCGGCCGGGCGGTAGACCACGGCGGTCATCGTGCCGGTGGCACTCTCCCAGGTCAGCTGCTCCAGGTCACCCGGCTCGCCGCCGCCCAGCGTGACCTCGCCCAGCGACCGCACGGCGATCTTCGCCATCGGCCAGGACTCCGGCACGGACCGGGGCGCGTTCCGGTCGCCGATCCGGCGCGGCACGCTGCCGAACGGCCCCTGCGGGCCGGCGAGCTGGCAGGTGTCCAGGCCGGTCAGCGCCCGCTTGCCGGAGCCCGTCTCGTCGCGTACCAGGGGGTAGCGGGGGTCGGCGGTGGCCGTACCCAGGTCGAGGACGCGGTCCGCGGCCCGGCCGCGCGGCAGCGACCGGGTGGCCCGCAGCGTCGCGGTCAGCTCCACCGCCCGGCAGGGCGGCACGGCGACCGGCTCGGTGACGCCGTCGGTGGTGGCCAGCGTCCGCCCGTCCGGGCCGAGCAGCCGCTGCACCCGGGCTGAGGTGAGGTAGCGGCGGCCCTCCGCCGTCCGGACCGGCAGCACGTCGGAGTAGACCAGGTAGCCGGGGTCGGTGTACTCGGCGGCGTGGTCGACCCGCCAGCGGTCCCCGTCGCGGCCGAGTTGCAGCAGCCAGGAGGCGCTCTCGCCGGGCACGTCGGCGGCGACCAGGGCCAGCGGGGCGCCGGCGACCTCGCCGGCGAAGAGGATGCCCGAGGACGGCAGGTGCGCCCGGTCGTCGACCGGTGAGCGCCAGCTCCGGACGGCCGAGGCGATCCCGGCGGTCGCGGCCCCGTCCGCGGCCAGGCCGCCGCGCGCCGGCCAGACGGTGAGCGGCCCGTCCAGGCTGTCGTAGCCGACCCGCAGGTCCGCGGACTGCCGTCCGGCGACCGGCCCGCAGCCGGTCGTGGCCAGCAGCAGGATGAGCAGCGCGGTGGCCGTCGTGCCGCGGTGGCGGACTGAAACCACCTGTACGCCCCCGATCCGGTCGTTTTCGCGAAGCCACATGGTACGAGACGCGCGGCGCTCCGCCCGCAACCGCCTCACCCTTCCGGAAGCGACCACAGAGGACAGCGGTGCGCCTTTCGTGGCCATTTTTCGGCTCCGGTAGACTCCGCCGACTGTGACGCCTGCCGAGCCCCGTGGCGACTCGCCGCCGGACACCGACGCCCCGACGGGCTCCGCCTCCGTCACCACCGTCGCCCCGACCGCCCCCGGGCCGCCCGCCGTCCCGGCGCCCACCACCGCGCCCGAACCGGCCCCGACCGACACCACCGCACTCGGCGGGGCCGACGCCGCCGCACCTGGCAAAACCGACGCCGCACCGGTCAGGTCCGCCGGCCGCCCGGTGGTCCGGCGGCGCCGGCGCTGGACCCTGCGCCGGATCGACCTCGCGGTGCACGCCGTCTTCCTGCTCGCCGCGCTCTGGGTGACCAGCGGGATGTGGGTCGACCCCGCCGGCCGGGTGGCGGCCCTCTACAGCAGCGATCCGGCGCAGGTGCAGTTCTTCCTCGCCCACTCGGTCCGCGTGGTGCTGCACGGCGAGTTCCCGTTCTACACCGACCAGTTCAACTATCCGGACGGGGTCAACCTGATGGCGAACACGGCCATCCTGGCCCTCGGCATCCCGATGGTGCCGGTCACCCTCCTGTTCGGACCGGCGGTCTCCTTCGTCACCCTGGTCACGCTGGGCCTGGCCGGCACGGCCGCGGCCTGGTACCGGGTGCTCTCCCGGCACGTGGTCCGGCTCCGGCTGGCCGCCGCGGTCGGCGCCTGGTTCTGCGGGTTCTCGCCGGCGATGCTCTCGCACGCCAACTGGCACCCCAACATCATCTCCCAGTTCCTACTGCCGTTCATCGTCTGGCGGGTGCTGGTGCTGACCCGCTCCACCCGCCCGGTCCGCGACGGCGCGCTGCTCGCCCTGCTGGTCACCGGGCAGGCGTTCATCAACGAGGAGATCCTGCTCTTCACCGCGCTGGCCTGCGGCGTGTTCCTGCTCGCCGTGCTCGTCCAGCGGCGCGACCTCTGGGCCGCCGCGTGGCGTCCCCTCGGCACCGGACTGGCGGTCTGCGCGGTGCTCGCCGGGGCGCTGCTGGCGTACCCGCTCCAGGTGCAGTTCGCCGGGCCGATGGCGTACCACGGGCTCAGCGACACCGTGCGCGACTACGGCAACGACATCGCCGCGTTCTTCGCGCCCGGCTCGACCACCCTGGGCGGCAACGAGCGGGCCAACGTCAACCTGGCCCCGAACTACTCCGAGGAGAACGCCTTCTTCGGCTGGAGCCTGTCCCTGCTCACCGTCGGCATCGTGGTCTGGTTGCACCGGGAGGTGCTGGTCCGGGCACTCGCCGTGACCGGGGCGCTCTTCGCGGTGCTCTCGCTCGGCGAGCGGGTGTCCTGGTGGGACCGGGACCTGTTCACCGGGCCGTGGGAGCTGCTGGTCCACCTGCCGCTGCTGGACGCGGTGGTGCCCACCCGGTTCGGCCTGATCACCGGCGTGGTCATCGGCGTGCTGTTGGCGTTCGCCGTCGAGCGGGCCGCCGCGCTGCGGGTGCCCGACCGGCGGACCATCCGGATCGTGACCGTCGCCGGCCTGGTGCTCGCGCTGCTGCCGATCGCGCCGATGCCGTTGCAGGTCACCAGCCGTCCGCCGGTACCGAAGTTCATCACCGCCGACCGCTGGCGGCAGTACGTCGGGCCGGATCAGACCCTGGTGTCGGTGCCGGTGCCGAGCATGGGCAACACCGACCCGATGCGCTGGGCGGCCAGCACCGACCTGGCCTTCAAGATCCCCGGTGGCTACTTCCTCGCCCCGCGCAACGGCGTCACCGGCGACCCGGGCCGGTTCGGCGGGCGCCCGAGCGGCATCGGCGACCTGCTGGAGGAGGTCGCGGCCACCGGGCGTACGCCGAAGCTGGACGACCGGCAGCGCCGCCGCTTCCTCGACGAGCTGCGCCACTGGCGGGCCGCCATCGTCGTGCTGCCGCTGAACGAGCCGAACGCCGAGCCGCTGCGCCGGAGCGTCGAGCAGCTGCTCGGCCCGGCCCGGCAGGAGCTGGACGTGTGGTTGTGGGACGTCCGGACACTGACCAGCCAGTCGGCCTGAGCCCGGCCGCCCCGTCGGGCCTCGTGCCGGCGGCCGACGACGGCCCGGGACGGCGCGACCGCCGGCGATGGCCGCGCCCGGTCGACGCGCTGGTCGTCGCCGGCTACCTCGGCCTGGCCGCCGCGCTCACCGCCGGCCAGTGGGGCCGCCCCGACCGGCTGTTCCACCAGGCCGGTGACCAGATCCTCTTCGAATGGATGCTGGCCCACGCGGCCCGGGCGGTGACCGGCGGGGAGAACCTGCTCTACAGCACCGCCCTGAACGCCCCGGACGGGGTCAACCTGATGGCCAACACGTCGGTGCTCGGACTGGGTGTGCCGCTCGCCCCGGTCACCCTGCTCGGCGGCCCCCAGGCGGCCTTCATCGTCGCCGTGGTGGCCTGCCTGGCCGGCACCGCCACCGCCTGGTACGCGCTGCTGGCCCGCCGCCTGGTCCGGTCCCGGCCCGCCGCGGCGGTCGGCGGCCTGTTCTGCGGGTTCGCCCCCGGCATGGTGGCCCAGGCGGGGGCGCACCTGCACATGGCCGCCCAGTTCCTGGTGCCGGTGATCCTCGCGCTGGTGTTCCGGCCGCGCACCGACCGGATCCGGCGGGACGGGGTGCTGCTCGGGCTGGCCGTCGCGTACCAGGTCTTCCTCGGCGAGGAGGTGCTGGTCCTGCTCACCCTCGCCGCCGGGGTGTTCGCCGGGACGTACGCGCTGGCCGACCGGGCCGGGGCGCGCCGACTGGCGCCCGCAGTGGCCCGCCGGCTCGGCGTCGGGGCGCTGGTCGCCGGGGTGCTGCTGGCGTACCCGCTGTGGTTCCAGTTCCACGGCCCGGGCCACTACAGCGGGATGCCGTTCCACACCCGAAGCTTCCGGCTCGACGCGGCCTCGTTCACCGCCGCCGCCCGGCAGAGCGTCGCCGGGGACGGCTACCGGGCGGGGCTGCTGTCGCCGAATCCGACCGAGCAGAATTCCTACTTCGGGCCGTTCCTGCCGCTGCTGGCCGTGCTGGTGGTGGTCCGGCTGGGGCGGCGGCCCCTGGTCCGTGCCCTGGCCGCCTGCGGGGTGCTCTTCGCGCTGCTCTCGCTCGGCACCACGATCGTGGTGAACCGGCACGACACCGGGCTGCCCGGGCCGTACCGGCTGCTCGCCGGGGTGCCGCTGCTCGACCTGGTGGTGCCGGCCCGGTTCGCGCTGGTCTGCGTACCGGTGCTCGGGGTGCTGCTGGCCCTCGCCCTGGACCGGGTCCGTCTGCGCGTCGTCCGGACCTGGGCGCCATGGGCCGGCGCGGTCGCCGCCGCGCTGCTGCCGCTGGCCCCGACGCCGATCCGGACCGTGCCGGCCGCGCCGGTGCCGGCCTTCGTCGCCGGCGGCGACTGGCGGGGGTACGTCCCACCCGGACGGACACTGGTGCCCGTGCCCCCGGTGACCGGGGCCGCGGTGAGCCCGGGCACCCTCTGGTCGGCCCGCACCCTGCTGGCCTTCGACGCGCCCGGCGGCTACTTCATCGGCCCGCGGGGAGTGGACGACCCGACCGCCCGCTGGGGCGCCCCGGACCGCCCCACCTCGGTGCTGCTGCGCCGGGCCGCCGAGACCGGCCAGGTGCCGCCGGTCGGCGAGGTGGAACGCCGCCAGGCGGTCGAGGATCTGCGGCACTGGCGGGCGGCGGTGCTGGTGCAGGCCGCGTCGTCCCCCGGCGACCCGGTCCGGGCCACGGTGGACGCCCTGGTCGGCCCCGGCCGGGACGTGCCCGGCGCACACATCTGGGACGTCCGCCCCCTCCTCGGCTGAACGGCGAGGCGCGGTGGCGTGTGTTAGCAGGGGGCCCCTGCTCTACCGGAGGCGTTAAGAAGGGGCCCTTCCTTACACGCGGTCGTGGACGTTCCAGAGCCAGACGTCGTCGACGCGCTGGGGCGGGCCGAGCAGGGCGGTCATCAGCTCGCGGAGCACGCCCTCGCTCGGGTTCGCCCCGAGCACCACCACGGACGCCTTCCAGAAGCGCAGGTCCTCGAGCGCCTGGCGGCGGTTCTCGTCGGTGATCTCCGGCACCTTGCCGGCGTCCATGGTGGAGTAGATGAGCGTGCTGGTCGGCCGGTTCGGCGCGCCGAAGACGCCCTCGCCGTTCTCGTTCGGGCCGATGAAGTAGCCGGCCGGGATGGGGAACTCCAGCCCGGTCAGCGCGCTCCAGCGCAGCGTGGGCAGGCCGTGCACGTTGCTCGGGATCGGCACCGGCACGAGGGTCCGGCCCGCCGGCACGTACGGCCGCCAGCCGCCGGCGGTGATGAAGTGCGGCGGCGGATCGATCTGCTGGGCCGGCAGCGGGCGGGGCAGGAGCGGCAGCAGGGCGGCCACGATCGCGGCGTACCCGAGACCGCGCAGCCAGCGTCGGCGCGGCCCGGCGGCGGGCGACGGCGCCGGCGGAGCCTCGACGGCGGCACGCGGGGCCGGCACCGGCGGGCGGCCGCCCCCGGCGAGGGCGTTCCAGGCCAGCGCGAGCAGCACGCCGACCGCGCCGGCGACCACCAGGGTCAGCCTGGTCGGCATCATCATCTCGACCAGCGGCAGGTTGTCCGGCACGTACGCCCAGGGGCCGTCGACGGTGGTCTCCACCCCGTCGAAGCGCAGCTTGGGGCCGAGCGCGGCGACGGTGAAGAGGACCACCAGCACGGCGACGATCCGGGCCGGCAGCGAGCGGCGCACCAGCAGCACCAGGGCGACCAGCGCGACCAGCACCAGCGGCCAGCCGAACCAGCTGTTCTGCTCGGTCAGCCCGATGGTCTTCTCCACCGCCTCGTCGCCGGCCACGGTGTCCCGGGCGAAGGTGACGAAGGCCATCAGGTCCTCGCCCCAGCTGTGGAAGATGCCGCCCTGCAGCCCCCGGTAGGACTGCGGCCCGTTGAACTGGTACCAGATCGGGTACGCGGTGAGCAGCAGGGCCACCCCCGCGCCGACGCCGCCGGCGGCCAGGAAGGTGCCCGCCTGACGCCAGGCCGCGCGCGGCCGCTGCACCACGTACGCGAGCACCACGACCAGGCAGGCCAGCGCGGTGAGCAGCAACATCTCCTCGTTGATGAAGATCTGGTAGGACACCAGCAGGCCCAGCGCGATCCCGTTGCGCAGCCGGCGGCCCGGCTCGCCGAGCCGCAGCACCCGGACCACGATCAGCGGGAGCAGGAAGTTGGAGACGAAGTTCGGCTGCCCGTTGGCGTGGTGCACGATGCCGGGGGCGAAGCCGAGGAACGCGCCGCCGACGAAGGCCGCCGCGCGGGACCGGACCAGATGCCGGGAGAGCATCCAGTACGACGTGGCCGCGGTGGCCGACAGCGCCGCGCCGAGGTAGAGCGCGTACATCACCTGCGGGCCGAGGAGCAGGGTGAGCGGCGCCAGCGGCAGGGTCACCCCGAGCAGCGAGGTGTTCGCCATCATGTTCACCCCGTCCGGGGCGTTCTGCCGGGCGGTGAAGAGCGGGTTCTCCAGGTGGCGGACCGAGTAGGCGCCGTGCGCGAAGAGCCACTCGAACCAGCTGTGGTCGGTCGGCAGGTGCGAGGAGACCCGGTGCTGCACATCGCCCCAGTAGTTGAGGCAGACGAGAACACCGAGCACCGCATAGGCTGCGAGCGCCAGCACGTCGGCGCGGGCGGGCCGGCGTCGGGGCCGGTGCGGCGGGTCCACCACGACCGGCTCGGTAGCGACGGGCGAGGAGTTCAGCGAAGGGTCTACCACCGGCACGGCCACGACGGGCCATCGTACAGGCGGCACGCCGTCGACCCGGCCAGCCGGTGGCGCGGTGGGTCCCGCCGTGGGCGGCGGCGCGGAGAGGGGTGGCCGTGACCATCATCGATCTGGGTGAGCTCCGTGACGACGTCACGCCGGATCCGCCGGCCCGGCGGCGGCCGGCCGGCGGCCGCCCGTACCGGTTGCTCGCCGTGCTGGCGGTGGCGTTGCTCACCCTCGCCGCCGCGACGCCCGTGGCCGCGCGGGTCGCGGCCACCGTGCCGGGCGGTCCGGCCGCCGCGGCGTTCGTGGCCGGCGACCGGGTGTACGTGGTGGAGCCGCGTGACCCGGGCCGTGGGGTGGGCCGGCAGCTCGTCGCGTACCGGGTGGACCAGGGCCCGCCGCGGCTGCTCTGGCGGACCCTGCTGCCGGTCGACGGGGCGGCCGTCGCGGTGTGGGAGCAGGATGGGATGGTCCTGCTCGTCGGGCGGACCGCCGCCGACGTCGGGTGGGAGACGGTGGGCGTCGAGGCCGGTACCGGGCGGATCGGGTGGCGGGAGTCCGGCGTGGCCTACCCGGCCGGCGACGGCCTGCTGGTGCAGGCGGTCGACGAGCGCGGTGACCAGCCGCCCCGGCGGGTCGAGGTGACCACCGGTCGGACACTGTGGACGGTCCCGCCACTGTCCGGAGACCTGCTGCTCAGTTTCGGCCCGGCCGGGGTCGATCGGTTGGTGCACCTGCCCGCCTCCGGCGTGACCGAGGTGTACGACGCCGGCACGGGTGCCCGGCTGGTCGCCCGCGACCTGCGCCCCGGCGAGCTGCCCGCCCGGCCGCGGGTCCTGATCGCCGGCGGCCTGCTGCTGGTGGCCCGGGACTCGGCCGGCACCGTCAGCGCCTACGACCTGGACACCCTGGACCGCCGCTGGACCGTCGCCATCCCGCTGGTCGGCTACGCGCAGGACTGCGGCCACCTGCTCTGCCTGAGCCGGCAGACCGGCGGCATGTGGGCGCTCGACCCGGCGACCGGGGCGATCCGGTGGAGCGACGACCGGTTCACGGGCGCGCTGGCAGCGGCCGGCGGCCGGCTGCTGGTCGCCGTGGAGGGCGGGGCCGGCACCACGCTGGCCGTGCTGGAGGAGGGCACCGGCCGGGTGGTCGCCGACCTCGGCGACTGGAGCCTGGTCCCGCAGGACGAGGCCGACGGCCGGGTGCTCGGTGTCCGCCTCGCTGGTGACGGTCGACTACGGGTGGCGCAGCTCGATCCGGCCACCGGCCGTGCCGTGGTCCGCGACGCCGTGGCCGGCCTGCTCAGCAGCTGCCGGGCCGGCGGGGTGCTGCTCGTCTGCCGGCAGGGCGACGGGGGCTTCGGGGTGTGGCGGATCGGATGAGCCGGTTGATCGAGCTGGGGGAGATGCCGCACGGCGACGAGGCCGACCCGCCGGCCGGACCGCGCCGGCCCCCTGCCCCCGCCGTCCGGGTGGTGGCGCTCGGTCTCGTCGCGCTGCTCACCCTGGCCGGCGCGGTGCCGGCGCCGCGCCAGCCACCGGGTGCCCCGGTGCCCGCACCGCCGGGCGCCACTTTCCTGATCGTGGCCGGCCGGCTGGTGGTGGCCGACGGACCGGGCACGGTGGGCGGCTCGGGCCGGGTGGTCACCGGGCACCGGCTGCCCGACGGGCAGCAGCGGTGGCGCTTCCTCCTCCCGGCCGGCGACCACGTGCTCGGCCTGGGCACGCTGGCCGGGCTGCTGCTGGTCACCAGCAGCCCGGCCGGAGCCGGGGACACCGTCACCGTCGTGCTGGACCCGGAGTCCGGGGCGGAGCGCTGGCGGCAGTCCGGCTACCCGGCGCAGACCCAGGCCGGCGGGCTCCTCTTCGAGACGCCCCGGGCCGACGGCTCGGGCACGATCCGGTCGGTCGACCCGGCGACCGGCCGGGCCCGCTGGTCCCTGCCGCTGCCCGGCAACGGGGTGGCGTACCGGGACGGCGACCACGGCGTGACGGAGATCGTGCTGGTCTCCGCCGACGGCCGGGTGGCGGTGTACGACGCGGGGTCCGGCGCGCTGCGCCGCACCGGCCGGGTGCCGCCGGCCATCGACCGGGTGTCGTACCGGTTCACCCAGGTGGTGGCGGACCTGCTGCTGGTCGACGGCGCCGACGACGCCGGCCCGGCGAGTCCGCCGCCGAGCCGCGAGCTGAACCCGGTCACCGCGTACGGGCTGGACCGGTTGGAGCGGCGCTGGACCGTGCCGGTGCCGGCGCGGGTCCCCGCCTGGTTCGCCGACTGCGCGGGCGTGGTGTGCCTGCAGGGCCAGCTGCCCGGGCTGCGCGTGTACGACCCGGTGACCGGCCGGCAGCTCTGGTCGGACGAGCACTGGCTCGGCGCGACGCCGGTCGGTGACCGGCTGCTCGCCGCCGCCCCGGCGGTCGGGCTGGAGGTCGAGCTGGCGGCCCTGGACCCGGTCACCGGCCGCGTCCTCGCCCGGTTCGGCCGGTGGCGGCTGGCCGGCGACCGGTCGGCGTCCCGGCAGCTCGGGCTCCGCCGGCTCCCCGGCGACCGCACGCTCGTCGCGACCCTGGACGTCCCGGCCGGTCAGGTCCGGATCCGGGCGGTGCTGCCCGGCTCCTGGGACGAGTGCGCGGACGCCGGCACGGCGCTGGTCTGCCTGCGGCCGGCCGGCGGGCTGGTGGTGTGGCCGGTGGACCGGTGAGTCACCAGTTGGGTTGCGCGGGCGGCGGGGGCAGCGGGACCGGCTCCGGCCGGATCACGTACGCGACACCCCCGCTGCCGCCCTGCCAGGCCGCCTCGAACGGCCCCCGGGGCACGGTCCGGCGGACCGCCTCGTCGTCCGGCGCGTACGGGTCGTTGAGCACCGGGTCGCCGTCGGCGGTGAAGCCGACCAGCACCATCAGGTGCCCCCGGGTGTCGTAGTCCAGCCCCGGCACCTGGCCCTTCGCGAAGGCCGCCGACACGATCAGCGGGATGCCCGCCGCGACGAACCGCTCCGCCTCGGCCAGGCCGCGCAGCCGGGTGACGAAGGCGTCCACCCCGTGCCGGCCCGCGTACGCGGTGTTGAACGGCCAGTTCCCGGCCCCCGCGTACGCGTGGTCGTAGCAGTGCCGGGCGGCGTGCACCACGACCGGCCGGTGGCCGGGCGGCGCCACCCAGGCGTAGCGGTCGGGGGTGGGGCCGGCGCCCCAGAAGTCCAGCACCATCGAGACGCAGGTGGGGCTGCACCAGGAGTCCCCGCCGCCGCCCCACCGGGTCTCCCCGCCGGCGTGCAGCCGCTGCGAGTACCGGGGCACGTCGAGCACCCGTCCCCGGGCCTGCCCCGCGCTCCCGGGCGGGCCGGCCGGCCCGGCGTCGGCGCTGCCGGCCGGTTCCGGGAGCGTCGCCGTGGCCACCGCGCCGACGGTACGCAGCACCGGGCTCACCGCCTGGCCGGTCCGCCGGTGGAGGGTGACCCGGAGCTGCCAGCCGGTGACCGCCGAGCGCAGCGGGCCGAAGGTGTCCACCTTCGCCCACGCCTCGTCCCGCGTCTGCCCGGGCACCGAGCTGCGGTGGATCGTGGTCTCGTCGGCGGCCCAGTGCCCCAGGTCGTACCAGTCGGTGGTCGGCTTCCCCGCGTCGTGGCCGCGCAGCTCCACCCGCAGCCAGCAGCCCACCGGGGTGTCCCCGGTCCAGGACGGCACCACCTCGGCGACCGGGAAGCCCGCCTCGACCACCGGCGAGGTCCAGGTCGCCAACTCGTAGTCGGCGGTGACCCCCGAGTGCGGATCGGTGTGCGCGATCCGGCCGGCCGGCGCGCCGATGACCAGGCCGCCCGCCCCGGCGGTCACCCCGTCGGCCGTGCCGAGCGCCAGGTCCGCCGGGAACCGGAAGCGCCGGTAGGTGATGTCCCGCCCGGGGTCGACCGCGGTCACGGCGTGCTCCCTCCGCTCGGTGCCCGGCACGGCGGCCGGGCGGATGTCAACGGATGCCGCGAAGCATCGCGTACCTGAAGGATCTTTGCAACGACGGCGAGGGACGCTGGTTTGGTGGCCGGCACTAGGTTGTCGGGAGGTCACGAGGTGGGAGGCCGGGATGCGGGTACTGGTGGTCGAGGACGAGCGGAACCTCGCCGACGCGATCGCGCGCGGGCTGCGCAAGCGCGGCATGGCCGTGGACGTCGCCTACGACGGCGACGCCGGGCACGAGGCGGCCTTCGTCACCCGGTACGACGTGGTGATCCTCGACCGGGACCTGCCCGGGGTGCACGGCGATCGGATCTGCGCCGACCTGGCCGCCTCCGGGGCGCTGACCCGGGTGCTGATGCTGACCGCCAGCGGCACGGTCGCCGACCGGGTCGAGGGCCTCCAGCTCGGCGCCGACGACTACCTGCCCAAGCCGTTCGCCTTCGACGAGCTGGTGGCCCGGGTGCAGGCGCTCGGCAGGCGGGCCACCCCGGCCGCCCCGCCGGTGTTCGAGGTCGCCGACCTGGTGCTCGACCCGGCCCGCCGGGTGGTCACCCGGGGCGGGACACCGGTCGACCTGACCAACAAGGAGTTCGGCGTGCTGGCCGAGCTGCTCAAGGCGCGCGGCGCGGTGGTCTCCAGCGAGGAGCTGCTGGAACGGGTCTGGGACGCGAACACCGACCCGTTCACCACCATCGTCCGGGTCACCGTGATGACGTTGCGCAAGAAGCTGGGCGACCCGCCGCTGATCGAGACGGTGGTCGGGGCCGGCTACCGGATGCTGGCCCAGGTGGCACGGTGAGCGGTCGGCGCTGGCCTCGGCCCACCCTGCGGCTGCGGCTCACCCTGCTCAACGGGGTGCTGCTGGTCGGCGCCGGGGCGATCCTGGTGCTGCTGGCCTGGCTGCTGGTACGCGACGCGTTGCGGCCCACCGACGAGCTGCTGCCCGGCACCACGGTGGTGCTGGCCGACGGCCGCACCCTGGACGCCGGGCAGTGGCAGCGGCAGCTCGTCGACGGCGCCTCCCGGGAGCTGCTGGTCAAGGGCCTGGCGGCGCTGCTGGCGATCAGCGTGGTCGGGGTGGCCGGCGCGTACGCGGTGGCCGGCCGGGCGCTGCGCCCGCTGCACCAGGTCACCGCCACCGCCCGGCGACTCGGCGAGGCCACCCTCGACCAGCGGATCGGCTGGTCCGGTGCGGACGACGAGGTGGCCGAGCTGGCCGAGACCTTCGACGCCATGCTGGACCGGATCGCCGCCGCGTTCGAGGCGCAGAAACGTTTCGTCGCCAACGCCTCGCACGAGCTGCGTACCCCGCTCGCGGTGATGCGGACCGAGATCGACGTGACCCTCAGCGACGACGAGGCGGACATCGGCGAGTACCGCCGGATGGCGACCGTGGTCCGGGAGGCCTCGGAGCGGGCCAACGGCCTGGTCGACGCGCTGCTGGTGCTGGCCCGCAGCGAGGCCCAGACCGGCCGCCGGCTGGCCCGCCGGGCCGAGTGCGACCTCGCGGTGGGCACCGCCAACGCGCTGTCGGCGATGTCCCGGGAGGTGGAGCGGATCGGCCTGCGGGTGCACACCTCGCTGCGCCCGGCGCCAGTGGTCGGCGACCCGGGCCTGCTCGACCGGCTGGCCGGCAACCTGGTGGAGAACGCGGTCCGCTACAACCACCTGCAGGGCCGGCTCTGGGTGCGGACCGGCACCGACGGCCGGCGCTCCTGGCTGGTGGTCGGCAACACCGGCTTCGAGGTCGCCCAGGCCGACGTGCCAGGGCTGTTCGAGCCGTTCCGCCGGGGTGGCCAGGAGCGGACCGGGGCGCGCGGGTCGGGTCTCGGTCTCTCCATCGTCCGCGCGGTCTGCGACGCGCACGGCGGCACGGTGAAGGTGGTCGCCCAGCCGGGCGGCGGCCTGGAGGTGACCGTCACGCTGCCGTCGGCGGACACCCCGGCCGCCACCTGAAGCGGCCGGCCTTGCGCCCGGGGCCGGCCGGCTGACATGATCAGCCGGTCAGCCCGAGCCGCAGGAGGGGGGTGCCGTCGATGTCCACCGTGAACATTCCCGCGCCCCGCACCGGTCGCCGCTGACGTCATCGAGTTCCAGCGGGGCGCACTCCAATCAGGAGGAAAGCACCGTGAGTGCTCAGATCCACTGCGTCACCGTCGAGAGTGACGACCCGTACGCCCTGGCCAGTTGGTGGGCGGGGGTGCTCGACCGGAAGCTGCACGACGACGACCACCCCGGCGACCCGGAGGCGGTCCTGGTCGCGCCCGACGGACACGGCCCCGACCTGCTCTTCGTGCAGGTGGGGGAGCGGCACCGCAAGGGCGCGTTCCACCTCGACGTGCACGCCGCCGAGGGGACCCGGGATGCCGAGGTCGAGCGGCTGCGCGGGCTCGGCGCGACCCTGGTCGCCGACCGGCGGCGGCCGGACGGCACCGGCTGGGTGGTGCTGGCCGACCCCGAGGGGAACGAGTTCTGCGTCTGCCGTAGCCCCGCGGAACGGGCCGCCGCCCCGGCCTGACCCGGATACGCGGACCGGCCCCCGCCGCGCGGCGGGGGCCGGTCTCCGGGCTCGGGGTAGCGGTCAGTCCCGCTTCTCGATCTGGCCCCGCATGGTGACGAACTGCTTCTCCAGCTCGCTCGCCGGCTTGTTGTAGATGAGGAGCATGCCGAGGCTGCCCTTGTCGGCCCAGACGCAGACGCCGACGTCCACGCCCGAGGTCTCGCCGTCGCCGCACTTGGCGTCGCCGCCCAGCGGACCCGGCTCGACCGACTTGAAGTTGGTCACGCCCATGTCCTTGGAGATGCCGTTGGTGGCGTCGTCCAGTTCCTTCTTGGGGTCGGCGATCAGGCCGGACGCGCCAGCGATCATCAGCAGGTCCTGCTTCGCCGGGTCGCCGTAGAAGGCGCCGACCGTGCTGGTCGCCCCGGGCACGTCCCCCTGGATCTGCGACTTCATCTGCTCCGCGGCGGCCACGAGCTTCGGCTCGGTCACCTTGGGCTTGCCGGCCAGGGTCGCCGGGGCCTCCACCCGGGTCTTGGTGGCGTCGACGACCTCGGTCACCTTGTCCTTGGTGGCGAGGTAGACGGCGGTGCCGCCACCGATGCAGAGCAGCACCACGACGCCCAGCACGATCAGCAGGATCTTGCCGGCGCTGGACTTCTTCTTCGGCGGCTGGGCCGGCATGCCGTAGCCGGGCTGGCCGGCCTCGGCGCCGTACGGCTGGCCGGGCTGCTGGGGCGGGTATCCGCCGCCGTACTGCGGCTGCTGCGGCGGCGGGTAACCGCCGGGCTGCTGCGGGGGCGGGGGTAGGAACCGGGCTGAGACATGTTTGTTGGCAGCTCCTGTGAAGACTCTGGACGGGTGATCGTAGCCAGCCCGGCCAACCCCGCGTCGTCCACCATCGGCCGGGGTGACGAAATCGGAACCCGGTCGTGACCCGGCGGCCCGTCGTGCCTCGACTGTCCCCATCAGTTCGATTCCGGCACCGCCGCCGCTGGCCGGAGACGACGATCGCGGTGGCCGGGCCCCGTCGGGTGGGACGGCCGGCCACCGCGATCGCGGGGGAGCGACGATGGCTCAGGCGGGCGGTGTCAGCGCAGGCTGGCCGTCCCGCGCGGCAGGAACCGCCGGCCGGTGACCCGCTCGGCGGTGCCGGTCCGGTCCAGGTACGGCGTGACGCCGCCCAGGTGGAACGGCCAGCCGGCGCCGAGGATCATGCACAGGTCGATGTCCTGCGCCTCGGCGACGACGCCCTCGTCGAGCATGAGCCGGATCTCCTGCGCCAGCGCGTCCAGCGCGTTCTGCCGGACCTGCTCGGCGGTGAGCGGCTGGTCGCCGACCACGAGCAGCTTGGCGACCTCCTCGTTGATCTGGTCGTCGACCACGATCGGCTGGCCGGAGTCGGCGATCCGCTTCAGGTTCTCGCTGACCCCGAACCGGTCCGGGAAGGCGGCGTGCAGGGTGCCGCCCACGTGGTACGCCACGGCCGGGCCGACCAGCTGGAGCAGCGCGAGCGGGCGCATCGGCAGGCCCAGCGGGTCCAGTGCGCTGTTCGCCACGTCCAGCGGGGTGCCGGCGTCGACGGCGGCGAAGACGGTGCCGAGGAAGCGGGTGAGCAGCCGGTTGACCACGAACGCCGGGGCATCCTTGACCAGCACCGACGACTTCTTCAGCTGCTTGCCGACGGCGAACGCGGTGGCCAGGGTGGCGTCGTCGGTCCGCTCGCCCCGGACGATCTCCAGCAGCGGCAGCACCGCGACCGGGTTGAAGAAGTGGAAGCCGACCACCCGCTCCGGGTGCTCCAGGTCCTCCGCCATCGCGGTGACCGACAGCGAGCTGGTGTTGGTGGCGAGCACCGCCTCCGGCTTGACGATCTTCTCCAGCTCGGCCCAGACCTGCTTCTTGACGCCCAGGTCCTCGAAGACCGCCTCGATGACGAAGTCGGCGTCGGCGAAGACGGACTTGTCGACCGAGCCGCTGACCAGGCCGTACAGCTTGGCGGCGGTGCCCTTGTCCATCCGGCCCTTGCTGACCGCCTTCTCGATCTGGGCGTGCACGTAGCCGACGCCCTTGTCCACCCGGGACTGGTCCAGGTCGGTCATGACGACCGGCACCTGGAGGCGGCGGGCGAAGAGCAGGGCGAGCTGGCTGGCCATCAGGCCGGCGCCGACGATGCCGACCTTGGTGACCGGCCGGGCCAGGCCCTTGTCCGGCGCGCCGGCCGGCCGCTTGGCCCGCCGCTGCACCAGGTCGAAGGCGTACAGGCCGCTGCGCAGCTCCTCGGAGAAGATGAGGTCGGCGAGGGCCTCGTCCTCCGCGGCGGTGCCGGTGGCGAAGTCGGCGTCCTTCGCCGTCTCCAGCAGGTCCAGCGCCTTGTACGCGGCCGGGACCGCGCCGTGCAGCCGCTGGTCGAGGGTCTGCCGGGCGAAGTAGAGCACGCCCGCCCACATGTCCTTGTCGACCTCGGGCCGGGTCACGGTGACCTCGCCCCGGACCACGCCGGCCGCCCACTCCAGGGACCGCTCCAGGAAGTCGGCCGGCTCCAGCAGCACGTCCGCGACACCCATCTCGGCCGCCTGCTTCGGCTTGAGCATCTTGTTCTGCATCAGCGGGTTCTGCAGGATCACCTGGGTCGCGGCCGGGATGCCGATCAGGTTCGGCAGCAGCTGGGTGCCGCCCCAGCCGGGGACCAGGCCGAGCGAGACCTCGGGCAGCGCCAGGGCCGCCGCGCCCGCCGACAGCGTCCGGTAGTGGCAGTGCAGGGCCAGCTCCAGGCCGCCGCCCATCGCCGCGCCGTTGACGAAGGCGAAGGTGGGGATCTCGCTGTCCTTGAGCCGGGCGAAGACCCGGTGGCCGAGCCGGCCGATCTCCAGCGCCTGCTCGCGGCTCTCCAGCAGCGGCAGGCCGGTGATGTCCGCGCCGACGCAGAAGATGTACGGCTTGCCGGTGACCGCGATGAACGCCGGGTTCGCCGCGAGGGCAGCGGTGATCGCCTCGTCCAGGCTGGTCAGGCCGCCCGGGCCGAAGGTGTTCGGCTTGGTGTGGTCGAACCCGTTGTCCAGGGTGATCAGGGCGGCGGGACGGTCCAGCCCGGGTACGTTCACCTGGCGCAGCAGCGCCTTGGTGACGACCTCGTTCGGTGCGGCGAGGCTCACTTGTCTCCACCCTTCCAGTGCGGGTTCTCCCAGATCACGGTGCCGCCCATGCCGATGCCGATGCACATGGCGGTGAGGCCGTAGCGGACCTCGGGGTGCTCGGCGAACTGCCGGGCCAGCTGGGTCATCAGCCGGACACCCGAGGAGGCGAGCGGGTGACCGATGGCGATCGCGCCGCCCCACGGGTTGACCCGCGGGTCGTCGTCGGCGATGCCGAAGTGGTCGAGGAAGGCGAGCACCTGCACGGCGAACGCCTCGTTCAGCTCGAACAGGCCGATGTCGTCGATGCTCAGGCCGGCGATCCGCAGCGCCTTCTCGGTCGACGGGATCGGGCCGACGCCCATCACCTCGGGCTCCACGCCCACGAAGCCGTACGACACCAGCCGCATGCCGATCGGCAGGCCCAGTTCGCGGGCGGTGTCCTCGGCGACGACCAGCGCGGCGGTGGCGCCGTCGTTCAGGCCCGCCGCGTTGCCCGCGGTGACCTTGCCGTGCGGGCGGAACGGGGTCTTCAGGGTGGCCAGCTTCTCCATCGAGGTGTCCCGGGGAGCCTCGTCCACGCTGGCCAGGCCCCAGCCGTTCGCCTCGTCCCGGATGGCGACCGGCACCAGGTCGCCCTGGAGCTTGCCGTTGGCGTACGCCTTGGCGGTCTTCTGCTGCGAGGCGAGCGCGAACGCGTCGGTGCGCTCCTTGGTGATGTGCGGGACCCGGTCGTGCAGGTTCTCCGCGGTGGCCCCCATGACCAGGGCGGACGGGTCGACCAGCTTCTCCGCGATGATCCGCGGGTTGGGGTCGACGCCCTCACCCATCGGGTGGCGGCCCATGTGCTCGACGCCGCCGGCGATGGCCACGTCGTACGCGCCCATGGCGATGCCGCTGGCCACCGTGGTGACCGCGGTCATCGCGCCGGCGCACATCCGGTCGATGGCGAAGCCGGGCACGGTCTTGGGCAGGCCGGCCAGTAGGGCCGCGGTGCGGCCGATGGTCAGGCCCTGGTCGCCGATCTGGGTGGTGGCCGCGATGGCGACCTCCTCGACCCGCTCCGGCGGCAGCTGCGGGTTACGCCGCATCAGCTCGCGGATGCAGCGGATCACCAGGTCGTCGGCGCGGGTGTTGGCGTACATGCCACCCGCCTTGCCGAACGGGGTGCGGACGCCGTCGACGAAGACGACATCCCGAACTTCACGGGGCACTTGGAGCCTCCTTTTCGGCCATAGATCCGGCGTCCGCGCCGTCTCCCGGCGCGGCGGCCGGATGAAGGCCGCCGGCACTGGCATTTCCCCGGATGCTACTCGCCAGTAACCAACCCCGTCACCACCCCCCATGTGTCCCACCCCACCCCGCACCCCCCACCCACCGCCGCCCCCACCGCCCGGTTGATCATGAAGTTGGCGGCGATGTCGATCTCCGAAACTGCCGCTAACTTCATGATCGACGCTGGAGGTCGGGGTCAGGACGCTGGGAGGTGGAGGGCTTGGGTGAGGGCGGGGAGGAGGAGGGTGATCTGCCACTCGCGGGCGCCGAAGGTACGCAGCACCTCCGCGACGCTCTCGTCGGTGATCTCCTCGGGGGGCTGCCAGGCGAGGCGACGGATGTAGTCCGGCGCGACCAGGTTCTCCGGCGGGAGGTCGTGCGCGCCGGCCGTGCCGACCACCACCTCCCGGCAGCGGGCCAGCCGGCCCGCGGCCACCGGGTCCCGCTCCGCCCACCGGTGCGGCGGGGGCGGCCCCTCCACCACCGGGGTCACCGGCAGCGCGTCGTCCGGGAGCTGGCGCGCGTCGTCCAGGGCCGCCAGCCAGGTACGCGCCAGCCGGCGCACCGAGCGACCGCCGAAGCCGGGGAGGGTCAGCAGGGTCTTCTCGTCCTTCGGGTCCAGCTCGGCGGCGGCCACGATGGCCGAGTCCGGCAGCACCCGCCCGGGGGCGGCGTCCCGCCGCGCGGCGATCTGGTCCCGCGCGTACCAGAGCGAGCGCACCCGGGCCTGCGCCCGCGCGCCGCGTACCCGGTGGATCCCCGAGGTGCGCCGCCACGGCTCGGCGCGCGTGCGGGGCGGCCGGGCGCCGTTGCGGACCAGCGCGGCGAACTCCTCCGCCGCCCACTCCGACTTGCCCTGCCGGCGCAGCTCCTCGTCGAGGGCGTCGCGCAGGTCGACGAGCATCTCCACGTCCAGCGCCGCGTACGTCAGCCAGGACTCCGGCAACGGCCGGCTGGACCAGTCCGCCGCCGAGTGGTGCTTCTCCAGCGTGTAGCCGAGGAGCTGCTCGGTCAGCGCGGCCAGGCCGACCCGCTCGAAGCCAGCCAGCCGGGCCGCCAGCTCGGTGTCGAAGAGGCGGCGGGGCCGCAACCCCAGCTCGGCGAGGCAGGCCAGATCCTGGCTGGCCGCGTGCAGCACCCACTCGGCCTCGGCGATCGCCGCGTCCAGAGCGGAGAGGTCGGGCAGCGGCAGCGGGTCGATCAGCACGGTGCCGGCGCCGGCCCGGCGCAGCTGCACCAGGTACGCCCGCTGGCTGTAGCGGTATCCGGAGGCGCGCTCGGCGTCCAGGGCCACCGGGCCGGTGCCGGCCGCGAAACGGGTCACGACCTCGTCGAGCTGGGCCGGAGCGGCCACCGGAGCGGGAGTGCCCTCGCGTGGAGCGGTCAGCGGGACGGGCCCGCCGGCGGTCGGTTCGCTCCCCGCGTCCGCCGGCTCCGGGACGGCCGGCGACGGGTGCGGTGAGGCGTCTCCCGTACGGCTTTCGGCGGCCCGACGGCGCAGGGGTGGTTCGTCGGTCACCTGCCAACCCTAGTGCGCCGGGAGATCCGGTGTGCGCAGCCGGTCGGGCGCGTGTCGGCGGGGTGACCGGCAGATGTCGTGGCAGAGTCGGCTTGCGTCGATGTGGCAGGGTCGGACATCGGGGGAGACAAACCCCGTTCGCACCGGTACGGTCCTTCGGGCCGCGTCGGGGCCGGAGGGCTCCCGCGGCGGTGTCACGGCGGGGCGGGTACGGGGGAGGACGAGCGACCATGACGGCGGGTTACGGAGCCGGCGACGGGGTGCCCGGGCAGGGCACGGACGAGACGGCCGACCACGGGCCCGGCGAGCCGTCGCCGGGCGGTCGCCCGGGGCCACTGCCGCCGCGTATCGCGCGCCCGGCCGGCCACGCCCAGGTGCCCGGACAGACCAGTTTTCCCATGGCCGGAAGCGCGTTCCCCGCCCCGGCCGGGGGCCCACCGCCTGCGCCCGAGGGCTTCCCCGTCCCGGCGCCCACCGGCCCGCCGTCTGCGCCCGGAGGCTTCGCGGTCCCGGCGCCCACCGGCCCACCGCCTGCTCCCGACGGCTTCCCCGCGTCGCCGGCCACCGCTGGCCCTTCGGCCGGGCAGCCCGGCGGTCCCGGCCAGCCTGCCGTGCCGGCACCCCGCGCCACCTGGTCGCCCACGCCGAACAGCGGGCAGTGGGGCGGTCCGGGCGGCGCGCCCACCGCACCCCGCGCCCAGGACGGGTGGCCGCCGGCCACCGCCCCCGGCCAGTCCACCGCCACCGTCCCCGGCCAGCCGACCGGCCCCGCCCCCGGCCAGCCGCTTTCCGGGTCGGCGTATCCCGGGCAGTCGGTTTCCGGGTCGGCGTATCCCGGGCAGTCGGTTTCCGGGTCGGCGTATCCCGGGCAGCCGGTTTCCGGTCCGGCCTACCCCGGGCAGTTGACCTCCGCCGTGGCGTACCCCGGGCAGCCCGTCTCCGGGCCGGTGCCCGCGCAGCCCGGGCATCCGGCGGCCCGGCGGCGCCGGCTGCCGGTGTTGGCGCTGGTCCTCGCCGGGCTGCTCGCGGTGGTCGCCGGCGTGCAGGCGTACCAGATCCACCGGCTGGGCGACCGGCTCGCCGCCACCGACCGGCGGCTGACCGAGGTCCAGGGCGCGGCCGGCACCCGGTTCGACGGCCTGGAGCAGCGGGCGGGCGCCCTGGAGAAGCAGGCCGGGGCGGCCTTCAACCCGGAGGCCGTGGCGAGTGCGGTGCTGCCCAGCGTGTTCCGGGTCCGGGCCGGCGACTTCACCGGCACGGCCTTCGCGGTCGGCAAGCCGCCGGCCGGCGGCGGCACCACGCTGCTGACCAACTTCCACGTGGTCGAATCGGTCTACGACGGCGGCGGACGGAAGGTCTTCCTGGAGCGGTCCGACCAGCGCTTCGAGGCGACCATCGTCCGGGTCGACAAGGACAAGGACATCGCCCAGTTGCGCACCAGCGCCCGGTTCAAGGCGCTGGTCGCGGCGAGCACGCCGGTCAAGTCCGGCCAGCAGATCGTGGTGGTCGGCGCCCCGCTCGGCCTGCAGGACACCGTCACCACGGGCGTGGTGAGCGCGTTCCGCAAGGAGGACTCGGGTCCGGTCATCCAGTTCGACGCGCCGATCAACCCCGGCAACTCGGGCGGGCCGGTGATCAACGGGTCCAAGGAGGTCGTCGGCATCGCCACCGCCAAGGCGCGGGACGCCGAGGGCATCGGCCTCGCGGTGCCCATCAAGACCGCCTGCGACACCTTCTCGCTCTGCTGACCGGCGCCGCCGCCGGTCCGCCCCTCGACCGCATCGCACCACCGTCGGCGCGCGGCCCCGACCACGCCCGAGCCGTAGACCCCGGCCCCCTCCGGGGCCACCCCGTGGGGGACCAGCACACCTGGAGGAAGACATGTCCCAGCCACCGACCGGCGCGGGCGGGTACCCGCCCCAGCCGCCGGGCGGCACCGTGTACGGCAGCCCGTACGGGGGCGGCCAGCCGGCACCCCAGCAGTACGGGCCGGCCCAGCCGGAGCCGACCATGCCGCAGCCCACCGTGCCGCAGGCCACGCCGCCGGTTCCCGGCCAGTACCCACCGGCCACCGCTCCATCCCCGGGCCAGTACGCCCCGGGCGCCGCTCCGGCCCCGGGCCAGTACGCGCCGGGCGCCGCCCCGGTCTCCAGCCCCGGCACCGCCCCGGTCTCCGCGCCCGGCTACCCGCAGCCGCTGTCGGCCCCGCCGATGTCCGCCCCGCCGGTGTCCGGCCCCGGGTTCGGCCCCCAGCCGATGTCGGGCCCGCCCGGTCCGGTGCCGCCGTACGGGGCACCGGCGGCGGGCGCCGGCAAGGGGCGCACCACCCTGATCCTCGCCGTCGTCGCCGGCCTGCTCTTCATCCTCGGCGGCGTGATGACGGGCCTCTACGTCAGCACCAACGGCAAGCTGGACAAGGCCGAGAAGCAGGTCAGCCAGCAGAGCGGCACCATCACGGCCAACCAGCAGGAGATCGACAAGCTCAAGGCCGACCTCCAGTCGGTCCAGGACAAGCTGTCCGACACCCAGCAGGACCTGACCGGCACCAAGAACGACCGGGACGAGCAGGCCCGGCAGAAGAAGGTCATCGCCAGCTGCCTGGACAAGCTGACCACCGCCCTGCGGGCGGCGTCGCGCGGCGACAAGGCCGGCTTCGACGCGGCCAGCAAGGGCATGGACAAGGTCTGCGACGAGGCCGACAACTACCTCTGAGCACCGACCCGGCACGGGCCGCCCCGCTTCCCGGGGCGGCCCGTCGGCGTCTTCCCGTCCGGCTGGCGCCCGCCGTCCCCGCGCGGTTTGCCGCAGACTGCTGCCGCAGAGCACCTGGAGACAGCGGTTCCCCGCAAACCGCCCGCGCCGGGCGGGGGCGGGCCGGGCGGGGCCCAGGCCGGGCGGGCCCAGGCCGGGCGGGTAGGGGTCAGGCGGCGCCGGCGGGGCGGCGGGTGGGCAGGGCGGTCACGCCGGGTGGGGGCAGGCCGGCCGTCGAGGCGAGCAGGGTGCACCAGCCGAGCAGGTGCGGTGCCAGGTCGACCCCGAGCGGGGTCCACGAGGCACGGATCTCGATGTCCCCGGCCGCGGGCGGCCCGGCCAGCTCGCCGAACCGGGTGGAGAGGGTCTGGGTGACCGTGCCGCCGATCGCCCGGTACCGGGCGTGCTGCGCGTCCAGCGCGTCGGTCAGCCAGGTCCAGCCCACCCCGGGCAGCAGCGGGTCGCTGGCCAGGTCCACCTCCAGCTCGGCGGTCACGTAGGTGACCAGCCGGAGGGTGCCCTGCCAGGCCTCGTGCCCGGCCGGGTCGTGCAGCAGGATCAGCCGCCCGGTGGCCACCTCGTCGTCGTCCCGTAGGACCGCGGCGGAGAGCGCGAACGCGTACGGGGCCAGCCGCTGCGGCGCGCCGACCTCCTCCAGCACGATCTCGGGCCGGCAGGTCGCCGAGCGCAGCCCCGCGACCGCGCGAGCGAAGGTTTCCGGGAGCGCGATCGGGGGGGCCATGCCGGCAGCCTATGCCGCCGCCCGCCCGCACCGGGTGACGGCGCGCCGGGGCCCGATCACGATCATGTGACAGCGGTGCCGGCTGTCGACCGGGGCCCTTCGTTTCACGTCACAAAAGGTGACGGTGAGTGCGAGCGCCCCTCGGGCGCGTGGCACGATTGCCGCGATGACCACCGACACCACGGGCACTGCCGCCCGAGACGGAGACGCCCGCCGCGGCGGGCCGGCCGACTCGCCCTTCGTCCGCGCCTGCCGGCGCGAGCCGGGCCCGCACACGCCGGTCTGGTTCATGCGCCAGGCCGGCCGGTCGCTGCCGGAATACCGGGAGATCCGGGCCAACGTGCCGATGCTGGAGTCGTGCCGCCGACCCGAGCTGGTCACCGAGATCACCCTCCAGCCGGTGCGCCGGCACGGCGTCGACGCCGCGATCCTGTTCAGCGACATCGTGGTCCCGGTGGCCGCCGCCGGCGTCGACCTGGACATCGTGGCTGGCACCGGCCCGGTGGTCGCCGAGCCGGTGCGTACCGCCGAGGACGTCGAGCGGATCCGCCCGATCAGCCGCGACGACGTGTCCTACGTGGACGAGGCGGTCCGGCAGCTCGTCGCCGAGCTGGGCGCCACCCCGCTGATCGGCTTCGCCGGCGCCCCGTTCACCCTGGCCAGCTACCTGGTCGAGGGCGGGCCGTCGCGCACCCACGCGAAGACCAAGGCGCTGATGTACGGCGACCCGGACCTGTGGCACGCGCTCTGCGGCCGGCTGGCCGAGGTGACGCTCGCCTTCCTGCGGGTGCAGATCGACGCCGGGGTCTCCGCGGTGCAGCTCTTCGACTCGTGGGCGGGGGCGCTCTCCGAGGCCGACTACCGCCGGTACGTGCTGCCGCACTCGGCGCACGTGCTCGCCGGCCTGGCCGACGACCGCTCCGGGTCGCCGCGCGGCGACAGCCGCGCCGAGCCGGAGCGGTCGCCGGGCGTGCCCCGGATCCACTTCGGCGTGGGCACCGCCGAGCTGCTCGGCGCGATGGGCGAGGCCGGCGCCGACGTCGTCGGCGTGGACTGGCGTACCCCGCTGGACGTGGCCACCCGCCGGATCGGCCCGGACAAGGCCGTGCAGGGCAACCTCGACCCCTGCGTGCTGCTCGCCCCCTGGCCGGTGGTGGAGGCCGAGGTGCGCCGGATCCTCGACCAGGGGCGGGCCGCCCCCGGTCACGTGTTCAACCTCGGTCACGGCGTGCTGCCGGAGACCGACCCCGATGTGCTGACCCGGGTGGTCGCGCTGGTGCACGAGCTCAGCGCGCGGCCGGCCGACCCAAGGAGCTGATCATGGCGCGACCGTGGCGGGTAGCGATCGTCGGTGGTGGGATCACCGGGCTGGCCGCCGCCGTCCGGTTGCGCGACCGCGCGCCCGCGGGCACCGAGATCACCGTGTACGAGCAGTCCGGCCGGCTCGGCGGCAAGCTGCTCACCGGCGAGCTGGCCGGTGGCCCGGTCGAGTTCGGCGCCGAGTCGTTCCTGATGCGCGGCCCGAACGGCGCGGAGTCGGCCGCGGTGTCCCTGGTCCGCCGGGTCGGCCTGGCCGAGCGGATCGTGCACCCGACGGTCGGGCAGGCCGCGCTGCTGGTCGACGGCGGGCTGCGCCCGGTCCCCGGCGGCACCCTGGTCGGCGTACCCGGGGATCTGGCGAAGGTGGCGGCGGTGGCGGAGCCGGCCGCGGACGCCGACACCGACGACGGCCGGCCGCTGCTCGGCCCGGACGACGACACCTCGGTCGGCCGGCTGGTCCGGGCCCGCCTCGGCGACCAGGTGGTGGAGCGGCTGGTCGACCCGATGCTCGGCGGCGTCTACGCCGGCCGGGCCGACGACCTCTCCCTGGTCACCACCATGCCGGCGCTGGCCCGCGCGGCCCGGAGCGAGCACACCCTGGTCGGCGCGGTCCGCGCCGCGCAGGCCGCCGCCCCCCGCGCCACCGGCGCGCCCGTCTTCGGCACCCTGGACGGCGGACTGAGCACGCTGGTCGAGGCGGCGGCGCGGACCAGCGGCGCGGCGGTCCGGCGGGACGCCGCGGTCCGCGAACTGCACCGCACCCCGGCGGGCTGGCGGCTCACCGTCGGCCCGACCCGCGAACCCGAGCACGTCGAGGTCGACGCGGTCCTGCTCGCGGTGCCGGCACGCCCGGCGGCCCGGCTGCTCGCCGGTCCGGCGCCGGAGGTGGCCGACACCGTCGGCGGCCTGGACTACGCCAGCGTCGCCCTGATCACCATGGCCCTGCCCGAGCCGGAGCTGCCGGGGCTGTCCGGCTTCCTGGTGCCGGCCACCGAGGGGCTGCTGATCAAGGCGTCCACCTTCTTCACCACCAAGTGGGGGCACCTGCGCCGCCCCGACGGGCTGGCCCTGGTCCGCGCGTCGGTCGGCCGGTACGGCGACGAGACCTCCCTCCAGCTCACCGACGACGACCTGCTCGCCACCGTGCACCGGGAGCTGTCGAAGGCGCTGGGCGCCGCACTGCCCACCCCGGTCGCCGGGCACGTGCAGCGGTGGGGCGGGGCCCTGCCGCAGTACACCCCGGGCCACCTCGCCCGGGTGGCGGCGGTCCGGGCGACCCTGCGTACCGCCCACCCCACGCTGGCCCTGGCCGGGGCCGGCTACGACGGCGTGGGCATCCCGGTCTGCGTCCGCTCCGGCGAGACGGCGGCCGAAGAGATCATCACGGCACTGGGAGGATCGGCAGCATGACCGAGCAGACCAACGCGGCGCGGCTGCGGGAGCTCAACGAGAGCATCCGTTACACCATGTGGTCGGTGTACCGGGCCACCAGCCCGCTCCCGTCGCTGCGCGAGAACGTCGTCGACGAGGTCGAGTCCCTCTTCACGGAGCTGGCCGGCAAGGACGTCACGATCCGGGGCACGTACGACGTCGCCGGGCTGCGCGCCGACGCCGACCTGATGATCTGGTGGCACTCCTCCTCCAGCGACGCGCTGCAGGACGCCTACCTGCGGTTCCGCCGGACCACGCTGGGTCGGGCGCTCACCCCGGTCTGGTCGCAGATGGCGCTGCACCGGCCGGCCGAGTTCAACAAGAGCCACATCCCGGCGTTCCTGGCCGGCGAGGAGGCCCGCAACTACCTCTGCGTCTACCCGTTCGTCCGCTCGTACGAGTGGTACCTGCTGCCGGACGCCGAGCGGCGCGAGATGCTGGCCGAGCACGGGAAGATGGCCCGGGGCTACCCCGACGTGCGGGCCAACACGGTGGCCTCGTTCGCCCTCGGCGACTTCGAGTGGATGCTCGCCTTCGAGGCCGACGAGCTGCACCGGATCGTCGACCTGATGCGGGACCTGCGGGCCGCCCGGGCCCGCCGGCACGTCCGCGAGGAGATCCCCTTCTACACCGGCCGCCGCCGCTCGATCGCCGACATCGTCACCTGCCTGGTCTGAAAGGAAGGGCCCCTTCTTAACGCCTGCGGTAGAGGCGGGGGCCCTGCTTAACACCCACAGTGTCGAGCAGGGCCCCGGGGAATGGACGCGGTGTCAGGCGGTTGTCGTGCAGGACACGATGCCGGGCACCGGGTTCGTCGCGCCGGACGAGCCGGTGAAGCCGAACGAGGTGCTGGCACCGGGCGCGAGCGAGCCGTTGTAGGCGACGTTGCGGGCGGTCACCAGGGTCCCGCTGGTGCTGACCGTGGCGTTCCACGCCGAGGTGACCTGTTGGCCGTTGGCGTAGTTCCAGCTCACCGACCAGCCGCGGATCGGCGAGCCGCCGTTGGTCACCTGCACCTCGGCCTGGAAGCCGCCGCCCCACTGGCCGATGATCTTGTAGGTCGCCGTGCAGGCCCCGGCCGGGTTCGGCGTGGTCGGCGGCGGCGTGGTGGGCGGGGCGGTGGTCGGCGGCGCCGTGGTGGGCGGCGTGGTGGTGGGCGGCGTGGTGGAGCCGCCACCGAAGTCGACGTCGCTGCACAGGTAGTACGACTGGTCCAGGTGGCTGGCCTGCCAGATGGTGTAGACGATGTGCCGACCGCTGCGGCCCGGCGCGCTCGCCGGCACCTGGATCGACACGCCCTGCGTCTCGGGCGTCCACTGGCTGGCCGGGGTGTTGCCGATCTGGCCGACCAGTTCCAGGTCGCTCCAGCGCAGCGGGGTGGTCAGCGCGTCGAAGCCCTGCTTGGTCACGTACACCCGGATGTAGTCCGCGCCGTGGCTGGCCTGGTCGTACAGCTTGATCCGGAAGTTGCTGGTCACCGCCGCGGTCTTCCAGGCGCCGACGGTGTCGAGGGCGTTGTAGCGCCCGGACTGGGTGTGCCCGGCGCTGCACAGCTGGCCGTCCGGGATGGCGGCCTGGTGGTTGCCGGCGACGCCCTCGCGGAACAGGCCGTTCCAGTTCCACATGGCGTTCGGGTCGGCCTGCCAGGCCTGCCAGCACATCGGGTCCTCGGTGGCCATGGCCGGGTTCTGGAAGTCATCGCCCCAGCGCTGCCAGCAGCCGTAGTTGCGGGACGCCGGGTCGACCACCGATCCGTGCGCCGAGGCCGGACCGGCCAGGGTGACGTTGAGCAGCGCCGCGACGAGGGTGCCGACGGCGAGCAGGGCCGCCGCGACCAGGGCGCGGCGGCGGTGCGGGGTGGACATCTGAGCCTCCGGGATGAGGATGTCGGATGACGCCCGGACGGTGCGGGAGTTGCCCCTCCCACTCGCTGGCTCGCGCGACGGCTCCGCCTGGCACGCTGCCACAGGAAAGCGGTATCCGTCAATGTCTCGTCAGGCCGGCGGCCCCGCCGACCGGCGCATCGGCGTGTGCGGGATGCCGTCCTCGACGTATCCGGGGCCGCTGACCGCGAAGCCGTGGCCGGCGTAGAAGCCGACCAGGTGGGTCTGCGCCTCCAGCACGCACGGCCGGTCGCCGACCAGGGCCAGGGCCTCGGTCATCAGCCGGCCGGCCAGGCCGGCGCCGCGGGCCGCCGGCGCGACCACCACCCGGCCGATCCGGGCCACCCCGTCCGGGTCGGCCAGGATCCGCAGGTACGCGAGCACCGCGCCGTCCCGGGTCAGCCACAGGTGCCGGGTGCCGGTCTCGGTGTCCCGGCCGTCCAGCTCGGGGTACGGGCAGGCCTGCTCGACGACGAACACGTCGATGCGCAGCCGGAGCAGGTCGTGGAAGGTGCGGGCGTCCAGCTCGGCGAAGGTGGCGACGTGCGCTTCGATCGGCATCCGGCCAGATTAGGTGGCGGCCCGACGGCCGGCCGGCGCGGCTGGCATCCTGGAACGACGGCGGCTGCCGGCCAGCTCTCGCCGACCGGCCGCCGTCACGCAGGGTGAGGTCGGTTCCCCGGTCGTCTCCCTGAGACGGACATGTCTCTGCGACATGAACATGTCCCAGCGACATGTCGCTCCTCAGCGCGGTGCCGCCCCGGGCGTGACCCGCGGTCCGCCGGGGTGGTCGCCTCCCGTGGCGGCCTCAGGCCGGGCGGGCCCCGACCGCGTCGCGGATCTCGGCCCCCTGGGCGCCGTCGACCGCCCGGGCGCAGTGCGCGCAGCAGAAGAAGCGGCCGGAGACCTCGACGCCATGGCCGACGATCTTCGTCTGGCAGTGCTCGCAGATCGGTGCCATCCGGTTGATGGCGCACTCGAAGGAGTCGAAGGTGTGCGTGTCGCCGCTGACCGTGCGCACCTCGAACGCCATCCAGTAGTCGTTGCCGCAGACCTCACAGGTTGCCATACGAAACCCCCCGAAAACGGACCCGTCATCCCAGGGTCGGGGAGCGGACACCCCGGGGCAACCGAAACCGGCGAACCTGGTCCGGCTCGACGGCGAGTCGCCCCCGGCGTGTCGCGCGTTAGGCCTGGTGACCGCCCTCGAACCCCGGAGGACCCCCGTGATCAAGCGCAACAAGCTCTTCGGCAACCAGACCCGGGTCACCTTCTGCCTGCCCCGGGACACCCCGCCCGGCACGGTGAGCGTGGTCGGTTCCTTCAACGACTGGGAGCCCGGCCGGCACGAGCTGGTGACCCGCCGGGACGGCACCCGGACGGTGACCGTCCGGCTCGCCCCGGGCGAGCACCGGTTCCGCTACCTGGCCACCGGCGGGGTGTGGCTGGACGACGACTGCGCGGACGCGATCGACGAGCAGGGCAGCCGCCTGCACCTCTGACCGGCCGCCGGTCAGCCCTGCTTCGGCTCCAGCCGGACGGAGATCGAGTTCACGCAGTGCCGGGTGTCCTTCGGGGTGAAGCCCTCACCCTCGAAGACGTGCCCCAGGTGGCTGTCGCAGCGGGCGCACCGGATCTCCGTACGCCGCATGCCCAGGGTGTTGTCGGGGATCTCCTTGACCGCACCCGGGATGGCGTCGTCGAAGCTCGGCCAGCCGCAGTGCGAGTCGAACTTGTCCTCGCTGCGGAACAGTTCCGCGCCACAGGCCCGGCAGTGGTAGACGCCGGGGGTCTTGGTGTCGACGTACTCGCCGGTCCACGGTGGCTCCGTACCGGCCTCGCGGAGCACCCGGAACTCCTCGGGGCTCAGCCGGACCCGCCACTCGTCCTCGGTACGGGGCAGTTCGCTCTCGGAAAGACTCACCGGTCAACGGTACGCCGGGCGTCGGGGGCATCGCATAAGGTCGCGCCATGGCTGGCAGCAAAGCCGCGGCCGAGGAGATCGAGGTGGCCGGGCACACCGTGCGGCTCAGCAGCCCCGATCGGGTGATCTTCCCGCAGCGCGGCTTCACCAAGACGGACGTCTTCCACTACTACCTCTCCGTGGGCGACGGGATCACGCGCGCGCTGCGGGACCGGCCCACCACCCTGCAGCGCTTCCCGGAGGGCGTCGAGGGGGAGATGTTCTTCCAGAAGCGGGTGCCGGCCCGGGGCGTACCGCCGTGGGTCCGCACCGCGGAGATCGCCTTCCCGAGCGGCCGCAAGGCGGCCGAGCTCTGTCCGGCCGACCTGGCGCACGTGGCCTGGGCGGCGCAGATGGGCACGGTGGTGTTCCACCCGTGGCCGGTCCGGGCCGCCGACGTCGACCGCCCCGACGAGCTGCGGATCGACCTGGACCCGCAGCCCGGCACCGACTTCACCCACGCGGTGACCGCCGCCGGCGAGCTGCGGGTCATCCTCGACGAGCTGGGCGCGACCGGCTGGCCGAAGACCTCCGGCGGCCGAGGGGTCCACGTCTACCTGCGCATCCACCCCCGCTGGACGTTCGTCGAGGTGCGCCGGGCCACCATCGCGCTGGCCCGGGAGCTGGAACGCCGCCGCCCCGAGCTGGTCACCACGGCCTGGTGGAAGGAGGAGCGCGGCAGCCGGGTCTTCGTCGACTTCAACCAGATGGCCCGGGACCGGACCATCGCGTGCGCGTACTCGTTGCGGGCCAACGCGCGGGCCACCGTCTCCACCCCGGTCGACTGGGACGAGCTGACCCGGGTCGACCCGGACGACTTCGACCTGCGCACCGTGCCGGCCCGGTTGGCCGAGCGCGGCGACCCGCACGCCGGCATCGACGACTCCCCGTGGGACATCAGCCCGCTGCTGGAGTGGGCCGAGCGGGACGCCGCCGCCGGGCAGGGCGACCTGCCGTACCCGCCGGAATACCCGAAGATGCCCGGCGAGCCGAAGCGGGTGCAGCCCTCCAAGGACCGCGACCGCCCGCGCACCTGACGGCGGGCGCCGGCACGGCGTCGGATAACGATCACGTAACGCGTGCGAACCTTTCCCGCCCCCCGGGTGGTCTCCCTGGGGCATCGCCCCGCCCGGGGCAGGGAAGGACCTCGGATGAAGCTGGTGTGGAGGCGGGCCGTCGAGGCGCGCGGGCTGCTGCTCGCCGCCGCGGTCGCGGCCCTGGTGGCGGTCGGGCTGGTCACCGGGCTCTCCGACTACAACCGCCGGGCTGTCGACGCCGGCCAGCGCGCGGTGCTCGACGCCGCCCCGGCCGAGGAGCGCAGCCTCCTGGTCAGCGGCGCCGGCGGTAAGGACGCCGCCGCGTACGCCGACCGGGACCGGGCGGTCCGTGCCCAGTTCGCCGACGGGCTGGACGGCGTGCCGGTCACCGTCGCCGCCGCCCGCTACGGCACCGGGCGGGAGCTGACCGGCGACCTCGGCGCCGCCCGGGTCGGCGACGACCCGATGTTCGCCAACCTCGCCACGCTGACCGACCTGCCCGCGCACGCCGAGCTGACCGCCGGGTCGTGGCCCACCCCCGGGGCGAGCCCGTTGCAGGTCACCCTGCCGGAGAAGGCCGCCGGTCAGCTCCGGCTGCGGGTCGGGGACCGGGTCCCGCTCTACGACCGCAGCGCCGAGCGGGCCGGCGCGGTGGTGCTCGCCGGCACCTGGCGGCCACGGGACCCGGGGGACGCCTACTGGCGGCTCGCCCCGGGCGTGGGGACCAGCCAGGGAACCGGGGCGGTCACCTCGTACGGGCCGTTCGCCCTGGACCCGACCGACTTCGCCGGCACTTTTCCCGGCTCGACCTCGGCGGCCTGGGTGGTCACCCCCGACCTCGCCACCGTCCCGCCGAGCCGGCTCGCCGTGGTCAACGCGGCCCTGGCCACCGTCGCCGAGCGGATCCCCGAGGCGACCGGCCTCGGCTCCTCAGCCACCGCCGTCAGCAACCTGGACCGGCTCGCCGACCGGCTCGGCCGCGCCGACCTGGTCGGCCGGTCCGCCCTGCTCACCCCGCTGCTGCTGATCGTGGTCCTCGGCGGGTACGCCCTGGTGCTGGTCGCCGCGCTGCTCAACGAGGACCGGCGGGCGCAGACCGCGCTGCTGCGCGCCCGCGGCGCGGCGCGGGGCCAGATCGCCGGACTCGCCGTACGGGAGGCGACCCTGGTGGTGGCCCCGGCCCTGCTGCTCGCCCCGGCGCTGTCCGGGCAGGCCGTGCACCGGCTCGGTGCGGACCTCGGGCTGGCCGGCGGCGGCCTGGCCCGGGTCTGGGCGGTGGCGGTCGCCGCCGCTATCGGCTGCCTGCTCGCCATGGTGCTGCCGGCGCTGCGTCGGGCCGGCACCTACGTCGCCGACATGGCGGCCCGGTCCCGCCCCACCCGGGCCGCGGCGGTGCAGCGGGCCAGCGTCGACCTCGCCCTCGTCGCCCTCGCGGTGCTCGCCTGGACGCAGCTGCGCCAGTACTCCTCGCCGCTGGCCGGGGCGGGCGGCCAGCTCGGCATCGACCCACTGCTCGCCGCCGCGCCCACCCTCGGCGTGCTGGCCGGGGCCGTCCTCGCGCTGCGGCTGCTGCCCCCGACGACCCGGTTCGCGGAACGGTTCGTGGACCGGCGTCCATGGACCGCGACCATGTTCGGCATGTGGCAGGCCGGCCGGCGGCCGCACGCCGGCCCGGTGCTGCTGCTCGCCCTCGCCGTCGGCGCCAGCACCCTCGCCTGGTCGCTGGTCGCCTCCTGGGAACGGTCACAGCGGGACCAGGCGCGGCACACCGTCGGCGCCGACCTGCGCCTGACCGAGCGCAACGGCGTCGCCCCCGCCGACCGCGCGGCCCAGTTGGCCGCGGCAGCCGGGGTGGACCGGGCGCTGCCAGCCTGGCGGGACGAGGTCCGGCTCGGCCGGGAGGCCCGGCCGGCCACCGTCGTGAGCCTGGACGCGGCGGCCGCGGGCGGCCTGTTCCGGCTCGACGACGCCGAGGGCGGAGCGTCCACGGCCGCGCTGCTCGACCGGCTGGCCAGGGCGCGGCCCACGGCTGCCGGCGTCCTCCTTCCGGCCGGTGCGCACACCCTCTCCGGCACCGTCCGCACCCCGGTCCGGAAGTCGTTCTCCTCCCCGCAGGTGGCGGTATCCGCGCTGCTCACCGCCGACGGGGGTACCGCCTGGCGGCTGCCGCTGGCGACCGGCGGCGGGGCCGGCCGGCCGGTGTCGTTCTCGGTGCCGCTGCCCGCGACGGGTGGCGGCCCGCTGCGGCTGGCCGGATTCGAGGCCGACGGTGGGGTTGCCCTCGGTGACAGCTACCGGCTGCGGATCGACGGGCTCCGACTCACCGACGCCGCCGGTGCCGCGCTGCCGCTGCCGTTCGAGGGCCCCTGGCGGGTCACCGACAGCGAGGGGCCGAAGGACAGCGCCACGATGACCGGGGGTGTGGTCGACGGCACGCTGAACGTCGCGCTACCGGCCGGACTGCTCGAGTTCGCCCGGCAGCCCGCCGCCCGGTTCGCCGTGGTGCCCGCCGGCGAGGACCCGTGGGTGGCGGCCCTGGTCACACCCGGTGTCGCGGCGGCGTTGAGCCTGCACACCGGCGACACGGTGCCGCTCTCACTGTCCGGGGTGACGCTGCCGGTGAAGGTGGTCGGCCAGGTGAAGGCCGTGCCCAGCACCGCCGGCGACGGCGTGCTGCTGGACCTGCCCGCCGCCACCAACCTCCTGCTGCGCCAGCAGGGCACCGTTCGGACGATGGCCGAATGGTGGCTGCGTACCGACGCCGCCGGGCACACCGCCGCGGCGGCCGCCCTCGCCGACCTGCCCGGCACCACCCTGCTCGACCGGCGCCAGGTCGCGGCGGAAGCCGCCCGGGACCCGTACTGGCGCGGTGCCCGGACCGGCCTGCTCGCCGCCGCCCTCGGCTCGGTGCTGCTCGCCCTCGTCGGCCTGGCCGTCGACGTGTGGGCCACGGCCCGGCACCGGACGATGGAGTTCGCGGTGCTGCACACCCAGGGGGCCACGCCGCGCCTGCTGGCCCGGGCCCTCCTGGCCGAGCAGTCCTTCCTCGCCGGCATCGGGGTCGGCGTCGGCCTGCTGGTCGGCGCGGGGGTCGCGGCCACCATGGTGCCGCTGGTGATCCTCACCCAGGCCGCCGGCCGCCCGGTGCCCGAGGCGGCCTTCATCCTGCCCTGGACACCGGTCGGGGCGACCGCGCTCGGGTTGCTGGCGGTCGCCCTGCTGTTCAGCGCCGTCATAACCACCGGCCTCCGGCAGCGGGTGGCCGCCGTGCAGCTCCGGATCGGGGGAGAACGATGAGCCTCTTCGCGGCTCTGCGGCGGGTCCGGGCGTACGGGGGGCACTTCCTGCTCCTCGCCGTCCTGACCCTGGTCACCGCGCTGCTGATCACCGGCGTGCCGCGGGTGGCCGACCGCCTCACCGGGCAGGGGCTGCGCGAGTACATGGCGAGCCAGCCGGTGGCGCGCCGGGACCTCACGTACGCGGCCCCGGATTCGCCGTTGCGCGGGATCAGCGGCAACGCGGCCACGGTCCGCGCCGGTGAGCTGAACTCCCTTGAGGAGCGGATGCCGCCGGCCGTCCGGGACGCGGTGGGCGAACGCTGGTACACCGCACGTACCGCCTTCGGCCGGCTCAGCGGCGGCGACGTCCGTCCGGAGCAGGGGCTGCTGGACCTCAGCCTGCGGGTCATGGCCGGCATCCAGGACGCGGCCACGCTGGTCGAGGGCCGGTGGCCGCAGGCGGGGGTCACCGCGGACAAGTCGGTGGAGTTCGCGCTCGCCGACACCGTCGCCGGTCCGCTCGGACTGCACGTCGGCAGCCGGTTCCGGATCGCCATCCTGGACCAGAACAACAACCCGCTGGTCACCCGGAAACTTGTCCTGGTCGGGGTGTTCAAGCCGGCCGACCCGCACGACGGGATCTGGGACGAGCTGCCCAGCCTGCTGCGGCTCACCGAACCCGAGGGGGACGGCAAGCCGTACCTGCTGGTCGGGGTGACGACCTCGCCCGGCTTCACGGCGATGGCGTCCGTCGGGTGGCCGGTCGGCTTCTCGTGGCGCTACCGGGTCTCCCCGGAGCGGGTCGACCCCGACCGGTTGACGGCCATGGTGGACGGCCTGGCCGTGATGGACCGGTCCCGCCCGGCGGGGCTGTCCTTCAACCAGGGCGTCGACATCCCGCTGCGGCGCTTCGCCGAGTCGCTCGCCGCCGCCCGTACGCTGCTCGCCGTCATCGCCGCCGGGCTGCTCGCGACCCTGGCCGGCCTGACCCTGCTCGCCGCCCGGCTCGCGGCGCGCCGCCGCCGGGCCGAGTACCGGCTGCTGCGCGCCCGGGGCGGCTCCACCGGCGCGGTGCTGCGCCGCGGCCTCACCGAGTCGGTGCTGGTGCTGCCCCTGGCGGCCGCCGCCGGCTGGCTGCTCGGCGGGCTGCTGCCCGGGGACGAGGCCGACCCGCGCTGGGTGGTGCTCGCCGCGGTGCTGGTCACCCTGCTGCCGCCGGTCACCGCGCTCACCGCCGGCCGGGGTGACGGCGGGCGGGCGGACCTGACCCACGCCCGGGCCACCGCGGTCCGGCTGACCGTCGAGGTGACCGTGCTCGGGGTGGCCGTGCTCGGGGCGTTCCTGCTGCGGCGGCGAGGGCTCACCCTCGACGGCACGGTGGACCCGCTGCTGGTGTCGGTGCCGGTGCTGCTGGCGGTCGCCGCGGCGCTGCTCGCGCTGCGCGCGTACCCGTGGCCGGTGCGGCTGCTCAGCCGGGCCGCCGCCCGGGCCCGGGGCAGCGTGGCGTTCCTCGGCACCGCTCGCGCCGGCCGGGCGTCGACCACCGGCCCGCTGGTCGTGGTGGTGCTCGCCATCGCCACCGCCGCGTTCTGCGGAGTGGTGGCCGCCGGCATCGAGACCGGCCGGGACCGGGCCGCGGCCCGCGCCGTCCCCGGCGACGTCCTGGTGAAGGGCGAACGGTTCGCCCCGGACACCACCGGAGAGCTGGCCGCGCTGCCCGGGGTGCGGGCGGTCGCCCCGCTGCTGGTCGTGCCCGGCGAACGCCCGTACGCCGACGAGGCCGGCCACTTCGGCGGCGTCGGGGAGACCCGGATCCTGCTGGTCGACGGCGCCCGGTTCGCCGAGGTCGCCCGCGCGGCCGGCGTGCCGGTCAGCGTCCCCGACGCGCTGCGCGCCACCGGTGACCCCGGTACGCCGCTGCCGGCGCTGGTCTCCCCGGCGCTCGCCGAGGAGTTCGCCGACGTCGGGCTGGCCGACCGGGACGGCCGCCGGCCCGCCTGGCTGGACGTGCAGGGCAACCGGCTGCCGGTGCGGACGGCCGGCACGGTCGACCAGTTCCCGCTGGTCGACGGGAACGTGTCCCGGTTCGTGGTGCTGCCCTGGCCGGAGCAGCCGGCGGACGCCCCGCACCCGCTCGCCCCCACCGGTTTCGTGCTGGCCGGCGACGGGGTGGACCCAGCCGGTGTGGCCACGGTGGTCGAGAAGGGACAGCGCCGGTACCAGCGGTCGGGCGGTTTCACCGGCGTGGACCGGCCCCGCCAGCCGGAGGTGCTCACCCGCGCGGCGGTCCGCGCCGACCTCGGCGGCAGCGGGGTGAACGGGCTGCTGGTGTTCGGCTTCGCCATCGGCGCGGCCGGCGGCGGTGTGCTGGGCCTGCTGGCGCTCGCGTTCGCGGTGCTCGCCGAGGCGCGCAGCCGGGGACAGGTGCTCTCCCGGCTGCGCACCATGGGCCTGTCCCGCGGCCAGTGGCGGGGGCTGCTGCTGGTCGAGCTGGCCCCGCTGGTGCTGGCCTCGGTGCTCACCGGCGCGGTGGTCGGCGCGCTGCTGCCGGCTCTGCTCACCCCGGTGCTCGGCCTGCCCGCCTTCACCGGCGGGGTGGCGGTGCCGGTGCGTTTCGAACCCGGTCTGGTGGCCGGCGTGCTGGGCCTCGCCGTGCTGGCCCTCGGCTTCGCGGTCGCCGTCGAGGCCCTGAACAACCGCCGGATGCGCCTCGGCGAGGTGCTCCGGCTCGGAGAGGAGAGCTGAGATGACAGGGACCGCCTATGGCCATCCGGGTTCGGCGCGTCTGGCGCCGCGCTCCGACCCCGGACAGCCAGTTTCCGCCGTGCCGGACCTGGCCGCCCTGCAGCAGCGCGCCGCGCAGCGCGCGGCGGAACGGGCCGGCGGCCGGGACCGGTTGCGCGGGCACATCGTCTGCGACGGCCTGGTGCGTATCTTCAAGACCGAAGGGGTGGAGGTGGTCGCCCTCCAGGGCCTCGACCTGGTCATCGACCGGGGCGAACTGGTGGCGATCGTCGGGGCCTCCGGGTCCGGCAAGTCGACCCTGCTCAACATCCTCTCCGGGCTGGACACACCGACCGCCGGCATCGCCCGGGTCGCCGAGTACGACCTGCTGGCCCTGTCGAGCCGGCGGCGGCTCGCCTACCGGCGCCAGGTGGTCGGTTTCGTCTGGCAGCAGACCGGCCGGAACCTGCTGCCGTACCTGACCGCGCTGGAGAACGTGGAGCTGCCGATGAAGCTGGCCGGCGGGCGGTCCCGCCGGGCCCGCCGGGCCCGGGCCCGCGAGCTGCTCGACCTGGTCGGCGTCGGCTACTGCGCGAACCGGAAGCCCGGCCAGATGAGCGGCGGCGAGCAGCAGCGCTGCGCGGTCGCCGTGGCGGTGGCCAACGACCCGGAGGTGCTCTTCGCCGACGAGCCGACCGGCGAGCTGGACGAGGCGACCGGGGCCGAGGTCTTCGCCGCGCTGCGGACCATCAACGCCGAGCTGGGCGTCACCATCGTGGTGGTCACCCACGACCACGCCGTCGCCGGTCAGGTCCGCCGGACCGTCGCCATCCGCGACGGCCGGACCTCCTCGGAGGTACGCCGGACCGCGCGCGTCGCCGCCGACGGGAGCACCGAGCTGGTCTCCGAGGAGTACGCGGTGCTGGACCGCACCGGCCGGATGCAGCTGCCGGCGCCCTTCGTGGACGCCCTGTCGCTGCGCGACCGGGTCCGGCTCAACCTGGAACCCGACCACGTCGAGGTGCGGCCCGGCGACCGGGCGCACGCCGAGGAGAGTGAGCGATGACCGAGCGGTCCGTCATGGCGCCGGTCGCGGTGGCCACCACCGACGAGGTGCTCCGGGTGGAGGGGGTGAGCCGTACCTTCGGCCGGGGCGAGCACGCCGTGCACGCGGTGCGGGACGTCTCCCTCTCCGCCGGTCGGGGCGAGCTGGTCGCCGTCCGGGGCCGCTCCGGCGCCGGCAAGACCACCCTGCTGAACCTGGTCGGCGGGCTGGACCGGCCGGACTCCGGCCGGATCCGGGTGGCCGGGCACGAGGTGACCGCGGCCAGCGAGCGGGAGCTGCTGGCGCTGCGCCGGGGGACCGTGGGCTTCGTCTTCCAGACCTTCGGCCTGGTGCCGATCCTGTCGGCCGCGGAGAACGTCGGGGTGCCGCTGCGGCTGGCCAAGGTGCCGGCCGCGGAGCGGGAGCAGCGGGTCGCCGTGCTGCTGGAACTGGTCGGGCTGGGCGGCCACGCGGCGCAACGGCCGTACGAGCTCTCCGGCGGGCAGCAGCAGCGGGTCGCCGTGGCCCGGGCGCTGGCGAACGAGCCGGACCTGCTCATCGCCGACGAGCCGACCGGCCAGCTGGACTCGGAGACCGGCCGCGCCATCATGGACCTGCTCCGGGCCGTGGTGCACGCGAAGGGGATGACGGCCCTGGTGGCCACCCACGACCCGGCCCTGATCGAGATGGCCGACCGTACCCTCACCCTCCGCGACGGCCGCCTGGTCGACGCCTGACCGTCCCGCCGCCCACCCCGCCGATCATGCGGGTGGGCGGCGGCGGTGGTGGTAGGCGACCGTCAGGGCGAGCAGGAGCGGACCCCAGAGCAGGAGGGGGAGGTAACAGGCCACCAGCAGGGCGAAGCCGGCGGGCGAGAAATCCAGGTCGTTGCCGTCGACGACGACGCCCCACGCCGCGTACCCCCAGATCAGGGTGAGCGCGACGGCGCCGGCGGTGGCGACGGTGACCGCGAACAGCGGCGGCACCCGGCGCGCACCGAGCAGCGGCAGCCATCGGGGGAGCACCTCGCCCCAGGGGCGGACCAGGCCGAAGGCGAGCAGTGCCAGCGCCTCCGACACGAGGCTCAGTGCGACGATGTAGACGCTCTCGCCGACCCCGAGGTGGACCGGCACCCCGTGCGCCGAGGCGCCGATCGGGACCCCGGCGACCAGGGCGATCCGCCATAGACCGGACGGGAGCACGACCAGCGGGATCAGGTGGGCGACGCGTTCCGCCCAGGCGGGGGCGGGCCGGCCGGTGGGCAGGGTGGTGACGGACATGACGTTCCTCCTCGGCTGTCCGTCCAGCCTTCCCCGGCGACCCGGTGCCGCCCTCCCGCCCGCCGGGGAACCGGCTCCCCGGCGTGGGGGAGCGGTCCGTCACAACGCCAGCTTCATCCCCTCGTGACTGGCCACGAAGCCGAGGTGGTGATAGAAGCGGTGCGCGTCGGTGCGGGACTTGTCGGTGGTGAGCTGCACCAGGGCGCAACCCCGCTCGCGGGCGCGGTCGATCGCCCAGGTCATCATCTCCCGGCCCAGCCCCTGCCCGCGCAGGTCCGAACGGACCCGCACCGCCTCGATCAGGGACCGCTCGGCGCCGTGCCGGCCCAGCCCCGGGATGTAGGTGATCTGCATGCAGCCGACCAGCTCGCCGCCGCGATCGGCGACCACCAGGTGGTTGCGCGGGTCGGCGGTGATGTCGGCGAACGCCTTCTCGTACGCCTCGTCCACCGCGGTGAAGTCGCGCGCCTTGCCCAGCACGTCGTCGGCGAGCAGGGCGATGACGGCCGGCAGGTCCGCGCGGACCGCCTCCCGGAAGATCACGTCGGTCATGCCGGCAGCCTGACACAGTGGCCACGGGCGATGTACGGGCGGCGCTTGCCGGCACCGGGCAGCATGTCGCCATGGACGCCCTGCTGCTGCCGTTCCGGTTGATCTACCGGGGCCTGGTGTGGTTCGCCAACTCGCCGCGGACCCTGATCGTGTCGTACCTGCTGATGATCGTGGTGGCGGGCGTCCTCTACAGCCACGCCGAGCACAAGAGCGCCGCCGACTCCGTCTGGTGGGCGGTGGTGACCGCCTCCACGGTCGGCTACGGCGACATCTCGCCGACCACCGTCGCGGGCCGGTTCCTCGCCGCGCTGCTCATCTCCACCATGGTGCTGCTGGTGATCCCGCTCATCACCGCGCACTTCGCCAGCCGGCTCATCGTCGACGACGACGCCTTCGAGCACGACGAGCAGGAGGAGTTGAAGGCCGACGTACGCCGGCTGCGGGCGCTGCTGGAGGAGATGGCGGCCCGGCAGGGCATCGAGGTGCCCGAGCCGGAGCCCCGCCCACCGGCGCACGGGCCGGGCAGCGACGATCCGCTCTGGGAGCGGTCCGCGCGGCGCCGCCGCCGACGGGGGCGGTGAGACCGCCCGGTCAGCGCTCCAGCCAGGTACGCAGCGCCCACCACCAGTGCAGGGTCTCGCGCACCGTCCACCGTGGCCCGTCCTCGATCGCGGGCCCGCCGGCCGGCTGACCGGCCCGCGCACCGTCACCGGGCGGGGCAGCGCAACCCCGCCCGGGGGACGGTGAGCGAGATCAGGTACGCGTCGACCGCGTTCGTCACGCAGGCGGTCTGCGGGTACGCCGTGTGCCCCTCGCCCTCCCAGGTGAGCACCTGCCCGACGCCCAGCATCGAGGCGAGCGCGGCGGTCTGCTCGTACGGCGTTGCCGGGTCGCCGGTGGTGCCGACGACCAGGATCGGTGGCGCGCCCGCCGCCTTGCCGGTCGGGTACGGGTCGCGCCCGCCCGGCCACTGCACGCAGCCGAGCATCCCGACCGCCAGGGCCGGACCGAAGAGCGGGTACTTCGCGCGCCACTGCGACTGGAGCTGGCGAATCTGCGGGATCGACGGCTTCTCCGTCTCGTCGGCGCAGTTCACCGCCATGTTGGCGTCGAACAGGTTCGAGTAGTGCCCGTTCTCCTCCCGGCCCGCGTACGCGTCGGCGAGCTTGAACACTCCGGTCGGGTCGCCGCCCTGCAACGAGTCGATCGCCCGGGCCAGCTCCTGCCAACCCGTCTCGGTGTAGAGGGAGGAGATCACCGCGTAGAAGACCCAGCCGGCGGTGGCCTCCCGGCCGTCCCGGCCGCGTACCGGGGAGACCCGGGCCTTGTCGATGGCGGAGGTGACCGCGCCCCGGGCGTCCGGCGCGATCGGGCACCGGCCGGCGTTCGCGCCGCACCAGCGGGCGAAGTTGTCGAACGCCCGCTCGAAGCCCTTCGCCTGGCTCTCCGACCCGGCGATCAGCTTCTGCTGCGGGTCCACCGCGCCGTCGAGCACCAGCGCCCGGACCCGTTGCGGGTAGAGCTGGGCGTAGGTGGCGCCGAGCAGGGTGCCGTACGAGTAGCCGAGGTAGGTCAGCTTCTCGTCGCCCACCGCCGCGCGGACCGCGTCCATGTCCCGGGCCGCCTGCTCGGTGCCGTAGAGCGGGAGCTGGTCGCCGTACCTGTCGCCGCACCGCCGCCCGATCCGCCCGTTGAGGTCGGCGAAGCCGTCGAACGACGCCTGGCTCTGCGGGTCGGGGTCGTAGCCGAAGCTGGCGTCCAGGTCGGCGTCGGGGATGCACTTCACCGGGCTGGACCGGGCCACCCCGCGCGGGTCGAAGCCGACGATGTCGAACCGGTCGGTCACCGCGGCCGGCAGCCCGCCGAACCCGGAGCCGTACGAGAGGTAGACGGCGGTGTCCACGCCGGAGGCGCCGGGCCCGCCGGGGTTGACCACGAGCGAGCCGATCCGGTCGTGCTGGCGCTCCGACCGGATCCGGATCAGCGCGATCTCGAAGGTCTCGCCGGTGCCCGGCCCGGCGGTCGCGCCGGTCGCCGCGCCGTTGCCCCAGTTCCGGGGTACGGCGATCCGGGCGCACTCGTAGCGCATGCCCTGCGCGCCCCGGCCCACCAGTTCGTCGGGGACCTCCGGGCAGGCCCGCCAGGTCGGGGCGGTGCCCGGCGGAGCGGCCTCGCCCTGGCCCTCGACGCGCGGGGCGATCACCGGCAGGGTGCACCCGGCGGTGAGCAGCACCGCCGCGGCGAACCCGGCCAGGGCCGGTCGGATCCGGCGGATCCGGTCGGAGAAGCGGGTCACGTGGGAGCCTTCCATGATCGTGTCGACGGCCAGGCTACGCCCGGCCGCCCCCACCGCCGGCCGTCGCCGCCGGGTCCCCGCGCAGCACCTGGTCCACGTCGTAGCGGATCGGGCGCTCAAGCTGGTCGTAGGTGCAGGAGCGGGGATCGCGGTCGGGGCGCCAGCGGACGAACTGGGCGGTGTGCCGCAGCCGGTCGCCCTCCATCGCGTCGTAGCCGACCTCGGCCACCAGCTCGGGGCGCAGCGGCTCCCACTCGAGGTTCTTCGTGCCGGTCCACCGGCTCACCCCGCCGGGGATGCGCTGCCCGCGCTCGTGGTCGCCGTGCACCCACGGGTGGTCGCCGCCGGCGTCCCGGTACGGCGCCAACTCGTCCAGCAGCTCCTTGCGCCGGGCCGCGGTGAACGAGGAGCTGACCCCGATGTGGTGCAGCACGCCGGCGTCGTCGTAGAGGCCGAGCAGCAGCGAGCCGACCACCGGGCCGGACTTGTGCCAGCGGAAGCCGGCCACCACCGCGTCGGCGGTGCGGGCGTGCTTGACCTTGAACATGAGCCGCTTGCCCGGCTCGTACGGCAGGTCGGCCGGCTTGACGATGAGGCCGTCCAGCCCGGCGCCCTCGAAGACGTCGAACCAGCGCCGGGCCGTCTCCGGGTCGGTGGTGATCTGGGTGACGTGCACCGGCGGGCGGACCTTGGCCAGCGCCTTCTCCAGCGCGGCCCGCCGCTCCGGGTAGGGCCGGTCGATCAGCGGCTCGTCGTCGAGGGCGAGCAGGTCGAAGGCCACGAAGTCGGCCGGGGTGGTCTCGGCGAGCAGCTTCACCCGCGAGGCGGCCGGGTGGATGCGCTGGGCGAGCAGCTCGAAGTCGAGCCGGGGCTGCCCGCCCGGGCCGTCGCGGCGGATCACGATCAGCTCGCCGTCGACCGCGCACCGCTCGGGGAGCTGGCGGAGCGCCTGCGCGACGACCTCCGGGAAGTAGCGGGTCATCGTCTTGCCGCCCCGGCTGGCCAGCTCGACCTCGTCCCCGTCCCGGAAGATGATGCAGCGGAAGCCGTCCCACTTCGGCTCGTACGTCATGCCGGGCGCGGTGGGCAGCTGGGGCACGCTCTTGGCCAGCATCGGCTCGACCGGCGGGTTGATCGGCAGGTCCACGGCGACCAGTCAATCAGACGCCACCGACGGTCGTGAGGCAGATCACCGGCGGTGCCGGGCGGCGTGTCCCCGCACCGACCCGTTCGTCCCGCCCGCCCGGATAGTGAAACCGCAGCTCAGCGCTACCGTTCGCGGCGTGCCGGAGTGGATCTGCGGGTGTTGCGGACGCTGGCGGGTCAGCGTGCAGCTGGTCCGGGGGCGGTACCGCTACCGGCTGGTGCACCGCTACCGCGCCGAGCACGGCGGCGGCGCCAACGTCATCGGCGAGGTCGGCTCCGTGGCCGAGCTGGAGGAGCTGCTCCGCCGGCACGCCCCGGTCGGCCTGGCCGATCTCCGCGAGGCCGCCTGACCCGCGACGCGGGATCGCCGGGCGCCGATCCCGGGCGTAGCCTGACCCTGGAGTTCAGGGGAGGGAGCGCGGATGCGGTTCGTCGAGTCCGTCGAGATCAACGCCGACGTCGACCGGGTGTGGGCGGTGCAGACCGATGTGGAGCGCTGGCCGGAGTGGACCCCCACGGTGACCGCCGCGCGCCGGCTGGAGCCCGGGCCGTTCACCCTCGGCTCCGCCGCCCGGCTGGAGCAGCCCCGGCTGCGTCCCGCGGTCTGGCGGGTCACCGAGATCGACGCGCCGCACGTCTTCGCCTGGGAGTCCGACAGTCCGGGCGTGCACAGCCGGGGCGAGCACCGGGTGGTAGCGCTGCCCGACGGTCGGGTCCGCGCCGAGCTGGTGATGACGCAGACCGGCCCGCTCGCCTGGCTGATCGGGCTGATCGGCGGCCGGACCATCCGGGGCTACCTGCGGCAGGAGGCCGACGGGCTCAAGCGCCGCTGCGAGCAGGGCTGACCGCCATGCCGCTCGGCCCGCCTGGCCGCGACGGGTGCGGGCCGCGGCTTCCTCACCCTCGGTGCCGCTGACCCCGCGGCAACGCACGTCAGAGGGACATGTCTCTCAGCCATATTCATGTCTCAGCGACATGTCGCTTCCGGGGAATGTGCCGACCAGCGGCGCGGGCGCGGGATTGGTCAACTCGCCCCGCGGCGGGCCGGCCCCACCGCCGGCCGGGACACCCCGACCCGCCGCATCCCGAGTCGATCAGGCCGGCGCGTCCCCGGGCTGGCCCCGGGTCGGGTCGGGGGTCTTCTCCAGCACCGCCAGGCGGTTGCCGTTCTCGTCCGGCCGGTGTGCCACCACCCGGTAGCCGCGCCGGTCGTACAGGCCGAGGTTCGCCGCGCTCTGCGCGCCGGTGAACAGCGCGAACCGGGCCACCCGACCGGCGCAGGCCGCCTCGATCGCCGCGAGCAGGCGCCCGCCGACGCCCCGGCCCTGCAGGTCCGGGGCCACGGCGAGCCGGCCCACGTGGGCGGTGTCGCCGTCGACCCGGGCGCGTACCGAGCCGACGACGCGGGTGCCGAGCCGGGCGGCCAGCACGATGGTCGGGCCGGCGATGGCGGCGCGGACCTCGTCCAGCGTCTCGGTCAGCGGGGGCAGGAACGGGTCCCCGTAGCGCTGCGCCTCCACCAGATAGGCGGCGCGCTGCAGGGTGAGGATCTCGCCGGCGTCCGCGACACCGGCCGGGGCGATGGTCACCTCGTCGGTCACCCGGCAAGCTCACCACAACCCGGCCGCCCGACGTCGGGCGGCCCGCCCGCCCCGGCCGTACGCTGGCGGTGTCCCCGCGCGTGGAGGTGGTCGTGCCCGAGCTGACGTACCCCGAGGTGGGGGCGACCCGCGACGGACGCCTGCCGGCCGGCTACCACCACCTGCGCCACCGGGTCCGGCTGCCGGACGGCTGCTTCCCGGCCGCGGCGGACGCGGTGCTCGGCTGGCGGCTGCACCGCGCGGCGGGCGTGGTGATGCGCACCGCCGCGCCGCGCGCCGACGCCGGCGTGCGGGTCACCCCGGGCCTGGGTGTCGGGCCGCTGCGGATCTGGGGGCCCACCGAGGTGGTCTGGGCGCTGGACGAGCCGGACCGGGCCGGCTTCGGGTACGGCACGTTGCCCGGGCACCCGGAGATCGGCGAGGAGGCGTTCCTGGTGCGCCGCGCGGCCGACGGGGTCTTCTTCGAGGTGACCGCGTTCAGCCGGCCGGCCCGCTGGTACGTCCGCGTCGCCGGGCCGGTCACCCGGGCCGTCGAGGCCGGGTACGCCTGGTGGCTGGGGCGCACCCTGCGCCGGATCTGCGCCGGTCAGTAGGCGGCGAAGGAGCGGATGGTCGCCCGGGGGCCGTACCGGGGCGCCTGGATGCCGGCGGCCTCCAGCAGCAGGCAGACCCGCCCCCGGTGGCCCCGGAACGGTTCCAGCAGGGCCAGCATCCGGGCGTCGTCGCCGCGCGGTTCGCCGGCGAGCGCCCAGGCCACCGTGTTGGGAATGTGGTAGTCGCCGACGCTGACCGCGTCCGGATCGCCGTACGCGACGCGGACCACCTCGGCGGCGGTCCACGGGCCGACGCCGGGGATCGCGGTGAGCCGCCGGGTGGCCTCCGCGGCGTCGGCGCAGCGTTCCAGCCGGTCCGCGACGGCCGCCGCGCGACGCAGCGTGTCGGCCCGGCGCTGCTCCACCCCGAACGGGTGGAAGACCCAGTACGGCGTGGCCGCCACCGCCGCGGGCTCGGGCGGCAGCAGCAGCGGTTGCAGCGGACCGGGCGCCGGCTCGCGGAAGTGCCGGACGGTCGCGGCGTACGCGCGGTACGCCTCCTTGCCGGTGACCTTCTGTTCGAGGACGGCCCGCAGCACCCGGGGGAAGACCAGCCCGGTGGCCGGCATCCGCAGCCCGTGGTGTTCCCGGGCCAGCCGGGCGATGAGCGGATGCGCCGCCGCGAGTTCGGCGAAGCCGGCCAGGTGGTCGCGGAGCCCGGCCACCGCGTCGGCCCGGTCGACGACCCAGTCCGCGCCGGGGCCGTAGCCCTCGGCGATCAGCTCGCCCGCCTCGGGTCGCAGCGCCAGGGTGGCCGGTCCGGCCGGGGTGCGGGTGGCCCACCAGAACGTGCCGGCGGCGATCCGCGCGCACGGGTCGTACGGGCTGAAGGTGAGCCCGCGCACCGACGCGGCCAGCCGGTAGCCGGCCGGCGGGCGCAGCGTACGGCGGGCGGCGGGGGCGGTCACCCCGACACTCTGCCACGTGGGACAGAGCTGCCGCGGCTGCGGCTCCGGGCGGCGCGATCAGACGTCGGGGCCGGGACGATCAGCCGACCTGGTGTCGATGTCTCATCCGAACAGCTGCACTTGCTCAAGGACAACCAAGAATTACCCAACAAATGGTGCACAACGGATCGCCATGTTCTGCAGAGAGTGAACAACGGGTGTTTCTGGGCTGAACCCGCTGCTAATGTCTCGCCTGCCGGCACCCGAAGACATCCAACGGTTGCCGCGGCGAGCGCTTGGCCCGGCGGACCTGGATGCCCCGGCCGGCCACGGGGAGAAGCGGGAAGGGCTGACAGCGATGCGTGCTGACGCAGGGTGTATCCGGATGCCGGCTCGGTTGCTGCCAGCCTCGCCCGACCGGCGCTGAAGCATGGCCCGGAACGCCGCGGCCGTCAGCACTGACGGGCCGCTCGCATGATCGCGCTCAAGGTGTACCGCATGCTTCCGGCGGGGATGCGGCGCCAACTGATCCACCTGCTGCCCGAGCACCGGCGGCTCCGCCTCGTGCGCAACCTCACCCGCCCCACCGGCGGCGACAAGGTTCACCGGCTGGGCTCGCGGGTGACCGTCGACGACGGCGGCGTACGGACCGAGGCCGAGGTGGTCGCCGCGGCGACGCCGCTGGAGATGTGGCATCGCAACCTGACCGCGGTCACCGGCGTCCTGGCGGCGGCCGGGATCGACCACCACTGCCTGCGCAACGACGACTACCTGCGCAGCTCGGTCGCGGTGCTCGACAACCGGCGGGCCGAGGTGCTGCGGCTGGTCCGCTCCGCACCCGCGCTGGCCGGTGCGCACGTCCGGGTCGTCGAGGTGCGGCCCGGAAGGAACCAGCCCGACCTGGGGCCCACCGAGGTCATCCAGGTGTGGTTCCCGGTGACCGACGTCCGGGCCGGGGTGGTCCTGGGCGCCCAGTTCGCCTGCGAGATCGAGTTCTGGACGCGGGTGGACGACGTGGTCCGCGCGCCCCGGCACAACGCGGTGGTCGACGAGGCACCGGCCCGGGCGGAACCGGTCCGGGTCGCCGCCGCGCTGCTCAGCCACTTCGTACCCGAGGCGGACGACCACACGTACCGCACGCGCCGGGACCTGACCGTCCGGGCGCCGGACCGGGTGGGCTTCCCCATCGACGCCGTCTTCACCTGGGTGGACGGCTCGGACCCGGAGTGGCTGCACCGCAAGATGGGCGCGCTGGCCTCGCCCGAGGCACGGCACGCGGTGGCCGCCAACTCCTCGCGCTACCACAACCGGGACGAGCTGCGGTACACGATGCGGTCGCTGCACAACTTCGCGCCCTGGGTCCGCAGGATCTTCCTGGTCACCGACGGCCAGCTGCCGAGCTGGCTGGATCCGACGCATCCGATGGTCACGGTGGTCACGCACGCCGAACTGTTCGCCGACCTCGGCGCGCGGTCGTCGTTCAACTCGCACGCCATCGAGGCCCGGCTGCACCGGATCCCGAGCCTCGCCGAGCACTTCCTCTACTTCAACGACGACGTGTTCCTGGGCCGGCCGCTGCTGCCCACCCACTTCTTCCACGCCAACGGGATCGCCAAGTTCTTTCTCTCCCCGGCGCAGTTCGGCCTCGGTGAGGCGACGCCCGGCGACGCGCCGGTGAAGGCCGCCGGAAAGAACAACCGCCGGCACATCCAGCGGCAGTTCGGCGTCACCATCACCCAGAAGATGAAGCACACCCCGTTCGCGTTGCGGCGCAGCATCATGTACCAGATCGAGCAGGTACTGCAGGCGGATGTGACCGAGACGGCCAGCCACCCGTTCCGCCACTACCGGGACCTGTCCATCCCGTCGTCGCTGTACCAGTACTGGGCCTATCTGACCGCGCAGGCGGTGCCGGGCGACATCGAGTACGAGTACGCCGACCTCGGCCACCCGTCGACCCCGGCCCGCCTCGCCGAGCTGCTGACCCACCGGCACCGCGACGTCTTCTGCCTGAACGACACGGACTCCGACCCGGCGACGTTCGGGGAGCAGGAGCGCATGCTGGCCGACTTCCTGCCGCGCTACTTCCCGTTCCCCGCGCCGTTCGAGCTGCCCGACGACGTGGTCGCCGAGCGCCGGAAGCTCGGCGCGAGCGCCCTCTGGCGGCAGTCGCTCGGGGTGGACCGGCACAGCCGGCAGATCGACGCCCCGACCACACCCACCATTCAGGCGGTGCGGCGGGCGGACGACCAGAGCGCGCCCGCGCTGCGGGTCGGTCCGCGCCTGGACGCGCCCACGCTGCCCTCGATGCGGATCGCCGCCGGCCGGACCCAGGACGAACGGGAGGGCCGTGCGCAGCCGGACCTCCCACCGGCTTAGCGACGGCGGCTCAGCGACGGCGAGGCCCCCGAGCACCGGGATTGACCGGTGCCCGGGGGCCTCGATCCGCTCAGCGGGCCCGGTTGCGGGCGCTGCCCCGCTCGAACTGACTGGCCACCGGGAAGTAGCTCTCCAGGAAGGTCATGACCGTCCGGCCCTGCTCCTCGGCGTCGAGCTTGCCGTGATGGGTGTCGTTCAGGCAGAACGAGTCGTAGCCCCGGGTGGTCAGGATCTGGGTCAGCTGCGGATGCTCCAGCGGCTCACCGGTGTTCACGTAACTCATCCGGATGCTGCCCGGCACGGCGCGCCCGGTGAGGTAGCCGAAGTAGTGGTGCAGCGAGGAGGCGACCGAGACGTCGGAGTGGGCCCGCAGCTGGGACGCGGCGGTGAGCTTCACCTCGTCGGCGAACTGCCGGTCCAGGTCGTGGGCGACGCTGCGGCGCATCGGGTACGGGGCGTGCAGCAGGCCGTGGGTCAGCGTACGACCGTAGGCGTTCCGGATCAGCCGACGGTTGTTCTTCGCCGCGCTGAAGTTGAAGTCGTCCTCCTCCTCGACGTCGAGCATCGGGATCGGCGTCGGGGAGAGGAAGAACTTGCTCAGCCCGGTCGGGTGGAAGAACAGCGTCGGATTGACCGGACGGCCAAGGAAGAAGTCGTCGTTGAAGTAGACGAAGTGTTCGGCGAGGCCGTCGATGTGGTGCAGCTGCGACTCGATGGCGTGCGAGTTGAACGTGGGCAGGGTGCCGCGTCCGTCGAACAGCGCGCGGTGGTCCACGACGGTGATCCGGGGGTGGTCGGTGTCGAGCCAGGCCGGCGTCTGCCCGGCCGTCACCACGTAGATGTTGCGCGCCCACGGCGCGTACATGTCGATGGAGCGCAGCGAGTAGCGCAGCTCGTCGCGATCCCGGAACCGGGCCGAGCCGTCCGCCGCGGCGAGCGGCTCCCGGCCCAGCTCGGCGAGGACCTGGTTCTTGGCGGCGAGCCACCGCGGGTCGTCACCGTCCACCCAGGTGTAGACCACGTCGATCGGGAAGTCCAGGTCGGACACCAGCCGATGGGTGAAGGGCTCGATGGTCGGGTGTTCCCGTCCCCGCACGGTCAGGGTGGCCGGCGTCATGGCGGCCGTCGGGACGCTCGGGCCGAGCAGCGTGGTGCGGGTGGCGACCAGCGCCGAGCCGTCCGGCGACGGGGTCCAGAATTCCACGTCGCAGCCGAGCGCGGGCCCGTACCGCAGGGTCCGCGACGAGGAGACCACCGGCTGGAACAGCCGCAGGCCGGCGGCCTCGGCGGCCCGGCTCTCGGCGGCCAGGCACGCGGCCAGGGTCACCGCCGTGACCTTGGCGCCCGGGGCGAGGGTCTCGGCGTAGCAGGGCGCGGTGGCGAACTCCTCCGCCAGCGCGGCGAGCACCGCCTCGCGGTGCTCCAGGGCGACGACCACCCGGTGCCGGACGCCGTGGTCGCGCGCCACCCAGTAGGGGATGTCCCGCCGCCGGAGGAGATCGGTCACCGCCGCGAAATTGGCGTAGGCGGCATCGGCGGGCGTCAGGTCGTCCCGGACGACGCTCAGGCGACCGCCGGAGCGGACCAGCCCCGGGACGGTCTCCTGGATCCGTCCCTCGATGGCCGCCACGTCCGGCCCGCTGGTCACCTGGGAGGGACGGGGTGCGGCGGGAGCGAAGCCGGATCCGCCGGTGCGTCCGATCCATGCGGCGAGCCGGTCGGCACGCGCCTGCTCGGCGTCGGCGCGCGTGGCGATCAGCTCCTCGTAGAGCTGCTCCCAGCGCTCCGTGATCGGATCGATGCGGTAGTCCTCGGCGGCGCGCAGGGCGCTGGCCCCGAAGTCCTGCCGCAGGCGCTCGTCCGCGATGAGCTTCATCATCGCCTCGGCCAGCCCGTCGATGTCGCCCGAGCTGACCAGGAAACCGTTCTCACCGTGGGTGATGATCTCGGCGGGGCCGGTCTGGATGTCGTACGCCACCGCGGGCACGCCGGCCGCGAACGCCTCCAGCAGCACCAGCGGGAGCGCCTCCCCGTCGCGCGAGGAGAGCAGCGCGATGCTGGTCTTGGACCACTCCTCGACCATCCGGCTGCTCGGGCCGAGCACCTGGACGTTGTCCGTCAGGCCGAGGTCGGCGGCGAGGTTCCGCATCTCCGACAGCAGCGGACCGTCGCCGAAGATCCGCAGCGTCCAGTCCGGGTACGCGTCGGCGACCGTGCGGAACGCGCGGATGGCGTGGTCGATGCGCTTCTCCGGCACCATGCGACCCGCCACGCTGACGATCGGGTTGCGCAGGGTGGACCGGGGGCGGAACCCGTCGGGGATGCTGTTCGGGATGACCTCGATCCGCGGGCAGGACGAGGCGAAGGTGTCGACGAACCAGTCCCGGGTGCGGTCGGTGAGCACCACCAGCGCGTCCAGTCGGGGCGCGAACTGGAACAGCGGCTCGCCCGTCCCGCCCCGCAACTGCGACGGCCGGTGCTCCTGGTGCACCGTCACCACGGACGGCGGCGCCAGCGTGGTGGCCATGGCCATCAGCGCCGGCGAGGAGGAGACGAGCACATCGGTCTCGAGCGACCGCAGCGCCCGGTCGATCTCCAGGTCGGCCAGGCGGCTGCCCTGCTTCTCCCACCGGGCCGGCATCAACCGGCTGGGGCTGCGGTGCAGGGCGGCGTACGCCTCGCCGTCGACGTCCGTCGGCCGGGTCGGTCGCGGCGTCGGGCCGGTCAGGTCGACGAGGTACCGCATCCGTACCCGCTTGTCGGCCTGGAAGAAGCTCTCGTGGCTGGTGCGGTAGACGCTGATGACCTCGACCGTGTGCCGCCGCGCGAGATGGTCGGCCTGGGTGAGGATGGCGCGCTCCGTGCCGCCCATGGCGTCCGCGGTCAACAGGAGGAATGTGATCTTCAACTCGGTGTCCCCGTGAAACGTGTGAAGCGGAGGCAGGCGACCGCCAGGTTGCCCGCCGCGGTGTAGTAGGGGCGGTAACCGACGAACTGGTCGCCGTGCAGGGGCAGGACGGCCCGGCTGACCCGCAGGACCGTACGCGGGTCGGTGAGGTCGTGCAGGAACCGGCCGAGCCGGACCATCCGGGTGGCGGAGGTGCGCACCCAGGCTTCCCAGATGACCTCCTCACCCGGCTGGTCCGGCACCAGTTCGGCGAGGGGTACGACGAACTCGAACTGCTCGCCGGCCGGCTCGACGGGCACGATGACGTCGGTGCCACCGCCGCGCGGCGTGAAGACCACCACCGGCGCGTCCTGCGGCCGTACGCCGACGAACCGGGCCCGGATCCGGGCGTCCACGCGGCCGGTCGCGAGCTTGACCACCTCGGCCCTGGCCCGCGCGCCGGTGACGGTGAGCTGCGCGAGACCGTTGCCGCCGCGGCCCGGCCGGTACAGCCACCCGGACACCGGGTGCGGCGGGTTGGCCACGGTCGGGCCGTCCCGGTCGGCGGCCTCGTCGACCCGCAGGGAGAAGTGGCGCTCGCCTTCGGCGCCGGCGGCCACCGCGAGCCCCACCGACCAGGTGCCCTTGTCCAGCGGAACCTCGTCGGCGTCGGCGCCGAGGCGGGCCACCGCCGCCACGGCGAGCCGGTCGCCCTCCGGGCGGAGCGTCGCCGGGCAGCGGAGCGTCTGGCCCTCGCGCACGAAGAAGAGCTCGGCCCGGTCGGCCGGTTCCACGCCGGCCGGCAGCACCGCGTGCACGTGCAGCGTGCGCCCGTCGAGTACGGCGAAGAAGTCGCAGTCGGCCGGCGGCAGTCCGGCGATCGAGTCGTGGCGTAGCCGGGTTACCCGCTCGACGAGCCGGTCGGTGACCAGACCGGCCCGGCGGCGGGCACCGTACATCGCCTGCAGCAGGCGGGGCTGCGTCAGGCGGTTGCCGGGGCTCATCGGACCCGCTCGGGTTGGTCGGTCACGCTGTCGGTTCCGCCCGCCGGCTGGCCGGGGACCGTGGCGGCCTCCGGGAGGTACGCCGCCGCCCGTGCCGTCGCCGTCATCCGCGCCCGTTCCGCCTCGACCTCGGCCGGGAGCTCGAACGGCGCCCGGAACGGGAAGTACGCCGACAGGAAGTCGGAGAGCATGGCGTGCTGTTCGGCGAGGGGCACCTCACCGGAGTCGGTGTCGTTGAGGCAGAACACGTCGCAGTGCCGCTTGGCCAGCAGGGTGGCGAGCTTCACCGGGGTGGACGGGTCGGCGAGGTCGGCGTACGTGTACCTGATCGACCCGGGCACCGCCTGACCCGACAGGAACGACCAGTAGTGCTGCAGCGAGGAGGGAATCGACAGGTCCCTGGGGTGCCGGAACTGGTGGCCGGCGGTGTCCAGCACCTCGGCCGGCAGCTGCCGCTCGATGTCCTCCAGCACGCTCCGCCGCAGCGGGTACGGGACGTGCCGCATCTTCTGCGTGATGGTGCGCCCGAACCGGTCCTCGATGTGCCGGCGGTTGTTCTTGCCGGCCGCGGTCACCGGTGCGTCGTGGACGGTCGCCGGGCCGACGTCCAGCTGGGCCGGCGACGGGAAGAACTTGGCGATGCCGTTCGCGTGGAAGAACGTCGTCGGGAGCAGCGGGCGCCCGAAGAGCATGTCGTCGTTGACGTAGATGAAGTGCTCGCTGAGGCCCGGGATGAGGTGCAGCCGGGACTCGATGGCGTGCGAGTTGAAGGTCGGCAGCCGGCCGGTGGCACCGAAGATCTCGCGGTGGCGCACCACCCGCACCATCGGGTGTTCGACGTCCAGCCACGGCGGGATCTGGTCGTCGGTCACCAGGTAGATCTGCCGGACCCAGGGTGCGAACGACACCACCGAGCGCAGGGAGTAGCGGAGTTCGTCGCGGCTGGCGTAGCGGGAGGCGTGCGCGCCGACGACGTTGATCTCGGCCGCTCCGTGCTCGCGCAGGGCGGCGTTCTTCCGGGTCTGCCAGTCGCTGTCGTCACCGTCCACCCAGGTGTAGACGACGTCGATGGGGAAGGTGACGTGCTCGTACCCGAGGCCGGCGAACTCGGCGCGGGTGCGGCAGGTGGCGGGCCCGCCGGCCGGCACGAAGCGGCTGAGCCGGGACGCCGGCACCTGCACCGTCTCGCCCGTCTCCGGCAGGGTCGCCGCGACCGGGTTCCCGCGTGGGGCCACGAGCTCCGTCCCCGGCCGGTCCGTCGGCGACACCGTCCGCCAGAACTCGACCTCGCAGGCGAAGGCGCTGCCGAGGACGGTGTGGCCGAACGGGTCGGTGACCGCGTGGAAGACCTGCGCGATCGCGTCGCGGTGCTCGGGGCCGACCTCGCGGCCGTCGGCGCCGATGTACCGCAGGGTCACGTCGTCGCCCGACGCGGCCCGCCGGAGCGCCTGGAGCACCTGCGCCTTGTGCCGGTGCGGCACGGCGATCGCGCTGCGCAGGTCGTCGGCGTGCCGGATGTGGAAGCTGTCGATGCCAGCGTCGTCGAGCACCCGGGTCACCAGGTCGACGTTGCGCTGCCGGACGGCCAGCGGGGTGGCCTCCTCGACGACCCGCGCCTGCACCTGGAGACCGCCGACGTCGCGGACCCGGCGAAGCTCACCGGGCGCGGTCCGGGGCCGGCGCGCGGCGACCCGGGTCAGCCGACGGACGAGCCAGAGCTGCCGCTCGGGCGGCACGAGTTGGATGAGCCGCTGGCGGTACGCCTTCGGCACCACACGGTACGCACGCACCATCAGCGTCGGCCGCCGTTCCGGCGCCCCGCCGCTTCACCCGCGATGCGTACGCACCCGCAGGCCGGACCACCCCGTACCGACCAGAAAAGGCCGGCGACCACCCTGCCTCCCACGCCTTGCCCTCGTTCCGTTCATGTGGACCGATGAAACGGTCGACGTCGTCACCTCGGTGCTACGGACATGCCGCATTCCACGGCCGGCTCGGCCGTGCAGCGGAAAGGTACCAGTGTGGTCGTGACCTGGACACCCGCTCCTCACCCTGGCGTTGCTGTCCGTTCGGACTACATCGGGCAAGCAATCTCATTCCCGATTTGCCCGTTCGTGGCTCGTCGGCCGGGGTCGCCGGCCCCGGGCCGGTCGTGAAGCGAATGTCACGGGGCGGACGAGCAGGCCCGGCCCGCGTCGGTGACCTGGTAGATCCGCACGTGGCCCTCCCGGTGGACCAGGGTCAGCCGCTCGCTGGCGTCGAGCCGCCGCTGCTGGTAGTTCGCATCCCAGCCCTGGTAGTCACGGCCGCCCACCACCAGGTACTCGATGCCGAACCGGCGCACCGTGCAGCCCTGGTTCCTCGGCGCCTTCTTGTTGTTGACCAGCCAGTTGAACGCCCGCCAACGGTCCGTGTAGTTGTTTCGCGCCGCCTTCTCCAGCGGCGGGATGCCGAACAGGGTGGGCGTGCCGTAGTCGGCGTAGGACCAGCTCATGAACTGCCGGTTCCGGTCGTACGCGACCACCTTGCCCGGCGGGGTGTGCTCGGCCAGCCAGGTGAAGGCCCGGGTGTACTCCGGCCCGACCGGCGCCCGCCGCACCATCTCCTTGCGCAGCGGACGCCACGTGTCCGACACCAGGGCGAGCGACGTCAGGCTCAGCACCACGACCGACGCCGCCACCGCGGCGGGTACGGCGGACCCCCGCAACGTACGGGCGCGGGCGACCAGCCGTACCAGCAGCCACTGGATGCCCAGCCCGAGAACGACCGCGCCCGCCACGGTGAGCACCCCGTAGACCGGGAAGATCATCGAACGGGGTCGTTCCGGATCGCCGTACCAGAGGCTGGCCAGGATCCGTGCGGGCGCCGAGCTGGAGGCGACGGTGAAGATCCCGATCAGCGTGAACACGACGCCGGCCAGCAGCCACGGCCGCGCCCAGCGCAGCTGCGGCAGCACCAGCGACAGCGGGGACGCGAGCAGGCAGGCCATGGTGCTCCAGAGACCGATCTGCACGGTCGGCACGCTGAGCTGGAAGCGGTCGTCACCCGGCAGCGGGTAGCCGAGCAGCACGTAGCGCTGCGGATCGGTGACCCAGAACTCGAACGCCTTGCCCCACTGCCCGAGCAGGATCGGCGGGTCACTAATCCGCTCACCGTTGGCCCCCAGGATGACCTCGAGCAGGGGCAGGAGCGGGACGAGGCCGGCGACCGCGGCCGCGCCCAGGCCCGCCGCGCCGCGGCGCCAGGTCAGCGCCCCCGGCACCAGCAGGAGCAGGCCGAACGCGAGCACGCCGACGAAGAGGACGTCGTACGAGTGCATCATCACGATGCCGGCGGAGGCGAGACCGGCCAGCAGTCCGAGCCGTACCGGGTGCGGGCCGCGCAGGGTGAGCGCGATCAGCAGGGCGACCCCACCGGCCAAGCAGGGCGCGGTCTGCTCGTTCACCCGGCCGGTGAGTAGCGAGGCCCACATCGGGCCCAGGAAGACCGGGGCGGTGGCCGCGGCGGCGGCGATCACCGGTCCCCCGCGGAGCACCCGGACCGCGGCGTAGATGCCGGCGACCAGGGCGAGCGGCCCGACGACGGTCGCCCACGCGGTCATCGTGGCGCTCAGCAACCCGCCGGACAGGTGGGTCGCCTGCGCCCAGGCGACGTTCTCCGCCAGGGGATAGAACTCGCAGGAGACGATCGGGTCGGTCGACCCGGAACTGCACACCGAGCTGATCTCGACGCTGTTGGCGTCGAGGATGCGCCGGGCCAGGTAGCCGTGGTTCATCGCGTCCCAGCCGGGAATGGCGACGAGCCGCCCCACCATCGCCCAGCCGTAGGCCACGCTGATCACCGAGGGCACGGCCACGCCGATCAGGTCCGCGCGGCGCGGCAGGACGGGCCGTACCCGGAACCGGGACGTCAGTGAGCGCCGGTCGCCCTCCTCGGCCGCGGGCTCGGCGGCCGGTGCCCGGCGGCCGACCGCCCGCCGGGCCACCAGCCGGGAGAGCAGGACCGCGGTGCCGGCGACGAGCAGCTCCACGACGAGCACCGCCGAGGCGCTGTCCGGCAGCCCGAGCGCGGGCAGCCACGCCATCGCCAGCGCGATCAGGCCGAGGGTCAGCGCGGGAGCGGCCGCCCAGACGGCCCACCGGTAGCGTCCCGGCGGGAGGGCGAAGCCGAGCAGAGCCCCGGGCACGATGGCCACGACCAGGGTGATGAGCGTCGTCAACAGGCGTTCCTTCCCCGTTCCGGCCGCACACAACGCGGTCGCGGCCGGAACAGTACCGGAACCTGTGCGTCCGGGTGGGGCGCAGGCCACCCGCGCGCCCCGGCGGGGAACCCCGCCCTCGTGGCGCGGTGGGACGCCGGTGTGCCGGGCGGTCCCGATCATGCCGGTGGCCGGCCGCGCCCTCCCCGGCTGCGACCGGCCACCGTGTCCCGCTTGGCGTCAGTAGGAGTAGCCGCCGCCGTCCGAGCCGCCCGAGTCGCCGGTGGCCGGCGGGGCGACCGCCTTCGGGGTGCCGGTCGGCACGCAGGTGAGGTTCTTCTTGCCGTTCTGGTCGACGACGAACCAGGTGCCGCCGACGCCCTGGCCCTTCCACTGGCCGGGCTTCTTGTCCCCGATGTAGCGGTAGACCGGCCAGCCGCCGATGGTGAGCTGCCGGGTGCCGTCCTGGCGGGTGACCGTGCCGACCTTCTCGTCCGCGACGCCCTGCAACTGCGCGTTGCCGTCGGTCAGCGCCGGCGGCCAGACCTGGGCGCACTTGTCGACGCAGTTGGACTGCGGCGGGTCGGCCGAGTCCTTGTCGAAGCGGTAGAGGACCCAGCCGTCCTGGTCGGTGACGACGTTGCCCATCCGGGGGACCTTCTTGCCGATCAGCTGGTCGGTGAGCTGCACGTCGGCCGGGGGAGCGCCCTTGTCGGCGCTGGGGGCGTCCGCGGTCGCGGAGGCCTCCGGCTCGGCCGCCGCGGTGGGTTCGGCCGCGGCGACGGCGACCGGCTCGGCCGCGCTCGAGTTCGCCCCGTCGTAGCCCGCGGGCGCGCAGGCCGTTAGTGCGACCATCGCGCTCGCGACGATGACGGTCGTCCGCTTCAGGTGTGCCACGTGCCCTCCTCTGTCTTGGCAGTTCGCCGAGTAGTACGGCTGCCGCGGCTGTCAAGGTTGAAGAGGAAAGGGTGGTCCATTTCACAGTGGACTCGTTGAACCGTTCCGGCCGCCGCCGCGTGGGGGGACACGTCGGGGCGTCCGCGTCCGGACATGCCGGAACGGCGCCGGGCGGTGTCGCTGCCCGGCGCCGGGGTTCCCGCGGATCAGAGGTCGGCCACCGTCACCAGCGGGGTGGCGATGCCGTTCGCGTCGACCGACTGCACCTGGATCTTCGCGATGTCGTCGCGGGCGGCGGCGGTGGACGCGGTCAGCTCCAAGGGCAGCTGGTTGGTGCTCGTCCCGTACCCGCCGCCCGGGACCGACCAGGTGGAGACCACCTCGCTGGTGTTGTTCTTCCGGACCACCAGCAGCCGGCAGGTACGCGGGCCGGGCAGCTTGGTGAGCCGCACGTTGATCTCGGTGCCGTACTCCTTGCCGACCAGGAACATGGTGGTGTTCACGCCGGTGCCCGGATCGGTGGCGTCGTGCTGCTCGCCCTCGACCCCGGCGGGGTCACCGATCCCCGGCCCTGACGACTTCGGCTCCGGCGCGGGCGCCGTGGTGGGCACGGTCGGCGCCGGGTCGGCCTGCTGGAACTGCCGGTCGTCGTGGAACACCGTGGCGAAGCCGACCCCGCTCAGCGCGCCGAAGGCCACCACGGCCGCCGCGGTGGCGAAGACCTGCCGCAGCCGGGTCCGCCGCCGGTCCCGGCGGACCGCCATCAACGTCCGGTCCAGCAGCGCGGGATCCGTGTGGGTCTGCTCCAGCGCCATCATCGTCTCGCCGTCGATGCCGGAGAGCAGCCCCACCACCGGGACCATCGTCTCCAGCTCCGCGGCGCACGCCCAGCAGGTCGCGAGGTGCTCCTCGAACCGCTCCGCGTCCTGCGTGTCCAGCACGCCGAGCGCGTACGCGGCCACGTCCATGTGATCTGCCCGGCTCATTCCGTCACCCCCCTTTCCTGCAGAGCCGTGCGCAGCGCGCGCAGCGCGTAGTAGACCCGCGACTTCGCGGTGCCGAGCGGAAGGCCCAGCTCCTCGGCCGCCTCGGGCACGGTACGCCCCCGGAAGTACGTGGCCACCAGGATCTCCCGGTGGGACTGGCTCAGCGTACGCAGCGCGTCGGCCACGGTCATGGTGCGCAGCACCCGGTCCGTGCTGTCCGCCTCGGCGAACGCGGTCAGGTCCCGGTCGTACGTCTCCGCCGGGCGGGCCTGCTCGCTGCGGTGCTCGTCGATGGCGATGCGCCGGGCCACCGTGACCAGCCACGGCCGCAACGAGCCCTGGCCCTGGGTGCCCAGCCGGTGCGCGTTGCGCCAGGCCCGCAGCAGCGTCTCCTGCACGATGTCCTCGGCGCGCTGCCGGTCACCGCCGGTCAGCCGCATCACGAACATCAGCAGCGGCCCCGCGTGCTCCGCGTAGAGCAGCCGGATCAGCTGGTCGGAGTGACTGGCCTCGGTGGACGCCGCGTGGCGCCCGGGCGCCGGTCGCGGCGTCACCGGGTCATTCTGGCGATCCCCGGGCCGGGCGTCGACCCCACGGCCCGACCTGGACGCGCGCGACTGGGGCTGCGCCCGGGCGAACATCCACTCGGGCCTCGCCACCTCGCCGTGCCAGCCGGCCGCCACCGCATGCATGCAGACCTCCGGGTGTCCAATGACATCAGCCGGCCCCCCACGGGCGTGGCCGCCCGGTGATACGGAGCGATCCGCCGAGCGGATCAACGCCGCACGGAAAAAATTCCGGGCGGCGGCGGGGTCGAGTCGGTGGCGTCGGCGTCGTGGACCACCGGGGCGCCCCCGGCGAACCGGTCCAACTCGTCACCAGCCAGCACCCGGCCGGGGAACCAGTCCCCGGCGGCGCGCCGGGTCAACTCCGGCACCGGCGGCTCGACCCGGGACGCGACCAGCACCAGGTTGCCGTAGCGCCGGCCGCGCAGCACCGCCGCGTCGCCGACCAGGCAGGCCCGGGGCAGCACCGTACGCACCGTGGCGACCTGGGCGCGGGCGTGTCGCAGCGGCGGACCGTCGGCGACGTTGGCCAGGTAGGACCCGCCGGGCCGGAGCACCCGGGCCACCTCCGCCGCGTATTCCACGGAGGTCAGGTGGGCCGGGGTGCGGGCGCCGGCGAACACGTCGGCCACCACCACGTCGTAGCTGGCGTCCCGGCTGGACGTCAGGGTGGCCCGGGCGTCCGCCACCCGGACCCGCAGCCGCGGGTCGCTCGGCCAGGGCAGCGCCCGGCGCACGAGTTCCACCAGCGCGCCGTCCACCTCGGACACCCGCTGGGTGGAGCCGGGGCGGGTCGCCGCCACGTACCGGGGCAGGGTCAGCGCGCCGCCGCCCAGGTGCAGCACCCGCAGCGGGGCACCGGGCGGGGCGACCAGGTCGAGCGCGGCGGCCAGCCGGCGGACGTACTCGAACTCCAGGTGCGTCGGATCGGTGAGGTCCACGTGCGACTGCGGGGCGCCGTCGAGCAGCAGCGTCCAGGAGCCCGCCCGGTCCGGGTCCGGCACCAGCTCGGCCCGCCCGGTGTCGACCTGCTCGACCACCCGGTCGGCGTCGCGCCGGCGGCCCATCAGCCGCGGCCCGCCCGGGCCGCGCCGGTCAGCACCCGGTGCAGCAGGCGGGCGTCGCCGAGCAGCCCGCGCAGCCGGCGTTCCAGGCCGGCGATCGGGATCAGGTTCTGCGGCGCGCGCGGGTCCTTGTACGGGCTGGAGGCGAACCGGGGGAGGGTGACCAGGGACAGGTCCGCCAGCCCGATCGCCTCGGCCTCGGTCAGCTCGGCCGAGCACTCCATCCGGACGATGCCCGCCCAGGGCGCCCCGCCGCTCACCGGCAGCCGCAGGTACCACGAGTAGCCGCCCCACGCGGTGCCCAGCCGGAACACCGGGCAGCGCTGGCCGGGCGCGAGCCCGGTGACCACCGCCGTGAGCCGGGCGTCGAGGTACTGGCTGTGCTGGGTCTTGATGTAGCCGAGGGTGCGGGGCAGGTTGCGGCGGCTGCGTAGCGGCCCGTCCACCACCAGCAGGTCGCCGTCGGTGCGTACCGCGTCGGAGACGGCCACCTCCAGCGCGGTCAGCGGCCCCTGCACCGCGGCCGGCAGCTTGCTCAGCTCACCGCTGCCGCCGACCCGGTGCACCGGGTAGCGGATCGCGCCGGCCACCACGTCCTGCGCGGACGGGCTGGCGGTGAAGAGGCCCCGGCCCACCCTCGCGCCGGCCAGTTCCGCCGCGCCGCGGTCCAGGTCGCAGCGGACCACCCCGGCCGCGTACGAGGCGGCGATGCCCGGGTACGAGCCACCGTCGTCCTCGGCCGTCCAGACGCTGGCGTCGATCCGGCGTACCCCGTCGACCAGCAGCACCACGTCCGGGGCGGCCAGGTCCGACCGGGGCCCGACGGCCCGCCAGTCGGCGGCCGGCAGCTCGACGTCGGCGTCGACCTGGGCGCTGCTCGGCGCCGCCGGCCCGCCCCCGCCGGCCGCCTCGAACGACGCCCCGTACGCCGGGTCCCACGCGTCGACGTAGAACCGGGTCACGTCGTACCCCTCACAGGCCGGTCCGTTCCACCCGGGCGGTACGGGCGTCCTTGCGGACCTCGAACCGGAGCGGGATCCGCTCGGCGAGCGCCGGCACGTGGGTGACCACGCCGACCATCCGGTCGCCCCGGGCGGCCAGATTTTCCAGGGTGGCCGCGACGGTGTCCAGGGTGGCCGCGTCGAGGGTGCCGAAACCCTCGTCCAGGACGATCGACTCCAGGCTGGCCGCCGTGGTGGACATCCCGGCGAGCTGCTCGGACAGCGCGAGGGCCAGCGCCAGTGACGCCTGGAACGTCTCCCCGCCCGAGAGCGTGCGGACGCCCCGACGCAGCCCGGCGTCGTGGTGGTCGACGACGAAGAACTCGCCCTTGTCGTGCACCAGGTCGTACTGGCCGTTGGAGAGCTCGCGCAGGATCCGCGATGCGCCGTCGACCAGCAGGTCCAACGCCTCGGCCAGCAGCCAGCGCTCGAAGTTGTTGGCCCGCAGGTGCCCCGCGAGGGCCCGGGCGACCCGGGCCTCGCGCTCGTGCCCGGCCCGCTGCTCGTGCAGCTCGGCGGCCTGCTCCCGGCGTTCCTCCAGCCGGCGCAGCTCCGCCTCGGCGCGCTCCACGGCCACCGCCGCGTCCCGCAGCGGGTCGTCGGCGGCGTCCAGCCCGGCGGCGGTGAAGAGCCCGGCGATCCGCTCCGCGACCTCGCCGGCCGCGGCCTC
>NZ_RJLN01000199.1 GCF_003725545.1 Micromonospora solifontis | reverse complement strand
CTAGACGAGTAGTTCCGATGTCAGGGGTCGATGTCTGGGCATGAAGAGAGGGCATCGATGATCATGTTGTGACGCAAGACCTCGACACCCTCTTGACCGCACTGTACGTGAAGATCGACGACACCATTCGGACGCCCCGCTGGCGGGGCAGGCCACCGCTGCTGACCGACTCCGAACTGGTCTGCCTGGCCGTGGCCCAGGTCCTGCTCGGCGCCCGCTCGGAGGCGCACTGGATCCGCTACGCCCGTATCCACCTGGCCGGCATGTTCCCCTACCTGCCGCAGCGGCCGGGCTACAACAAGCGGCTCCGCGCCGCGCTGCCGCTGATCAAGCGAGTGATCAGGGATCTGGCCCGCGACAGTGACTTCTGGTTCGACAACCACTGGATCGTCGACTCCACACCGGTGCCGTGCGGCATGTCCCGCCCGACGGTGCAGCGCTCGGATCTGGCCGGCTGGGCCGGATACGGCTACTGCGCCTCACATTCCCGGTTCTTCTGGGGACTGCGGCTGTACCTGGTGTGCACCCCGACCGGGATGCCGATCCTGTGGGCCCTGGCCAACCCGAAGATCGGCGAGCGGGAGGTCCTGGCCGCGATGCTGCAGGTCGAGGCCGGTGTGGTCGCCGAACACGACAGGATCCTGCTGATCTCCGACAAGGGCTTCGCGTCCAAGGTGTTCGAGCGGGAACTGGCCGAGCAGGGCATCGAACTGCTGCGCCCGTCACGCAAGCGGGAGAAAGCCCGCTACGGCGAGGCGATGCTCAAGAAGGTCCGACAGCTGATCGAGTCGGTCAACGACACCCTCAAAGGCCAACTCGATCTGGAAGAACACGGCGGACGCACCTTCGCCGGCGTTGCCGTGCGGGTGGCTCAGCGTCTGCTCGCCATGGCCGCCGCGATCTGGCACAACAACAAGACAGGAGCACCCGTCACCCGGTCACTGATCGCCTACGACCACTGACCAGGATTCGGAACTACTCGTCTAG
>NZ_RJLN01000198.1 GCF_003725545.1 Micromonospora solifontis | reverse complement strand
GGGCTCCGAGGGCACCCTGGTCACCATCCTGCGCGCCCGGCTGAAGCTGGTCCCGGTCGTCAAGGCCTCCGCCCTGGTGTTTCTCAGCTACCCCGACATCGCCGCCGCCGGCGACGACGTGCCCCGCGTCCTGACCCACCGACCGATCGCACTGGAAGGCATCGACGACAAGCTGATCAACTTTGAGCGGCGCAAGGACCTGCATCCGGCGGCGCTGCACGAGCTGCCCGAGGGCGGCGCCTGGCTGATGGTCCAGCTCGGCGGCGACACCGCTGAGCAGGCGCGGTCCGCGGCAGATCGGCTCATCGCCGACCTGCGCGGCGACGGCGGGCCCACGGTGCACAGATTCACCGACCCGGCCGACGAGAAGCGGATGTGGGAGGTGCGCGACGCGGCGCTGGGGGCCACCGCGCACGTGCCGGACTACAAGAACAGCGGGCCGGGCTGGGAGGACGCCGCCGTCGCCCCGGACCGGCTCGGTGACTATCTCCGTGACCTCGACCGGCTCTACCGGGAGTTCGACTTCGAGAAGGCCTCCGTCTACGGGCACTTCGGGCAGGGCTGTGTGCACAGCCGGATCCCGTTCCGGCTGCGTACCGCCGATGGGGTCCGCCAGTTCCGGGCCTTCCTGGAACGCGCGGCCGACCTGGTCGCCTCGTACGGCGGCTCGTTCTCCGGTGAGCACGGCGACGGGCAGGCCCGGGGCGAGCTGCTGCCGAAGATGTTCGGTGATCGGCTGATGAGGGGGTTCGGGCAGTTCAAGGCGATCTTCGACCCGGACGACCGGATGAATCCCGGCAAGGTGATGCCGCCGTACCCGCTGGACAGCCACCTGCGCCTCGGGGCGGACTACGACCACGGCGACGTGGGGACGGTGTTCCGCTATCCGAACGACGGCGGCAGCTTCGGGGAGGCGGTGCTGCGTTGCGTGGGCGTCGGCAAGTGCCGCCGGCACGAGGGGGGCGTGATGTGTCCCTCCTACATGGTGACCCGGGAGGAGGAGCACTCCACCCGGGGGCGGTCGCGG
>NZ_RJLN01000197.1 GCF_003725545.1 Micromonospora solifontis | reverse complement strand
GCGCGACCGCCCCCGGGTGGAGTGCTCCTCCTCCCGGGTCACCATGTAGGAGGGGCACATCACCCCGCCGTGCTCCCGCCGGCACTGGCCGACCCCGACGCAGCGCAGCACCGCGCGGCTGAAGCTGCCGCCGTCGTCGGGGTAGCGGAAGACGGTGTCCACGTCGCCGTGGTGGAAGTCGACGCCGAGGCGCAGGTGGCTGTCCAACGGATACGGCGGCATCACCTTGCCGGGATTCATCCGGTCGTCCGGGTCAAAGATCGCCTTGAACCGCCCGAACGCGCGGATCACCCGGTCGCCGTACATCTTCACCAGCAGCTCGCCCCGGGACTGCCCGTCGCCGTGCTCACCGGAGAACGAGCCGCCGTAGGAGACCACCAGGTCGGCGGCCCGCTCGACGAACGAGCGGAACTGGCGGACCCCGTCGGCCGTCCTCAACTCGAACGGGATCCGGGTGTGCACGCAGCCCTGCCCGAAGTGCCCGTAGAGCGAGGCCTGCTCGAAGCCGTACTCCCGGAAGAGGCGGTCCAGGTCCCGCAGGTAGTCGCCCAGGCGCTCCGGGGGGACCGCGGAGTCCTCCCAGCCCTCCCAGGTGTCCCGCTCCCCCGGCACCCGCGCGGTGGCGCCGAGCCCGGACTCGCGGACCGCCCACATCTGTTCCTCGTCGACCCGATCGTCGAACCGGTGCACGCCCGGGCCGCCGTCCCGGCGGACGGCGTCGATCAGGCGGGTGGCCGCGGCCTCCGCCTCCTCGGTGGTGTCGCCACCCAGCTGCACCATCAGCCAACCACCGCCGGGAGGCAGTTTGTGCAGGGCCTCCGGGTGCAGGTGCTTGCGCTTCTCGAAGTTGACGAGTTTGTCGTCGAGCCCTTCGAGGGCGATCGGGTGGTGCGGCAGCACCCGCGGCACGTCGTCGCCGGCGGCGGCGATGTCCGGGTAGGACAGGAACACGATCGACTTGGCGCGCACCACCGGCAGCAGCGTGAGCCGGGCGCGCAGGATGGTGACCAGGGTGCCCTCGGAGCCG
>NZ_RJLN01000196.1 GCF_003725545.1 Micromonospora solifontis | reverse complement strand
GTCGGGTGAGCCGCAGGTGGCCATCCGGGACGGCCGGCTGCACGTGCCGCGCCTCGCCCCCGCTCACACCACGGCCGGGCTACCCGTGCCCGACGGTGAGGCGTGGCGGTTGGAGACCACCTCCGGCGGCAGCCTGGACAACCTGCGCCTGGCCCACTGCCCCGACTACGCCGCACCCCTGCAACCCCACCAGGTCCGCGTCCGCCTGCACGCCGGCGGCGTCAACTTCCGCGACGTCGTGGTGGCCCTCGGCATCGTCAACGACCCCCGCCCCATCGGCGGCGAAGGCGCCGGCACCATCACCGAAACCGGCAGCGCCGTCACCGACCTGCAGGTGGGACAACAGGTGATGGGCCTGTTCAACGGCATCGGCGCCAGTGCCGTCACTGACCAGCGTCTGGTCACGCCCATCCCGGACGGCTGGACCCTCACCCAGGCGGCGGCGGCCCCCATCGCGTATCTCACCGCGTACTACGCCCTGCACGACCTCGCCCACCTCCAAGCCGGCGAACACCTGCTCATCCACGCCGCCACCGGCGGCGTCGGCCACGCCGCCATCCACGTGGCCCGCCATTTCGGCGCCCACATCCACACCACCGCCCACCCCACCAAGTGGTCGACCCTGCACCGCCTGGGCATCGCGGAACCCGACATCGCCAACAGCCGCACCCTCGACTTCGAGGACCACTACCGCAGCCACACCCCCGGCATCGACGTCGTCCTCAACAGCCTCACCGGCGACCACCTCGACGCCAGCGGCCGCCTCCTGCGCCCAGGCGGACGCCTCATCGACATGGGCAAGACCGACATCCGCCACCCGGACACCTGGACCGCCGACCACCCGGAAACCACCTACCAGGCGTTCGACCTCATGGACGGCGGCGAAGACACCATCGCCGCCCTCTACCGGAGGCTCCAACCCCTCTTCCACGACGGCACCCTGCCACCGCTGCCCACCCGCAGCTACGACATCCGCCACGCCCCCACCGCCTTCCGTTATCTCGCCAACGCCCGGCACACCGGCAAGATCGCCCTCACCCT
>NZ_RJLN01000195.1 GCF_003725545.1 Micromonospora solifontis | reverse complement strand
GCGGTCCGGCCGGCCGCCGCGCTCTGCTGCACCTGGGTACGGCAGCTGAACCCGTCGGCCAGGATGACGTCCCGGTCGTCGGCGTCGCGGACGGCGGGCAGCAGCACCCGTTCCGCGCACGCCTCGGACACCTCGTAGTGGCCCTGCTCGAAACCGAAGTTCCCGGCCAGCCCGCAGCACCCGGAGTCCAGGAACTCCGCGTCGACGCCGGCCGCGGCCAGGACGGCCTGATCCGCGGCGGTACCCAGGATCGCGTGGTGATGACAGTGGGTCTGGATCAGCGCGTGCGCCGGGACCCGCGGCGGCCGCCACCCCGGACTGTGCTCGTGCAACAACTCCGCCAGGGTGACGGTCTGTTCCCGCAGCCGCATGACGTCGTCATCGGCCGGGAACAACTCGCGGGCGTCACTGCGGAACACCGCCGTGCAACTCGGCTCCAACCCGACCACCCGGGTCCCGGCCCGCAGGTACGGACGCAGCACCTGCACGCTCCGCCGGAGCACCCGCTTGGCGACGCCGAGCTGCCCGGTGGAGATCCAGGTCAGGCCGCAACACACCGGCCGGTCCGGCACCCGTACCCGCCAACCGGCCGCCTCCAACACCTCCACCGCCGCCCGGGCCACACCCGGATGGAAGTGGTTGGTGAACGTGTCCGGCCACAACACCACCTCACCCCGGGAACCGTCCCCGCCGGGGGTCCGGCCGGCGAACCAGCGCTGGAACGACTCCCGCGCGAAGACCGGGACGTCGCGGCGCTGGTCGACCCCACCCATCGCCTTGGCCAGACGGCCCACGCCCGGCGCGTGCGCGAGCGCGTTGACCACCCGGGGCGTGAGACCCGCGACCGCGGCCATCGCCGGCAGCCAGCCCATCGAGTAATGCGCCCGCGGCCGCAACCGGCCCGCGTAGTGGTGCGACAGGAACTCCGCCTTGTACGTGGCCATGTCCACATTCACCGGACAGTCCGCCTTACAACCCTTGCACGCCAGACACAGGTCGAGCGCGTCCCGGACGGCGGTGGAGCGCCAGCCGTCGCCGATCGCGCCACCACGCGCGGTCCCGTCGAGCATCTCGAACAACAA
>NZ_RJLN01000194.1 GCF_003725545.1 Micromonospora solifontis | reverse complement strand
CCCTCGATGTGCTGCCACCGACACGTCGATAAGCATGTCGTCGAGCTGTTCGAGCGTAACCTCCAACGCGGCGGCGATCCGAGTGCGATGCCACGGCTGTGGGTCCGTCTCCGCGTTCTCCCAGCGCACCACGGTCGACCGTTCCACGCTGAGCAGTTCGGCCAGGCGCTCCTGGCTGTAGCCGAGGGCCTTGCGCCGTTGACAGAGCCGATGTCGCTTCAGGGCCACGCCTGATCTCCCTCCGTTCCGCCGCCACTGTAGTAACACTGCGTCGATCAGGCGGGTACGCAGACGCCTCACTTCTGCGTCATCGAGGCTCCTCGGGTGCTGTAGTTCCTGTTCAGTCCACACCAGAGGCTGGTCGCATGGCCCGGGGCGGGTGCTGGGCTCCGGCCGCGTCGTTCCCCCGTACGGCGGCGGCCGTCCCCGCCCACCCCGGTGCCACTCCACGCACCCCACCACCGGAGGCGCCCACCGATGACCGCCGTACTCGCCGACTTTCCCGTGCTCACCCCGGTCACCGACGAGGACCTGGCGCTCGCCGTTCACGCGGCCCGCGTCCACGTCCCGGAGCCGTGGCCGCAGGGCCTGCTGTGCCGCAGCGAACGTGTCCCGTACCCGTGCCGCCTGGCCCGCTGGGCGCACGCCACGATCGACGCCGCCGGACTCACCGAGGGCCAGCTCCGGGAGCCGGCGTGACGGACCGGGAGGCCACGGACCACGACACACCCGAGGCGGAGCTGTCCCCGTACCCGATCGGGATGGACCGGCAGCGTCGCGCGGAGAGCTACCTGCGGCGGCCCTCGTTCTGGGAGGAGGTCGAGGACCGCTACCCGGGTCTGCTGCCCGAGCGGGACGCCCCGCTGGTCGAGGCCGCCCTGCGCCGGCTCGCCGACCGGCCGGACCGCCCGGAGACGCTGGCGCTGCTGAGCGTCCTGGGCCGCGCGTACCGTCGCTTCGGCCTGCGACCGGAGCACCAGCCGGTCATCGACGGCGCGCTACGCACCACCGTGCCCTGGCCCGAAGTCGAGCGGGCCGCCACGAAAGCGGGGGACGGCCCGGCCTGGTGGCCGGTCGAGGTGCTCGACCACGACCTGGCCTGCGACGGGG
>NZ_RJLN01000193.1 GCF_003725545.1 Micromonospora solifontis | reverse complement strand
TGCCACGAACATCGCCGCCGCGACCCGCACCGCCAACCGAGATCAACCCAACTCATCGACGCCATCACATAGCGTCACCAGATTTACGCAATAGCCCTGGCGCAGCCCCGCAGCGCGGATCAGCCTGGTCACCCCGGCGCGTTGCCCCTGTGGCTGGTAGCAGTAGTGGAACGCCAGCTCACCGGTGCCCAGGTGCCGGCGTACCAACAGCACATGGTGGGGACTGGCGGTGGCGATCTGCGCCCACGCGTACCACCGCTGCCCCTTCGACCCGGTCCCGGCGCTACGCACCTCCCACTGATCCCGGCCAACCAGTTGCTGCACGGCTTGCTGGCAGGTCAACCGCACCCGAGCACCCGACTCGATCATGAAAGTGCAGGCCACCCGCAGCACGTACGCCTGCTCCCGCTGCTCGAAGAACTCCCGCAACTGGGTGCAGCCGCCGTAGACCTCATCCCCGCAGATCACGTCAAAGCGCACCCCGTCGGCGTACGCGTCGGCGCAGATGTCGATCGCCAGATGCCCCTTCGTGCCGAACCGCAGACCAGCCGGTAGCCCCATCGCGGCGGCGGTATCCACGTCGTCAATCTGCTCGGCCGGAATCCACTGCCGAGCACCGATCAACGCGTGCCCGACGCCCTCGCGCACGTACGACAGGTGCACCGTGTTGATGCCGTTGTCCACCCGGCCCGCGCAGCCCATGTACTGCCGCTTCACCCCACACGTGGCGGTGCCCCGCTTCTGCTGGCCGGTCTCGTCCAACGCCCCGACCACCAACCCCCGGCGGCGCCGACGGGCTGCGGTGGTCAACTCGTCGACCACGAACCGGCGCACCACGCTCATCGCCGCATCCGTGTCCCACACCGCCCGGTTCAACAACCGCTGCACACGATCCGGACTCCGGTCCCCGACATACTCGGCGATCGTCCACCCGTTGCGTCTCGGCAGGTCACTGGCCACCGCGGACACGTACTTCGTCGCCTGCTGCCACGTCTGCGTCCGCACGAAACACGACCGCAGCCGCCCCACCAGCCCGGCCCGCAACCGCTGCACCCGACCAGCGGCTATCCTGGCAGCCGCAGCCGCCCTCGATCTTGTTGTCTTCACACACACATGATCATCAGGGCGGCTGCACCCGTTCACCCACCCCACCCGCTGCGTCCACCCTGGTCAGACAGCTAATGGCGGCTGCCGTACTAG
>NZ_RJLN01000192.1 GCF_003725545.1 Micromonospora solifontis | reverse complement strand
AGTACTGCTACGGAGGTTCGTTACGTTTGACTGCTTCGAGTCGTTTGTGGTAGTGGCTGGCTTTTGCTTGGGCTTGTCGGTGGCGGCGCCAGTTCGACCAGTGCAGCACGTGGCTGGCCGCGGCACGTCCTTTGAGGACGAGTTTGGCGAACAGGCGGCGGATCTCGTTGCTGCTCAGCGGGATGAGCGTGTCTGCGCCGGGATCGGCGCCCCCTTTTCGGCTTGGGCGGCGCGGGTGGCGACCAGGAACGCGGCGGCGGTCATCGCGAGGGTGATGTGGGCGTACCAGGCGTCGTAGCGGCGGACCTGGTACTGGTCGAGACCGACCTCGTTCTTGGCGGTCTGGAACGACTCCTCCACCGCCCACCGGGACCCGGCGACGCGGACCAGTTCCCGCTGGCGGGTGCCGCGCGGGCCGAAGCAGACGTAGTAGGCGATGTCGGTGGGGTCGCTGATGCTGCGCCGCGCGAGGACCCAGCCGCGGCGGCCGTGTGGGAACTCCCGCCGGATCGGCAGCCGCACCCAGTCGTAGCGGCGTGGGCCGTGCGCGCCGTCGCCGCACGACAGCCTGGTCCACGCACCGGCCGGCACCCTCGCGACGAGCTGGTCGACCCGAGTGGTGGTGAACAGCCCGGAAGCCACCTCGTCGTCGCACCGGGTGGCCATCACATACGGGACGTCCTGCTCCTGCAGCCAGCCGCGCAGGCCCGGGTTCTGCCCGTACGCCTCGTCCGCGGTGAACCACGCGAACGGCACCCCAGCGGCGATCGCCCTCTCCAGCATCGCCCGCGCCTGCTGCGGCTTGGTCGCGAACTCCACCTCCTGCGGCACCGCTGCGGCCCGACACCGCTGCCGGTCCTCGGTCCACGACTTCGGCAGGTACAACTCCCGGTCGATCAACGCCCGCCCCTTGCCGGAGGCGTAGCACAGGAACGTGCCGATCTGGCAATTCTCCGTCCGCCCAGCGGTCCCCGAATACTGCCGCTGCACCCCCGCCGACCGGGTCCCCTTCTTCAGGAACCCGGTCTCATCGGCAATCAGCACCGCGGCCGGGTCACCGAGGTGCTCCACCACGTAGTCGCGGACATCGTCACGGACCGCGTCGGCGTCCCAGCACGGGCTGCACAGCAGCGCCTGCATCCCGTCCGGTGACCGGTCACCAGCCTGCTCGGCAAGAGTCCACCCGTTACGGCGTTCCAACGGCGCGAGCAGCCCCCGCACATAGGCAAACGCCCGCTTCCGCGGCTCCACCCGACTGAACCGGCCCGCGATCCGAGCGAACAAGTCATCGAGCTCGGCTTCCCACGACTCAACCAACCCAACGCTAACCACAATGGACTAACGAGCCGAAACCACCCAAAGTCACGACCCGCCGTTGCAGTACTAG
>NZ_RJLN01000191.1 GCF_003725545.1 Micromonospora solifontis | reverse complement strand
GTACGGCAGCCGCCAATTGCTAGCTGACCAGGGCGTAGTCCCGGTTTAGTCGTGTGCGTTGGTGGAACCAGCGTGCGCGGGCCTGGTGACGGCGTCGCCAGTTGAGCCAGTGCGTGTCGTGGTGGGGCGGTCTCGGGTGGTGGAGGGCGTTGGCGAGGAGTCGTTTGACCTCGGGGACGGTCAGCGGGATCATTCCGGGCTCGGGTGGTGGCTGCTGGTCCGGTGTGTGCGGTGGTGGTGCCTGGGTGTCGGTGCGGTCGGTGAGGTGGGCGGCGGTGACGGCGCAGACCGCGAGGGCGGCCATGACCAGCACGGTGTGCCGGGCGATGGCGGTGTAGAGGCGGGCTTGGCACTGGTCCAGGCCGAAGTGGTCCTTGCTGAACTCGAAGTCTTCCTCGACCGGCCAGCGCAGCCCGGCAGCGCGGATCAGTCTCGTCTTGGTCAGGGTCTGCCCCTCGGGCACATGACAGTAGTGAAACGCCAGTTCACCGCTGCGTAGGTGACGGCGGACCAGCAGGTGATGCCGGGGTGAGGCGGTGGCGATCCACGCCCACGCGTACCAGCGCTGTCCCTTCGACCCGGTGCCTGCTGAGCGGACCTCCCGCCGGTGTGTGCCGGCGGCCAGCAGGGAGACGGCCTGCGCGCAGGTCATCCTGTCTCCGGATGGAAGGTTGATCATGAAGGTAGAAGCGACCCGCAGCACGTACGCCTGCCCATGAGTCTCGAAGAACTCCCGCAACTGGGTGCAGTTGCCGTACACCTCGTCACCGCAGGCGACGTCGAAGGCCAGGCCGTCGGCGTACGCGTCCGCACAGATGTCGATGGCCAACTGGCCCTTGGTGCGAAACTCCAACCCGGGTGGCAGCCCCATACCGGTCGAGGCCTGCGGGTCGGTGATGTGCTCGGCAGGAATCCACTGACGCGCCCCGATCAACGCGTGCCCCACCTTCTCCCGCACATAGGACAAATGCACGGTGTTGATCCCGTTCGCGACCCTGCCCGCGCACCCCATGTACTGCCGCTTCACCCCACACGTCGCGACACCCTGCTTGGCCTGACCCGTCTCGTCCAACGCCCCGACGACCAGGCCACGCCGCCGCCGACGGCTCGCCGCCGCGTCCAGACCAGCGGCGGCGAACCGCCGGACCTGACCCATCGCGGCCGTCGTGTCCCAGACCGCCCGGTTCAACAGCCGCTGCGTGCGGTCCGGCGTGACATCCCCGACCTGCTCGGCGATCGTCCATCCGTTCCGCTTCGGCATCTGACTGACCAGCGCCGACATGTATCTTCCCGCATGCTGCCACGTCTGCGTCCGCACGAAACACGACCGCAGCGCCTCCAACAGCTCTGCCCTTGCCCGCACCGCGCGTCTGCCCGCTACCCTGGCAGCAGCAGCCGCCTTCGATCTTGTCGTTCTCACACATACATGATCAACAGGCGGCTGCGTCCACGTTGCACTATCCCACCGCAACCCGCCAGGTCAGGCCGCCAATGGCGGCTGCCGTACT
>NZ_RJLN01000190.1 GCF_003725545.1 Micromonospora solifontis | reverse complement strand
CAACGCCGTTCAGTTAGGCGTGGGCGTGGTTGGTCAAGGGGTGTGTTGATCGGGTAGTGAGAAGCGGGGTTCCGGTATCAAGGTTTGTCACTCCAAGACAACCCGAACCAGGAACCCCGCTCGGTGGATCAGATTGCCATAACCCGTACGGTCACGGTAGCTGCCGGGCCGTTCGCGGCGGGTCACCTCGGTGAGCTGACCCGCCTCGTGCCGTTCGAGATGGTCGATGACGTCCTGGCCGCGACCCGGTGTACGCAGAAACGGGTCCGGTTGTTGCCGGCCCGGGTCGTGGTGTACCTGCTGCTGGCCGGTTGCCTGTTCGCCGATCTCGGCTACCGGCAGGTGTGGGCGAAACTCGTCGCCGGCCTACGCGGGCTGTCGGTCCGCGATCCCAGCGCAAGCGCCTTGCGGCAGGCCCGGCAACGACTCGGCCCGTCCCCGCTGCGGGCCTTGTTCGACCTACTCCGTGGCCCAGCGGCCACCGGTGCCATCGCTCAGGTGCGGTGGCGGGGTCTGCTGCCGGTTGTCATCGACGGCACCGTGCTCGCCGTCGCAGATTCGGCAGCCAACCTTCGTCGTTACGTCAAACAACGCGGCAACCACGGCGGCTCCGGCTACCCGAGCCTGCGGTTGAGCGCGCTGCTGGCCTGCGGCACCCGCTCAGTGCTCGACGCCGTGTTCGACCCGATCACCACCGGCGAGATCGCTCAGGCCCAACGGCTGGCCCGCAGCCTACGCGCCGGGATGCTGCTACTGGCCGACCGCAACTACGCCGCCGCCGATCTGGTCGCCGCGTTCGCCGCAACCGGTGCCGACCTGCTGATCCGCTGCAAGACCGGCCGCAGACTCCCGCTGATCCGCCGCTGTCCCGACGGATCCTGGCTGTCGGTCATCGGCAACCTGCCGGTACGGATCATCGACGCCCGGATCAGCATCACCACCACAAGCGGCAGCCACACCGGCGACTACCGGCTGATCACCACCCTGCTCGACCCACGCCGCTACCCGGCCGCCGACATGGTCCGCCTCTACCACCAGCGGTGGGAAATCGAGACCGCCTACCTCGAACTCAAGTCCACCATCCTCGGCGGCCGGGTCCTACGAGCCCGCACCCCAGATGGTGTCGATCAGGAGGTCCACGCCCTCCTGATCGTCTACCAACTGTTACGCACCGCCATGGTCGACGCTACCGACAGCCGACCCGGTCTCGACCCGGACCGGGCCAGCTTCACCACCGCCCTCAACACCGCCCGCGACCAAGTCGTGCACGCCGCCGGCATCATCGCCGACACCGTCATCGACCTGGTCGGCGTCATCGGCGAACACGTCCTGGCGAACCTGCTGCCCGACCGCCGCATCCGCATCAAGGCCCGCATGATCAAACGCTCAAACTCCAAGTACCAGGCCCGCGGACCCCACATCGACCGCCGCACCTACAAGGCCACCACCAGCATCGACGTCATCACCAACGACCCTTGACGAACCAGCCACCGCCCTAACTGAACGGCGTTG